>JAFVBR010000042.1 GCA_017479885.1 Paludibacteraceae bacterium | reverse complement strand
GCAGGCATGAAGGTGGAGAACACGCAAGGCTGCATCTGCGTGGGCGAACGTTGGAAAGAAGAGAAACTGACAGAGTTGCTGACAAAAGCACAAGAGAGAAATGAAGAAATATACATTTGCATTACTGATAGTGATAGTGCTGACGGCAAGTTGCCGAAGTCAGCAAACCCTGACAGAGGCACTTTCGGATATTAAAACAGAAAGGAGACAGGAGTATGGCAAAGACAGTATTGTTATTCGTGACAGCATTGTGTATCGCGTTGCTCGTGACACAGTGTATAGGGAGCGGTGGCGTACAGAGTATAAAGACCGCTATGTGGAGCGTGTTGACACGTTGGTACAGGAGCGTGAGCGACTGGTGGAGACGGTTGTGGAGAAGAAGGTGATACCTAAATGGTGTTGGTGGTGTGTAGCACTGTGTGCCTTGTGTATTTTGTTCCTCATAATCAGGATTGGTTTAATAGTGGGTAAGCGGCTGTCGTGAGACACCCGCTTTTTTTATTTCTTACTTTCTAACACTCTTCCACATGAAACAATGGTTGCATACTCTTCGCTCTTTATTTCATCTTTTATCACTTAAATGTACCGATATGACTCCGTTGCACAGCATTTGCATATATCAAAAACATTTTGTAACTTTGTGCGCTTTTACAAGATAATGACATTCAGTATTGTAATACCGATATATAATACAGCATTATATCTCAGCAAATGTTTAGATAGTGTGTTAGCTCAGTCAAATGTTGGTTGGGAGATGATTTGTGTGAACGACGGTAGCACCGACGACTCACTGCAGCTGCTACAGGAGTATGCAAGAAAAGACAATCGTATTCATGTGCTGACGCAACCGAATCAGGGTTTGTCGGCTGCTCGAAATGCGGGTATGGCAGCAGCACAGGGGGAGTGGCTGTTGTTTTTAGACTCGGATGATTGTCTGGCATCGCCTGCTGCTTTGCAGATCTTGGAGAATAACACTCTGCCGGATACGGATGTGTTGGCTTTCAGCAGCGAACTATGGTATCCTGAAGAAGACGACAGGTATGAAGCCAATGTATTGTTCAACCATTCATCGCCAAAGCGTTTTTCCAAAGGTTGGGACTATATGGCGGCTTTTGTGGAAGAGCGCGGTTGGGGACCTTCGGCGGCGTGTTTCTATTTATGGAAACGGGCATTGATAGAGGCAAATGATTTGCTCTTCCCGCCGGGATTGTTGCATGAAGATGAGTGGTTTGTGCCGATGCTGCTGAGCAAGGCCGGAGGTGTTCAAACAATGTCGGAGGTGCTGTATTCCTATCGGATGCGAAGTGGTTCGATAGCGCATGGAGGGAGGAACATACGGCATGCAACGGACAAACTGCATATAGCACAACGCCTGCAGCGAGAACTGGCGGCACCTGCCGACAAACGGCGTACAAAAAAGCGACTGCTGTATAACCTTGCTCGCAATGCCGCACACAATCTGCCCTTGCTGTCGCAGGATTGGTGGCAAGCCAAACTGCTGATGCTGAAGAATGCTGTTAGAACAAAAGAATATATAAGGGTAATAACAGGTTAAGATGAAAATACTGATACCATGTGGAGGGTTGGCAAACCGCATGCGAGCAATGCATGCTGGTCGACTATGGGATAGTGGTTGCCGCATAGTATGGATAAGCAGCGAGGAGTGTGCCTGTCCGTTTAATGAGTTGTGGAAGAAAAGCGAATGGCGATTGAGTGAAGGAGGAAGGAAGTGGCGTTGGCTATTGAAACTTGAGAGACGCTTCCCAATAGGACGTTTTTTAAATGAGCGCTTACATATGCCTGCTCTGCTCCGTGTATGGAACACGGATGAGTATGAGGCACTGATGAAATATGCGCGGTGGGAAACACAGAACGCAATTGATGTGATATTCAGTTATTCGGAGTTTTTATCGGGGCAGGAGTATTATAGGGAGTGGTTCCTGTTGACGCCTGAGATGCAAGAGCGAGTGGAGCGCGAGTGCAAGGGCTTTACCGACAAGATGGTAGGAGTGCATATTCGCAGAACTGACAACACTTGGTCGATAGAGAAGAGTCCGTTGGAGTGGTTTTATGAAAAGATGGATGAAGAGATAGTGTCGGATGATAAGGTGCGGTTTTATGTAGCGACCGATGATGAGATGGTGAAGGAGTCGTTGCGGGAGCGTTATGGTGAGCGTATGATTACTTCAGATGGTGACTTGCGGAGATGGGGAAATAAGGAGGGCGTGAAGCAGGCATTGGCGGAGATGTATGCATTGTCCCGAACAAAGAAGATATATGGTTCTTATTATAGCAGTTTTTCGGAGATGGCTGCAAGGTTAGGAGATATAGAACTGCAGATAGTGAAGAAAGAGAACGAAGATAGCAGAGAGAAGGAGGCATGAAAGGTTTGAAATACATAGCAAAAGTTTTTGGTGTGGTATCAAGAATGTGGCATACTAAAAAGAAGTTGACTATTATCACAGGCGCCAATGAAGCGTATTATGAGAGTATGATGCACAATCTGTTGGAGTCGGTGAGACGGCATGAAAAGGATGTGAATGTAGTGGTGTGGGATTTAGGGTTGAATGATAGGCAGAAGGAAGATGTAATTAATTGGTTATCAGAATGTTTATGGGGGGGGTGGTAAAGGAATTGCCGAGAGAGGAGTTGCCACCGTTTTATGCTGATATGAGTACATACGCATTTAAGAGTTATTGCATCTATCAGACGATGAAGATGAATTTGTCGGAGCAATATATCTGGTTGGATGCGGGTTGTGGATTGAGCGGGTCATTGGATGCTGAAAGGAATTTGATAAGCAGATATGGTTTCTATTCGCCACATAGCAGTACTACTTGTGCAGCATTGACTTACGCTACAGTATTGGATGAGTTCGGAGATGAATATTGCGGATATGGAGATAAGCAGATGTTGGCAAGTGGTGTAGTAGGTTTTGATATAAATGACAAGAAAGCAGTGGCAGTTATAACGGATTGGTATCATTTGACTTTCAAAAAAGAGCTATTAGCACCCGAATGGAGTAACAAGGAAAATCACAGACAAGACCAATCGTTGTTATCTATGGTATATTATAATCACAATTATAAATCAGTACCTTTATTGGAAAGGCGGTTATATAATGTTAGGATACATTTAAATAAAAAATTGTCATAATGGATTTGAGGGATAGTGAAGAATAAAACCTAATAGTATGGAGAGGATACAGTTTTCTGTGGTAATACCACTATACAATAAGCAGGAATCTGTGGAGCGGACTTTGCGCAGTGTGCTGCATCAGACTTATCCGCATTTTGAAATCATAGTGGTTGACGATGGTTCGACAGACGGGTCTGCAGATGTGGTGTGCTCTATAAAAGACGACAGACTTCGGATAGTGCGAAAGGCAAACGGAGGTGTGTCATCCGCCCGCAATCGCGGTATAGAAGAAGCACAATATGAACACATCGCATTTTTGGATGCAGACGATGTGTGGGAACCATTCTATTTAGAAGAACAATCAAAGATGATTCAAGACTTTCCCGAAGCAGATATGTGGGCATTAGGATGGGGATATATGCAAGATGGAAAGAAGAAGATATTACAGCATCAACCTGCGGATTATAGAGGGTATATAGAGAACTATTGGACACAACGGCATGGAACCAACATTTTTTTTGTGTGTGTGTGTGTGTGCAGACGGTCGGCGCTACTTGCAATAGGCGGCTACGACGAGCGCATCGCATACGGAGAGGATTTGGATGTATCGTATCGGTTACTCTTGCAAGGTAAGGCCGCGTTTAATTCTAAAGTGTGCGGAATGTACTATGTGCAGGATTCAGAAAACAGGGCAATGAATAAATCAATACCTTTGGATAAATTTCTCCCGTATTATATAGATAAATATGAGGAAGCGAGGCAGCATAATGCAGTCTTTAGGAAATTTATTGATAGAGTGGTGATGGGGATGATGGAGCCATATATTTATGCAAACACAAATGATGAGATAGTAAAAAAGATACTGAGTAAGTTAGAACTAACAAGGAAGGATAAGTTTAATGTGGCTCACCCCCATATTTATAGGTGTTTTACACTGTTGTATCAACCATTATTATGGCTGAAACATTTATGGTGATTTTTTTTTATGTTGATGAAATGTTAGTCAGTGTAATCATACCGGTGTATAATGTGGAGCGTTATCTATGCGAGTGCGTGGATTGTGTGCTTAGGCAAAGTTACCAACACTTGCAGGTAGTATTGGTTGACGATGGTAGCACTGATGATTCAGGTGTAATCTGTGATAATTATGCATCGCAGGACAAACGGATAATGGTAATACACAAACCGAATGGCGGATTGTCAGATGCACGCAATGCTGGTCTGGCAGTAGCCACAGGCGTCTATGTGCTCTTCCTTGATGCCGATGACAAATGGGGGAGTACGGATTTCGTGGAACAACTGGTAAGAAAAGCAGAACAGACGCATGCAGACCTGATAATGTTTGGCAGCAGTAGGTTCTGGGAAGGAGAGGCGGCAGTGCCAGAGGTAAAGTTTTCCGCCGATGACTTCATCGGATCAACCGAAGATATATTTTGCAGACTATACAAGAAAAACATGTTCTCAATGAGTGCCTGCTATAAAATGATATGCAGGGAAGTACTGCAGCAGAATGGGATAATGTTTACGAAAGGATTGTTGGGCGAGGATATGGATTGGGTGCAACGGTTGTTGCCTTGTGTAAGAACATTGAGTTTTGAAAATAGTGTGTATTATTGCTACAGAAGGCGTGAAGGCTCAATATCAATGGGCTTCGGGACAAAGAATGCAGAAGACTTTTGCCTGATACTTGAGACATGGAAAGCGCATTGGGAGAAAAAGCAGAACAAGGTCTATTTGGGCTATTTGGCATATCTGTATGTGACATTGGTATATAACTACTATTTGCTGAATACAGACGACAGGAAGATGCTTGAGAATAGAATACTGTCTTTGGCTTGTTTGTTGGACTACTCGCAAACACTGAAAAGTCATCGCTTGCTATGGCTTAAGCGTATATTAGGAGCGCAGGGAATGTTATTTGTGGCCGGATGTATAGGTAGTTGGCGCAAAAAAACGGGAATTACCAGATGAATAACTTCATACCAAGATATTTCACGAACAAGGCGATGGCGCTTTATGCGTTGTTGCTGGTAGCGGTGGCACTGTTGTTCCGTCACTATCCGATGCCATGGTTCGGATGGGTGTGGGGTATGGTGAGTGTATTGGGCTTCTTCTATTATTCGTCGGGTCTCACGCTTCTATGGAGTCGCTATTCACCGAAGTATTTCTTGAAGCGCTTGTTTTGGACAGCCTTCATTATTCGTGTGGTGTATGTCGTAATCAGTTATTTTTTCTATCAGTGGCAGACAGGGCAGCCTTTTGAATTTGCTACTGCGGATGCATGGATATATCATGTATGCGCCAAAGGTGTTGCAGATGCAATTCGAAAATTCGATTTCCATCTGTACAACCATCTTGATGCTGTAATGGGCAGTCATGTGGGCTTTTCTGATACGGGTTATCCTATTTATCTGGCGTTTGTATATGCCTTGACGGATAACTCTATCATTGCAGCTCGTTTGTTTAAGGCTTTGTGGGGTGCGTGGACGGTAGTGCTGGTGTACAAACTGGCGCAGCGGCATTTCGGGGAGTCCACTGCCCGCATAGCTGCCATTTTGTGTATGCTGATGCCAAACTTGATATTGTATTGTGGCAAGCATCTGAAGGAAACCGAAATGGTGTTTCTTGTCGTGTTGTTTGTGGAGCGTGGGGATGCGTTGATGCGTAATTCTAAATTCGTGTTTAGTCAGACTTTCTTGGTCGTGTTAATAGGGCTTTTGTTGTTTTCGTTTCGAACAGTGTTAGGGGCAGTGGCACTCTTGTCATTCTTCTTGGGGCTGATGTTTTCTGTGAGTCGTTTTACGAGTATAAACAAGATAGGACGCCGGATTATAATTATTGTGCTCGCATTGGGTTTTGTAGGGTTGATGATGCAGAATCGTATTACGGAAGAAATAGAACAGATACAGCAGACGCAGTTGCAGCAGTCACAGACATACAACTACGACTATCGTTCACGGGTAAACTCGTATGCCAGATATGCGAGTGCTGCTGTCTTTGCACCAGTGATATTTACAATTCCTTTCCCTACATTGGTGGGTGTGCCGGGTCAAGAGGATATTATATTGTATAATGGGGCTAACTTCGTAAAGAATATCATGTCCTTTTTCACTCTTATAGCGATGTTGTTGCTTTTTGTTCCCTATAATTGGCGGCGGAATTTGTTGGATGGCGAATGGCGTTTTCATGTTTTTCCGTTGGCATTCTTGTTGGGTTATCTATTTGTGTTGGTATTTTCCAACTTTTCTCAATCCGAACGCTTTCACATGCCTTCACTTCCGCTCCTTCTGATGTTTGCGGCGTATGGTGTGGCAAATTATCGTCCAAAGTGGAAACGCTGGTACTGGATATGGCTGGCAATAATCTTTGTTGCCAACATTGGCTGGGCTTACATCAAGCTCCGTGGTCGTGGCATGGCATAAGTTTTTTGAATCATACTGCTGATATATGAAGGTTTTAGTAGTAGCCAACAATAAAAACAACGGTTTTGCTCCGTTCATTACGGAGCAGGCACGTGCTTTGGAGAATGTCGGTGTGACAGTGGAATGGTTCGGTGTACAGGGCAGGGGACTGACAGGCTACATGCGCTGTTTGCCCGCTTTACGAAGAAAAATACGCGAGTGTAAGCCCGACATCATTCATGCGCACTACGGACTCAGCGGTCTGCTTGCCAACCTGCAAAGGCAGGTACCCGTAGTAACAACATATCACGGTTCGGACATCAATGACCCGCAAGTACGGCCGTTGTCGCGAATGGCGATGCGCCTGTCACGACACAACATATTCGTTTCGCGCAGGACGTTGGATATGGTTGCGCCACGTAGCAAATACAGTCTCATACCTTGTGGTATAGATTTGTCGGATACACAAATGACCGAGAAACCAGAGGCGCGCCATAGAATGAACCTTCAACCTGACGGGCGGTACATATTGTTTGCAGGTGCGTTTCAGAACAAAATAAAGAATGCTCCGTTGGCTAAAGAAACGGTGGCTATGCTTGAACCGGAAACGGAATTGCTGGAACTGCGCGGATACACTCGCGAGCAGGTGACTCTGCTGATGTGCGCTGCCGATGCGTTTCTGTTGACCTCTTTTACCGAAGGTTCGCCGCAGGTGGTGAAAGAAGCTATGGCTTGCGGATGTCCGATTGTGAGTGTGGATGTAGGGGATGTAATTGAACGGACAGAAGGAGTGGAAGGATGCTATGTGGCGCAGAGCCGCGACCCGCAAGAGTTGGCGGCATTGCTGCAAAAAGCCATAGCCTTCAATGGCAAAACATGCGGTAGGGAGAAAATAATAACTGACGGTCTTGACAACCGTCAGGTTGCGCAGCGGCTGGTGGAGATTTATGAGTCTGTAGCTCGATGAGTAGTCTTTAGTTTGTAAGCAACTCCCCGGTTGGGAATGCCGTGTTACGTGGCAATATAATGTCCGTACACGAGCTGCCTTAATGCAGAATTTTAATGTGCAGGGCAGATTTTGCTACATTTAATGTCGCTTTTTGTAATAAAATTGCTCCTTTTGTTAATTTCAGTAGTCTTGTTCGTTTTTTTTTATTATCTTTGCACGCTGCTTTGTCGGTTGTGCAACATTGGGCGCGTATAGCCGCGGGCAAAAGTTGAGAACAACTATTGACGTACAATATGAGTGAAAAGAAATCTTACATAGGAACGCTCGGCTACAGAGCCTACAAAAGTTATGTACGGTTTATGAACGAACGTTTGATGTTCAAACGCGTATATTATCTTGACCGTCAGAATATTCCTGAACTCGGCAAACCTTGCATGATTGTCAGCAATCACCAGAACTGCGCCAACGACCCGTTAGTGCTTCTGCTCGGACTGGAAAACAAGAGCCATCCTTTCGTCATAGCCCGCGGTAACGTGTTCTCATGGCATCCATTGATAACGAAGTTTTTTCTGTGGTTAGGAATGTTGCCTGCTTTCCGACTGGCTTATGACGGAGAGGAGAATCTGAAGAACAACGAGGAGACAATACGCATCTCGGGCGGTAAGATGTTGGAAGGCAACAGGTTGATAATGTACCCGGAGGGAACACATCAGGACAAACGCTGGCTGGGTGATTTTTCTTATGGTTACACACGTTTGGCATTCCAGACGGCAGAGCGCGACAATTTCGAGCATGACATAGTTATTTTGCCTTCGGCACATCACTACAGCAGTTATTTCGGTCTGCAGGCTGACGTGATGATACGTTTCGGCACGCCTATATCCCTTGCGGCATATTACGAACTGTACAAACAGAAACCCCGTACTGCCCAGCGTGAGGTGAACAAACTTGTACGTGCGCAGATACATGATATGATGCTTGATATCAGAGACCTTGACCATTACGCTCAACTTGACTGGCTGCGCGAGAGCGAGTACGGACAGATGTTCTGCCGTGTGCACGAACTTGATCCCTCTTACTTGCCTGACAAACTGCGCAGCGACAAGATGCTGATTGACGGTATTACGTCAGACGGCAAAGGTCTGCGAGCAGAAGAGTGGCAGACAATAGATGAGATAATGGAAATGGAGCAGCAACTGGGTGTGACGGATAAAGATGTAGCTGAAAGAAAAGGGTGGGGAGTGACGCTGATTTGGCTTGTAGCTCAACTGGTGCTGCTGCCGCTATGGCTGCTATCGCTCTATCCCAATGCCTTGCACTACTATGTACCCAAGTTGTTCCTGCGTACCGACCGCATGTTTGAGAACAGCTGGACCTTCATCATTCCCGTTGTGGTGGGTGTCCCGTTCTTCTTCCTGCTCACAGTGCTGGTGTGCGGACTCGCATGGGGATGGTGGTGGCAGTCGGCACTATGGATGCTGCTGGCGCTCTATCCCGGAGGTCTGTTTGCTTGGTACGAAGGCAAATGGATGCAGAGCACATGGAAAAACCTCAAGATGCTCTGTCACGGAAAACTGATGCAGACGTTGCTTGAAAAAAGAAAACAATTGTTTGAAAACGGAAAAAAGATATAGTTAAATGAAAAGAGTAGTAATTACAGGAATGGGTATATGGTCCTGCCTCGGCTATTCACTCGATGAAGTGAGAGAGTCGCTCTACACAGGCAAGTCCGGCATCATACTCGACCCTGAACGCAAAGAAATGGGCTTCCGCTCGGGTCTGACGGCCAAGGTGGAGATACCCGACCTCAAGAAAGAACTGAGCAGGGCACAGCGTGCCTATATGCCCGAACAAGCCAAATATGCTTATTGTGCAACGGTTGAAGCACTCCGCAATGCCGGTATCGACCAGGATTATCTCGACAAATACGATGTCGGACTCCTCTACGGCAACGACTCAAGCGCTGACCCTACCGTTCGCGCCGTGGATAAGATTCGCGAGAAAAAGGATACCACCCTCTGCGGTTCAGGTGCCATATTCCAATCTATGAACTCCACGGTCACTATGAACCTTGGTACCATTTTCCACCTGCGCGGCATCAACCTGACTGTGAGTGGTGCATGTGCCAGCGGAGCACACGCTATCGGACTCGGTGCGTTGCTCATCCAGAACGGTCTGCAGGACATGATAGTATGTGGTGGTGCACAGGAGGTCAATCCTTTCTCCATAGGCTCTTTCGACGGCATTTCGGCATTTTCAATCCGTGAGGATGCACCCGAGAAAGCCTCCCGTCCGTTCGACCGTGACAGAGACGGACTGGTACCCGGCGGCGGTGCTGCTACGGTAATCATAGAGGAATATGAGCACGCAGTGCGCCGCGGTGCTCCTATACTGGCAGAGATTCTGGGTTACGGCTTCTCAGCCAACGGCGACCATATCAGTTCTCCCAATGTGGAAGGTCCCAGCAAGTCGCTTCGCATGGCGATAGAGCGTGCAGGCATAGATATACGCGAGATCGG
This sequence comes from Paludibacteraceae bacterium, assembly GCA_017479885.1. GTDB lineage: Bacteria > Bacteroidota > Bacteroidia > Bacteroidales > Paludibacteraceae > Colicola. Next base: position 131,719 of record JAFVBR010000042.1, on the reverse strand, counting down.
CTATATCAATGCTCATGCCACATCAACCCATGTAGGCGACACCAACGAGGCAAAGGCTATATACAACGTGTTCGGTGACCAGCGTACTGAGGTTACTTCTACGAAGAGCCAGACCGGACACGAGATGTGGATGGCCGGAGCAAGCGAGATAATATACTCGATGCTGATGATGAAGAACAACTTCATCGCCGCCAACCTCAACTTTGAGAACCCCGATGAAGACAGTGCCAAACTGCTTATTCCAGCAAAGCGCATTGAGAAGCATTTCGACACCTTCCTCAGCAACTCGTTCGGTTTCGGAGGCACCAATGCCACACTGGTTGTGCGGAACATATAATATATAAACAACTTTCAAATAATTATAATTATGACAAAACAAGAACTCATTGAGAAAGTAAACTCTGTATTGGCAGAGGAATTTGAAAAAGAAGTGGAAGAACTCACTCCTGATGCTAACATCAAGCAAACCCTTGAACTTGACAGCCTCAGTCTGGTTGACATGGTGGCTCTTATTGAGGAAGAGTTCGGAGTGAAAATAGCAAGCAGCGAACTGGTGAAGATTCAGACCTTCCAGGCTCTCTATGACTATCTGGAGGAGCACATGGCATAATGGGTAAACCTCTTTTTCAAGGAGAACAAATCTTTGAACTTATACCTCAAAGACCTCCGATGGTGATGATAGACAGTGTGTTGAGTGTGTCGAAAGACGCAATCAACACATGTCTCACTGTTGAGGAAAGCAATCTGTTCGTCCAGGACGGATACCTGTCGGAAAGCGGCGTGATAGAGCATATAGCCCAGTCGGCAGCTGCCATGGCAGGCTATGGCACCTATGCCTGCGGTCATGAACCGCGCCTTGGATACATAGGTGAGATAAAGAAATGCCGTTTCTTCAGTTTGCCGCAGGTAGGACAGACTGTTTGCACCGAACTCAATGTGTTAGGCGAGGCGGCAGGAGTGACACTGCTCAGTGCAGTCAGCCGAACAGAAGGAATGGAGGTGGCGGAATGCCAGATGAAGATTTTTCTTGAACAACAGCCGCTATGAAGGAACAAGAGACAGACCTCTGCCTGACACATCGCGTAGTGGTGCGCTTCAGCGAAGTGGACAGTATCCGTACCGTATGGCACGGACACTACGTAAGTTATCTTGAGGACGCACGCGAGGCTTTCGGCAGAAAATACGGGCTGGAATATATGACCATCTTCAACAACGGTTTTTTTGCACCTGTTTACGAACTCAATATGCACTACCGTCACATAGCCACCATCGATGATGTGCTGCTGGTCAGAATAGTGTATTGCCTGACCACGGGTGCCAAAATTGTGTTCCACTATGAGGTGACGCACGAGAGCGACGGACAGTTGGTGCTCACAGCCGAGAGCGTGCAACTCTTCACTACAACAGCCGGAGAGTTCTTTCTACAAGAACCGGACTTCTACAAAACGTGGAAGAACCGTGTACTAACTGAGAATATACCCACATGATTGACGATTTCTACACCATATCAAACTGTCAAACCGATGCTCTCAACGGAGAGTTTGAAGTGGAATTGCGTCCAGATTGTCAAGTCTATAAAGGCCATTTTCCCGGCAAACCTGTATCTCCTGGTGTCTGCAGCATACAAATGATACGAGAGTGCGCCGAGCACGTGCTGGACAGCAGGCTCCATCTGCGCCTTATCAAGCAATGTCGTCTGACACTATTGCTTTCGCCTGCCCTCACACCACACCTGACGGTCGTTGTTGCCCTGCTGCCTGACAGCGGACAGGACGGACAATATACGCTTGATGCCCGAATAATGCATGCCGGTGCCGTAGCCCTTTTGCTCAAAGGCACGGTGGAGGTGTGCCAATAAACAAATAAAACCAACCAATCCTTGACCTTTTGACGTGAAGCGGGTAGTGATTATAGGAGCCGGGCTCGGCGGTCTGCAGTGCGGATACATCCTGTCGAAAAACGGTATGCAGGTTGTTGTGCTGGAGCATGACCGCATAGTGGGAGGCTGTCTGCAGAGTTTCCGTCGTGCGGATACGCTGTTTGATACCGGTTTCCACTACATAGGCGGACTCGGGGAGGGGCAGTCGCTGCATGGTTTGTTCCGCTATTTCGGTTTGCTCGACCTGCCGTGGCACAAACTTGATGAAGACTGTTTCGATGAGGTGGTGATTGGTAACCGCTCGTTTGCATTTGCCAACGGACATGAGCGGTTCGTTGAGACCCTTTCGCGTGCTTTCCCCCATGAGCGGGAAGGTTTGCGGCGTTACGCGGAGATGTTGCGCCAAGTAGGTGAACATCTGCCCGACACCTTTCTTCCTGCCGGAGAGGTAAGCAGACAGGGCGACAGTTACTTCAGCGAGTCGCTGTTCGCCCGTTCAGCATACGATTTTCTCTGTGATACCATTCATGACCCTCTGTTGCGAAAAGTGCTTTCAGGCACTTCGCTGAAGATGGAGCTTGACCGTGAGTCGCTACCGCTTTATGTGTTTGCGCAAATCAACAATTCCTATATTCAGAGCGCATGGCGCATCGAAGGTGGAGGTCAGCAGATTGTTGACCGACTTACGGAGCAGATACGTCTGAACGGCGGAGAAGTGCGCACCAACGCTACCGTGACCAGCGTCACCGAGCGTGACGGAAGGGTGATTGGAGTGAGAGTGAACAAAGACGAGTTTATAGAGGCAGACTGCGTGATAGGCGCTCAACATCCGTATGCACTGATGCAACTGCTTGCTGACTGCCCTTCGATGAGAAAAGTGTATCGCAGGCGCATAACGGGGTTGCAAAACTCGTTTGGTATGTTCACTGCCAATATCCGTCTCAAACATGGAATGATGCCTTACGAGAACCGGAACATCTATGTTCATAAGGCTGACGCCGACCTCTGGCATGTGCAGGGCGATGAGGCTGAAAGCGTGCTCATAAGCTACTATTGCAACGGCGATGCGATTGACCTGCTTACCCCGCTCCGTTGGGAGACGGTGGCACGCTGGGCTATGACGCCGCAGGGCAGGCGGGGACAGGACTATGTGGACTACAAACAGCAGAAGACTGAAGAGTGTCTGCATCTGGTGGAGCAGAGGCTGCCGCAACTGCGCGGTGCGATAGACAAAGTATATACTTCCACACCGCTGTCGTATCAGCACTATACGCTGTGCCACCATGGAACAGCTTTCGGCGTGAAGAAGGACTACCGCTCGCCACTTACTACAGTGCTCTCGCCACGAACACCGCTCGAGAACCTCTATCTGACGGGGCAGAACCTCAATCTGCACGGAGTGCTCGGGGTATCTATGACCTCGGTTCTGACATGCGCCGAACTGCTGGGCATGGACACGCTTGCCGAACAGCTTGATGTGAAACACTGGAACAAATAATCAAACAACCTCAAACCACAATCAAACAACGTCAAACAACGTCAAACAACATCAAACAACGTCAAACCTAACAATATATGTACGCATTAGTAACAGGCGGAAGCCGTGGCATAGGACGTGCCATTTCCGTAAAACTGGCCCGGATGGGCTATAATGTAATAATCAACTACCAGTCTAATCAGCAGGAAGCCGAGAAGACTCTTGCCATGGTTCGTGAAACAGGCTCAGATGGAGAACTGCTGCCGTTCGATGTAAGCAATCGTGAGGCATGCCTTGAGGCTATAAGCGGTTGGCAGGAGGCTCACAAAGGCGAATACATCGAGGTGCTGGTCAACAATGCCGGCATACGGCGCGACAACCTGCTTGTCTTTATGGAAGAAGACGACTTTGAGAAGGTTCTCCGCACCAATCTCTTCTCATTTTATAACGTTACCCGCCCTCTTATACAACCTATGGTGCGCCATAAATTCGGACGAATAATCAATATGGCATCGCTCTCAGGACTGAAAGGTCTGCCCGGCCAGTGCAACTATTCGGCAGCGAAGGGAGGGCTGATAGCCGCCACAAAGGCACTTGCACAAGAAATAGGGCGCAAAAACATCACCGTTAATGCCGTTGCTCCCGGATTTATTAAAACCGACATGGTGGACGGACTCGATGAAGATGCGCTCAAAGAGCAGGTTCCGATGCACCGTTTCGGAGAGGCTGAAGAGGTGGCTGCATTGGTAGGTTTCCTTGCATCGAAAGAAGCATCGTATATCACTGGCGAATGTATCTCCATCAACGGAGGTATGTACAGTTGATGCATAACTATATAGAAAAGCATCTCTTACTCAAAGAAGAAGATAGCAGCCGCAAAGGCTGCTATCTTCTTTTATGTTTGCTTTACTGCATATTTAGATTTAGATGATTCCTTGCTCCAGCATGGCTGTTGCCACTTTCATGAAGCCTGCAATGTTGGCGCCTTTCACGTAGTCCACAGTGCCGTCAGGCTGAGTGCCGTGCTTTACACACTGCTCATGAATCGACTCCATGATATGGTGCAGACGCTCGTCCACTTCTTCTGCTTTCCAGTTGAGGTGCTGGGCGTTCTGTGTCATCTCCAGGCCCGAAGTGGCAACACCGCCTGCATTCACGGCTTTGCCGGGAGCAAACAGTACACCATTGTGCTGGAAATAGTGAATAGCGCCGGGCTGGCAACCCATGTTGCTGACTTCGCAGCAACACCAACAGCCGTTTTGTTTCAACTCTTTGGCATCGTCTTCCGACAGCTCGTTCTGGAATGCACAAGGCAATGCAATATCACATGCCACCGACCATGCTTTCTTGCCTGCAGTAAAGTGGGCGAGGGCAGGGAACTTGTCTGCCATGTCTTGAACACGGTTACGGTTGGAAGAACGCATCACCAGCATGTAGTCTATCATCTCTTTGGTGATACCGTCAGGTATCTCGCATACTCCGTCAGGACCGGAGATTGCCACTACTTTGGCTCCCAATTCTGTAGCTTTGGTGGCTGCACCCCATGCCACGTTGCCGAAACCTGATATTGCAATGCGTTTGCCAACCAGTGTCTTGCCGGCTTTGTCAAGAAGATGTTGTGTGAAATATAGAGCACCAAAACCGGTAGCCTCCGGTCGCAGTATGCTGCCGCCCCACGTCATGCCCTTGCCTGTAAGCACACCTGTATGATACTCACGGGCCAGTTTCTGATACATACCGTTGAGAAAACCGATTTCACGACCTCCTACACCTACATCGCCGGCAGGTATATCTTGATCCGGACCTATACAACGCCATAGTTCAAGCATGAATGCCTGGCAGAAACGCATAATCTCGGCATCTGACTTGCCTACAGGGTCGAAATCGGAACCGCCTTTGGCACCGCCCATCGGAAGAGTGGTGAGGGCGTTTTTGAAAGTCTGCTCGAAACCGAGGAACTTAAGCATGGAGGGAGTTACAGCCTTGTGGAAACGCAATCCGCCTTTGTACGGACCAATGGCGGAATTGAACTGCACGCGGTAGCCGAGATTGGTTTGCACATCACCTTTGTCGTCAACCCATGTGACACGGAATGTAAAGATGCGGTCAGGCTCCACCATACGCTCTATGATGTGCGCGTTCTCGAACTCGGGATGCTGATTGTAAACCTCTTCAATCGATTCGAGGACTTCTTGTACCGCCTGCAGATATTCTGCTTCTCCAGGATGCTTGGCAGCAAGTTGCTGCATAATTGCTTGTGTTTTCATTGCACAAATTGTTTTTTGTTTGTATATGTTATTTCTTTAGTGTCACTACAAATGTAGTTCCGGCAGGGGAGGTGGTGAATGCAATTGAGCCGCCGGAACCTTCCACAATGTTTTTCGATATCGCAAGTCCGAGCCCGGCTCCTGTGGACTTGGTGGTGAAGTTAGGACGGAATATCTTGTCTTGTATGCTTTCCGGAATGCCGCTGCCGTTGTCTGAAACAGAGATTTCCACGCTCTGTTCTTTCTGCTGAAGCATCACTATGATGTCGCCGTCTGCTTTGTTGTCGATAGCCTGCAGTGCGTTTTTTATCAGGTTATTGAATACCTGCGATATTTGCTCATAGTCAGCCATGGCAAATACCTCCGACTCAGCACCTATGTATCTTATAGGAATCTGCTGCCGGTTGTTACGGAAAAGTGTAATAACCGAGAACAGACGGGCTGCCACGTCAACTCTTGCAGGTTTCACCTCGGGCATCTTGGCAAACTGCGAGAACGATTGTGCTATGCGCGACAGATTGTCTATTTGCTCAATCAGAAGAGCGGTGGACTTGTCGAAATATTCGTCAAACCGCTCACGGTCGTTCAGTTTTTTTGTACGTTGCAGTTGCTGAATTGTCAGTTTCATTGGTGTAAGAGGATTGTTTATTTCGTGAGCAATCTGTCGTGCCATTGTTCTCCATGCACCTTCGCGTTCCGATTTGGCAAGGCGCTCGCTCGAACGTTCCAGTTCCTCCACCATCTCGTTGTAGCGTGCCACCAGTTGTCCTACCTCGTCGTCTCCCTCATATTGCAGACGTTCGCCCACGCTGCCCATACTCAGATGTTTCATTCTTTCGGACAGAGCGGATAACGGACGCGTGATACTGCGAACTATGAAGAAAGAGATAATGAAAGAGAGCAGAAGCACTATCAGGTTGGGCGGCAGAAGTTTGCTAAGAAAGCGGTCCACTTCCTCATTCACCTCCTCGTCGTATATGAACATGGGTACGGCAATATAGCCTATCTGCACGTAGTTGCCGTTGTAAAACTCGGTGTATGCGGCAAGGTAGTGCATGTCGCCGATGTGCTCGTATTGCGACATGGTGGTAGGCTTCGAGAAGAATGGTTGCGGTGCAATGTGGCGCGAAACAATACCTTTCTCAAACAATGCCGGAGTGCTGCTGCCTACCAGATTGCCGCGCAAGTCGTAAACAAGTATGTCTGTTTCGTAAGTGAAACTGAGGTCACGGAGATCGATGTTCATGCCGGTGCCGTTCTTCTCGGAGAGAGTGATATTCCAGAAATACGACTCCTGCAGCGATTTCTGTATGTATTGCGTTTTCTTTACGAGAATGTTGCGTTGTTGCGTCTCGTATCTCTGGCGTGTATGCATAGTGGAAACAGCAAACACATATACCAGGGCAAAGAGTACCAGAGCATTGATTACATAGTACACCTTCGTGCGGATTTTCATGTGGCGGAATCCACGTGCCCGTATCAGACCTATGATGCCTAAGAGAATAATCAGCGCGTAAAGCGATATCTCAAGAATAAAGTAGATGCGTACGCGTGAAAGGTGCTTGGTGCGGTTCTCGGTGTTGCTGTCGGAGGAAAGCAGTGCACGATATGAAAAACTCTCTGCCAAACCCGTCTGCTCGCGTTGAGCTTCGCTTACGCCTGATGTGCGTGTCAGTGAAAACAAATAATTGCCGTCGGACGAAGTAACCGGTACGGCATCGCCTTCTTTGTATGGAGATATGTCCGTTTTGCTGTTTGCCCTGAAAGGAGGTATGAAATCGTTCGACAACTGCCTGTTTTCAAACGGGTAGGCATACTTTATGGGAATGACGGTCAGTATGTTGTAGTCACCGGCTTTCGTCCATCGGCAGACGCAATGCGCATTGGTAAAGCGTTGGTAGTACCATCTGTCATAACTGCGCAGTCTCACCTCATCGCCTGCCAGCCAGTTGTCGGACCAATAAACAAGCGAGCGGCTGTCGAATATATAGAAAAGGCAGTCGTCTGATGAGTTCTGTGTAAGATTCCATATTGAATCAAACGAGTGGCCTTGTAGTGTTTCCGCTAATTTGTTTGTCAGTTGGATTGCTTTCTGCTCTTGTACATACATAGTCCGACGGATGCGCTTTGCATCCATACGGGAAGAACTGCATGATACCAGTATTCCGCATAGAAGAACAATATATATACTTAGTTTTTTCAAACAGTACCTGTTTTCTTCATTTGTGTTTGCAAAGTTACTGCAAATTTTGTACCTTTGCAAACTTTTTCTTGGAAACTATGTTGGAAAACATAATAAATAATTCAAGTATGCCCTTACTATCGGCATTTCTGCTGGGTTTGATGACAATTATCAGCCCATGCCCCTTTTGCTCGAATCTGACGGCAATAGGTTTCATAAGCAAAGACATGTCGGTGCCCCGCAGGGTGGTAGTCAATGGCGTGATGTATGCTCTGGGCAAGGTGGTGACATATTTGGCACTCAGTCTGGTGTTCATCTTTGGGGCACAAGTTGAGGGTGTGCAGCATTTCTTTGAACGTTGGGGCGAACCCGTGCTTGGTCCTTTCCTTATAATATGCGGTCTGTTTATGCTGATAGGCGGCGCCCATGAGGCACATCACGAGTCGGAGCACAACCACGGACTCCAGCAGCGTGCAGCAAGGCTGGGCGAGAAAGGCGGTAATGTGCCATCATGGCTATGGTCGTTTGTGCTCGGTATAGTGTTTTCATTGGCATTCTGTCCATACAGCGGTGTGATGTATTTCGGCATGCTCATTCCCCTCACAATGGCTCAACCGCTCTCATGGAGTTGGCTTATGCCTGTAATGTTCGGGTTGGGTACCGGTCTGCCTGTAATAGTGATAGCATGGCTGCTGTCGTATTCGGTGGTAGGAATAGGCAAAATTAATCTCCGGATCCGTCATTTCGAAGTATGGCTTCGCCGTATTTGTGCAATATTGTTCATCGGTATGGGTATATGGTTGTGCGTAAGTGTCTTTGGCGGGCATAATCATCACGAACATGAGACTACTGTGGCAGTTGTGAATATATCGTAGAACATTGAGTATTGTAGAGACTGAACATGTTCAGTCTCAACATTGTGAAAATCTCTACATTAAACATCATCATTTCCAATTTATGTCATTCCGCTTCAAGCAATTCTTTGTTGACGACTCACGTTGTGCCATGAAAGTAGGTACAGACGGAGTGCTGCTTGGTGCATGGGCAAAAGTGAAAACCGATGAGTGCCGGCGCATTGCCGATATAGGTGCGGGCAGTGGTCTGGTAAGTCTTATGATGGCGCAGCGATATTCTGAAGCAATAATTACCGGAATCGAGATAGACCCGGCAGCGGCAGAGCAGGCTCAGGCTAATTTTCTGTCATCACCGTGGGCAGACAGACTTAGTGCCGAATGTTGTCCGGTGCAGCAGTATGCGCCACTGCACAATGGGGAGTTCGACATGGTGGTCAGTAATCCGCCTTTCTTCAGCAACAGCCTTAAAGCACCCGATGCCGCACGAACTGCTGCAAGGCATACCGATATGCTGACTTTGGAAGAGTTGGTGAATTGCAGCTCGGTTATGTTAAAAGAAAAGGGCTGCTTCTCTGTTGTATTGCCTGTTTGGGAAGAAGAGCGTATTTTGTGTTGTGCTGCAAACTTCGGACTTGCACTCAACAGAATAATGCGGGTGCAAGGGAGGACTGATAGACCTGTAAAAAGACTGCTCCTCAGTTTCTTGAAGACAACTGAGAAGCAGACTGTTGAAGAAGACAGCCTTGTGCTTGAAACCGATATCAATGTGCGCACACAGGCTTATTCATTGCTGATGCAGGATTTTTACTTGTAAAGGAATCGCTTTATACTCTTCTTAGGAGTCTTCTCAAACTCCTTCTCCTGCAGTTCTATCTTGAATATCTGGCTGTATTTTGGCAGCAGTTCGTTGAGTTTCTTCAGGTTCTCCTCCATCATTTCTCTGAGCGATTGTGAGAACTCCAGTTCGCCTTTGAGGTCAGGGAATACCAATGCTACCAGTTTGCCTTCTCTTTCCACTACCACCGATTCTACCACTCCCTCCATATTGTTGAGTTTGTCTTCTATCTCTTCGGGGTAGATGTTCTGACCTGTGCTGCCGAGAATCATGTTCTTGTTTCTGCCCTTGATGAAGATATTAAGATTTTTGTCAATAAGTCCCAAGTCGCCGGTGCGCAGCCAACCATCCTCAGTGAATGCAGCGGCAGTAGCTTCCGGATTCTTATAGTATCCGGTCATGACATGGTCACCTTTGACAAGAATCTCACCGACTTGAGTATAAGGATCTTCAGAGTCAATCTTGATTTCATTGTACGGTAAGATGTGTCCTGCACTACGGGCAACAAAGTCTTTAACATAGCATCCTCCAATGAGAGGTCCGCACTCTGTCATACCATACCCCACTACAAAGGGGAAATGTATGTCAAGAAGCAATCGCTCAACGTCCTCATTGACCGCTGCTCCACCTGCGATAAAGTAGCGGATATTGCCACCGAATGCATTCATCAACTTGGTCTTCACTTTCTTGCGAATGAAAGGACCTATACCGAATGGAGCATGCCACAAACGGCGGAAGATAGCTTTGTTGGTGATCGGGAAGACGGATTTCTTGCAAATCTTCTCTATTACCAAAGGCACAGTGACAATCATGTAAGGATGAAGCTCGGAGAATGCTTTGAGCAGTAGAGTAGGTGTTGGTGCCTTTGCAAGGAAATAAATATGGCAGCCGCCGGAGAGAGGGAAGAGAAATTCTGCCAACTGCCCGAACATGTGAGCCAGCGGAAGCATGCTTACCAACACGTCTCCAGGCTTGTTGGGAAGGAATGTGTGGCCGCTGTAGAGGTTGCCCGAAAGCGATTTGTAGGTCAGCATGACACCTTTGGGAGCACCTGTAGAACCACTGGTGTAGTTGATAAGCATGAGGTCGTCGTAGTTGTCATCGGTGTAGTGAATGTCTGACGGCTTCATTCCTTCAGGATATTTCTCGCAGAAGATGGCGTCGATACTCTCTTTGGTTATCTCGGGCTGAGAAGCAGCAGCGGATTTCCGATAGATGATGTTGAAATCTTTGATACCAACTATTGCCTCAAGTTTAGGATTTTTGGCAGCAATGTCTTCAGGTGCAGCCTGGAGATTTTTCCATACAAATGGTCCTACCATGAGGAGTTTGGCATCGGAATGACTGACAAGGCGTCTGATATCGTCAGGGGCAAAATCCTGCAGTATGCTTACTATCACTGCTCCGTATGCCGCGATGGCAAGATAGGTTGCAGCCCAGTTGGAAGAGTTACGTCCGCATAGGGCAATCTTGTCACCTTTCTGTATTCCTAACTCACGGAATAAGATGCCTAATTTCTCAATCTGCTCTGCCAGCTCGCAGTAGGTGTAACTGACGTCACCATTATAGTCGCTGAGCGCAGGCTTGTCCCACATTTTGGGGAATATCTCGTTGTAATATGTAAATATGTGCTTTGTCATTTCCCTGTTGTCCTTGTCTGTTTCTCTATTCCCCGTTCTTCTTCCCATTTCGGTTGCAAAGTTACTATAATTTTTGTATATTGCAAAATATAATAACACAGAGACACGACAAAATTCGAGTCTCTGTGTTATTAATTAATCGTGTTCAGTGTATCCGCAGTGCGGAGAATATAAGGAACACTTATTTAGCGTCTCTTACAAGTCGTACAGAGCAGCCGATTGTTTTGTTATCTGCAAAGACAGTTATAAAACCCATCGCATCCTCGCCATCGATAAGTCTGAAATACAAAGAATATGCTAAATCGGGAGTTGAAAATTTGCCTGTTGCTGCCCAATATTGTCCAAGAGTGTTAAAATAGGAAACATAGAATTCCTGTTTTTTATCATCATATTGTCTTTGACCTGCTGCAGGCAAGAACACACACCCTGCTGCCTCTAATTGCTGCCACTCAGCAACAGAATAGGTGTTGGTTTCCCAGTCGGTTGTGCCGGGTTGAAAGCGGAATGTGCTGCTAATACCACCATCAGGCAAAAACATGTAACCGTGTGTGTTATTGACTGTAGCAAAGGCTTGTAAAGCCTCTGCGTTTTCACGACCCGTAAGCAGATAGTTCCATTCATAATCGTAAAGCGTGCGCCATGTATAAGCTTCTTCATTCCGGATAGTGTTGTTGCCCCAGTCATAAAATGTGCTGAACAAACTTGGGAATGCACTCATTTCGGTGGGTCTGTTTCCTGTACCCCAACTGAAGAGGTCGATCCAGCCGTTGCCGAAAGAAGTAGATGAATATAATATGTAATCGCCGTTACCCTTTCCTATGTAGTCGTATTGGTTTGCTGCGAATTGCCATCTTTGGGAAGCGGGTTGATACTGCAGATTGCCATTGGCAAAGAACACTCTCTTGTTATCACCGATAGATAATCCGTAAAACTCGTTATGAGACATTTGCAGGATTTTGATGATTATGCTCTCGTTGATAATATTGCTGCCTGTAGTTGTGATTTTGACAGTAGCTATGTGTGCATCATTGTCGATAGAAGGATTGACAGTGATAATAATAACTCCGTCGCCTCTGCCGGATGTTGCGGAGAGTGATATGTTCTTTGAACTTGCAGTTGCTTGCCACGGATTCTTGCTGTGTATTTCAACCGTACATTGACCACCTGCGGGGGGAACGGTGAAAGAGGTACGACTGACACCTAATACTGCATTCTGCAGACCTTCACGGTTGATGGTAACTTGCACTGATACAGGTGCGAAGTTGTCGGAACGAATCTCCTCTATTGTGATGATACCTATAGCCTTGTTTGCCGAAGTAGCAGGGTCAACTGTAATTCCGAAGGAGCCACTGCCCTCGCCTTGGTCACTACCGTTTATTTTAATCCAATCCACATCCCAACTTGTACGGGCACGCCATTTGGCATTTGAAGTTACCTGAATGGTGTAGTCGCCTCCTTCTGCAGGAACGTCTATATTGGCTGGGTCAACTGTCATAGAGGTCGCATCTGTGCCTCCGCGAGAGATGAGAATATATTGTTCTCCTGCAGCTTGACCTTCACCGTATGGTGCAAAGGTAACTTTTGCGTGTGTGGTCTCGGGCTTTGTGGCAGCATCAACTGTGAGACTGATGATGTCATTGTTCTGACTTACACCTTTGCTCACTTTGACCCAGCCGACATCGCTGCTTGCCGACCAGCGAATATTGCTCTCTATCTGAACGGTATAGTTGCCTCCTTCTTTAGGAGAGACGAAACTTTGATTGGAAACTATTCTCAGATATGGGGCTGCCTTCCCCGCTCTTGACACCGGTAACTCTATGGTCTGGTCTGAGCTTTGGAAAACTACTTTGCCTGTGCTTTCCGCAGTTTCTTTGTTTGCACTAAGTTTGATGCTAACCTCTGCTGTACCCGCCTCACCATTCATTGGAGAGACTTTTATCCACGACTCTTCACTGGTGGCAGTCCATGCTTGGAGAGCGTTGAGGGTGATAGTGTAGTCACCGCCAACGTCAGGAGCATTGATAGAGGTGGGATTGATAGAGAATTTGTTCTCGTTCTCAGGTCTGTTTTCATTGTTGCAGGAAACAAATAATACGACTGCAAGAATAGGTAGTATAAACTTCTTCATGATTAGTTATTGATTGGTTATGTATTTATGGTAGTTTTCAGCTTGTGAGCTTCGATGCAGGTGGATGATATTGATATTGCCGCTATTAGGCATTGCTCAGAAAGAGTGCATGTAGCATCTGACATTGTCAAACCGCCTTGCCAAGAGGTCTTCTTTGCTAATTAGGAAATTCAGCATTCCGCAATCGTAGAAACGCAGATTCCAGCGCTCTGACTCATCTAACTGCAATAGAGAAATAAGCTTGGCATCGGTCTGCTCGGCAACTTCTTCGTAGAATGGTTTGCCCAAAAGACGGAAACCGTCGTCATGACGGGCATTGCCGGAGAAGACAATCTTCTCGGCCTTCAGACCATAGGGGTTGCCGTCTTCGTCTTCAATAGTGTGCCGATGCAGATTCTGTGTGTCTTCCGACCAGATGACGCGGAACATGTCTTTAGTCCATTCGCCTATGCCGTTGTAGCCGTCTGCGTCTGTATCCTCCATACCCAAATAATAGTCAATGACGGCAAAAAACGACAAAAGGCCTTTGTGCGGAAGCAGATTCTCGGTGTCGAATGTCGCTATGTCCTGACAGTTGATTTGACAGATAAGTGTCATCGGGTCTGCATATTCGCCGTCCTCATCGCTTACGACAGTCTCAGGGTAGGGCGTTGACTCTGGTAAATCAGGCATGCCCCACATTCTGCTCGTGCCGGGGGCCGGATCGGCAGGTTCGTTAGGGAATATAAGTTTGATGGCCATGCTTGCGCACTTTTGATTTATTCCGCAAAGATAGATAAAATGTTTTAAACAGGCAAATAGGTAAGTAAAAAAACGTTCTAAAACAGCCAAATATTCCGGCTTTTTGCAAACTGTCACCATTTTCCGCATATTCTTTACAAAGTGTAAGTTCACGGTAAGCTCAGATTTAGCTACCTTCAAGCTCAGTGTCAGCTACCCTTGTCTTTTGACATTTTGTCACCCTCTTTGACTTTTTGCTTACACTTTGTCAAATCTATTGATTTAACAAAATATATTTGCATGTCTCCAAAATTATCCTTATCTTTGCAACCGAAAAATTAACTCCTTTTATTATGCCTGAAATAAGTCGCTTTTATGGAATTATTGTTAGCCTGTATTGGTTAGACCATAATCCTCCTCATGTTCATTTTAAGTATGGCGATTATGAATGTAGTATTAGTGTGTTAGACCGGATAGTTGATGGTCAAGCACCTGCTAAAGTTATAGCTAAGGTTAATGAATGGCTTGATCAACATGAACAAGAGATTCTGACATTGTGGGAGAAAGCCCAAAATGGCGAAAAGATAGGAAGAATAGACCCTCTAAAATAATAGATTATGTTAAGAGTTACAGATGTTGATTATCAGGGTGATTATCGTCTTGCCCTCACTTTCAATGATGGAGTACGCAAGCAGATTGATTTGAAACCTTACTTGAAAGGTGAGGTGTTTGGGGAATTGTTGAATCATGACCAATTTATTCAATATGCTCTAACACCCGTCACCATAGAATGGGCAAATGGTGCAGACCTTGCACCGGAATTTCTCTATGAAAATGGATATTAAGGATGTGTTTTAACTACGAATTGTTTTTTTTAATATTTGGATAATTAATTTGAATAACTAATATCGTCGCTTCTCGACGTTAAACAGAAGGACATACTGAACTAAAGAAGCGTTTGCTTTCGCTCTCGAAGTTAGAAAACTTAGGAACTTTTCAGAAATGATAAATGAGACGATTGCGAATAGTCTTCACGTGTTAGCGTGGAGTTCTATCTGCATACTTATTTATCAAGGTTTCCTAAGACCCTCTAACTTCAAGTGTGTGGCATAGCAGCCTCACGCTTCTGTTTTATATATCTCTGTTGTGGTTGCCTGAGAAAACAAAACAATGTTGTAGTATGAGAAGATTCTTTTCATTGTTCGTTTTGGTAATGTTGATCAGTGTAAATATTTTTGCATTCGACATTATTATTACTCGTGATTCAGAGAGGATTGAGGCAAAAATTGAGGTAGTTTCTGCTTATGAGATCCATTACAAGAAAGCATCAAATTTAGAAGGACCAACATTTGTAATTGAAACTTCTAAAGTTGCTTCCGTAGTATATGGAAATGGTGAGGTTCAAGTGTTTAATTCCTTGGAAAATGTGGCGAAAGAGGTGAAAACTTCGCAGGATATTATGTATTTAGAAAATGACATGCTATATAGATATGGTGATTTGAAACTTACTCACACAGAATATGTTTGGTATTTAATGAAATATTGTCCCTCTGCATATGAACAATATAGAGCAGGAGATAAAAAAGTTAGTATGGGGCAGGCATTTTTGGCTGCAGGAATATTATCAGATTTGTTAGGTGCATCATTTGTGACAATAGGAGTTTTGGGGGATGATTCAGCATGCACTTTGGTCGGAAGTTCTTTCCTAATTATTGGCACAGGCTTTGAAATAGCATGTATTCCTGTTTGGATTAAAGGTTATAGACAGAGAGCAGGGGCTTTAGATACATTTAATGCTACCTGTGCTAAAAACAATCAGCCGAAAGTTTCCATGGATGTAAAGATTAAATCAAATGGAGTTGGGTTGGCATTCAACTTCTAAATCTAAGTAGTTATTCAATAATATCTACATAATTTCGTCAATGCTCACAAGTTAGATTGTGGGCATTGTTTTTATTTGAAAAACTTTGCTTTTTTTACTTGTTCAGAATAAAAAAAATGAGTAACTTTGCACGAAATTTGTGCCGTGTGGAACAAATTCTGTAAAGGCTATAAGTAACTAATTATATACTAACAACTTAATAATTTTATATTATGAAACCGTCTCATATTGAGCATCTGGGTATTGCTGTTACCTCATTGGAGGCAACTATACCTTTCTTTGAGTTTTTAACCGGATCGAAGTGCTACTCCATTGAGGAAGTGGCAGACCAAAAAGTTAAAACCGCTTTCTTCAAAGTAGGTCAGACCAAGATTGAACTTCTTGAACCGACTTGTCCTGAGTCAACAATCGCCAAGTTTATAGAGAAGAACGGTGGTCGCGGTGGTGTGCATCACGTTGCATTCAACGTTGAGAACGTAGCAGAGGCTTTGGCTGAAGCCGAGGCTGCCGGTTTGCAACTTATTGACAAGGCTCCCCGCAAAGGCGCCGAGAATCTGATGATTGCTTTCCTTCACCCGAAATCCACATGTGGTGTTTTAACAGAAATCTGCGAACAACCGAAGTAGGATAAAATACATATAAAAATATGAAGGAGCGGTGCTCCTATTTGAAGATTTGAAAATTAGTAGATTATGGATACAAGTAAATTGCAGAAACTGATTGACAACCGCGCCAAGGCTAATGCTGGCGGCGGTGAAGCAGCCGTAGAGAAACATCATGCTAAAGGCAGTTATACGGCTCGCGAGAGAATCAATATGCTTCTTGACGAAGGCTCGTTTGAGGAGGTTGACATGTTCCTCACTCACCGTTGCACCGACTTCGGCATGGAGAAGAAAGTGTTCCTCGGTGACGGTGTTGCCTGCGGTTCGGGTACAATAGACGGCCGTCTGGTGTTCGTATTCGCGCAGGACGCAACCGTGATCGGCGGTTCGCTGAGTGAGACTATGGCACAGAAGATCTGCCACGTGATGGACATGGCAATGAAGCTGGGCGCACCTATAATCGGACTTAACGACTCGGGTGGTGCACGTATTCAGGAAGGTGCCTGCGCACTGGCAGGATACGCAGAGATATTCGAGCGTAACATATTGGCATCGGGCGTTGTACCACAGATTTCAGTTATCTTTGGCCCGTGCGCCGGTGGTGCAGTATATAGCCCTGCACTGACAGACTTCATCATGATGACCGAGCAGAACTCATATATGTTCATCACCGGTCCGAAGGTAGTGAAGTCAGTTACAGGCGAGGATGTCACAGTAGAGCAACTGGGTGGTGCAAAAGTGCATGCAACGAAGTCGGGTGTGACCCATTTCGTGGCAGCAACAGAGGAAGAGGCTGTTCAGGAGATACGCCGCCTGATTTCGTTTATTCCTCAGAACAATATGGAGGAGGCTCCATTGTTTGAGTGCACCGATGACCCCGCCCGTGTTGATGACGGACTCAATGACATCGTACCTGACGATCCTAACAAACCATACAACATGAAAGACATCATTATGACAATAGTTGACAATGGTGACTTCATGGAGGTTCAGAAAGACTATGCAAAGAACATCATTTGCGGTTTTGCCCGTTTCAACGGCCGTAGCACCGGTATCATTGCCAACCAGCCCAACTGGCTTGCAGGTGTGCTCGACTGCGATGCAAGTCGCAAGGCTGCACGTTTCGTTCGTTTCTGCGACGCTTTCAATATTCAGATACTTACGCTCGTGGATGTTCCCGGTTTCCTTTGCGGAACAGGTCAGGAGTATGCAGGTATCATCGACCACGGAGCAAAACTGATGTTTGCTTACGGCGAGGCTACAGTGCCCAAGGTTACCATCACCGTCCGCAAGTCGTACGGCGGAAGCCATATTGTGATGTCTTGCAAACAGTTGCGTGGCGACATGTGCTATGCATGGCCTAATGCCGAGATTGCAGTTATGGGTGCCAGCGGTGCAGTAGGAGTACTTCAGGCTAAAGCCATCAAGGCGATAGAAGATCCGGAAGAGAAGAAGAAATTCATTGCCGAGAAAGAAGCAGAGTACAAAGACAAGTTCGCTTCTCCTTACCAGGCAGCCAACCGTGGTTATATAGACGACGTTATCGAGCCTCGCAACACCCGTGCCCGCATTATTCGTGCATTCGAGATGTTGCAGACCAAGCGTCTTACCAACCCGCTTAAGAAACACTCAAATATTCCATTGTAATTATGATACTATTAGCAACAAACTGGAGTCACGTGTGGATGGTTACTCTGCTCGGTTTCAGCCTTGTGTTTGTGCTGTTGGTAGTGCTTATCTATGTGCTGAAGCTGTTCGGTGTCATCATGCGCCCGCGTGTCAAGGTGGAGAAACCTTCTGAAGTTCACGAGGCAGTAGGTTCTCCGAGGACTGATACGTCTGAGAGTATTACGCTTACGGGTGAGGCTACGGCTGCCATTGCCATGGCTCTCAACCTGTATTACAACGGAATACACGATGATGAAGGTCCGAAACAGGTAACAATCAAGAAAGTAGAACGCAGATACTCGCCGTGGAACTCGAAACTGTACGGCATGAACAACCTGCACAGATTTTAACAAACAAAAAAAACAATGAAAGAATTCAAATTCGTAATCAACGGTCATGAGTACACAACGGCCGTAAACGAGATAGGCCAGAATCTTGCCGAAGTTACAGTGAACGGCACAACCTTTCAGGTAGAGATTCAGAAAGAAGAGACTCCCAAGGCAGCTCCGCGCAAGACAGTGACTCAGGCTGCCCAGGTGGTAAGCAACGCCCAGCAGAGTGCAGGCGTGCAGGCTGTCAAGTCCCCGCTGCCCGGTTCTATAGTTAAGGTTAACGTCAAACCCGGCGACAAGGTTCAGGTAGGTGACGAGTTGCTCACTATGGAATCAATGAAGATGGAGAACAGCATCAAGTCGGAGGTGGCAGGTGTGGTTAAGACCGTGCTTGTAGAACCCGGCAAGAACGTTATGCAGGATGACAAGCTGCTTGAGATAGAGACTGCTTCTGTTGCTCCTCAGCAGGAGGCTCCGAAGGCTGCTCCTCAACCTGCTCCCCAGCCCAAACCAGCTCCCCAACCTCAAGCCGCACCTCAACCAAAGGCTGCTGCTCCTGCTGACGGAGTGAAGGTTACCAGTCCGCTGCCCGGTTCGGTAATCAAAGTGATGGTTACTGTAGGTCAGGCAGTGAAGAAAGGCGACACACTTCTTACTCTTGAGAGTATGAAGATGGAGAATGCAGTTATGGCAGAGCAGGACGGCGTGGTTAAACAGATAGCTGTTGTAGCAGGTCAGAACGTCATGCAAGAAGATTTGCTTATAGTGCTTGGATAACGATAATTGGCAGAAAACATGAAACTTGTTAAGTATTTATTTCTTGCACTGACTTTGGTGTTCCCGTTTGCCGTAAATGCGGATGAACTAATTGCTGCAGATACTGTTGCCGGGCAGCAAGTCATAGTTGAAGACGACTTTGCTCCCGATACCGAGGTTGCAGTGGTTGAGGATAATGTTTGGACTGAGGTGACCGATTTCTTCAAGACAATGGGCATTGTCAGAGTGTTCGACGGGAAAGAGGACTCCGGCGACTGGCGTCAGTTGTTGATGCTGCTCATCTCTTTCTTCCTTCTGTATCTGGCAATAAAGAAACAATATGAACCGTTGCTGCTGTTGCCAATAGCGTTCGGTATGCTACTTACCAATCTGCCCGGTGCCGGAATGTTCCACTCCGAACTATGGAGTGCATTTCTCGACCCCGACAGTCCTGCATACCATAGTTATGGGGCAATACTGAAGGAAGGCGGTCTGCTTGACGTGCTTTACATAGGTGTGAAAGCCGGTGTTTATCCCTGCCTTATATTTATAGGTGTGGGGGCTATGACCGACTTCGGTCCGCTTATTGCCAATCCGAAATCGCTTTTGCTGGGCGCCGCTGCGCAGATAGGTATCTTCCTTACTTTCCTCTGTGCCAATGCTCTCGGCTTTACCGAAGCGCAAGCAGGCTCTATCGGAATCATAGGTGGTGCAGACGGACCTACCAGTATCTTCCTCACCTCACGTCTGGCTCCCGAACTGCTTGGCCCTATAGCCATTGCTGCTTATAGCTACATGGCTCTTGTGCCTGTTATCCAGCCTCCTATCATGCGTGCCCTGACTACGAAGAAGGAGCGTGCCATCAAAATGAAGCAACTTCGCGCAGTAAGCAAGACGGAAAAGATAGTGTTCCCCATAATGGTAACTACCATTGTGGCTCTTATCCTACCTGATGCTGCTCCGCTGATCGGCTGTCTGATGTTGGGTAACCTGATGAAAGAGTGCGGTGTGGTTGACCGTTTGTCGAAGACTGCTCAGAACGAACTGATGAATATAGTGGTAATCTTCCTCGGTTTGTCTGTAGGTGCCACAGCTACCGGTGCTTCGTTCCTCAACCTTAAGACTCTCATGATTCTTGCAATGGGTATAGTGGCATTCGGCTGCGGTAGTGCAGGCGGTGTATTGCTCGCCAAACTGATGAATGTATTCTCCAAGGAGAAGATCAATCCTCTGATTGGTTCGGCAGGTGTGAGTGCTGTGCCTATGGCTGCGCGTGTCAGTCAGCAGGTCGGTCAGGAAGAGAATCCCGGCAACTTCCTTCTGATGCACGCTATGGGTCCGAATGTGGCAGGCGTTATCGGTAGTGCAGTTGCAGCAGGTTTGCTTCTCAGCTTCCTCGGATAACCGTTTGACATGTATATCGAAAATACTGCTTGGTAGAAATACCGGGCAGTATTTTTTTTCTCGGATTATTCCGTTTGTCGGTGAGTTTCTATAATCCTGTTCGCTCTCGGAATCGGCGCAGGGTGTTGCGGTTGATTCGTAGTGAGCGTGCTATCTCTCGTTCTGAAAGTCCGAGTCTGAGCATTCGTTCTATTTTTTTGCTTTTAGGACTGAGTTTGAGTCTGTCGTTTGCTGTTCTTGATCCCGTGTTTCTACCTACATGCTTGCCTTCTGCACGCTTTCTTTCCATAGCCTCTTTAGTACGTTGTGAGATCAGGTTGCGCTCTATCTCTGCCGACAGTGAAAAAGCAAAAGCGAGTACTTTCGACTGAATGTCATCGCCCAACCTGTAATTGTCCTTTATGCTCCAGACTTTGCATTCTTTTGACATGCACAGATTGAGAATCTCCATAATCATAAACAGGTTTCTGCCGAGCCTTGATAGTTCGCTGCATATAATAATGTCGTCTTTGCGTACTATTTTCAACAGTTTGCCGAGTCTTCGCTTCGAGTAGTTTTTTGTGCCGCTGACAGTTTCTTCTATCCAACCGTTTACTTCGATGCCTTTTGATGCACAGAACTTGTTGATTTCAAACCTTTGGTTCTCCACTGTTTGCTTGTCTGAGCTTACTCTTATATAGCCGTATATCATAATAATTTTGTATTTTGGTGCAAAATTAGTAACTTTGCAGGTCATTAGAAAATATATTATCCGATATATGAAGATAGCATTCCTCACATTGGGCTGTAAATTGAATTTTGCCGAGAGTTCGTCGTTGGGCAAAGAACTGCTTGCACGCGGACACAGAAAGAATCAAAAAGGCGAGCAGGCTGATGTGTGCGTACTCAACACTTGCAGTGTTACAGATGCAGCTGACCGCAAGGGACGCCAGGCTATTCACCGCCTCAAACGTCAGAATCCCGATGCCGTCATCATAGTTACAGGGTGCTATGCGCAGTTGAAGCCTGTTGAGATAGCAGGAATGCCGGAGGTGGACTATGTACTCGGAATGAACGAGAAGTTCTCTATTCCGGAGTTCGTCGATATGCTGGAGGAAAAAGTGGACACTCAAAACTTGCGGCAGACTATATCAGTAAGTTCTATCCGCGAAGTGACTGACTATCATGCCTCATATTCCAGAGATGACCGTACCCGCTGTTTTTTGAAAGTGCAGGACGGATGCGATTATTTTTGTACATATTGCACTATTCCGTATGCAAGAGGTAAAAGCAGAAATGCCGATATTAAATCTACTGTTGCACAAGCAAGGCGGGCATTGGGTGAAGGGGCTAAAGAAATAGTGCTGACCGGAGTCAATATCGGTGATTTCGGCAAGAGTACAGGCGAACGTTTTATTGATTTGCTTAGTGCTCTTGATTCTGTTGATGGAGAGTTCAGGGTAAGGATATCTTCATGCGAACCCAATCTGCTGAGCGATGAGATTATTGATTTTGTAGCGCATAGCCGTCATTTTGCCCCTCATTTTCATATTCCTTTGCAGAGTGGCAGCAACGAAGTGTTGCGAATAATGAAACGCCGATATACGCGCGAACTGTTCCTTGAGAGGGTGGAGCATATACGCAATGCCATGCCGGGTGCTTTTATAGGTGTTGACTGCATGGTCGGAGTCAGGGGTGAGACGCAGGAGTATTTTGAAGACTATCTGCAATTTATTGAGGCCCTGCCTGTAAGTCAGCTCCATGTGTTCACGTATTCCGAACGTGCCGGTACTCGTATGCTGTCTCTTCCGCTTGAAGTTGTCCCGCCTAAAGAGCGCAAACGCCGTAGCGACATCATGCATGAGGTGTCCGAGCGCAAACTGCACGAATTCTATATCGCTCACAAGGGCGAGGAAGCGGTGGTGCTATGGGAAAGCAAGCATGAAGACGGCATAATGTGGGGATTTACCGAGAATTACATCAAGGTTTCTGGCGAATACGACAGGAAAAAAGTCAATACGTTCCAAAAAATTCGTATTTGACGCATAAAACTTGTATGTTCTGAAAAAAAGTGTTACCTTTGCAGACGCAAACGAAGGATATCGTCCTTCGAGTATTCCCTACAAGCAAAAATCTTTTTATTTTTCTTTATGATATACGACAAGCAACGACTCGAGCGCATGACGCTCGAAGAACTGACAGAGCTTGCTAAGTCATTTGATGTGAAAATCAGTAAGAATATGACTCAGCAGGCATTGGTTTACGAAATTCTTGATGCTCAAGGTGACCGTAAGAAACAACAAGTGGAGGAGAAAATAGCCAACCGTCCGGAGCAGCCGCGAAAGAAACGGGTGCATATCCAGAAAAAAGCGGAAAGGGTCAGTCTTGACCATTTCCAGAAGAAAAACGATAATATTTCCGATGAGACTCTTGTAAGTATAACAGGAGTGCCGGACACTGTTTCTGCAAAAGAAAAGGCTGAGACTCTTTTTATGACGTCAGCACCTGCGGAAACCGCTGAACAGCCGGTACAGAAGAAAAAACGCGGAAGAAAAAAGAAGACAGCTGAAGATACTCCTGTTCAGCTTGAAATTCCTACTCCTGTTTTGCCTGAACCGACAGATACGCAAGAGCAACCTGCGGCAGAAGCACCTGCCCCGCAGAAGAAAAAACGTGGAAGACCGAAAAAACAGACTGCTGAAGATTTATCGCAACCTGCTGCCGAAACAGCAAAAGAGGCGGCTCCTGATACTCATCCCGAAACAAAACCGGCTGCTGAACCTGTGGCTGAAGTGCAACCCAAACAACCTGCATTCGATTTTCAGGATAATATCAGAGGTATCGGAACGCTTGAAATGTTGCCCGATGGCTACGGTTTCCTCCGTAGTGCCGACTATAACTATATTTCTTCCCCTGACGATATTTATGTATCCCAACAGCAGGTAAAGCAGTACGGTCTGAAAGCAGGTGATACCGTGGAGTGCACCATCAAGCCTCCACGCGACGGAGAAAAGTATTTTCCTATGAGCAAAGTGCTTAAAATCAACGGCTGTCTGCCTGAGAAAGTACGCGACCGTGTTGCATTTGAGCATCTTACTCCTCTTTTCCCAGACCATAAATTTACTCTATGTCAAGGTAAAAACGACCCGCTTTCATGCCGTATAATAGACCTGTTTGCTCCTATAGGCAAAGGGCAGCGCGGGCTGATAGTTGCTCAACCCAAGACCGGTAAGACAGTGCTTTTGAAAGAGATTGCCAATGCTATTGCAGCTAATCACCCGGAGGTATATATGATTGTCCTTCTTATAGACGAACGTCCTGAAGAAGTTACCGATATGGCTCGCAGTGTCAAGGCTGAAGTGATAGCTTCTACATTCGATGAACCTGCTGAAAACCATGTGAAGGTGGCTAATATCGTTCATGAGAAAGCCAAACGTTTGGTTGAATGCGGGCACGATGTTGTGATTCTGCTCGACTCTATCACACGCCTTGCCCGTGCTTACAACACAGTTGCCCCTGCCAGCGGCAAAGTGCTGTCGGGTGGTGTGGAGGCACAGGCACTGCACAAACCCAAACGTTTCTTCGGTGCGGCACGTAATATAGAAAACGGCGGTTCGCTTACTATCATTGCCACTGCACTGACAGAAACAGGCAGTAAGATGGATGATGTAATTTTCGAGGAGTTCAAAGGTACAGGAAACATGGAGTTGCAACTTGACCGCAAGCTCAGCAATAAACGTGTATTCCCCGCTGTTGACATTATGGCATCGAGTACTCGCCGCGATGATTTGCTGCTTCCTCAAGAGGTGCTCAGCAGAATGTGGGTGCTTCGCAGACACTTGAGTGACATGAATTCCGTTGAAGCCATGGAGTTCCTCAAGGAACGCATGGAGCGGACTGAAAATAACGAAGAATTCCTGCTGTCAATGAACAGTTGATAATTTTTTCAGAAATTCTATTGATATGACTTCAACCTATACAGCTTCAGCGCAGCGTTATTCCAATTCGGAAAAACTTTATAACCGTTGCGGAAAGAGCGGCGTGATGTTGCCAAAAGTTAGTCTCGGAATGTGGCATAATTTCGGTGGCAACGACCCTTATGAGCGTAGTCGGGAGATAACGCACTATGCCTTCGATCACGGAATAACCCACTTCGACCTTGCCAACAACTATGGTCCTCCGTACGGCACAGCAGAACTGACCATGGGAAAACTTATGGAGCAGGATTTCGGGCGATATAGGGATGAATTGTTTATCTCTACTAAAGCCGGTTATGACATGTGGGAGGGTCCATACGGCAATTGGGGTTCAAGGAAATACCTGATAGCAAGTCTCGACCAGAGTTTGCGCCGAATGAAGCTGGAGTATGTGGATCTGTTCTATTCGCACCGTTTCGACCCGCAAACACCTCTTGAAGAAACTTTACAGACCTTGGTTGATATAGTTCGTGCCGGCAAGGCGTTGTATGTAGGAATAAGCAATTGGCCGCTTGAACCTTTGGAATTTGCGGAAGACTATCTCCAAAATCACGATGTGCCGTTGCTCATCTACCAAGGTCGGCTTAACATGATAGACCGCAAACCGCTTGAAGAAGGAATACTTGATTTCTGCAAACAAAAAGGCATTGGTTTTATTGCATATTCTCCTTTAGCCCAAGGTCTGCTGACCGATCGCTATCTTAACGGTATTCCTGCCGACTCCCGTATGGCTCAGGAAAAATTCCTGCGCTCGTCAAGGCTGACCCCTGAAATGCTGTCATACATCAGAAGGCTGAAAGATGAGGGTGTTGCTGCAGGAAGAACAACTGCACAGCAGGCACTTGGCTGGATATTGGAACAAACTGGAGTAACCTCTGTTCTGGTAGGTGCAAGCAGTGTCGCTCAACTTGCAGACAATTTGAGTGTCATACAGGGCTAAACAACGTAAAATGGCATATAAATTTTACATAACTTCTGTAATATGCGTCTCGCAATAATATTATTGGCCATTTACACACTTGGAATCAACTTGTTGGCTTTCGCTATGTACGGCATTGACAAGTACAAGTCAAAGCACGATTTGAATCGAATAAGTGAGAAAGCACTCCTCCTGATTGCTTTTTTCGGTGGCAGTGTCGGGGCATTGCTCGGAATGTTTGTTTTTCATCATAAAACCAAACACCTGAAGTTCAGAATATTGTTGCCGTTGTTTTTTCTGATACATATTGCAGTTACTGGAGCATTATACTGGTATTTGTTCGTGTATGCAAGATAAACCACGTACAGCAATCAGAATTTTTATCATACATAATCTTATGCACAGAAGCGGATTCGTAAATATAGTAGGAAACCCTAATGTCGGCAAGTCCACATTGATGAATGCTCTGGTAGGTGAGCGGTTGAGTATAATCACGAGCAAGGCTCAGACCACTCGCCATCGGATAATGGGAATAGTGAATGGAGATGATTTCCAGATAGTATATTCAGATACTCCGGGAGTTCTCAAACCCAACTACAAATTGCAGGAGCAGATGCTCGAGTTCTCAAATTCGGCGCTTGTGGATGCTGATATTTTGCTTTATGTAACCGATGTACTCGACAATCCCGAGAAAAACCGCGAATTTATTGAGAAAGTAAAGAAAAACCGCGCAAGAACCCTGCTAATCATCAATAAAATTGACCTCACCACACAAGCAACACTTGAGCAACTCGTAAGTTTTTGGCATAAAGAACTGCCTGATGCTGAGATTTATCCTATCTCAGCTCAAGAGAGTTTCGGAGTGGAGGATTTGTTTGAGAGAATAAAAGAATTGTTGCCTGAGTGTCCTCCTTATTTCGAAAAGGACCAGATGACAGACAAACCAGCCAAGTTTTTTGTTACTGAGATTATTCGTGAGAAAATCCTGCAGAACTACGACAAGGAAATTCCTTATTCAGTAGAGGTTGAAGTGGAGAGCTTCAAAGAGGAAGACCATCTGATACGCATCAATGCCGTCATCTATGTTGAGCGCGACAGTCAGAAGGGCATAATCATAGGCAGACAAGGCAAAGCGCTGAAGAAGGTTGGCATGGAGTCAAGAATGGATATAGAAACATTCTTCGACAAGAAAGTTTTTTTACAACTCTTCGTAAAGGTTGACAAAGACTGGCGTCAAAAGTCAGGACGCTTGAAGCATTATGGGTACGACCTTAATTAATTACTCCGACTTGTGATTCCTCAAGCCCTCTTGATGAAGGCGATTTTTTAATGCATCGCATAAGCAGGATTTGTATGTAGAGACATTTTGTCAAATGTCTCTACAACTTTTGCATATATGAGAATTAGTTTGTAACTTTGCATGCAAATATAAAAAGTATGGAGAACTATATTGTATCAGCGCGTAAGTATCGTCCGGCAACATTTGAGAGTGTTGTAGGGCAGGAATCAATTACCAAAACATTGCGTAATGCTATCCGTACCAATCATTTGGCACAGGCATATTTGTTCTGTGGCCCGCGGGGTGTGGGTAAAACCACATGTGCGCGTATTTTTGCTAAAACTATCAACTGCCTGAACCCTACAGCTGAACACGATGCTTGCAACGAATGTGAGTCATGCCGTGCTTTCAACGAACAGCGCTCATTCAATATCCATGAATTGGATGCCGCAAGCAACAACTCGGTGGATGATATACGTAATCTGATTGACCAAGTTCGTATTCCGCCTCAGATTGGCAAATATTCCGTGTATATCATCGATGAGGTGCACATGCTGTCCAAAGATGCCTTCAATGCTCTGTTGAAGACGCTTGAAGAACCGCCATCCTATGCCATTTTCATTCTGGCGACTACAGAAAAACACAAGGTTATTCCGACTATACTTTCCCGTTGCCAGATTTACGATTTCTCCAGAATAACTGTTGCTGACATAATACGTCATCTGCAGTATGTGGCAAGGCAGGAGGGCATAGAGGCATCGGAAGAAGCGCTGAACGTGGTAGCGCTGAAAGCCGACGGAGGTATGAGAGATGCACTCTCCATATTTGACCAACTTGTCTCTTTTTGCGGTAATAATATAACGTATGAGCAAGCGATAGAGGTACTTAATGTTCTTGACACTGAGTATTATTTCCGTACTGTAGATTGTGCTCTGCAGAACAATGTGTCACAGATGCTTCTCCTTCTCAACAACGTGCTCAACAAGGGTTTCGACGCACAAAACTTTGTTCTCGGATTGGGGCAGCATCTGCGTGACCTGCTTGTGAGCAAGGATGCAATAACCACCAAGTTGTTGGAGACTTCCGATGCCATAAAAAAGCATTACGCCGAACAGGCACAGAATTGCAGTGCGCAATTTCTTTTCCGTGCACTAAGTTTGGTGAACGAATGTGATATTCAATACAGAGTGGCTAAAAACAAACGGCTGACGGTTGAGATTATGCTTATCCGTCTGAGTCAACTCACGGCGTCCGATGAGACGCCGTCGGTCAGTAGCAGCCCGCTGAAACCTATAGCTGTTACACCTTCAAACAACGCACAAACGATTGTTAAACAGTCGCCAAACATCGTCAGAACAACTGTCGAACAACCTTCCGGTTACTCTCAGATATCTGTCAGGCAACCGTCTGCCGACCCTAAAACTGCCGTAGGACGTCCCGTCCGAGTTTCTATCAAAACCAGTGTCGCTCAACCCGCGCAGCCCGAGCCTATAGTTACGCAACCGCAGCAGGATAACCCTGTCTCCGAACATCACAACAAGGCATTTTCTCAGCAAGATTTGGACCAGGTATGGCTTACAATGCCCAAAGTTGTTGGCGGAGATGACAGACAGAAGGCGGCAATGCTGAATGCAAATGTAAGGTTGGATGATAACAATATGGTTGTATTGTCGTTTGCCAATGTACTGCAGCTGCAAAGCATGCAGCAACTCCTTCCTTTGATAAGAAAGGAGTTGTGCACTCGCTTGCAAAACGATAGTATTCAACTTGGAACGATATTGGCGGAAACTACACAATATGAGCATTCTACTGTGTCAGAACGTTATAAATATCTTGTTTCCCGAAACGACGAATTGGATAAGTTGAAGACATTGCTTGATTTGCAGATTGAATAATTATGAAGAAGATTAAGTCAGGATTACTTTTTATTGCCCTTTTGTTCAGTGCAGAAATCTGTGCAGAATTTACCCCGTTTTCGTTTGTGCAGTTGTCTGATATACATATTTCTCCTCATAATGACAATGCACTCAACGATTTGCGTCAATCTGTTTGTGAGATTTTATGTAATGATTCAATTGCGTTTGTTATTGTTTCAGGTGATATTACTGATGCAGGGGAGATCGGTTCGATGCGCAGGGCCAAACAGATTCTCGACTCCATACAAGTACCTGTTTATGTTACATCCGGTAATCATGAAACAAAGTGGAGCGAGTCGGGATGCACCGACTTCAACCGCGTGTTCGGCTCCGACCGCTTCTGCTTCTCTTACAACGACTGTCTATTCTTCGGCTTCGGTACCGGACCGATAATCAAGATGGCTGACGGGCATGTGGCTCCACAGGACGTAATCTGGATAGACAGCCTGCTCCGTAATTCTGATGAGAAATACATCTTCCCCGTAACCCACTATCCGCTGCAAAACGGCGATGTGGACAACTGGTACGAACTGACTGACATATTCAGGCAGTACAACGTGCAATGTGTGCTTGGCGGGCATTACCATCGCAATCTGCTTTTCAGTTGCGATGGCATAGCTGATGTGTTGGCAAGGAGCAACCTGCGGGGCAAGGAGAATCAGGTTGGTTACACCATAGTCTCTGTTCGTTCCGACTCAATACGCTGGCAGGAGAAACCGGTAGGAAAAGCCCCGGTGAAGTGGCTCTCTCTGCCCTTGGATGAAAAGGCATATCCTGCCCCCGACCCTGATATCCGTCCTGACTATTCCGTAAATGACAGTTATAAATATGTCCGTGAGAGATGGCAGGCACATCTTCAGGCGGAGATTTATGCAGCTCCCGTGGTTTGGAAAAATCATGTGTATGTAGGTGAAGATAATGGTAATTTCTACTGCATAAATCTTTGTAACGGCAAGCCGTTGTGGAAGTACCATACAAAGAACAGGATAATATCTACTGCTGCTGTGGCGGAGGGGAAAGTGGTTTTCGGCAGTACTGACGGATGTATCTATTGTCTTGATGCACGAAAAGGGACGCTGGTCTGGAAACTGAACACCGACAAAGCCGTGATGGGCTGTGCAGTGATTGAAGGCGGAGTGGTGTATATAGGCGGGTCGGACGGGTGTTTCCGTGCCATTGACCTTAACAGCGGTACACCTGTATGGACATTCAGGGACGTGAAAGGATATATTGAAACCAAGCCGTGCATTTATGCCGACAAAATATATTTCGGGGCATGGGACTGCAATTTCTATGCTCTCAACCTCTCTGACGGCACCCTGGCATGGAAATGGAACAACTCTCATCCTTCCGACAAATACTCGCCTGCTGCTTGTTGGCCTGTGGCATCAGACGGCAAGATATTCTTCACTGCCCCCGACCGAGTGTTTACATGCCTCAATGCCGAAACAGGAGAGGTGGTGTGGCGCACAAAGGAGCATGTGGTGAGGGAAACGGTGGGTATAAGCACTGACGGAAAAAAGATTTTCTCGCGTTGCATGTGGGACTATGTGGTAGCAATGGATGCCACAGCAGATTCGCCTGTCACGCTGTGGAACACCAACGCTCATTACGACTACGACCACAATCCATCAATGCTGATAGAGAAGGGCGGAGTTGTGGTTTTCGGAACCAAGAACGGGTTGCTTCACGGTATCAATGCTGATACTGGCGAGATAATCTGGAAACACAAGATAGACAATTCGGTTATCAACACAGTGTATATGCTATCCAAAAAAGACGTCATCGTCACTTCTGCCAATGGCACAGTTACGCGCCTTCGTATAACCAATCCCTGACTTTTAGAATACTCAGCCTTATCACCACCGCACTATCACCGTACTATCACCGCACTATCACCGTACTTTCAAAGTAACTCTCAACTCTCAACTGTATATGCTTACCGATTTTCTGCCGACAACCAAGAAAGAGATAGAATTGCGTGGATGGGACTACATCGATGTTATTCTTTTTTCGGGTGATGCTTATGTTGATCATCCTTCTTTTGGTGCGGCAGTAATAGGACGTACACTTGAGAGCGTTGGTCTTAGGGTGGCTATAGTGCCTCAACCGGACTGGCATGGCGACCATCGTGACTTTCTCAAACTCGGCACTCCCCGTCTCTTCTTCGCCATCTCAGCAGGCAGCATGGACAGCATGGTTAATCATTATACAGCCAACCGCCGCCGTCGTAGCGATGATGCTTACACTCCCGACGGCAGGGCAGGTATGCGTCCGGACTACTGCACCATCACATACGCCCGCATCATCAAGCAGCATTTCCCTGATGTCCCTCTGGTGATAGGCGGTATTGAGGCTTCTATGCGTCGCCTGGCACATTACGACTATTGGTCTGACCGACTGATGCCTTCCATACTTGTTGACTCGGGAGCCGACCTGCTGATTTATGGAATGGGTGAGAAACCTGTTAAGGCGGTTGCCGGGCATTATGCCAGGACTAAAGCGGTACCGACAAACATACCGCAGACTGCTTTCCTGCTCAATAGTCAGAAACCTCTTACTGTTGACAACACGATAGTACTTCATTCG
This sequence comes from Paludibacteraceae bacterium, assembly GCA_017479885.1. GTDB lineage: Bacteria > Bacteroidota > Bacteroidia > Bacteroidales > Paludibacteraceae > Colicola. The sequence continues at coordinate 100,434 of JAFVBR010000042.1, read as the reverse complement.
TACGAACAGTGTCTGCGCGACAAACGGTGTCAGGCAGAGAACTTCCGATACATAGAGGAACAGTCCAATTCCCTCCACTCACATACGCTCTGTCAGCTTACAGGCAGCAGTTGTGTGGTTGTTCTTCCGCCGTATCCACCGATGACTACCGAAGAGATAGACGCTTCTTTCGATTTGCCTTATACGCGTTTGCCTCATCCAAAGTACAAAGGCAAGACTATTCCTGCCTACGATATGATTCGTTTCTCTGTCTGCATGCATCGGGGCTGTTTCGGAGGATGTGCTTTCTGTACCATCTCCGCCCATCAAGGGAAACATGTGTCGTCAAGAAGCAAGAACTCTATCATGCAGGAGATAGAAAAAATATCTCAACTACCTGATTTCAAGGGCTATTTGTCTGACCTCGGAGGACCGAGTGCCAATATGTACATGATGAACGGCAAAGACCAATCGTTGTGTGAACGCTGTCATCGCCCGTCATGCATTCAACCGTCTGTATGCAAGAACCTCAATGCTGACTTTGCACCTCTGCTTGATATATATCGCAGTGTTGACCGTCTGCCATATATTAAAAAAGCGTTTGTCGGAAGTGGCATACGATATGACCTTGTATCGGAGGAATACATCCGCGAAGTAATCAAACGCCATGTGTCGGGTAGGCTTAAGGTGGCACCCGAACATACCGAGGCTTCTGTGTTGAGGTTGATGCGTAAACCAGATTTCGAACTCTTCGAGCGCTTCAACAACTTCTTCGAACAAGTAAACCGTGAGGAGGGACTCAATCAGCAGCTTATACCGTATTTTATCTCGTCTCACCCCGGATGTACGATGGAAGATATGGCTCAGTTGGCACTGAAGACCAAACGTATGAACTTTCATCTGGAGCAAGTGCAGGACTTTACCCCTACGCCTATGACTTTGGCTACAGAGATGTACTATACCGGTATCAATCCATACACTATGAAACCTGTATTTGTGGCACGCTCCAAAGAGCAGAAACTTGAGCAGCGCCAGTTCTTCTTCTGGTACAAGAAGGAGTATGCTGCGGCCATACGTAATTCATTAAAGAGAATCCATCGTGATGATTTGGCACAGAAATTGTTAGCAAAAAAATAGACCTTCCTTGACTTTAACACTGCGGAGCACTCTATGTCGAAACGAAAATATCATTTTAATCCCGAAACCTTGTCCATGGAGCAAGTGGAGCATGGGTTCGTATATTGGCTCAAACGTACAGGAGCCTCATTGCTCACGTCTATAGCTGTCGGCATAGTGTTCTTCTTCCTGTTCTTTTCTTTTTTCCCTTCCCCCCGTGAGAAACAGGTTGCTCAAGAGAAGGAGGCATTGAAAACGCAATACGAGATGCTGGAACGTCAGATTGACCAGATGCAACTTGTACTGCTCGATATGCAGCAGCGTGATGATAATCTGTATCGCACTCTGTTCAAAGCAGACCCCATTCCGCTGTCGGTTCGTTTGGGTACTGCCAGACCTGTAAGTTACTACGACAGTATCGCTTCCATGACCGATATGCAACTTGCAGCTGATATCACTATGCATGCCGACAGAATAGAAAAAGCGCTATATGTACAGGCCAAGTCGTATGATGAGATTCTTGAACTTGCCAAGCAACAGGAAGTGCGCATGGAGAACCTGCCCGCCATTCAGCCTGTACTTAATAAAGACCTTACACGCGTTGCCTCGGGTTACGGATGGCGTATTGACCCTGTTTATCATACGCGCAAGTTTCATGCTGGTATGGATTTTACCACTCCAACAGGCACTGATGTCTATGCTACAGGCAATGGTGCAGTTGATTTTGTAGGTTGGCGTCAGGGATATGGCAATTGCGTTATTATTAATCACGGTTACAACTACCAGACTCTCTATGCCCATCTCTCGTCTGCACTCGTATATGTAGGTCAGAAAGTGCACCGGGGTGACGTGATAGCCCTTTCTGGTAACACGGGCAAGTCAACCGGTCCGCATGTGCATTACGAAGTGAGATACAAAGGTCAGCCTCTTGACCCGCGTAACTTCTACTTTCAGGATCTCTCGCCTGAAGAATACGACAAGATGGTGCAGATGTCAAACAACTTTGGTCACATGCTTGACTGAACCTTCTGGTGGTATAAGTTACATCATTGTGGAAGTGTAAGTTTCCAGCGCTTTTCTCAAAACTATAAGTGCTTTTCTCAAATCTTCTTTGTTGAGTACGTATGCCATACGTACCTCTTGTCTGCCTGCGTCAGGTGTGGAATAAAAACCGTTGCCCGGTGCCATCATGATGGTCTGACCATCGTATGAGAAATCACTCAGGCACCATATACAGAACTTCTCTGCATCATCAACGGGCAGTTTCGCCATTGTGTAGAATGCTCCCATTGGAGTGGGGGAATATACACCGGGAATCTGATTGAGTCCGTCAATCAGGAAGTTGCGCCGTGACAGATACTCATCATAAACTTCTTCCATGTATTCTTGAGGGGTGGAAAGACTGGCCTCTGCTATAATCTGTCCGATAAGAGGTGGAGACAGACGTGCCTGACAGAATTTCATTACTGCCTTACGTATCTCTTTGTTTTTTGTAATGAGGGCGCCTATTCTTATTCCGCACTCACTATAGCGCTTTGATACAGAGTCGATAAGTACAACATTGTCTTCTATCCCTTCAAGATGGCATGCTGAAATGTATGGTCGTTTTGTATAAATGAACTCACGATATACTTCGTCGGAAAACAGATACAGATTGTATTTCTTCACAAGGTCGCGAATCTGATACATTTCCTGCTTGGTATAAAGATAACCCGTAGGATTGTTCGGATTGCATATAAGTATTGCCTTTGTCTTCTCTGTTATCTGCTCTTCGAATTTCTCAATTGGCGGCAAGCGAAATCCGTCTTCTATGCTTGTCTTTACCGATTTGACCACAGCACCGCAACTGATTGCAAAAGCCATGTAGTTGGCGTAGGAAGGATCTGTCACTATTATCTCGTCACCCGGATTAAGACATGCCATGTATGCAAACATCACTGCCTCCGAACCGCCTGTCGTAATAATAATCTCGTCAGGTGATAGGTCGATTCCGTATTCTGCATAGTAGCCTACCATTTTTGTACGTAGTGATTTGGTGCCTTGCGACGGACTGTATTCAAGAATGTCATGTTGCATGTTGCGAACGGCATCAATAGCGCATTGCGGGGTCTTGATGTCAGGTTGCCCGATATTCAAATGATAGACATGTATACCGTTGCGTTTTGCAGCATCGGCATATTTCGCCAGTTTGCGAATCGGTGATTGAGGCATGTTTTGTGCCCTGCGGGAAATATTCATAGACTGATATTCAGGTGTGATACTATAAAATATTATTACTGATGGTGTTAATAATATATTTGACATCTTCATCCGTTACCATTGGACCGGATGGCAGACATAACCCTTTCTTGAATAAACTTTCGGAAACTCCATTGACGTATGCTGCTGTATCTTTGAATACAGGTTGCTTATGCATGGGTTTCCATAGCGGACGGCTTTCTATTCCTGCATTGTCGAGGGCTAATCTGAGAGCTTCAACATTGCTGTTTGGCTCGCAGTCGGTATGAATATTTCCGCCTTCATGTACAACTCCGGCGGCACCTCCTACAGCTCCTGCTATAGTTTTCGAATAGGCGTTCTCTTCTCCCTTTATGTGTAATGATGAATCAATCGTTATTGTTGACAACCAGAAGTTCGAATCGCTTTCTTTGGTAGGATTGTCATGAAAGGTTATTCCTTTTGACCCGTCAAATGCCTGTCTGTATAGTTTAGCAATATGTCTGTGGTGCGCCAAATGTTCTTCCACTATGGTCATTTGTCCGCGCCCGATTCCTGCGCAGATATTTGACAGACGGTAGTTGTAACCTATATGTTCGTGCTGGTAATACGGGTATGCCTCGCGTGCTTGGGTAGCATAGAACATTATTCTTTGTTTCATGTCAATGTCAGGGCATACCAGAGCACCCCCGCCTGATGTCGTAATCATCTTGTTCCCGTTGAACGACAATATTCCGAAGTCTCCGAAAGTGCCGCATTTCTGTCCGTTGTAGTTGCTCCCGAAACCTTCGGCGGCATCTTCTATCAAGGGTATGCCGTATCTTTTGCTTATGGCTGATATCTCATTCGTTTTTGCGGGCATTCCGTATAGATACACCAATATTATTGCTTTGGGATACCTGCCGGTTTTGTCTTTCCTCTCCAATATGGCTTTCTCTAATAGTGCAGGGTCTATATTCCAACTGTCTGCCTCCGAATCTACAAAAACTGGTTTTGCACCGAGATATGTCACGGGATTGGCAGAAGCACAGAATGTGAAAGATTGGCAAATAACTTCGTCCCCTGCCTTTACTCCGAGAGCCGCTAAGGCCAAGTGAATGGCTGCAGTGCCTGACGATAGTGCGACCACTTCTTTGTCTTGACCGAGAAACTGCTTCAGGTCTTGTTCAAAGGCATTGACATTAGGTCCGAGCGGCACAACCCAGTTGCTATCGAATGCTTCTTGTATGTACTTTTGTTCGTTGCCTGACATGTGAGCCAGACAGAGATATATTCTATTGTTCATAATTCAGATAGTTTCGTTGTTGTAGGTCATGTGAAGACCAAAGACGGTGCATAATATCATCTTGAGATCGCCGAGGAATGACCAATGATAGAGATAGTAAAGATTGAGTCTCACTTTGTCGGGAAAGATGACTTCGTCGTTGTATTTCTGCGGGTTATCCACTTGCGCGAGGAGTTGTTCTTCATTGCGATATTTGAGTGAAGCAGGTCCTGTGATGCCGGGTCGGAGACGTAAGATGTTGCGATTCTCTCCTTGCAAACAATCCGCATAACCCGGCACATCGGGTCGCGGTCCTACAAAAGACATGTCAGCAAGAAGCACATTCCAGAGTTCGGGTAGTTCGTCGAGTTTGTATTTTCTTAGGACTTTGCCTAAAGGGGTAATTCTCGCTTCTCCAGCAACAGAGATGCTACTGCCGCCATGACGGGTTGTCATGGTACGGAATTTATACATAGTGAACAGACGGCCGTCTTTGCCTACACGTTGCTGTCTGAAGATGACAGGGCCATCCGGCATATTTATCTTGATTAGCAGTGCGACAATAAGCAGTACAGGCCAAAGAAAGAGCAGGCCTAAGAGTGATATAAAGCGGTCGAATATGTATTTAGAGATTGTCATTATTATATTTGATTTCTTTGCATTGCTTCTTGTCTAAGAATAGCTGTTACTGAATTGTTATTTACAAGTGTTCTGAAAGGATAGATAATTTTAACTGCTATTTTCAACCACCAGCAATATGTTATTTTAATAGAGCAGTATGCCTTGCGAAAGTTAAACTTTTGTATTAGAAACTGTTGAATATTGGAATGTTCAGTGATAGAGCGAGCACCGTCGTAAACGTATGAGAGTTTTTTGTTTTGCAGATAATATTCATTCATTTTGTATATCAGAGCGTAATATACATAATTTTTAAGTGCTTCGGGATATGCCTTAAGAGTTTGATAATTACAGCAATTGTCTTCGATATGATTGATAGCAAAAGCAACTAATTCGTTCTTATTGTTGAATGCCCCCCAAAACTCGGTAAGCGTGTCAGAAAGAGTGATTCTATCGTTGAATTGATGTTGTGAAGGCGTATTAGTCGGGATTCTATATGATGCATTAGCTTGGCATAGAATCTTGTAGCCATCGGTCAGCATGTTTGTTCTGTCAATAATTCGGATAGTGAAGTTATTTAGTCCGCGGCGTACCTGATTACGAGTGTTACTGCTTAACTCAGCCATTGAATTGAATGAATCTTTTATGACAAACCAGAAAGAAGTAGTTTGTTTTTGGTCAAAGTTGAAAGTATTTCTTACCAGCCAGCCTCCTTTTTGCAGTAAGCTTCCAATTTGTTTGTCGGTTAGGCAAGTTTCCATATGCGGGGCATGTGAGTACACCCATGCGTGTTTATATAGATTATAACTTTCTATCATTGTACAAGAATTTTTGTAAAACCTATTAAAGAGCCAAAACCATAACTTATATGTAGTGTAAAGAAAGCAGTGAGAAGACAGAAGAAGTTAACTCGTTTTTTATATGCTATATTTGCTGAGACTGAACCTATTAGGATAATGTATGCGAGTAGAGAAAGAAGTGAGAGGATCCCTATAGGGAGATAAAGCGGCATGAAGAGCAGAGGGATAATGAGTGAGAGCAGGAACAGAAGCGGTACGAAATGTCGAATAGAAAGTGAATGGAAGCAACGTGTGAAGAATACGGTGAGTATGTTCCATTTGCCGTTTTGATAGTTGTTGTGAGCAAGTTCTTTATATGTAGAGCGAACGTAGTATGAGCAACTAACATCGGGGATAAGATAAATTTTTCCTCCGGCTTGACTTATGCGTTTATTGAGTTCGATATCCTGATTGCGTGTAAGTCGCTCGTCATAGCCCCCACATTGAATTAGTGTTTGCTTGCGGAAACAGCCGAAGGGGACTGTATCAACTTCTGTTATCTTAGAGACTCCGGTTCTAAAGGCAGCATTACCGACTCCGAACCGGCTACTCATAACTTGCACAATGGCTTGTGCCTTCTTGGTGTTGTTACGCGGCAGAGTGCGGCAGACGGCTCCTACATTGGCAGCATCAGGCAAGGTTTGAAGATAATGGAGCAGGGTAGAGACATAGTTGCTCGGGTAGTCGGCATGAGTATCAATACGAACTATATATTCTCCTCTTGCCGCATTGATACCAAGATTCATAGCGTAAGGTGCAGTTTTGTGAGGATTATCCAAGAGACTGATATTGGTGTGTTTGTTTAGATATGGCTCAATGAGCCGGCGTGTGAGGTCAGTGCTCATGCCATCAACAAGCAGCAACTCCCACTCGGCGGGTGGCAGGTCTTGCTGAAGAACGGAGTTGATGCACTGCTCTATGAAAGGTTCCTCGTTATAGATGGGGCATATAATACTGACTTCAGGCATTGGCAGATTTATTATTTGAAATAAGCATTTCTTATTGCGATGAGGCTTTGTTTACTCCATTTGCTTCGCTGTGTTTGAGGTATTGCAGACATGTTGACGTGTCCTGAATTATAAATCTTTAGTTGAGGAATATAGACAACCTTAAGAGCAGAAAGTCTTGTCAGTTCAGCTATGTAAATCTCTTCTCCGTATAGGAAAGTCGGAAAAGATAGAATAGGCTGCATAGATATGAAGTTGCCGGTAAAGAGCATAAATGAGCCATGGGCTGCATATATGTCTTGATGGGACGGAGTAGGGTGATTTTCTCTCTTTAATTTATGTAGTATATTGTATATTTTGTTGATGAATTGGCTTGAATATATGATATTCCAAATGAAGAAGTTGAATTTGCTCGGGCGTGACAGCATATACGGATTCTCGTGTCGATGGTCTGATATGGTGTATATGTCGGGAGCAATCCAGCCGATAGTATTGGTATCGATAGTGAGGAGCAAGGAGAAGAAGTCGGGTGCGAGAGTAAGGTCAACATTTGTTATAGCACAGAAATCATATTGTGCTGCATTGTGGTTGTAGATCTGCTGAGCGGCACCGAGGTAACCGAGATTGTCATAGAAATGGTATTGTTTGATGGATATATGATTATAATCATCACATACTGAAACAGATTCTTCTTTGGGAGTGTTATCGGCGATAGCAACATCTACGTGCACATCAGGGCATAGTGCGGCAGCACTCTCAACGGAAGACAGGAAGTCAGAGAGTTGCCCATATGAGCGGTAGGTAACACAGATGAGAAGAATATGTTTCATAGTGCCAATTATAAATAAACGTAGATACTCCTTATTAGCACATGGATTATTGCTAAAGGGAGTAATAAAATAGCTATGATAAGGAGTAAGATGCTATCTTTCCAACGGATTTCTTTTAGGGCTTTGAATCCTTCAAGTTCATGGTATTTAATAGCTCTTAAGCAGAGAAAACATAATTCGATAGACAGCCTGTAACTCCATAAAGGCAGTTGATACCAATGTAGATAGTGTTTCTCTTCTGTAATAAACTTCAGATTACCTTTAGTAATACGACTATATGAACCGGTTTTTCCGGAGAAGTTGCTTCGGTAGAATGCGCCAATATATTTGCTTAGGAAGGGAATGCACCGGATATGTTTACTTATTTTTATATGAAAATCCCAATCTTCTCGCTGTCGGATATTCTCATCGAATGCGATATGGTTTGTTTGTAAGAAGGTATTGCGGTAGAGAAAGCAGTTGAGAGGAATAGACAAATCTACTCCCCAGCGAATGAGAATACTAAATGAGAACTTGCCTATGATGTGAGTAGTATATGGTTGGGGATTTATAAACTTGTAGTTGTCAGTCTCGGGTGGAAGGTAAAACTTTTGGTAGTTAGTATAGCTTACACTAAGTCCATTCTTCTGCATATAATCGGTTTGGAGTCTCAGTTTGTTTGAGTCAAGCAGATCATCTGCATCAAGAAACTGAACATACTCACCTTTAGCGATGCAGAGGCCTGTATTGCGAGCAGTGGCAGAGCCTGAGTTAGGCTGAGTTATTACTTTGAACCGACTATCGCGCTCTTGATATAGTCGAGCGATATCAGCAGAATTGTCGGTTGACCCATCGTCCACAACTATGCACTCCCAATCTTGCATCGTTTGTGACAAAACAGACGATATTGCTCGCGGGAGAAAGGCGGCCTGGTTATAGCAGGGAATTATTATGGTTACGGTTGGCGTCATCTCTTCAATCTATACCTGAATAATATACAAATTATCAAGGTTTCTATAATATAATAACTCATCCTTACCGTATGAAAGCTGTAGAAAAACAAACCTTCAAGTGGTACGAGAAGACAAATTATATATATAGGCAACTGGTAGAAAGGCATGATACTTTTGTCCTTCCTGTGCAGTGCTATGCACGTGATTGTCGCATATAGGAATGTATATATAAACATGCCGGTTTTTCCTGTGTCAAGCATGATGTCACCGAGAAAAGTGTTGAACACATTGGCATATATACCGGTTTCATTATACAGAATCTCACGGTATGCAAACAGGTTGGTGTCATAGCCGAGAATAAAATAGTATGTGAAGGGGAATAGGCGTTGCAGGTGGATATGCTTTGTATGCAGTGTGTCGAAAAACATGCAGAAATCTATGTATGGCTCACCTGCATATATTATTACGGCATTCTTTATAATATCGGCTTCTTTCCACCTTGAGATGGTTACTGCAATAAAGAAAGCCAGAACTACGGCTCCTAATACTATGAATATGGTTATGATTCTTTTGCTTAAGTTCTTGCCAATATACGGACGGAACAGCAAGTAACATGCAATAAATGTCAGAAGCCAGTATGTAATTTGTGTGCGACCAGATATGAGAAGAGCGGGGATTACCGGAGTGAAAGAGGAGAGTAGCAATAATATGTTGAATATCTTTCGTTTCTCAAGAAAGCATACACTATAGAAATACATTACCAGCATCAGTGGTGAACATGGCGAGAACAGAGTGGTCGGTAGGGCAAGAATGTATCTTATTCCTTTCGGTTCCGCAATTTCGTCTTCGTTGTATATCTCATTTCTCAGTGTCAGCAACTCACCCTCTCTGGCATGATCTATTATGTCAGGCAATAGATTTGCTATCGTTATGAAAAATGTTGCTATAAAGATATAGGCAAGTGCGTCAAATAGCCACATTTTGGGTCGCTCTATCTCCTTAATCATTTCTCCTCTGAATCGTGAAAACGGAATGAATGTGATAGTAAGCAGTCCGCAATATACGGCTGTTGGGAGAATATGAACCACAGGCATCTGGTATTTGTAGTCGTTCAAATCCTGATTGTATGCAATTATTGAGAAAAATGCGGATACGGCATACGTTAATGCTAAAAAAGAAGGCACGTCAAATCTGCCATGCTTGACTCTGAAGTATATGCATAGCAGCAAAAAGTATATGAATGGTATAACTACTGTCATAACCAGTGTGTTCCCGTGCTTTTCTCTTTATTTCTGCTTGCTGTTATTTCGCTCTTCTTTCTTCTTAATTCATTTAAGGCAGAAAAATAATATCTGAGTATATGTATTTTCTTTGATTTCAATGCTCTATGTGTAAGTCCGGCAAGATAGCGGACCGATTTCAGGTGATTTGTAAATGTGTTGTGGTTGATATTGGTGTATATCAGCAGCAGTTCTCTGTAAACTTTGCTGTAATCTACTTCGGCAGGCTTGCGGTTTTCGCGGTCGTGATAGACGTAGGAGGATGTAACGAAATATACCGGAATGTGATTGTAACGCAGTCTGTGAAGGTAGTTGATATCTTCACCGTAATGATAAAACAACGGATTGAATCCTCCAATCATTCTTATTGTTGAAGCGGGGAGAAGCCAGCATGCGGCATTGATTTCCCGGGTCTCGTATCTGCCGCTTGTTTTGTCCAAAAGCGGGTCATTGTGCAGCAAATGCTGCCATCCTCCTCTGATGACGGAATTGTTCTTGAAGTTGGTGTCAAGTGCGACTCCTTTGCCATTCAGATGAACAGGACTAAGAAGACTGTCGGTATCTGCATAATGCAACAATTTCTCCGGCATGTCCGATTCTATCCATGCATCCTGGTTGAGTAGCAGTACATGGCTGCAGCCGTGTTCAAGGGCATAGCGTATTCCGGCGTTGTTACCCTGACCGAAGCCTGAATTCTTCTTTTGCTCAAGCACCACCACTTCGGGGTAGTGTGTTTTTATGTATGCTATGCTGCCATCGGTCGAGCCGTTGTCAACAACCACTGTTGTGGCGGCTATGGTCGATTGGCGCAAACTGCCCAGACAACGGTCAACCCATGGCATGGCGTTATATGTTACAATGATAGTGAATATGTTGATTTGGTATGTCATTGTTGCATCGTAATTCTTTGTGTTTCTGTCTCATTTGCAACAAACTCTTTTATTACCACACTCGGCCATTTCCAGTTCTGATATGCCAGTTGAGCTATGCCCGGGGCAAGTATCATTCCCCATACTCCCATATCTGCAACCCCTACAAACAGATAAAGCAATATGATTGTTGCTGCACCCGAAACAAGCGATGGTATAAAGAAGGGAATCTTGTTGTCTGCCATAATAAAGCCGGCTGCAATCACATGATTCTGCTCGAGGAATTGTATCACAAGCATCGTTGCCATCAGCGTAGCCGGCAGTAGTTCTGTTTGGCTGCCTATCAGGCGGAATACCCGCATTCCGAAAAATATAAGTGCCAAACCGCCTGTTGTCATTATAGTCACAAGCGATAATACACTGTATGTATATTTGCGCCTCAGACCGCTGATATTCTTCTCAACACGGTATTTTGCCAACTGTGGAACGTATGTCTGATACACCACTGCTCCGCATATCGCAAGAAACAGTATTATTTTGTGCGTTATGCTGTAACTGCCCAATTCGGCAAGACTGAGATAATGTGTACCGAAAAATATGGCAGATTGGTTTACACAGAAGCCGCCCAAATGGGTCAAACCTGTTTTGACGGCATTGGGATATATGGCATTCAGTATATCTTTTTGGGGCTGTAATTCCGCTTCTTTGAGATGTCGCTTTATTTCTGGTGTAAAGAATACTTTATAGGAGAGCACTCTTCTGATTACTATTGAAATAAGTTGGGCGCTTACTACGGCTGTCAGACCCAGACCGGCATATATCAGACCTATAGCCGTGAGCAGATACGCGCATTGTCCGATTATAGTTATCTGCTGCGAACGCTTTACGTAACCTTTGCCGAGTAGCAGCGTCTCGTAATAAAGGGTGTAGAGGTTGTAGCAGTTGATGCTGATTAGCATTATCCATGCTACTATTACGTCCGTATGGCTGCCGCTGTATTTGCCCAGCACCTCGAAATATATGTACGCTGTTCCGGCACTCGCAAGCAATATAAATGCACCAAACGCTATCCAGCGGTAAAAACTTCTCATCGCAAGAAGTGTGCTCTTCAAAAGTGAATAATCCACCTTGCCTGTATCGGTATCAGCGGCCACTCCTTCTTTCTGTAGATGTTTTACTCCTGAAAATATGTAACTTACATTCCGTGCAAATGATGGGCGGAAACCGAAATCAAGAAGTAATACAAGAGTGGTTATCGTTTGGAATATCTGCCAGATGCCGTTGGTCTCGTCTGACCAGAAATGCAGAATAAACGGAAGAATTATCATTCCGGCACCTGCAAGAAATAATGTGGAAGCGTAACTCCACATTATATCTCGTTTCCCTATGTTTTCTATTCCTTCTGCCAAAGCAACTACCGGAAACTCAGAAGTCCCCGGACATCTGAATGTTTATAGTCTGCCGTCAACCAGATTCCGGTCAACAAAGTTTTTGACATCGAAAATCACGGCTCCCTGCTCTTTGTATTTCTTGAAATCGAAAGTCTTGAACTGGTTGTGACTCACACATGCTATCACGGCTTCGTATTTCTGTTCGGGGTCGATTGCGGGTATCAGTTCTTTGCCGTATTCATGCCTTACAACCTCTGGCGATGCCCAAGGATCGTAAATATCAACCTTGCAGCCGAACTCTTCAAGCTCAGTAGCTATATCTACTACTTTGGTGTTGCGGCAGTCTGGACAATTCTCCTTGAATGTTACTCCAAGCATCAAAACAGATGCACCTTTTATCTTGTGGTCTTTCTGAATCATCAGCTTCAGTGTCTTGTCGGCAATAAACTTTGCTATGGAGTTGTTGACTGCACGTCCTGACAGAATAACTTGCGGGTCGTAGCCGAGTGCCTTAGCCTTGTGGGCAAGATAATAGGGATCCACAGAGATGCAATGACCGCCTACAAGTCCGGGTCTGTATTTCAGAAAGTTCCACTTTGTTCCGGCTGCTTCTATCACATCGTTGGTGTCTATTCCTACTCGGTCGCATATCAGTGCCAATTCATTCATGAAACTGATGTTGACATCGCGTTGCGAGTTCTCCACAGCCTTTGCTGCCTCTGCTACTTTCATGTTGGGGGCTTTGTGAGTGCCGTTTTCTAATATGGAGTTGTATAGTTTGTCAACTATCTCTGCCACTTCAGGGGTTGAACCGGAGGTTATCTTCTTTATTTTGGTTAGGGTGTTCACCTTGTCCCCGGGGTTGATTCGCTCGGGGGAGTAACCGCAGAAAAAGTCCTGATTGAATTTTAACCCGGAGAATTTCTCAAGAACCGGTACGCAGTCCTCTTCTGTACACCCCGGATAAACAGTTGATTCGTATATCACAAGGTCGCCTTTGTTCAGTGTTTTGCCTATTGTCTCGCTTGCCTTCAAAAGCGGGGTGAGGTCAGGGTTGTTGAACCTGTCTATCGGAGTCGGCACGGTCACGATATAAGTGTTGGCTTGTCTTAGTTCTTCAATCGACGAAGAGAAACTCAGACCGTATTTCTGTGTTGAGTTGAATAGTTCGCATGCCTGGCGCATACCTACAAGGTCAGCCTCCAGAGTGTGGTCTTCGCCGCGCTCAAGTTCTGATACGCGCAGGGTGTTTACGTCAAAGCCTATTACACGATATTTCTTTCCGTACTCAATTGCAAGAGGCAGGCCTACATATCCCAGACCTATAACTGCTATTACATGTTTGTTTGTCATAATATATTATTTGTGTGTTTTTTCGTTTTGTCGGTTCTGTAGTCGTGTTCAGGTGGTTGTTTCTTATTCATGTACACACTGTTTTGTGTCGTTGTCATAAAATGTACGTTTTTTTTATCTTCACCTTAAAAAAGAGGTGTATCACTCTTCCATAACACCAAGCTAAGTGTTAGCTATCTTTGTCCTATGACCAAAAGTGTCATATTTTAAGGTCAATCTTAAAATATGTACCGTTTCATGACCATTTGCTGAATTGTTTATTTAATAGTCGTGGACGGCTTTTCTGCATAAAGTTTGCAAAGATACTACATTTTATTCATTTCTACAAGTTTATTGTTTTTTGTATGCTAATTTTGCGCGTTAAGGAAAAAATATGTAACTTTGCGTGGTAAATCAATAATGTGTTGTAATATGAAAAAGTATGTTTTCTATGCCTTGTCGGTATTATTACTGGCAGGATGCAATGTAAAGACTAACGAAATGAAAGAAAATCAGACGCTAAACACAATTATGACGCGTGTTTCCGTGCGCCAGTTCTCCGATGCGAAGCCTACTGCCGGACAAATCGATACGCTGCTTCGTGCCGCCATGGCGGCGCCTTCCGCTGTAAACAAACAACCTTGGGCTTTCCTCGTTGTTGACGACAAAGAGATGCTGCAGAAGATTGGTGAACAATTCCCTAACTCGCGAGTTCAAAATGGTGCACAAGTCGCAATTGTGCCTTGTGGTGACCTTGGTAAGGCATTGGAGGGTGAAGCGCAAGATTACTGGATTCAGGACGTGTCAGCTGCTGTGGAAAACCTCCTGCTCGCTGCTCATAGCATGGGGCTGGGTGCTGTGTGGACTGGCCTTACCCCTATTAAGGCAAGAGCTGATGCTGCTGCTGAACTACTTGGTTTGCCTGAAGGAATTGTACCGCTTTGCATTATTCCTGTTGGTTATCCTGCAGAAACACCGGCTGTCAAGGATAAATACAAGGCTGAGAATGTGCACTACAATGTCTGGTAACATTCTGTAACTCTCACTCTTGTCTTTCTGTTTGCGGAGATGTTAAGTCTTGACATCTCTTTTTCTCGTTATTATTAATAATATGACGAGTCGATTTGCCTATGCCGAAAAAATATTGTAACTTTGCGCGCTTTTTCTATGCTGCTCAGAGGGTTCGCACTCTGGAAAAGTGTATAGACGGGTATTGGTCATGATATTATGAAAAAGTTGATTAATATAGGTATGAGAGGCAACGCAACTGCTATGTTGTGTTGTCTTGTGTTGTTGATTGTTTGTTGTCTGCCTGTTGAAATAAATGCTCAGCAGCGGACCGGGTTGAGTGGCGTGGTTGTTGATGCCCAGACGGGTGAGACCTTGCCTTTTGTGCAGATTTATTTCATCAAGCCCTCAAGCGAGGGTTCTATAGCTACCTCTATCGGCACTACCTCCGATATGGATGGCAATTTCACTATTTTCAACAGTCAGGGTTACACTACTGTCAATTTCCAGATGATGGGCTACAAGACCGAGATGTATAATCTCCGTTCGGGACAGCAGAAGAAGAATATCAAGATAAAAATGGAACCCGATGTGTACGGGTTGCAAGACATTGTGGTGAAGCCTCAGAAACAGAAGCAGAAGTACAAGCGTAAGGGTAATCCGGCTGTAGAACTTATACGTAATGTGATTGCACGCAAGGATTCTTTTTCGGTCAAGGCTGCCGACTATTACACTGCCGACACCTATTCGCGTATGTCATTTGCATTGGACAATTTCCACCCTAACTTCCGGAAAGGATTCTGGAAAACATTTGCCTTTGCCGAGAAATATATTGATACAACGACTGTTAACCATTCTCTGACAATAAGTATCCGTGAGCATATCAGCAACGAGTATTATCAGAAAAAACCTCACCGCGAGAAACGTATCTTGCAGAAGAAGAGAATATTTGGAATAGAGGATATTATTGACTCTCAGTCATTCCAAGAGAATGTTAACAGCATATTCAAAGATGTGGACATCAACAACGACAATATGAGTCTTTTATTCAACCGATTTGTGTCCCCTCTGTCGTCAAGTCTGGCTGTCACGTATTATCAGTATTACATTATGGACACGATAATGGTTGATGGCGAACAATGTATCGACCTCGCCTTCGTGCCTGTCAATTCCGAGAGTTACTCTTTTACCGGCCATCTGTATATAGTCAATGACTCTACTTTCAAGTTGAAGAAGTATGCTATAAATATTCCACCGCATATCAATCTAAACTTCGTAAGTGACTACTCAATAGAGCATACATACAAGCGTTTGGAGAATGGTCTGTGGGCCCCTGATCGCACTACTACGTACGCCAAGTTCTATGTTCTTAATAACAAACGAGGACTGCTGGCACGGCAGACAAAGATATATACGGGGTGGGATTTTGATACCGCTATTGATAAGCAGATATTCTCAGCAATGACTGCTGAGGAAGCACAGCAGGATTCTACAGCACAGCGTTTGGGTATGGCTGCGTGGAACGAACTTCGACCGGAGCCGCTTACCAAATACGAGACCTCGGTCTATGATCTTGTTGGTGAATTTACTTCCAATCCGACTTTCGCTTCCCTCGCTATGTTTGTAAATGCTGTCACTACCGAGTTTATTCCTACCAAACCGGCAAAAGATATGGATGACAGCAAGTTCGATATAGGCCCGATTTATCAGTTCATTAGTTGGAATACATTGGAGGGAGTGAGAATACGTGTGGGCGGTGCATCGTCGGCCAAACTGCACGACCAGTTGTTTTTCCGCGGATATGTCGCATTCGGCACTCAGGATTTGAGACCCAAATACAATGCGACAATCATGTACTCTTTCAATAAAAAACGGCATCAGGCGTATGAACCTTTGCGACATTATATTCAGGCTTCTGCACAATACGATGTCGAAGAACCGGGTAGAGCTGATGATATTATCAGACGTGACCATATTCTGAATTCAATACCTACATCCAAACCCACTCTGAAATACAATCAGTATGTTTTCCATGCCAAACTTGACTACATGAAAGACTGGCAGAATGGTCTGACTTTGAAGACAGGTTTCGATTTCTCCAACAACGAAGCTGCAGGGGCTATGACCTACGACAGAATAATGTCTTATACCCCGAGCGGAATGATAGGAATGTCAAGGCACATTCGTGATTATCAGACTTACACCGGTTATGTCGAACTGAAATATTCGCCTGGTGCAAAGGTGTTTATTGATAGAATGGGCATCACGAGTCCGTTTGCCATGGATAAAGATGCACCTGTTATTAGTCTCAAGCATACTTTCGGATACCTTGATGACAGAAAGACCGGCGGAATAGGTTTCCTAATAAATAAAACCGAACTGACTGCTGATAAGCGTTTCTGGTTGTCATCATTTGGTCACTTGGATATGCGTGTTCAGACCGGAATGGTTTGGAACAAGATACCTTTTACCGAACTTTATTCTCCCAACTCTTCCACATCTATTTTCCTTGCCCAGCGTTCTTTCAACCTTATGCAGCCAATGGAATTTCTTATGGACGAGTATGTAGCACTCTACCTTACCTACTATTTCAAGGGTTGGATTCTTAATCGTATCCCAGGAATAAATAAATTGAAACTGCGTGGAGTTGTTTCATTCTCAGGCATCTATGGAGGTCTGACCAATAAGAACAATCCTTTCCTTGCAGGCAATGAGGGCTTGTACCAGTTCCCGCAGTCGGCTGTTTTCAACCCTGAAACTATGGAATATGAATCCGGTTACACCTGTTCTCCGATAGGCAAACTGCCTTACATGGAGATTACCGCAGGCTTGGAGAATATATTCAAATTCATACGAATTGACTATGTGCGTCGTCTCACTTACAACGATTATCTCCTTCCGGATGGTATTCATCGTCGTAAGTTGGGAGGCTGGGGAAGAAACGGAGTCAAAATAACCTTCCGCATTGCATTGTAACAACCTAAATATATTGCTCTTATGAAAAAGATTATTACCTTGTTTGCATTGATGATGGCTATGGTTCCGAATGCAATCTCTCAAAGTGTTAGCGAGGCTGCTAATTCAAAACTGCAGATAACCAAGGAGGCCATCAAACAGTGGGATATAGAGCAGTTGCTTGACTCGCTTGACCAGGAGAAACTGCCTAAGGCTGTGACAGGCGGCTTGATTATGAATGCCAATATCTCCAACTTTATCATCACCAATCCGTCTTATAACGTGTCTTCCTATATGAAAGTTGGTGGGGAGTTGGGTGGTTTTATTGATTTCCGTGTGACCAAGCATTTTGCTATTCAAGGTCGCGCAATGATAACTGCAGAACAGAATCAATTCGGTATAGGTGATACAAAGCAGCGATTATGGTCGTTTGGTATTGATATACCGGTATATTTTCTTGGAAGGTTCGGCAATATGGAGAAAGGATATCTGCAGTTCGGAGCAGGTCCGTTTACGCATTTTACTTTTGCAAGCAACATCGCAGGCAAATATAGCAACAATCTGGCTGAAGTATTTGTTAATCCTGATGAGCCTTATGCCAAGCTGTATGTTTTACATGACAATCATTTCGGTATAACCGCCACTATAGGTTACGAGTTTCCTCTCGGAATACAGATAAATGCAAACTATCTGGTTAGTTTGTCTGATATATTCAACTATTATAAGCAGGAGGGACGTGAAACCACCGAAGCAATCTATCCACAGAGAATCTCGATCGGCATAGCATACCGATGGAAATAGTGGAGTCACTGAATATTTATTAAATAAAATGAAGAGCGAACATCTCACTCTTCATTTTGTTTTCTTGTTGGTTGAATCTCTGTCGCATTAATCTTCATCCCATATCACATACTTTCTAAAGTAATCGTTTCTAATCATGCGGTCACTTAGTTCGGCAGCGCGATGAGCAGAGATTTGCCGGTTTACTATAGCCTCATGGTCAGTCAGGTCAACGCCAAATCCTTTCCACATGTACTTTTCCGCTCCCAATAGAGATAATACAGTCGGATATATATCCATCTGATATGCTTCTTCCGTTACGTGAATGTTGCCTTGTATTTTGGGTGAATAGATTATTAGTGGCAGGCAGTCGTCTGTGGTGTTGTAATCAAGATCATGCTTTTTGCTGTATCTTAACATCTGTTCGCGTTTCTCTTTATGCAGAATCCTATGGTCACCCGTAATTATTATAGTGTATTCTTGCAATTTAGTGTCTGACTGCAGTTTGTCTATAAAGAGTTTCAAACCGTTGTCAAGCGCGTTGAAGCCGCGAATGTAGTTTGACATAACCCACGGCATGTCTTCCGGGACTTCAAGCGACGAATACTTCTCATTCGCAAAAGGAGCATGAGTTGATTGAGTAATACATTGAATGTGGCGCTCACCTTCATCTACAAGTTGGTTGAGTCTTGGGAAAAGCAGCGTGTCAATATCGGAGAATACTATGGTTGTGTCATAGCCATACGCAGGTGACATCTCTGTCTGATTCCATACTGATGGGTCATGTGGCAGCAATACTACACGGTGCTCGTCTGTCAGTTTCATGAGAGACGGATAATAGTTGTGCGGGAAATGCAGACATGTGGCACCTGCCGATATCGGCAGCAGCCCTGTATTTGCTATCATCTGACCGTCTGCTGACGGGGCCCCCACTATCTGTGTGTGTACGTGGTCAGCGTATAGCACGTGTTCTGACTTGCTCAGATTCCACAGATTGGGCATAACATCTTCTCTGCATACCCAGTTCTCAAGACTCTCTAACAGAATGATGATGAGTGGTTCGTCGGATTTTACATTCGGATTGCCGTTGGCAAGAGGAGCAATCTGCTCTAAGTCGGTTTCCTGCAACGGATGATATGGCAACTCTTTCTTCTTCATCTTCGAGTAGTCATATAATATATATGCGGGCGCCTCAAGGATAGATGTGTGTTCTACGGCTCGGGAGTAACTTGTGCCGTATATTTGTTCTCTGCCTTCACGGCTGATGGTGTTTACACGCACCGTTTGCTTTATTGCATCGCCTGTGAAATGGAATGCAATACCTATTGCAAGTACTATAAGAAATGCTTTCCATGAGCGGGAACTGCGGTTTGTGAATATGAATATGCAACTCCATAGAGCGGTCATCATGTAGAAGGCGAGGTCGATTCCCCATTCTATGTAGATAAGGGTGGAAAGCCAGTAACCGTGCAGATTGCCGGCTTCGTTGAATGCTTCGGCATCCAGAAGAATATAGTTGTTGCGCATATATATCAGGTTGGCAACGCACCATGTATCAATGGCAAACGATAGTAGAATCATCCAGCGTTTGTCTTTCAGAAGAAATGTGAACGAAGCAAAAATCAGTGCAAGTGACAATTTGGTGAACAAGGCTCCCCAAAACGAGCGCTGGCTCTCAAACAGAGTGGCATTTGCACGATAGTTGAACGCGCACTCATCGAAGAGTAGGGTCTTTATGAACGTAAAGAATGCAAACAGGGCGAATATTACCCAGGCAGCATTGTGTCCTTGACTGAGCCACTGACGGAATTTTTCGGTTGATTTAGTCATAATGATAATTTTTAATGTCATGCAAAGGTACATTAAATCCGGCGAATATGCAAATATACGTGATAAAACAAAAAGTACAAGACTTTCTATGCCCTGCACTTTTTGTTCTATTGATTAATTATTTCTCACCTTTGCAAGTTTAACCGCCGAAATTGTCAAACCTGATATCCTGGTCTTCTACGCCGAGAGAGTGCAGAAGGTCGATAACCGTCTTTGCCATCATTGGAGGTCCGCACAGATAGTATTCCACATCTTCGGGTGCTTCATGCTGCTTCAGATACGTGTCGCCCATAACAGGTGCAATGAAGCCAGGAGTGTACTTTACGCCGAGAGAGTCTGCCTTCGGGTCCGGACGGTCGAGAGCCAAGTGGAAGTGGAAATTGGGATATTCCTTTTCCAACTCGAGGAAATCTTCGAGGAAGAACACTTCGTCTATTCCTCGTGCGCCATAGAAATAGTGCATCTCGCGGTCTCGTGTGTGAAGGGTTTTGAGCATGTGCATGATTTGAGCGCGGAGCGGAGCCATACCTGCACCACCGCCTACCCATATCATCTCTTTCTTCGAGTCGAACACGGGGTGGAAATCGCCGTAAGGGCCTGACATAATCACCTTGTCGCCCGGTTTGAGCGAGAAGATGTAAGTGGAGGCTATACCGCAAGGCACGTCCATAAAGCCGGGTCCTTGGTCTTTCGGTTTGAAGGGTGGGGTGGCTATTCTGACGGTCAGGGTGATGATGTCGCCTTCGTCAGGATAGTTGGCCATGGAATATGCGCGGATGGTGGGAGTGTCGTTCTTCTGGTGCAAGCCGAAGATGCCGAATTTCTCCCATGAAGGCACGTACAGGTCGCCAATCAGGTCGCGGTCGAAGTCGTTGTAGTTGATATCGTAGGCAGGTATCTTTATTTGTGCGTACGAACCGGGAACGAAGTCCATGTGCTCTCCCGGAGGAAGTGCCACCTTGAACTCTTTGATGAACGATGCCACGTTCTTGTTTGAGATTACCGTGCACTCCCATTCCTTTACGCCAAGCACTGACTCAGGAACCTTTATTTCAAGGTCTTGTTTTACTTTCACCTGGCAACCGAGTCTCCAATGATCTTTCTGCTGTTTGCGCGAGAAATGCACTGTCTCGGTAGGCAGTATCTCGCCGCCTCCTGAGAGTACCTGGCATTTGCATTGTCCACATGAGCCCTTGCCGCCGCAAGCTGAAGGCAGGAATACGCCTGCTTCTGCCATAGTGCTGAGCAACGAACCGCCTGCAGGCACGTCAAACTGCTTGTCGCCGTTCACTGTTACTTTCACGTTGCCGCTTGCCACCAAGTATTTCTTTGCCACAAGCAGGACAACCACCAATAGGAGTATCACTCCGAGGAAAACTCCTATACTCAGAAAAATTGCTGTTGCATTCATAACCTTATCCTATACTTATTCCGCTAAAGCACATGAATGCCATAGCCATTAGACCTACAGTAATAAAAGTGATTCCAAGTCCCTGGAGAGGTTTGGGTACATCGTTGTACTCCATCTTCTCGCGGATACCTGCAAGGCAGACAATCGCAAGGAACCAGCCTATACCCGAACCAAGGGCATACATGAAAGCATCACCTATGTTCAGAATAGCTTTCGGGTCGGTAGCCTCAAGTCCGACACGCTGCTGCATGAACAGCGAGCAACCCATGATGGCGCAGTTGACTGCTATCAGCGGGAGGAATATACCGAGCGAAGCATAGAGCGAAGGAGCAAATTTCTCCACCACCATCTCCACTATCTGCACGATAGCGGCAATCACGGCAATGAAGATGATGAAACTCAGGTAACTCAGGTCAACACCTTCAACAAGGCAGTTGGGACCGAGTACATACACTTGCAGCAGATAGTTGACGGGCAATGTGACAAGCAGCACGAATGTTACTGCCACACCCAGACCGGCACTTGTCTTCACGTCTTTCGACACTGCCAAATAAGAACACATACCAAGGAAGTATGCGAATATCATGTTGTCAGCAAATATGCTGCGGACAAATAAACTAAATGCATGTTCCATATTACTTCTCCTCCTTGTTTATTGAACGATGAACCCATATTATGCAACCCACAAGAATAAGCGCCATAGCAGGCATCATCATCATGCCGTTGTTTACATAGCCGTGCTCATAGCACCACTGCGGTATTACCTGAAACCCGAGCAACGAACCGCTGCCGAGCAGTTCGCGGAAGAATGCCACAATCACGAGAATGATGGCATAGCCGAGTCCGTTGCCGAGTCCGTCAAGGAAACTGTCCCAAACGTTGTTCGACATGGCAAATGCCTCCAAGCGACCCATCAATATACAGTTGGTAATGATAAGTCCTATATATACCGACAGCTGCACTGCCACATCGTATGCAAAGGCTTTCAGCACTTCACTTACAAGTGTCACCAAGGCGGCAACAACCACTAATTGCACTATAATACGTATTCGCATCGGAATAGTGTTGCGAATGAGTGCAATCACTACGTTCGACATAGCCACGATGATTGTTACAGCAATACCCATCACAAGGGCAGGCTTCAGTTGTACTGTTACTGCCAATGCCGAGCAGATACCCAGGATCTGCACAATAACGGGGTTGTTTGCACTGAGAGGACCAAGAAGGGTCTCTTTTGTTTTGTCTGATAGTTTCATTGTTGTGCCTCCTCTTCTATGGGTTCAACTTGTTCTGTCGTTTCTGCGGGTGCACCGCTTAGAAACTCCGTGTATTCAGCAAGGGTCGTGTTAATCATTGTCTCCACACCCTTCGATGTGATGGTAGCACCCGAGATGGCCTGCACTTGTTCGCCTGCTGCCTCGCCTTTCACAATCTCCATCTGATACTTGTCAGCGGCTTTTATGTGTTTGCCGTTGAAGCGTGTCTGGAAACCGCGGGTGGTGATTTCGCCTCCAAGACCCGGAGTCTCCGAGTCGTGGTTGAAGAAGGTGCCGTAAACGGTGTTCCTGTCCTCATCAAGAGCTATATAGCCCCAGATAGCACCCCACAGACCTGCGCCGGTCATCGGGATGATGTACTTGGTGCCGTCATCTGTTTTGGCAACAAACACTTGCTTGCCGTCAATCTCCTGTTCGCTGATTACTTCGGCGTACATTTGGTCAACGTCATTCACCTGCTTGATGTCGATATTGAGCGATGAGAGCACCTGCTTCTTTCTGTCAAGCTCCACATTAGCCTGCTGCTTCGGGCGTAAAGCCGAACTTACAACAGCCAACAAAAGAGCTACTATTACGACGATAACCGTTGCGTAGATTATCGTGTAAACATTGCTGTTTGTGTTAAACTTGCTCATAATTATTAGTTTCTTTTCTGTATAGTAGATACATTACAACATTTTGAATGATTACATACAATATAAGTAGTATATTCATTATTTGAGTTTCTACATACATAAATGAATATACCAAAAATGCTATTGATATCACATTAAGAAATAGCATGCCTACTATATACGATGTTTTTACTTTATTTGGTTCTGGTAAGTTCTCAAGTAAAGCAAATTGAAATATTCCCCATAAGATATACATCGTCGTGAAGGAAACAATATAATTTGCCATATTGTTGACATACTTCAAGAAAATGAATGTCAATATTACAAATATCAATGCGCAAATTATGTTGTATATAGCTATCTTTTTCATATCTAGTCATTAGTATTTTTATTCTGCGTTATAGCCAATAGTCTGTTCAAGACGAATCCTGTCTTTCTTTTCAAACTCTTCCTGATCGTAACCTTCATTTACAAATACTATCCCTTTATTCTTCTTATACAGAATCATTTTCGGAGTAGCAGCATCATGATTGAATTCCGTTGGAATATATTTGTCAACATAGTTGATATATTTGTTTCCCTCTTTTGGTCCGCCGTATGCTTGAAACATGGATTTCCTTTTTGATATGGGAGGCAGATCTCGATATTCAATATCGTAGAGTGAATCTGACAACATCACAATACTTGCGAGTGATGAATCCAATTGATGAAGTCTGTTAATAGAGATTTGTGTCATGATTGAATCAGTGGCTCTATCTTTAAGTAAGACAACGAAATCAAAATCATACTTGTCTGCCACACTCTTGAAAAACGGATAACTCTGATTGGCCCAGCTGCATAATGCACTATAGCAGTATAGCATTGTGTATTCTGCATCTGACTGATTAGCCAATTGTTGTAATCCTTCCGCATCCAGAGCGGGGATAGAATCGAATGTTATGCTTATCTCTGACTCATCCACTGAATAGTTCTTAAGAATGAAGAAGATTCCTATACATAATATAAGCACTATGGCAACCATAATGGTTGTCAAAATAATTATAATATGTTTTGTGGATTTCTTCATGTTACAACAGAATATTGCTCCTATATCGGCATTTTATTTTACCGCTGCACGTTTTTGTCTCCTTCTTATGTTTACTTGCACTACGCACCAGTCAATCAGCGGAGCGCAGAGGTTGCCGAATAGTATGGCAAGCATCATTCCCTCCGGATAACCCGGGTTGAAGCAGCGAACCAGTATGGCAAGAGCACCTACAAGGAATCCGTAAATC
This sequence comes from Paludibacteraceae bacterium, assembly GCA_017479885.1. Lineage (GTDB taxonomy): Bacteria > Bacteroidota > Bacteroidia > Bacteroidales > Paludibacteraceae > Colicola. The sequence continues at coordinate 75,671 of JAFVBR010000042.1, read as the reverse complement.
CACTTGCCGCATTCCGTGCGTGCGGAAGTAACAGGGTCGGTTGCCATAAACACTGCACCAAAGGCGAATCCGCCGAGAGCGAGATGCATATACCATGGTGTGTTGGCAGCAGCATTGTCTATGCCCGAGATATTGAATATCCAAGCCATCAGACCGCCGCCTACAAACACGCTGAGCATGGTTTTCCAACTTGCTACGCCGGTCATCAGCAGCAGGCATGCGCCCAGAAGGATTGCCCAAACGCAAGTCTCGCCAACCGAACCGGGATAAAGTCCGTTCATGGCACTGAGCATGGTCATAGGCTCACCCACAGTGTTGTGGAGCACGATGCTCGGGTCCTGAGCGGTTGCAATCTGTCCCAGAGGAGTAGCTCCTGAGAACCCGTCAACCAATGCCTGACCGTTGTCCCAGCCCCAAGTGCCCTCCGTGCGGACAAACACCTTGTCGCCTGACATCTTGGTCGGGTAGGCGAAGAACAGGAATGCACGGGTAATCAATGCCACGTTGAAGATGTTGTAGCCTGTGCCGCCGAAAATCTCTTTGGCAAAAATAACTGCAAAAGCGGTTACAATGGCTACCATCCAGAGCGGTGTGTCGATAGGCACAATTAGAGGAATAAGGAAACCGGTAACGAGAAAACCTTCGGCTATCTCCTCATGTTTCCACTGCGCCACTGTGAACTCAATGCCCAGACCGACAATGTAACTGACAATGATATAAGGCAATAGTGCCAACAGTCCGAAAGCAAACGCTTTCCAGAACAAAGCCCATGTCAGTCCGCCGGCTACTATCTCACCGGTTGCAAGGAAGTGCTGGTAACCGATGTTGTACATACCGAACAGCATGGCAGGCACGAGAGCGAGTACTACGATTATCATAGTGCGCTTCGAGTCGGTTGCATCGTGCACTTGAGCACCGATGCGCTTTGCTGTGGTGTTCGGAGTGAAAAGGAATGTGTCGAATCCATCGAACAACGAATGGAGTGCGTGCAGCTTGCCGCCTTCACTGAAAGTGGGGCGAAGCTTTTCTACTATATTATATAACCATTTCATCACTCAAGCTCCTTTCTCATATTATCCAACGACTGACGGACGATAGCCTGCAGAGGCATCTTGCTTGTGCATACAAACTCGCAGAGGGCAAAATCTTCCGGAGCCACTTCGTAAGCACCAAGCTGCTCCATCTTGTCCAAATTGCCGGCAATCATTGCTTTAATCAAATATTCGGGGTAGATGTTCATGGGGAACACTTTGTCGTATTCTCCACTTACGATGATGGCGCGTCTGCCGCCAAGCATACGTGCATCGTAGATGTAGTTCTCTGCTTTCATAAGGCAGCGCAAGAACGCCGATGGCACGCTACGGTTGGTGCTGAAGCGTGAGAAACGCGGCATTATCCAACCCATAAACTCGTGGGTCTCGCTTCCTTCGTCAATGGCGGTGAACTGGTTGTCGTAGGGCGAAATCATTTCGCTCAGTTCCACCTGATGACCTGAAAGCACGTTGCCTGCTATGTAGCGCACAGGAAGACCCTTCTCCACATTGCAGCCAAAAACAGCGGTAACAGGCATTCCTGGCAACACCTTGTAGTATTTGGGTGCAACCACCAGCGGACCTGTGAGAGCCACAAGTTTCTGCATGTCCACAATGCCTTTGGTGAACAAACGGCCGAGAATGGCAACGTCTTGAATGTTGACCGTCCATACCACTTCGTCTTTGTTGACGGGGTTTACGTGATTGATCTGCACACCAACGTTACCTGCAGGGTGGGGACCGGCGAACTCGGTTATCTCCACATTCTTCAAGCCGCGGAACTCTGTGGCCTTGTCTCCGTATCTGATTCCCAGATTGACGGGTACGCCTGCCATCTTGCTCAGGGCGGTGATACCTGCCTGAAGCTCTGTGCCGTGACCGCGGAGCACGTACTCGTAGTCAGGTGCCAGCGGGGCACTGTCGAAGCATGATACGAATACAGCCTTCGGTTGTTTCTCAGGGTTGGCTATGCAGTCGTAGGGGCGCTGCTTGATGTAGCTCCATACACCTGCCTTCAGTACCAACTCCTTCACTTGCTCGCCGGTCATCTCGGCGAGGTTGCTCTCATACTTTTCGTACTCAAGCACAATGTCTGCCTCAATGTCGATAGACATGATTTTGCGCCTTTCCCCGCGGACGACGGCTTTTACCGTGCCGCTTACGGGTGAGGCGAAAAACATTTCGGCAAACTGTTTGTCGTGAAACAGGGAAGTGCCTGCCTTCACTTTGTCGCCTTCGTGAACATCCAGTCTCGGGGTCACTCCGGCGAAGTGGTCGGGTACGACATGGAATACCTCAGGTCTGCGTACGCTGCCCGTTTCCTTGGCAGCAGCACCTGAAATCTCGATGTCCAAACCACGTTTGAGTTTGATTACTTTGTTCATAACGTTATGATTAATTGTGTTTTGTTTGTTCTCTTGCGAGGTGACCGGATGACCTCTGCCGGTGTTTTGGAAAAGGCATACCAATCAGCCTGCAAAATTACAAAATAATGTTGAGATATAAAAGAAAAACTTTGCAATAACCAACTTTATTTTCCGGCAAGTTTATCTGCCACCCCCTTCTTCTCGCAGAAGCTGCATGAAGAGTCATGGCATGGGGCTGTCTCAAAGTAGCAGCGGGCATTTGTCAACGTGATTATTGATGCAAGTTGCATGATTTCGGAAAATGTTGTAACTTTGCACTCGAAAATGTTAGTAGATGTTAAGAGAAAAAGGAGATAAGAATGAATACTGCCGACTGGACGACTGAGATAAAGCCTCGTACGAGTCTGCTTGATGTTGACTTCAAGGAGTTGTGGCGCTACAAAGATCTGTGTCTGCTGTTTGTAAAACGTAATATCATTACCCAGTACAAGCAGACGATACTTGGCCCGTTATGGTTTCTGATACAGCCATTGATGACCACAGTGATGTATATGGTGGTGTTCGGCGGTATAGCCAAAATATCGACCGACGGCATGCCTCAACCGTTGTTCTATATGGCAGGTATATGCTTCTGGTCGTATTTCTCGGACTGCTTGACGAAGACCAGCAACACTTTTGTTGACAATGCGGGCATATTCGGCAAGGTATATTTTCCTCGTTTGGTAGTGCCTCTTGCGAACGTGATTAGCAATCTGGTTCGTTTCGGCATCCAGTTCTCGCTGTTCTTCGTTATCTACCTTTATTATTTGCTATTCACCGATGCGCCTATTTACACCAACCTCTATGCATTGCTGGTACCGGTGTTGGTGATGATGCTGGCATTGACGGCTCTGGGTTTTGGAATATTGTTTTCTTCGATGACGACGAAGTATCGTGATTTGCAGATTCTGCTGTCGTTTCTGGTAGGATTGTGGCAATATGCGACACCTGTTATTTATCCTCTATCGACCATAACGAATCCTACCTTGAAGCTTATAATGCAGCTGAATCCGATTACGGGTATAGTTGAGTTTTTCAAATACGGAATGTTGGGTACAGGTTGCCACGAATGGTGGATGCTTGGCTATAGTTTCGGCTTTATGATATTGCTGCTGTTTGTCGGAATCATAGTATTCAACAAGGTTCAGCGCTCGTTCATGGATACGGTATAAGGCTCTGATTATGAGTAGTGAGACAAGGGAAGATGCAAAAGGCGGAGACTGATAGCGGAGACCAATAATAGTAGAGACTGAATATATTCAGTCTCTACAATAATTCAATCTCTACAATATATTCAGTCTCTACAGTGTATAATTCAGTCTATACCGTTATGATTATTCTTCACTTGCAGGCAGTGTTTTGCTTGCCTTGGCTCCAAGTTCTTTTATCTTCTCTGCTGTGCGTAGCACGTTACCTTTTCCTTCCGAGAGTTTGCTCAGTGTGTCGTTGTATGCTTTTTGCGCAAGTTCCAGATTCTTCTGTACTTTTTGGAAGTCCTCCATCATGCCAGCCAGTTTGTCATACATGGCACCTGCTAAGCGTGCAATCTCCATCGCATTGCGGCTTTGGTTCTCTTGTTTCCACACATAACTTACTGTATGCAGAGTTGCAAGCAGGGTGGTGGGGCTGACTATTACTATCTTGCGCTCGAGTGCATAATCATATAGCGTGTTGTCAGCCTGAATAGCTACACTGTACGATGCTTCTATTGGCACAAACATCAGCACAAAATCCGGGGTGTTCAATCCTGTCGCCTGCTGATATTGCTTTTCATAGAGTTCTTTCACATGCTGCTTGAGTGACTCAGTGTGGGCTTTCAGTAGCCTGTTGTATTGTTCTTCGTTTTGTGCCTGCTGCATCTGCTCGTATGCTACAAGCGAAACTTTGGAGTCAATAATAATCTGCTTGTTGTCCGGCATACGAATGATGACATCGGGGCGCAGTGTTTCCCCTTCGGGACCGCGCACCACCACTTCTCTCTCATATTCTATCCCTTTTCTCAGCCCTGAAGCTTCGAGCACTTTCTCCAAAACAAACTCGCCCCAGTTACCTTGGCGTTTTACATCGCCCTTCAAGGCATTGGTCAGATTCACCGCATCTTCTGACAATGTCTGGTTTAGTTCGAGCAGTCTTTTCAACTCGGCTTGCAGCGAAACTTTCTCTCGTGTCTCCTGCGAGAAAGCATTGCTCACTTGTTCGCGGAAATCTTTTATTTTGTCATTGAGCGGCTGCAGTATGTTTCCTATCTGTTCCTTGTTGTGCATTGCCAATTCCTCTTGTTGTTTCTGCATAAGGCGGTTGGCAATATTCTCGAATTCGGTAGTGAGCCGTTTCTGCATCTGCTCTGCCTCTTCAAGTTGCTTCTGCAGTTTCTCCTGCATATTCTGCTTGTCGGCTTGAGTAGCAGCAAGTTCAGCAGTGAGTTGCCTTATTTGCTCAGTTTGTTCTGTTAGTTGTTTTTCTGCTTTGCTGAGTTGCTCCTCCAGAATGTGCAGTTGTGCATCAGTTCGCGCCTGTCGGCTACGCATAATGAGAAATGTCAGGAGTGCTCCCAACAGCAATGCGCCTGCAGATATGAGAATAGTCGTGGTCATTTGCCGAGTTTTACTACTATGCTTGTGAGCGGTTGAACTACTGTCTCTTCCGAGAGGTCGACAATTTTGCCTGAGATGATATCAATACCCCGGGGATTGTACTTTGTGAGTATCTCTTTATAATGGTCGGTAGGAATCTGTTTGTTTGTTGCAGAAGCATTGAGGAATACGAACACTGCCTCGTCTGCGTTGTATCGGAAATATGCATACGTGTTGTCGCGACTCATGAAGTGCATGGTCTTGCCTGTGTGGATTACAGGCTCTTGCTTGCGGAATTGGAACAGACGGCTCTGATATTCGAACATATCTTTTTCTGTCTCAGTGAGATTGGCCTCATCCGGCAGTGGTTGGCGCAGACCACTGTGACCGCGACTCATATCTACCGACCGTTGTGCATATTCGTCTCCTGCAAAGAGCTGCGGAATGCCACGCATAGTCGCTATCATTGTCATCGCCAGTTTTACGCGGCGGGGGTCGTTGTCTTTTACTATGTCAGCTATGTGATCCATGTCGTGGTTGCCTATAAACAATAGCAGTTTGTTCACATCTGCATACAGGTAGTCTTGCGAGACGGCATCGTACACTTTTGTCAAGCCTCCTCCCCAATAGTTGCCATCGTTTTCCAGTGCCTGACGTATAGCCTCTTCCACAGGGAAATCCATTACTGAAGGCAAGTTGGAGTTGAATCCGTCGGGATTGTTGGCTCCTGCTTGCCAATAGGCAACAGCTGAGGCTGGGCGGGTCCAGCATTCTCCTACTATATTTATATAAGGATACTCGTCTGTGATGGCTTTGCACCAGTCTGCAGCGGGCAGTTTCTCAATGTACGGATAAGTGTCAACGCGAAGCCCGTCAAGGTCGGCATATTCAATCCACCATATTGCCCATTGTTTGAAATATTGCAGAAGGTCAGGGTTGCTGAGGTTCATATCAGGCATAGGATGGTCAAACCAACCGCTGTTGTTGAGCATGCGGTCATATTCCGAAGCATTCACATCATAGTTGGCAGAGAATGCATTGTTGGTGTTGGTAAACTTGGTGAATTGGTTGATCCAGTCCTGATATGGCAGGTCTTGCATCCACCAGTGTGCTGCTCCGCAATGGTTGGGCACCATATCCATCAGGAACTTAAGTCCTTTCTCGTGAGCCGTGGCAACCATCTGCTTGTAGAGTTCGTTGCTGCCGAAACGAGGGTCGATATGGTAGTAGTCAGCGCATGCGTATCCGTGGTAACTCCATGACGGTTCGTCATCGAGCAGCAGTGGGGTAGGCCAGACTGCTGTGGCTCCCAAAGCAGATATGTGGTCAAATTGGTTGATTATGCCTTGGATATCGCCTCCCCAGCGGCAGTCGATATTTGTCTTGTCAGCTTTCTCTTGTGTATTATCGGTTGAGTTGTTGGTCTCATCCCCGTCGGCAAAGCGGTCTGACATAATCAGATAGATGACGTCAGCCGAAGTGAAACTCTTTCTGTTGCGGCTGTCAGGTCGGCGGTTCTCAATCAGGTAATCCACCGATGTCTGTTTGTCGCCTTGTGTAAGAGTGAAAGTGTAGTTGCCTGCTTTCTTTACGTCCACATCCACAAATAGATAGTTCTTGCTCTCTGCATTGTGTTGCCCGCGAATTGCTATTCCTCCTTTGGGTTCTACTGATACCTGTGCGTCTTGAAGGTCGTTGCCGTAGAACATAAGTGTAAGAGGGGTATGCATTCCGGTCCACCATGACAACGGTTCTACGCGGCTGATTTCTGGTTGCGGGTCTGCAAGTGTCGGTTGTGTCTGGGTTTTGCTTGTGCATGCGGCAATTATTGTGACCGCTAATGCAAGGTAGATTGTTTTTTTCATGATATTCTGTAGGTAGTGTAGTTAGTCAAACAAAGTATTAGCACGATTCGAACTGTTGAAGGAAGCGGACATCGTTTTCCGAGAACAGACGCAGGTCTTTCACTCTGTATTTGAGGTTGGTGATGCGCTCAACGCCCATTCCGAAGGCATAACCGGTATATTGCTTGCTGTCTATTCCGCAACTCTCAAGCACATTCGGATCCACCATTCCGCAACCGAGTATTTCCACCCAGCCTGTCTGTTTGCAGAATCCGCAACCCTTGCCACCGCAGATGTTGCACGAAATATCCATTTCTGCACTCGGCTCAGTGAATGGGAAGTACGACGGGCGCAGACGAATCTTGGTATCTGCTCCGAACATTTCTTTTGCAAAGTACAGCAATGTTTGTCTCAGGTCGGCAAAACTTACATTCTTGTCAATGTACAGTCCTTCTACCTGATGGAAGAAACAATGTGCGCGGGCGGAAATAGCCTCGTTGCGATATACTCTGCCCGGACAGAGTACGCGGATAGGAGGCTGCTGTGTTGTCATTACGCGTGTCTGCACGCTGCTGGTATGCGTGCGCAGCAGAATGTCATCAGGCGACTGCACACCTTCCTGTTTTTCAACAAAGAATGTGTCCTGCATGTCGCGTGCGGGGTGCTCAGGAGCAAAATTTAGCATTCCGAACACGTGGCGGTCGTCTTCTACCTCCGGACCTTCTTCCACGGTGAAACCTATGCGCGAAAAGATGTCGATTATCTCTTCTTTTACCAGCGAAAGAGGGTGACGTGTGCCGAGTGCTGTAGGATCTGGAGTACGGGTTAGGTCTTCGCGCTCTGCAAGTTCTTTGGCGGCATCAAACTGCTCCTTCAACTGCTGAAATTTCAGTAGCGCCTGTTCCTTCAATTGATTGATGCATACTCCGATTTCTTTCTTGTCTTCTGGGGCGACATTCCTGAATTCGCCGAATAATGCGGAGATTTCTCCTTTCTTGCTGAGATACTTGATTCTAAGGTTCTCTAATTCTTCTGCAGAATTAACTTCAAGGTTTTGAATCTGGCTGATTAGTTCCTGAATACGTTCTTTCATTGTATTTTTAGCTGAATGTTTTCTGATAAAATATCATTGTTCCTTATGTACGTGCTAATGCTTTAGCCTGTATCATATTATCGTGCAAAGTTACGCAGTTTTTTGTAAATACGCAAATTCTTTGTAACTTTGCGCTCATAAAAGTAATCATACGCGATATATTTAGTATGCGAAGACTGGAGTTGATTATTATTTTTACGGCATACACCGTTATGCTTGATGCCGAAGTTGTGGCACGTTATGGCGTAAGTGGCGATGTTGGAACGGTCATGCGTGGTACTATTATAGAAAACTGGATTGGCAATCGTCCCGTGCTCGGAGGCAATGCTTCTGTCGAGTTTCTTCCTACTGGCAGAATTCCTGCTTTGCAGCAATATAACAATGCTTCTGTCGGTATTGCAGCAGGCTATCTCAATCTTACCGGCAATGCTGTCCTCGGCAGTGCTTTCACGGTTTATACTTATCTTAATGTACCCTTTGTCAAACGCAGGTATATAGAGTTTGGATTAAGGCCCGGCTTTGGACTCTCTTTTGTAACTAAAAACTATTATAATACAGTGCCGGACTCATTGTGCTATATACCCGGCAGCATACAATATCCGGTTTCCAACGGAGGATTCGGCAGTTATACCAATGCTTTTTTTACTACCGCTCTCTATTTCCGTTTTCCGGTCAAAAACGGTTGGGCGATTACAGCCTCCTATGGCTGGTATCATATATCTAACGGCAGTATCCGGCAACCTAACACAGGCTTCAATATGTTTAACGGACAATTGGGTGTTACATATCAGCCAAAGGCGGAAACCTACAAAGAACCTGAACGAAATGTACCGCATGAAATGTACGATGGCAAGCGTTGGGATGTAGAAATGTCTCTTACTGGAGGAATCCGTCAGGCATACTTTGCCGACAGACGTTTCTTCGGTATAGGCGCGGTGCAGATTTCCGCTCACTGGCGACCGCTTTCTATTTTCAAACTCGGTGGAGGGGTTGACTTGTTTTATGATGGATATTACCGTTCTGTGAACAAAGAGTTTTCCGCTTCAGTTTCTGATGCACCGGTAACTTTATATAAAAAAACATATCTTTCAACAGGCGATATTAAAAATTGCTTTCGTGTGGGAATAAGTTTGCAGCCTGAATTTGTGCTTGGCAATTTTACTCTCGGACTTCATGCTGGTGTCTATCTGTACGACCCGGTCAAAAACCTTGAACCGTACGCTGATGCAAAAGACAATAAATTGAGTAGGGGAGTGTTCTACAATTACGATTTCATGAATGCCGGAGTAAGTCAGGACGGATGGCTTTATCTGCACGTAGTAATGAAATATCGGGTCACAAACCACCTGTTTGTTCAAATTGCTGCCAAGTCACACATGGCAAAAGTGGAGTTCTTCGATGCTGGGCTGGGAGTCGCGCTGTAATTTTGCGCTTCCGCATGCCTCCACGTTAATCTTTATGGAATCTTGATTATTTAAGCAGTCTTACCGACTCTGTTATCAGATTGAAGTTCTCTTCTGAAATGCCTTTCTTCAGCAGAAGAGGCATGTCGGTCTTCATCTGCTTTAGAAAAGCAACCGTATTCTCTTTGCCGCTTGCTGCCTGTCGGTATGACGATATTGCTTCCGTCAAATGTCCTGTGGCAAGCAACAGATGCCCGTAGTTGATGCGGTCGTTCATATCGGCGTTGTCACCATACACTATTCTCTCCATATATTGTTCGGCAAGTCGGTAGTTGTCGTTTTCAGCCGTAGCCGTTACAAATGCGCACCATGCCAGACCTCTTTCTGTATTTGTATTACCGGGATACAAAAGGTCAAGATGGAAGAACACTTCGAGTGCATCTTGCATCCTGTCAAGCAGCATCAGACATTGTGCTTTGTTGAGCAGAAGTTTCTTGTTGTCCTTGTCCTCTCCAAGCAGTTTGTTATATATGTTGAGTGCAAGTTCGTATTCTTCTTGTTTGAGCAGGCAATATGCTTTCCGGCTCAGTGTCCATTTGTCTTCTTCGTACAGAAGTGCATGGTCATATACCTTTATCGCCTCTTTGTAGTTGCCTGTTTTCTGCAAGGCATAGCCTTTCTTTTGCAAGTTGGAGAGACTGTTGCTGTTGCTGAGTATCTCTATGGCTTCTTCATACAAGTTGAGTCGGAGGCATCTGTCGGCAATCTCGCCTGATTCTGCCTCGTTTATCAGTATCCGGCATGCGTACTCGCCACCTGTATGGGTTATGTCGTCCATCAGGTTGTCAATATTCCATGTGTTGTGCTTGAAGAATCTGTAAAGCGTCCTCACGTAGTTAAGCGACATGTTCTCTTCGGAATAATTCTCAGTCATGGTTTCTATATCTCCGAATTGATTCATGTCCTCTATTACTGAAGGCAGTTTGCTGTTCCGCAGTTGTTGTTGCAGTTGTGTGAATATTGTGCAGATGGCATATCTGTCAATATCGCAGGCTTCTGTGTTGGAGAGCAGTATGCCTTTGAGCAGCCGTGTGTTTTCTTCGCTAAAGTCTATGCCGGTTTCTGTGTTGTCAAATCCGAACGGTAGAAACCAGTTGGCTATATCGCGCGTGAAGAAACTGTTGCCGAGCAGTGGTCTTGTGGACGAGTAGTTCATGTCACCTCCCTCGCTATGAAGGCGGCTTACATTCTCTATATGTTGGTCAAAGAGGCTTCTTACCGTCTCTCCCCATTCTGGTTTTGTCTCGTCGTTGTCCTCTAAGGCAATTATGATGTTCCGGTGTTCCTTGTCTGCCTGTTCGCCGAGGTCTTTGCTCAGATTCTCCATCTCCTTGGCAATGGCTGGTGATAGCGATGTGTTGAGCAGTTGTATGATTATATGCTTTATGTTCAATCTGAGTCGGTCGTCAGAAGCAATAGACTGCAGTATGCTGCATATCTCAGGGAAGAATTTTATTCTGTGGCGGTAATGGTGAAGAACCATTAGCATGGCAACCAACGCTCTTTGCTGTGGTTCGTCTTTGTAATATGCTGCCAGCTTGCACAAACCGATTGTCTTCTCTTCTGAAAAACAGCCGATAATGTTCAGCATCAATGCCGATATATATATGTTTTTTTCCTCGTCGGTGACAAGCAGGTTGTCATTGGCCCGTGTTCCGAGCCATGTGCTGTAAAATATTTCGCGCAGATGCGAATATTTGTTGTCTTGAGGCTTGTAATCTGCTGCTGTTGCCTGCATCATTAGCAGGTTTTTCGACTGGGATGCTCCTGATTTCCTGATGTCATCATACAGAATGAATGTCTGTCGGTAGAGTTGTTGGAGTATGTGTTCTCTGTCATTGTCTTCAACTCCCGATGCAAAATATTCAATAAGGAATCTGTAGTTCTGTTCTATGCTTTGCAGTCTGTCTGTAAGCCTGAAGTCGCTTGTCTTTAAGGCAAGCGGCTTCAATAGTTGCAGGGTATCGTAGAGATGCCCCTCGCCGAGCAGACTGATAATTTTTGTATTCTCGTTCATCCGATTCTGCTTACATGTAGAAGTTCTTCCATGTCGAGAATTTTGATTTTTCTTCCGTCTATGCTTATTATGCCTTCTTCGGCAAAAGCGGCGAGTGTACGAATGGCATTGCTGGTGGTCATGTTGCTCAAGTGCGCAAGGTCTTCGCGTGACATATACATGCTTATTGTCGCTTCGTCTTCGTCAAGACCGTAGTTCTCTTTAAGTGATAGCAGTGCTTCCGCCAGTCGGCCGCGTGTATGCTTCTGAGTCAGACTCACACTCAACTTGTCGCTTTGACCGAGATCTTTTGCCATCTCTACCATGAAGAGATAGCAGAATTCATTGTTCTGCCTTATTACTTTTAGAAATGCTTCTTTCTTGACGAAATATACTATCGATGGCTCAAAAGCACTGACGCTGGTGTTGTATCCTTCGTCTGCTATCATGGCGCGGTAGCCGAAAAAGTCATACGGCTTGAGCATGCGTATGATTTGGCTGCGGTTGCTGGCTCCGTCTTTATATACTTTCACTTTGCCGTCAACCAGCATCATCATGTGTGTGGGTATATCGCCTTCGTGATGAATTATCTCATTCTTTTTGAAGGTGTAAAGCCTTGAGCTCTGGTCGATATAGTCTTTTTCTTCATCGGTCAGAACATTCCATACGGGGTTCAACTCCCACAACTTGGGTATGTCATTCAAATCTTGTTTTTTGGACATTATTATATCCTTTGTTTTTATTCGCCTGCAAAATTAGTCTATTTTTATGAATTTGCCAAATTTTTATATTATACAACATATTTTTCCCCATCTTTGGTCAAAAAAAGAACATTTGTCTTTGCTGCCATGTGATAATTTCTTATATTGTTGAGCCGAATTATAGTCTCACAACTCGCTCTGCTGTTTGTTAATAATTTGTTGAAAAATAAATTTGCGAGTATGATAAGCTTGCCGTATCTTTGCAATCGGAATTTCAGAACAACCTTAAATATAGCATAAACTATCTCATACAATCAATTATGGCAACAAACAGAAGAAATACGCGCTCGCAGCAGACAATCACTGTTGGACCCAACGAGATGGGGAAACTGCCGCCGCAGGCGGTAGAGATGGAGGAGAGTGTTTTGGGGGCAATCATGCTTGAAAAAGAGGCATACAACTCCGTTTCCGAATTTCTTAAGCCTGCGTCATTCTACAAGGATGCGCACATGAAGATTTTCGAGGCAATGAGCGACTTGGCGCAGAAAGAAAACCCCATTGACATGTTGTCTGTCATTGAACAGTTGAAGAAGAACGGTACTCTCGACGAGGTCGGAGGGCCGCTGTATATATCACAGTTGACTGCAAAAGTGGCGAGTACTGCACACCTCGTCTATCATGCTCAGATACTGATGCAGAAGTCTCTCGCACGCGAGTTGATTGCTTATGCTACCGAGGTTGAGCGGATGGCATACGATGAGACACAGGATGTCAGCGAACTGATGGACTCGGCACAAGGCAAAGTATTTGAAATCAGTCAGCACATGCAGAAGCGTGATAGTGTGCAGATCAACGATGTAATCAAAGAGGCATACGAGCGCATAATGAAAGCAAGCCGCAACGACAACAATATTTCCGGTGTGCCGAGCGGCTACACTGATTTGGATAAGGTTACGTCAGGTTGGCAGAAATCAGACCTTATTATTATTGCCGCACGTCCCGCTATGGGTAAGACTGCGTTTGTGCTGTCTATGGCAAAGAACATGGCTATCAATTACAAAAAGCCTGTAGCACTCTTTTCTCTCGAAATGTCTAATGTTCAGCTCGTCAATCGTTTGATAATGAATGCATGTGAGATTGACGGCAATAAGATCCGAAGCGGTAAACTGACTCCCGGAGAGTGGAAACAACTCGAGGAGAGAATCAACATTTTGGTTGATGCCCCCATATACGTTGATGATACTCCTTCGCTTTCGGTCTTCGAACTCAAAAGCAAGGCGAGGAATCTGGTGCAGACACACAAGGTGGAGTGCATCATTATCGACTATTTGCAACTGATGAATGCAACCGGCATGAATTTCGGAAGCCGCGAGCAGGAGGTGAGCATCATCTCGCGTAATCTCAAGGCACTTGCCAAAGAACTTGATATTCCTGTTATTGCGCTCTCACAGCTTAACCGTGGTGTTGAAGGCAGAACAGGAGTGGAGGGCAAACGTCCGCAGTTGAGCGACTTGCGAGAGTCGGGTGCTATCGAGCAGGACGCGGATATGGTTTGCTTCATTCACCGTCCTGAGTATTATTTCCGCAGAGGGTCAGATGGTTGGGACCCAAAGATGGAGGGTATGGCGGAGATAATTGTAGCAAAACACAGAAACGGTGCTACAGACACCATCAATCTGCGCTTTGAGCAGCGGTTTGCACGATTTATGAATCCGGGTGAGGATACGCCGTTCTATGAAGACCCTGACACAAGTTCTCCCCGACCTGATGCTGCTCCGCAATATCATACTGTTCAATCAAGAATCAACAATACTGACGATGATCCGTTCTGATTCAGGCGTGTGGAGATTATTTTGTGACCTGTATCATAACAGCCTCTTACCTCTCGAAGAAATACGACTCATCTGAATAATCAGGTGAGTCGTATTTCTTAACCTTTGTTATAATTTGCCTATTACCAGTTCTTCTCCACTCGTTTGCCGCCTTGGGCTTGTTGCCGCTTGGCTTTCTCTTGTGTTTCTTGCTCGTCTTGTTCGAGTGCTTGCAGCAGTTGTTCTGCAGTCTCCTTGTCCATCTGGTCTTGTTGCTGCTGTTGCTGCTGGTTTTGCTGTTGTTCTTGTTCCTGCTCTTGCTCTTGTTGTTGCTGCTGTTGCTGCTGCTGGTTTTGGTCTTGGTTCTGTTGCTGGTTTTGCTGTTGCTGCTGTTGCTGCTGAAGCATCTGCATTGCTTTCACAAGATTGTAGCGCGTATCGTTGTCAGCGGGGTTGTTACGAAGCGAGCGTTTGTAGCTTTCTACTGCCTCCCCGTATTGCTGTTGGGCAAATTGTGCGTTGCCGATGTTGTGATCCACGGCTGCCTGACGTTTCTTGTCGGATTTCTTGAGGTTGTTTTCTGCGGCCTTGTATTCGTCAATGGCTTCCGGATATTTCTCTTGCTTGAATAGTGCGTCTCCAAGATTGAAGTGCGCCTCGAATGCTTTGTCGTTTTTGTCAAGTCCGCGCCTGTAGTTCACTTCTGCTTCTGTGTAGTTCTCTTTGTTGTACTGACGGTTACCACGTCTTACATCGCCAGCTTCTTTCTGGGAAAAGGCTGGCAGGGCTATGAAAAAAGTTAGAATGATATATAATAAGGTACGTCTCATATCTGCTTGCTGATTATGTGTTTATTGTTGCTTCTCGAAGATGTTGATGCGTGAGAGTCGTTTGTTCTTGCGGTTGAAGATAAAGAAATCTATTACGAGTATCAGCAGAGCTATCAGAACAAACGACTGATACTGCTCGTTGTAGTCGGTAAAAATCTTGGTCTCTATATCCGATTTGGCAAGTGTGTCTATCTCTTTCTGTACTGCACGCATGGCGGTGTTCGTATTGTCGCAACGCACGTACAGACCTCCGCCTGCTGCGGCAATCTCTTTGCACATGTCTTCATTTAGCCGGCTTACTACTACATTCCCCTGTCTGTCTTTCATGAAGTTGTTGGTGCCGGCTATCGGAATAGGAGTGCCTTCGGGTTTGCCTATTCCTACCACCACCACTTCTATACCCTTTTGTTTGGCTTCTTGGGCTGCAGTCTTGGCGTCATCTTCGTGGTTCTCTCCGTCAGTTATCAGAATGATAACGCGGCTTGCCTCCGACTGGTTCTCGCCAAAGGCACGCACCGATGTGTTGATAGCGGCTCCTATGGCTGTGCCCTGGGTCTTGATGAGGTCGGGCTGAATGGTCTGCATGAACATCTTGGCGCTTACATAGTCGGCTGTAATGGGGAGTTGCACGAAAGCGTCTCCTGCAAAAACTATGAGACCCACCTTGTCGTCCTGCATCTTGTCCACAAGTTTGGCAAGCATCTGCTTGGCTCTTTCTAAGCGGTTGGGAGCCACGTCTTCTGCAAGCATGGAGTTTGAGATGTCAAGTGCGAACATCACTTCTATGCCTTGACGTTTCACGGTCTGCTCTTTTGTCCCGTATTGAGGCCGGGCGGCGGCAAAGATAAGCAGGGTTAATGCTGACATCAGAAGGGCAAACTTGATATGTGGTCTTGTCCTTGATGCGTTAGGCATCAGTTGCTCTATCAGTTCCGGGTCGCCGAACTCCGACAATTGGCGGCGCTTGCGCCGTGTGTACCAAATGTATGCAGCTACAAATACGGGAATGAGCAGAAGCAGCCAGAGCAGTTCTATGTGTGCAAAACGAAACATACCTGAAAAATATTGTTAGAGATTCTTATATGTCATAAAATGTTGTTAGAGATTCTTATATGTCGTATTTATATAATGAATATAGGGTAGGGTGTCTAATATATGGTGCCTGATATAGGGTGTCTTACATCATATTATGTCGTTTGGTTTCTACGCTTACGGATTTGTTTTGTCCGATTCTGTTAGTTACAAAAACTGTGCCGCAACAGCATGTCGAATGCATATTGTATCAATTATTATCGTTATTTTCCGTAACCGCTTACCTCCAAACAAAGCTAAAACAAGCACTCTCCGCTCTCCACTCTCCGCTCTTCACTCTCCACTCTCCACTCTTCACTCTCCGCTCTCCACGCTCCACGCTCCACGCTCCACTCTCCACGCTCCACTCTCCACTCTCCACTCTTCACTAATAAAACTGACCAACTTCTCTAAACTCTAAACTCTTAACTCTCAACTATATTAGTATGTAATTAGTATGTAATTAGTATGTGATTAGTATGTGATTAGTATGTGATTATACTATCTGTAGCCTCTTGGTGTATTTATGTTTTTGCATAATTTGATAATTTGTTGTATCTTTGCAAAGCAAATATCAAACAAACCAAAACCATAATCTTATGTTTTACAAAGGCAAACATACATGCAAGATTCTGAAGGATATACGCCGTCAGATTGCAGAAGAGAACGACATCAGTCTTGTAATAGAAGAATGTGAGTACAAAGGCGATTGTCTTGGCACTTGCCCTCGTTGCGAGGCAGAAGTCCGCTATTTGGAGGAGCAACTTGAGAAACGCAAGAAAGCCGGTAAAGCATTGCGCGTGGCAGGAATATCTGCAGCCATGGTGTCGCTTCTGGCTCCTTCGTGTGCCCCTACGAAAACAAAGCCTGCGCCGCCACCCGAAACCGAAGGTGAAGTGCTGTTGCTCGAGGGTGATGTTTTGTACCAACCCGATGAACTCCCTGAAGAAGACCCTTCTGTTAACACTGAGACCCCCAAATCCGAGGCTGCCGATCCAAAGAAGAATACAAAAAACAACACCCCAAAACGGCAAGTTCTGCCTGACCCTGCTCTCATGGGTAAAGTGGCGGCACCCGTAGAACCCGAAGAAAGAGAATATCCTTTGGCGGGTGAACCGGCAATCGATGTGCCCGAGCCTCAAGTTCCTGATACACCGCAGGTTGATACTCCTGAAGTCATAATCCGTGACCCTGAGCCGCTTATGGGGATAGTTCCTCTATATCCTGACAACGAAGTCGGAATCGAAGAAGATACAACTCGCACAGATGATACCAAAACCTCAAAATAAACCTTGGCGTGTTCTCAAGAGCCGTTTCATAGCCGAGAACAGACCATGGCTCGCCCTGCGTCAGGAGATTGTCGAACTGCCTAATGGCGAACAGATTCCTACGTGGTATGTCAATGATTTCCCTGACTGGATTAATGTCATTGCCGTTACCAAAGACGGCAGGTTTGTCATGGAGAGTCAGTATCGGCATGGCATAGGCGATACTTTCTACGAACTTTGTGCCGGTGTGGTTGACGAAGGAGAAACACCGCTTGAGGCGGCCAGGCGTGAATTGCTTGAGGAAACAGGTTACGGAGGCGGTGAATGGAGTTATTTTATGAAACTCAGCCCTAACCCGGCCAATCACAGCAACTACCAGCATACATTCCTCGCAGTCGGTGTGGAGAAGCAGGGTGAAGCACATCAGAAGAAGACAGAAGATATTGATACTTATCTGTTTACTCGTGAAGAGGTGATGGAGATACTGGAAAATGGGTGGGTAATGCAAGCCCTTCATGCGGCACCGTTGTGGAAGTATATGAACAATTGTCAGATATAAGTTGCAAGTGAAGTTATTAGTGCCTAAATGAACAATAAGACAAATAATAATTGCGGGAGTGAATAGTTTTTTGTAATTTTGTCGGCTCTTATATAAATAAGGTGTATTAGTATGATGAAAGCAACCTTGATACTTACATTGGCAGTAGTAGCTCTTGCAGTAGTGCTGCTGAGTGTGAGAATAATACTGAAAAGAGGTGGACGGTTCTCTTCGCAGCATATAGGCGACAACCCTAAGATGCGTGAGAACGGAATAGGTTGTGCTGCATCACAGGATAGACAGGCACAAAGAAAACAGCCTGCTATTGACCTTAAAAAACTTTGAAATAGTAACTAATAAACAATAAAAGAAATGAACAAAATTCAAATTATCATTGATTCAGTGTTGGCAGCAGCAATAGTTGCCTTGTTTGTAGTATTCTTTACAGTTACACCCGGCAAGAAGGCAACAGCCGTAAACGGAGAAACAACAGTGTCAGTCGAGCAGCCACTGCCCATTGCATATCTTAATCTGGACTCGCTGCTTGCAAAATACACTTTTGCAATAGAAGCACAGGACAAACTGATGACCAAACAAGAGGATGCCCGTCTGAAACTCAACACCAAGGCACGTACTCTGCAGAACGAAATGGCAGATTTCCAACGTAAACTTGACAACAATGCCTTCTTGAGTCGTGAGCGCGCTGAGAACGAGGCAAACCGTCTGCAGAAGAAACAGCAGGATTTGCAGGAACTTGAGGCCAAGCTGACAAACGACATTCTGGCAGAGAATCAGAGCCTGAACATGCAACTTCGTGACACCCTTGACAACTATCTGAAAGAATACAATGCTGATGGCAAGTATCAGATTATCTTTGCAAATCAGGCAAATGACAATGTGCTGATAGCACAACCCGGATTCGACATTACCGATGAGGTGATAGATGCCCTCAACAAACGTTACGGAAAGTAATTTCCGACATACAACCAAGAAAGAGCAAAGCGTAGAGAAATCCATCCTTTGCTCTTTCGGTATTGTTGACAATACTCTGACAAATGCGGAAACGATGGCTTGACATAGTGTTCTACAAACCTTTACTCGGTTATTGGCTGACAGACGTAGTGCTGTTGCTGCTGAGTTTCTTTGTCGTGCTGATGTGGTTTCCGCTCAACACGCAAATCCCCTTCCAAAAGTACTGGGCATTTGCATTGGAGTTTTCAGCCGCCTGGCTCATAACCAGTTATTTCACTCACAGGTATGTGCGAGTGAAGTTTATGCGTGTGGGAGTAAGCATACTGAGGCTTCTGACGGCATCTGTGCTGACGTTTCTGCTGATGTTCGGATATATGACGTTGCTTGCCAAAGGCATGAATTATTCTATCTGGGTATTGTTGACTATATGGCTTGCAATGTTCATCTTCAGTTTCATGTTTGTTCTGCTGTTTCATGCCTACCATTATGCTCTCAATGCAGAACCTGATATAGAACGTGCACCCGAACGCGGACCGCAGGCTGTGCTGAAAGAGCCTTTCTGTTACGAGGGGGAACAAAAAGATAATATAGCTGCCACTATATGTGACAGCACTTCTCAGAAAGTGCTGAACTATCTGGAGAAGAATGTGGCATTGTATAGCTCCAATACCTATATTCTCCGTACTGCCGAACTGTTTAATATCCAGAAAATCAAATACTACAGGTTCGATACAATATTGAATCTGATGCCGCTCAACCAAATCCGAGGCATAAACAAAATGTTCGGACTGGTAAATGACAAATTGCCTGACGATGGTTTGTTTGTATGCTGCTTTGAGCCGCAAGGCGTACTCAAACGTAGAATTTACATGCAGTATCCGTCGGTAATCAACTTCATTGTGTATTCATGTGTTTTCTTCTACAAGCGTGTTTTGCCCAAATTGTTTATGACGTCGCGTTTGTATTACGATATCACCGAAGGCAAAGACCGTGTTCTATCTAAAGCCGAAGTGTTGGGCAGACTTTGCTACTGCGGATTTGAGATAGTTGACGAGCATAAGATTGATGAGCAGATATATGTTGTTGCCCGTCGCAGTTTCCGGCCTCAGACTGTGCAGCGGCGCTTGTACGGACTTTTTGTCCGGCTCAACCGAGTAGGTAAGGACGGCAAGATGTTCAATGTATATAAGTTCCGTACCATGCACCCGTATTCCGAGTATCTGCAGGAGTATATCTATCGCAAATACAGCCTTCAGGATGGGGGAAAGTTCAACCACGACATACGCGTCACCACTCTCGGCCGTTTCATGCGTCGTTGCTGGATTGACGAGTGGCCTATGCTGCTCAATCTGCTGAAGGGAGACATGAAACTTGTAGGAGTCAGACCGATAAGCAAGCAGTATTTTTCTCTCTATAGCGAAGAACTTCAGAATAAACGCATCAAGCATAAACCCGGTTTGCTTCCGCCGTTCTATGCCGACATGCCCAAGACTCTTGAAGAAATAGAGACGTCAGAGATGCGCTATCTAACTGCTTGTGAGACTAAAGGTACATTTGTAACAGACTTCATCTATTTCTGGAAAATACTTTATACCATTATCTTCCGCAGGGCAAGAAGCAATTGACAATATTGAATCTGCATGATGAGACTCAAACATAATATTATACTGGTGCTGTTATTCACTTCTGTGTGTACTTTCTCTCAGAATATTCCTGTTGCACTGGAATATACTGAGATATACTCATTTATTGAAGAACTGGCTACCGATGGCATACTCAACAATGTGACAGAGGCCGTGAAACCATACACTCGTAAGCAGGTCGCTGTGTTTCTTGCCGAGGCTGCCTCCAAGGATTCGCTTCTTACTCGCAGGCAAAGACAGGATCTGGATTTCTATCTTCAGGACTATGCCCTCGAACTCGACACCATTCCTGACTATCGCCTATATGGGCACAAGAATGTTTGTCAATGGACCAACAAAAGCACCTTCAATCTTTCGCTTGTAGAACCTTCTTTTCATTATAAGACCAAAAACAACAAGTTCAAGATGGTGCTCAAACCGATACTCGGTATGCACCTTTATGCGTCGAAGAAAGGTATGATAACCAAACGATGGTATGGTGCTGAGCTGCAAATGGATATTGCCAATCACCTGAGTATATGGGGTTCGTTGCGTGATAATTCGTGGAAGGGAACCGATTATCTTAACAAGTCATATTATCCGGATACATACGCGCAAATTGACGGAGCAAAGTTGTCGAAAGGCCAATATCTCAACAACCTGCCAGGTCTGCAGTATAAGGAGTCAAACTATGGCGGCGACTTCTCTGATTCCCGCGGAGGTATTTCGCTCTATGCATGGTGGGGTTCTGTCGGCGTACAGCGCGAACGGGTGCAATGGGGAGACGCACAACGCTCTTCGAACATACTTTCCGCTCATAATCCGGCTGTGCCGCAGATAACTCTGCAGCTTACTCCTTGTTCGTGGTTTCAGTTCGACTGGTTTCATGCCTGGCTTGTCTCCAACGTGATTGATTCTGCAAGATACTATGTCGAAGTATATGAAGAAGGTGTGGAGAAACGTCATTACCGTCCTGCCAACAAGTTCATGGCTGCTAATATGTTTACCTTCAAACCGATAAAGTATGTGTCGTTCTCGTTCGGTAACTCTATCGTGTATGGAGAGAAGAATGTGCAGGCTGCGTATTTTATTCCCATAGCCTTCTATAAGTCTCTCGACCACCTTCTTACAAAAGGTCTTGGAGTTGAGAATCAGAACTCGCAAGTATTCGGCTCAATCACTGTGCGCCCCACTGACCACTTGAAACTCTATACATCTGTCTTTCTTGATGAGTTCAAGTTTGCCAGACTTAAGAAAAGCAATCCGCAAAACAATCCTGTTTCTTATATAGTAGGTTTCAATTGGAGTGGCTGGCCTGTTCGCGGACTCGCACTCAGAGGCGAGTTCGCACGCTCTTACATAGCATGTTACACCCATTCTATCAGCGTACTTGACTATAAGTCAAATTCCTACAGTATGGGTCATTACATGGGTGACAACTCGCAATCAATATTTGTAGAGGCTGAGTATAAACCTGTCAGAGGTTTGTCGCTTCGTCTCAATTATACCAACGATACCAAATATAATGTCTATGATTATGTGCGCCACAATATAGGAAACATTATATCGCAAAAGCCCTTTGGCGAACGTACATGGCAAAACGATCAGGTTGCATTCCGTGCGACGTATGAGATATTCCAGAATTGCTATGCCATGTTCGACATGACGTGGAACAATGCCCGCTCGTATGCACCTGTTTCAGAACGGGTTGAAGGTGAAGACCGTGGTTGGAAAGCAGACGGCACTTCGCTCAATCTTGCAGGCGATGAGTTGGCTGCATATTATTTGAATAAGTTTACTCCCGTATATTATCAGGGTAAGAATCTGACGTTTACTGTCGGGTTGAGTTTCAGCTTCTAAGGTGATGAAGAGATTGTTGGTTTTTCTGAAAAACAATGCTTTGGCTGTCGCAATGGTGATAGGGGTATTGGGTTTTCCTTGGTTTCGTCATCTCGGAGCATGCCTGCCTTGGCTGATATTCTTTATGCTTTTCTTCACTTTCTGTAAAGTGAACCCGATAGACCTTCGTCTTCACCGTTGGCACTGGCTGCTGCTTACAGTTCAACTGCTGCTTTCTGTCGCAGTCTATTACCTGCTTCTTCCTCTCAACCATGTGCTGGCTCAAGGCATAATGCTTTGTTTCATAATGCCTTCGGCTACTGCAGCACCTATTATAGCGGGCAAACTTGGTGGCAGTATTCAGTCGCTCACTTCGTTCACCATGCTTAGCAATATAGCAACGGCTGTTGTTGTGCCTCTGTTCTTTCCTCTTGTTAACCCTGCCGCAGATATGTCGTTCTGGTGGGCAAGTCTGATGATTCTCCGCAAGGTTACACCATTGCTACTTGGACCATTCTTTGCTGCTTGGCTGCTTCGTCTCGGCTATGATGCTGTGCAACGCAGAAAAGGTAGTGGCAAACGGTTTCATCTGAGCAGAAGTTGGGCGCAATTGCCTTTCTACCTGTGGGCGATGTCGCTTGTTGTGCTTATGGCGCAGATCACTTATTCGCTTCTGTACGACCAATATGACCTTTGGGTGGCACTTGCGCAAGCGGGTGGGGCATTGATAGCCTGTATCTTACAGTTCTTTATTGGCAAGAAGATTGGAGAGAAGTATCCCTCAGCCCCGCATGGAGAAGACTATCAGGATGATAGTGAGATACTAAAAGACGACAATATTGACAATCAGCAGAAGTATAAATATCAGACCCGCATATCTGCCGGTCAGGCACTCGGACAGAAGAACACTACGCTTGGCATCTGGATGGCAAACACCTACCTCAACCCGATTGCTGCTCTTGGTGCTGCAGCATACATCATCTGGCAGAATGTCTTCAATTCATGGCAGTTATACCGTGCATCGCAAGGCAGAAAATGCTGAGTGATTTTCAATTGTAGATTGTTTCTATTTGCGTTTGCCGAGCAGATAGTAGTCGAATATGATGCTTCTTTTGGAAATGCTGTTTGGATATGCAATCTTTGCAAGTAGCATATTTTCATTGCGTTTTTCTTTGTAATCAGCTTTCATCTTGTGATAATCTTTCCTTGCATCAATTATAGCCTTGGCATTTTGGGTTTTGCTTGTAAATAGCGCCTGCATCATAGCCACATAGTCGAGCACAAAACGGACAGGCATCACCCACCAAAGTCTGCTTGCAGGCAGATTCTTATAAAGCATCAGCAGATTGTTTCTGAAATTAAGGTAAGTTTTTCTCGGGTTCTCATAGTCAAGCGCTCCTCCGCCTACGTGGTAAACAACCGATTCTGTTACACATGCCACTTTCCAACCTCTGCATTGTAACCGCCAGCAAAGGTCAATCTCCTCCATGTGGGCAAAAAATCCTGCATCCAGTCCGCCACACTCCTTATATATATTAGTGCGTATGAGCAGGCATGCTCCGGTTGCCCAGAAACATTCTGTTGTAGTGTCATATTGCCCGTGATCTGTTTCGGCATATCCTAAGATGCGACCACGGCAATAAGGATAACCTAAACTGTCGATGTATCCTCCGGCAGCGCCGGCGTGCTCAAATTGTATATGTTCGTCCTGAGCCTCTTTGCTTCTCCAAGAGAGAATTTTAGGTTGGCACGCGGCTGTGTCAGAATGCGAATCCATGTACTCGAGCAGAGGTAACAACCATTCGCCGGTAGTCTCAACATCACTGTTAAGTAGAACTACATACTCTGCATCTATTTGATTGATAGCACGATTATATCCTTCGGCAAAGCCGTGGTTTTGGTCAAAAGTTATAACTCGTACTGTCGGGAACTCCTGAAGCACCTGAAGTGACGAATCGGTGGAGCCGTTGTCTGCTACAACCACCTCAATTCCTTCTCCTTTGGTAGTGGCAACAACTGACGGAAGAAACTTTCGCAGCCACTTCTCGCCATTCCAATTTAATATTATTACCGAGCAACGCATTCTAAATTATGAATTATGCATTATGAATTATGCATTCAAAATTACTATCTCCTCCATCTGTTGTGTGACCAAAGCCAGAGTTCAGGACATTCAAGTATGTTTTCTTCAAGCAGGCGGGCATATTGCTCTGTAATATAGCCTTCCTCTGTCTCTGCCGGCTTCTCTGCTATCAGACGGAATTCTGCAGTATAATAGCCTCGCTCAACTTGTCTTATATAGAAGAAATATACCGGATAACCGAACTTCTTAGATAGTACTTCAGTACCGGTGAGGAATGGTGTTGTCTGATGCAGGAACTCTGTCACGTAGTGTTCGCCATGTGCAGAAGGTTTCTGGTCGCTTATCATTCCGTATGATTGCGGGGCATCGTGTTTTCTGTTCATCACCATTGTGCGCAATATCAGGTTCTTCTCGCAGTAGTTGCCTCCTCTGCGTCTGCGCATATAAAGCATCAAATCGTTGGTTGACTTACTCTTCTGCTTGCGATATACATGAGTGGATTCAATGCCGAACTGCTCCATATAGTGACTCACTTCAGCCATCCACTCCCAGTTGCCTATGTGCCCGAGCATCAGCATGTGACCGCCGTATTGTTGCGCCATGCGTGCTGCTTTCTCACCGTAGATGAATACCACACGCTTGCGCATCTCTTCGTCTGACACTCTATACCCGTATATTATCTCTACAATAGTGTCTGCCAGATGCCTGTAATACTTCTTTTCCAGCATGCGTATCTCTGCATCAGTCTTTTCAGGGAAAGAGTTACGCAGGTTAATCCTCACCATTCGTCTCCTGTAGCGCACTACGTAGTATGCCAACGGATAAATCAACCAGTCGGCTAACCAATAGAGCACACCAATCGGCATCAGAGATAGTATTCTGACAATAAACTTCATAGCCCGTAAAGAATCTTTTGTCTTTTCTCGTTTGTCTTATGTCTTTCAGCGTAGCGGTCTTACCTCTTACAGCGTAGCGGTCTTTTGTCTAATCCTCTTCTTCGTATATTCCTATTGATACCCCGTATTCAAACTCACCCTCAAGAATCAGCTGTATCTGTTCGTCAGAGATGTTCATCTTGTCCTTCTTCACTGCTTTCTTCACGAACTCGAACATTTTCTCTTCATCTATTGATGCCTCATCGGCAGTCTCGGTGTCATCTTCTATCAGACCTTCCGATTCGTAATAGTCATAAATAACGTCAAGCACATACTGAACGTCATCGTCAGTAAGATTCTGCTTGTCTTCTTCGGGAATAAAGTCGAGAATGAATCGTATGGCTTCGCTTTCGTCGAATACCAGTTCTTCGTTGTTTGTGTTCATAATAAATAAGGTGTTTGATTAACTCTGCAAAGATAATAATATTTTCACTATCAGGCAAACCCAGAATCCAATAAAATGAATAAAATTACATTGTACCCCCATATATGCCATATACATATAAATATGCTGCACATTCAAATATATGCCTGAGGAATGTCATTTAATGTCATTTGGCAGTTTTACGAGAATTCGATATTTTTCTACTTGTTTGAATATTATCCGGAATATTAAATTCTCACGAAATAGGATATAGAGTAGCAGAAATGTTACTCTGTTTCCATCTTGCCAGAATTATTATGCTTAGGTAACAGATTAACAAACGAATTGCAACCCCCAAACTAAAGGTAAAGAGTAGGGGATATTTTCACAATAATTATCATACAAATGTGAAATTCATAAATGTCAACAAGGAAATATCTACAATTCTACGGTGTAAATAAGTAGTAATTCACAAAACACAAATAGGCATCGTGAACAAATGAAAACATAGTGTATGTTAGAAATCATAACTGGTTTTGAATATACATAAATATATAAATATCAATAGTTATATTGAAAAATTAAAGCGGGGAATTAAGTTTTAGAGTAGTGTTATGCTTCCCACAAAGAAATTAATGAATATTATATATTTATACGCTACTTAATACATTGATAATCTTCCAACTTATCTAATAATTTAAAGTGATAGAACAACTTGTGAGTTGCTGATTTTCAGTTGTTGTTGATAACTGTTACACAAATGTGAAGAACCCAATATTCACAGATGAATAAAATTTTATAAGTATATCTGTGAAATATTATTAGTTTGCATACGTGAAAAAGTTTTCATATCTTTGCAACGTCTAAACATTATAATTTGTGTGAATATGCTGACAGAGAGTGAGAGACTGCAGAAAATCATGGAATCTGAGCAGATGACTGCCAAACAGTTTTCCGAAGAGGTTGGTATTCAACCTGGTACAATAAGCAATATCCTTAAAGGGCGTAATAAACCGAGTCTTGATGTGATGCAAAAAGTGCTTCAACGCTTTCGTACGCTTTCGTCAGAGTGGCTTATTTTGGGTGTAGGTTCGATGTATAAACAAAAAATCGATTCTCAAGCACCCACTTTGTTCGATATTCCGCCTGAAACAACCTCATTATTAGCTAATTCACCTGCGGGCAGCACTGATTTTTCTGCCCCTGATTATTTGCCAAAACAGAAAACGGCTGCTCCTCAGTTGCCGCTACAGCCTGCTGTTTCACCGCGCAAAGTGCAGAAGGTGCTTCTGTTTTTTGATGATGGCACTTATGAAGAAGTGTTGAATAAGTAAGGGTACTTCTAATAATTAGTTTATTCTGATTTTGAGGTTTTTCTTGAGTAGATTTTTGGCTTGAGTGAGGGAGCAATGCGTGCATTGTGACCGAATAAAAGTCAAAAAGGTACCAAGAAAAAGCCAAAAGCAAATTAAAAGTTTAACATATTAATTTTGTTGGGTCACATCTAAAAACGTCTAATTTTTAGAAGTACCCGTAATGATTAATGAAGTTTGCATCGTTAGTCTGTGGTTAAAGCAATTAGTCTCTCGGTATCTATTGTATATTCGGGAGATTTTTTGTATCTTTGCACAGCAAAAATCCTGGTCTATTAACTTACATACATAAAACTTCTCTCTATGGCTGACGACAAGAAAATCATTTTCTCGATGGTGGGAGTAGGAAAGAGTTTCTCACCGCAGAAACGAGTACTTAACAATATCTATCTCAGCTTCTTCTATGGAGCTAAAATCGGCATTATCGGTCTGAACGGAGCCGGCAAGAGTACACTTCTTAAGATTATTGCCGGTGTGGAAAAAGAGTTCCAAGGTGAAGTTGTGTTCTCACCCGGCTATTCTGTTGGTTATCTTGAGCAAGACCCTAAACTTGACCCCGAAAAAACGGTCAAAGAGGTAGTGCAGGAAGGTGTGCAGCAGATAGTTGATATGCTTCGTGAGTACGATGAAATCAATGCAGCCTTTGCTGAGCCTGATGCCGACTTTGACAAACTCATCGCCCGACAGGGAGAGTTGCAGGAGGCTCTCGACCATGCCGATGCCTGGAATCTTGACAACAAACTTGAGCGTGCAATGGACGCTCTTCGTTGCCCTGACGAAGATGCTCTGATTAAGAACCTCTCTGGAGGTGAGCGCCGGCGTGTGGCTCTCTGTCGGCTGTTACTTCAGCAACCTGATATTCTGCTGCTTGACGAGCCTACCAACCATCTTGATGCTGAGTCTGTGGAGTGGCTTGAGCAGCATCTGCAGCAATATGCAGGCACTGTCATTGCTGTCACTCACGACCGTTATTTCCTTGACCACGTGGCAGGTTGGATTCTCGAACTCGACAGAGGTGAGGGTATTCCTTGGAAGGGCAACTATTCATCATGGCTCGAGCAGAAGACTGCGCGTATGGCTATGGAGGAGAAGCAGGCATCAAAACGCCGCAAGACACTTGAACGCGAACTCGAGTGGGTACACATGGCACCCAAAGCACGTCAGGCAAAGGGTAAAGCACGTTTGGCGGCTTACGACCGTATGCTCAACGAGGAGCAGAAAGAGCGTGAGGAGAAACTTGAGATATTCATCCCCAATGGTCCGCGTCTTGGCAATAAGGTAATTAATGCTGAGGGAGTCAGCAAGGCATTCGGGGACAAACTTCTCTTCGAAGATCTCAATTTCATGTTGCCTCCTAACGGTATTGTGGGAGTGATTGGTCCCAATGGCGCCGGAAAGACTACGCTTTTCCGACTTATCATGGGCATGGAGAAAGCAGACAAGGGCAGGTTCGAGGTCGGAGAAACGGTGAAGATTGGTTATGTTGATCAGGTGCACTCGAATATTGACCCCGAGAAGACTGTGTATCAGACTATTTCGGGTGGAACAGAGTTTATCCGCGTAGGTGGTAGGGAGGTTAATGCCAGAGCCTATCTCAGTCGCTTCAACTTTACAGGTGCCGACCAGGAGAAGAAATGCGGAGTACTTTCAGGTGGAGAGCGCAACCGTCTGCATCTGGCGCTTACACTCAAGTCGGAAGCCAATGTCTTGTTACTTGACGAACCCACCAACGATATAGATGTCAATACATTACGCGCCTTGGAGGAAGGCTTGGAGAACTTTGCCGGTTGTGCTGTGGTAATCAGTCACGACCGTTGGTTCCTCGACCGTATCTGCACTCATATCATTGCTTTCGAGGGCGACTCCAAAGTGTTTGTGTTCGAAGGCTCTTATTCCGAGTACGAGCAGAACAAACGTATGCGGCTTGGAGAAGATGCCATGCAACCTAAGCGCATACACTATAAAAAGTTAATGGAGTAAGGGTGAAGAAAAAAGCAGGATATATCAGGTTAAGAAATGCCTGTATATCCTGCTTTTTCATTTTGTCACTGATTCGCCGTTTTTCTGCACAAAGTGTAAGTTAAGAGGTTGCTCAGATTAAGCTATCCCTAAGCTCAGTGTTAGCTATCTTTGTCATTTGACATTTTGACACGTTTTCCTGTGTTTCGCTTACATTTTGCTATTTTTGAAACGGCAATCTCTGTCAGTCTTTTTGTCTCTTGGATTTCTCCTTCTTGGGTTTGGCGTCAGGATTGGTTTTGCGGTTGTATGCCTTCACTTTGTAGCCTGCTGTGCGCAACTGGTTGATTAAACCGTTGTCACCTCCAAGATACAATGCGTCTAAGCAGATGAATGCCTTGCCTTCTTCCAGATAGGGTTTGAGCCTCTTTACCCACGTCAGGTTTCTTTGCCAATATACTTTGCAGTCGGAGTAGGAGAGTGTGGAGGTATTGTCAGGCATCGAGGCTTCATACACCAGTTCGTTCAGTTGCCCGTTGCGATAGAAGCCGAGCATGGCTTTTTCAAGTCTGATTTCTCTTTCAGGGTACTCTACAATCTTCAGCAGCTCCTTCATCTGCCAGTGCAGTGGTTCGCGGTCGAAAGCCATATAGATGGCCTCGCCTGTCTTGTCAAGGGCATAGATGGGTTTGTCTTGTTGAGCTGCCACAGTCTGAAAGAAGTTCTGCGAGGAGCGGTCCTCGTCATATCCGAGCCAGCGTTTCAGCAACTCGTTTCTGTATAGCTCGGTCAGATACGAGGGTTTCATTCTGCCGAGTTTGTCAAGACCCATCTTCAGTGTCAGTTGCAGAGCGTCATCTATCTGTTTGTACTCGTCCTCTGAGTACTGGTTGCTGAGCACTACGGAGTCCGGCAGAAGGGCAGCCTGCCGCAAGGCTGATATGGCTTCATAGTCGTTGATGGCCATCTCGGTTATCACCTTGTCGCTTCTGCCATACACCTTGAACAGGTTGGGCACTGTGTCTAAGAAACTTATATCTACAAGACGGTTGGTGGCAAAGATATACGATTTGGCTCTGGAGGAGTTGCCTGATACTTCGTATAGCAGTTGCCCGCGTGAGACGCAGATGCATAGCAGTAATGGCAATATGACACTGATTATTCTTCTCATTGGAATCTCGTTATCAGGTTGTACGCCTGGTATATGCCCAGTTCTCCGGCTTTGCTCAGGTCTTGTATGCCGTTTTCGGTATCATCGGTGTATATGCGTGTCAGTCCGCGGTTGAACCATGCCTCGGCAAAGTCAGGGTCATATTGTATGGCGCTCGAATAGTAGTTGATGGCAGTCTGGAAATCTTTCTGCGTACATAGTATATTGGCCTTGTTGTAATAGGCGAATGCAAAGTCCGGTTGCAGTGTAATCACTTGGTCATAGTCGCGCATTATCAGTTCGAAATCAAGTTTGCCGTTGTGCCCGTCTTCATACAAGTCACCTGTCGAGCGTTGGTATTCAAGCAGTTTGTATCTCCAGTTGGCACGGCAGAAATATGCGATGGCAAAGTCTGACCTGCAGTTGAGCGCACGTGTGCAGTCGTCTATAGCTGAAGAAAAATCTTGCACTATCGCAAACTCCATTGCGCGGGCGAAATACAGATTGGCTGTGCGGTTGCCGGTGCTGCCCGACAAAAGGTTTGATTCCAGTTTGTCTATCTTGCTTGAGAGTTGGTCTATCGCTTCGAAATGCTGGTTCACCATCTCCGCTGTCAGCGCCTGTTCTTGCACGGTGAAGTGCAGAGGCGAGGGTAGGGCACCTGTTTTGTTGTAGTCGTCAACCGTGAAGTGGAAATAGTTGGTTCGTCTGAGCGATTGCGACTGCTTGTAATAACTGATAGCTATATTAGGCTCGTTCACTACATCAGCATACCTTTTTTGCACACTGCCCCTTGCCTCGCTCTGGTAGCGCTCTGTCTCTTGGGGTTCTTGCTGGTTTTGGGCTGCATGGTTGGAGAACTCTTTTCTCCGGTCTCTTTTCTGGGGCTGGCTTTGAGCCAGTTGCACATCGGTGTTGACTGATTGTTGCTTGCGCATAATCTCCTCCTTGTTCTCTTCCAGTTTGTGTGCCTTTTGCTGATACAGGTATGATGCCCTTGGGTCGTTAAGCGCGGTCTTGGCCTGTGCGGCAAGGTAATATGACGGCAGAAAATACGGGTAACGCTCTATCAGACGGTCGAAGTCTTTCACGGCATCGCTCCATTGTCTTAGTTGTAGCAGCACAACTCCCCGCTGGTAATACATTTCTATATTGTCAGGTTCAAGACTGACTGCGGTGTTGAAGTCTTCCAATGCGCGATTCCAGTCACCCAGTTCGGCGCGTAGCACTCCTCTGTTATAGTAGCATTGTGCATCATTCTTGTCGAGTTCTACCGCCTTGTCGTAGTCGGCAAGTGCCCCTCGGTAGTTGTGTTTCTTGTAGAACAATATACCGCGGTTGATGTAATCGCCTGCCCAGTGTGAGCCAAGATTGATGGCGGTTGTCAGGTCCAGAAGTGCATCATTCTCCTGCTTCAGCATCATGTTCACCAGTCCTCGTGCCGACCAGTTGGCAGGGTTCTGGTTGTCATATTGCACCGCCTCCGAGAAACTGCGGTGTGCACACAGCGTGTCCTTGCTTGCCATGCATATCACACCTTTCTCAAAATTGACACTTGCGTCGTGAGGATCCTTGCGAAGAAGATAGTCTATATCTGTCAGAGCGTCTTCGTATTTTCCGAGCTGCGAACGGGAGTCAGCCCTGAGCAGTATATATGTCTTGTTTTCAGGCGCAAACTGAAGTGCTTCCGAAAAATCGGCTTCTGCTTTGTCGAAATGATGCAATTGCATCCTGATGAAGCCGCGTGTGTAGTAAGCTCCAGGCAGAAACGGGTTGTTCTGTATGGCGGAAGAGCAGTCGCGCTCTGCGCCGGCCATGTCACCGAGTTGTATCTTGGCTATGGCTCTGTAGAGATATGGTTCTGCAAGATACGGCTTCAGTTTTATAACCTGGTTGAAATATTGTATACTCAGCACGTAGTCGTCGAAATACAGGGCATTGCGACCGATGGCGGTAATGCGGTCGGTGTTTAGTTGGGCTGATGCAGGCGTAGCGGCAAGCAGCGTCAGCATGCAGAGCAATATATATGCTAATCTTTTCAATCTGATTCGCTGTACTTATGTACTATTTATTATAAGTTTATCAACTTTTGTGCCAAGTTAGCAATGCAGAACAATTACATCTGATAGTCGGGTGGTGTAGGCAGGACTTTTCACACCCGTATCAAGCAGTTGCTTGCTGCGTTCGTCTGCCAGTTGTGGAGCCAGTGTTACTGTGCGTTTGCCGAACTGTCTGTTCACGTTGTCTATTGCCTGTTGTAGTCGTTGGTCGCGTGCGCGGTTTCGGGTGTCAAACAGTTGCTGCTGTATGCCCTTGTCGGGTTCTATACTCATAAGTATTACTCCGGCACGTTTGTATGGCGTGTTGGCTCTCCACTGACTTCTCACTACTCTAAGCATCTGTTGGGTCATCTCCATCGTGTTGTTTGTTCCTGTATAGAAACTGACGGTGGCATGAATGATATTCATTTGTTCCTGAAAACGCGAAGAATGGGCGAACACTGTCATTTGTCTGCATACGCTTTTCTGTTCTCTTAGTTTACGGGCGCATGTCGCAGTGAAATCTGTCATTGCCTGCTCTAACAGTTCGCGCTCGGTTACTCCGCGGGCGAATGTGCGGCTGCAGGTAATACTCTGTTTCTCCGGCAAGTCATGGTTCTCAATGCAGGCTTCTCCGTTCAACTCACGCCATGTGTCAAGTCCGGGTTTGTGAAGCATGTTTTTTGCCAGCAGGGCGGAAACAGAAGCAAAAGCGAGTGCTGTCTCTATGCCTGCATTTGTGAGTTTCTGGTTTGCCTTTCGGCCTATTCCCCACACGTCTCCTATAGGGTATTTTTCCAGAGCCTTATGTCGTTTGATATCCGTGTCAATGCAGCATACGCCTTTGTAGCCGGCATAGTGCTTGGCATAGTCACCTGCCACCTTGCACAATGTCTTGGTCGGAGCCAGTCCGAAAGAGACAGGAATACCTATACCTGTCAATATCTCTTCTCTTATTCTAAGGCATACCTTTCGCGCTTCTTCGTAGGTTTTCAGGTACGACAAGTCAAGAAATGCCTCGTCAATAGAGTATTGTTGCAGGTCGGGAGTATATTTGCCGAGTGTGCGCATTATGCGTGATGACATGTCACCGTAGAGAGCGAAGTTTGATGAGAAGTGCACAATGTCGTATTTCTTTACCTCGTTCTGTATCTGGTAAAACGGCACTCCCATTTTTATACCAAGACGTTTCACCTCATTGCTTCTTGCTACTACACAGCCGTCATTGCCCGATAATACTACAACAGGCCTCGTCCTGAGGTCAGGACGGAAAACACGTTCGCATGAAACGAAGAAGTTGTTGCAGTCGGCAAGAGCATACATGGTGATGAAACTGATAATGAAGAGTTGACAGTTGATACCTTTATACGTTTGCAAGTGGGTGAATGGTATGTGTTATCACTCCCCATATCACGAATGCATTGTCCTCAGTTACTTTTATCTTGTTGTACTTGGGGTTGTGAGGAATGAGCCATGCACATTTGCCGTTAGGGTCTGTGCGGTATTCTTTCACTGTGAACTCGCCGTCTATGTATGCTGCAACATAGTTGCCGTCAGAGGCCTTTATCGAGCGGTCTATCACCACTATATCCCCCGAGAAGATTCCGGCTTCTTGCATCGAATCTCCGTCTATCCGGGCATAGAATGTGGTCTCAGGGTGATGTATGAGTTCTTTGGTGATATCTATTCTCTCATTGTAGTCGGCAGCAGGGGAGGGGAATCCGGCATGCAGATGCTCTGCAAGTTCCAGTTCCGGAGAACCTGCCTCTGCGTATGTTATATCTAATAATCTGTCTGACATTTTGAGAGTGAGTCTTATTCCTTAAACTATAAACTATAAACTTTAAACTTTAAACTTTATAATGGTTAACACTCCGTTATCTGCATCCTGCATTCGGGTCGAACCACGATGGAATGTCAAACTGATCATCCTCGCTGTAGCCCAGTTCCTCGTCTGCAAGCACTTTCTGCAGATACATGGCAACTATCGGCAACGACGTGTTGGCACCCTGACCGTCTGCCATCGAGTCGAAGTGGATAGCGCGGTCTTCACCGCCTACCCAGCATCCGTTGACAAGCGAAGGAGTGAAGCCCATGAACCAGCCGTCCGAGTTGTTCTGACTGGTGCCGGTCTTGCCGCCCATCGGCATCTTCAGTCCGTAGCGCAAACGGGTGCGCACACCTGTTCCGTGGTCAACCACGTTACGGAGCATGTACACCATCTTATATACCGTCTGTTCGCCTATAATCTCATGGGTCTGAGGAGTGAATGTGGCAAGCACGTTGCCGTTGTTGTCCTCTATGCGGGT
This sequence comes from Paludibacteraceae bacterium, assembly GCA_017479885.1. GTDB lineage: Bacteria > Bacteroidota > Bacteroidia > Bacteroidales > Paludibacteraceae > Colicola. The sequence goes on along the minus strand of JAFVBR010000042.1, from coordinate 41,401 downwards.
TACGTATAGAGGCTCTACGCGGATACCCTTGTTGGCAAAAGTGGTATAGGCGCCAACCATCTCCGCCACTGACACTTCGCATGGTCCGAGGCAGAGACTGACAACCGGGTCAAGTTGACCTTCTATACCGAACGAGCGCATCAGCCGTACCAGTTGCTCAGGTGTGAACATCGACATCAGGTAGGCTGACATCCAGTTGCTTGACTGCGCCAGACCCCATGTCAGAGTCACCGTCTTGCCCTTGTCCTCTTCTGCCACCTTGTGACTCTCTTTCGGCGTCCATTCCACTCCGTTGCCGTCAATCAGGGTCACGGGCAGATATTGCGTTGTGTCGCATGGCCACATGCCTTCATCCATTGCGAGGGTGTATATGTAGGGTTTTACGGTTGAACCCACCTGACGGCGTCCGACACTTGCCATGTCGTATTGGAAATTGGCGAAGTTCGGTCCGCCCACGTATGCCTTCACGTGTCCTGAGTGCGGGTCCATCGACATGAATCCGCAGCGGAGGAAGTACTTCTGCCAACGTATCGAATCGAGCGGGGTGAGAGTGGTGTCTATCATTCCGTTGTAGGAGAACACTTGCATCTCTTGCGGAGTATTGAATGCCTCCGTTATCTCCTCGTCAGTCTTACCTGCTTTCTTCATCAGGCGGTAACGCTCGGTCTGGCGTATGCTTCGTTGCATGATGTCGTCTACCTCTTTCTGCTTCAGTTGGCGCGAGAATGGTGCTGTCTTGCTGTTTTTCTTCTCTTTGAAGAAACGTCCTTGAAGATACTGCATGTGTTCCGACACAGCCTCTTCGGCATATCTCTGCATGCGTGAATCAATGGTGGTGTAGATGCGCAGACCGTCGTTGTAGATGTCATACGGAGTACCGTCGGGTTTCTTCTGTTTGTTGCAGAAACCGTAAAGCGGGTTCGTGTCCCATTGGCGCTTGTCTATCTGATATTGCTGTTTGTTCCACTGGCTGTAGTTGCTCTCCTTCGGCTCTTTGGCAGTGAGTGTCAGGCGCAGATACTCGCGCAGGTAGGGTGCCAGTCCTTGTTTGTGGTCCACCGAGTGGTAGTTGAGTTCAAGCGGCAACTGCTGCAGTGAGTCTTTTTCCGCCTCTGTTATCTTTCCGCTCTTTTCCATCTGTGAGAGCACGGTGTTACGGCGGTTGAGTGCTTTCTCCGGTCGGCGGATGGGGTTGTAGAGTGCAGGATTCTTGCACATACCAACCAGCAGTGCTGCCTGCTCAATCCTGAGGTCGGCAGGGGTGGTGTTGAAATACACTTGTGCCGCCTGCTTTATTCCCACTGCATTATACAGAAAATCGAACTGGTTGAGATACATCATTATTATCTCGTCTTTCGAGTACAGACGCTCCAGTTGTGCGGCAATCACCCATTCGATTGGTTTCTGCAATGCGCGCTCGAATATGTTGTTGGCTTTCGGCGAGTATAGTTGTTTGGAGAGTTGCTGCGTAAGGGTGGAACCGCCTCCGGCACGGCCCAGCATCAGCACTGCACGGAACAAAGCTTTCGAGTCAACGCCCGAGTGCTGGTAGAAGCGGGCGTCCTCGGTTGACACCAGTGCGTCTATCATGTAGGGCGATATCTCCGAGTATTGCACCTGCACGCGGTTCTCTGTGCGGTAGTAGCTGCCGAGCACCTGCATGTCGCTGCTATAAACCTCGGTTGCATATTTGTTCTTGGGGTTCTGCAGTTCATCAAGCGGAGGCAGGTAGCCGAGCCAGCCCTTGGCTATCATCCAGAAGATGAGGACTACTGCCGTTATTCCGAGCAGGAATATTATCCAAAACCATTTTGTGAATTGTCGTTTGAAGTTTTTTGCCATAATATATTGTTTAGTGTGTTTGTCAAGTGGGGTTACTTTGTTGTTGCTTCTATTTCATCAGCTTTTCAGTGATAAGGTTCAGTATGTTTATTCCGCTCATTGTGGCAACAAGGCGGTTGTCTGCTAATGTCAGTTGTTTGTTGTCGATGTACGGTTGAGCCTGTCGAAGGCAGTATGTCTGTTCTTCATTTGTCAGTTTGCTGAGGTCTGTTCCTTCTGCCGTTCTCAGCGAGAGCATTACCCGCTCGTTGTATTTGTCCCGCTCTGAGAGCACCTCCCGCTCAGGCTGCAAACAGTGTGCCTTTGCCTGCCTGATGTACTCCCGTATGTCGCTTATGTTCCACTGTCTCGCCTCACCGTCGTATGAGTGTGCCGCCGCACCTGTTCCCAAGTACGGGGTGTTGTTCCAGTACGAACTGTTGTGCTGCGAACGGTAGCCCGGCAGAGCGAAGTTTGATACTTCGTAATGCTCGAACCCGTTATCTTTCAGCATATTGACCATTGTGGCATACATCTCGTTCTCGGTGTCGTCATCCACTGCCTTTATCTCACCTTTTTGCAGCATTCTGCTCATCTCTGTTCCCTCCTCATAGGTAAGGCAGTAGGTGCTTATATGTTCAATATTGAGACTGATTGCCTGCCTTAGCTCGTCCTGCCAGTCCTGCAGGCTCTGCCCGGGTATTCCGTATATCAGATCAATGCTGATATTGTCGAAGCCCGCTTCTCGCGCCGCTCTTACCGCCTCTTTCGCCTCCTGAGCCGTATGCCGTCTGCCGAGCAGGCGCAGGTACTCGTTGTTGAACGACTGAATACCTATGCTCAGGCGGTTGACTCCTGCCTCAACCAACTGATGAAGATACTCTGCATTGAGGTCTCCCGGGTTGGCTTCTATGGTTATTTCTGCTTCGTTCTCTACTTCAAATAATTCGCGTATCTTCTGCAGTATCTGTTCAATCTGACTTGCGCGGAGTAGGGAAGGAGTGCCTCCGCCGAAGTAGATGGTGCTTATTCTGTTTGTGTTTTGCGGTTCTTGGTCTGAGGTTTGTGACAGGGTGTCTTTGTGCAGGTAGTCTGTTCTGCATTCCAGTTCGGCTGTCAGTGCTTCGGTATATTCATCCCGCAGTTGCAGCAGTGTCGTGGAGTAGAAATCACAATATTTGCACCGCGACTTGCAAAACGGTATATGTATATAAATCCCTGCCATACAAGAACCATGTCAAACTATGTCAAACTATGTCAAACTATGTCAAGCTATGTCAAACCATATCAAACCCACGTCAAACCACGTCAAACAATATTAAACGATATTAAACCACGTCTCCTACGTCATCCCGCATCTTTCGCCTTGCAAAGTTAGCAAAACTTTCCCAACCTTGCAACTGTTATTTCTTCAGCCTGATCCAACCGCCTGCGCCTTATGAAGATATTATCATTGTAAATGTTGCATAATTGAAACATTTGCAGTATCTTTGCAGGCGGAGAATAAATCAAGTGGAAGTATGATAAGCAAGAATGTTCAACAAATGATTCCTGTTATCCGGCAATATCTTTCTGATAAGCCGGTTGAGCGGGCGTACCTGTTCGGCTCGTGTTCACGTGGCGAGGAAACAGCTGACAGCGATATAGACCTGCTTGTCAACTACACGGATGATTCGCTTTCGTTGTTTGCCATCTCACGTCTTATGGTCGGGCTGAGCAAACAATTGAATCGTCGTGTTGATTTAGTTGAAGAATCAGGGTTGAGGGACTTTGCCCGTCCTTCTGCAGAAAAAGACAAAATACTTATATATGAGAGAGAACCTGCGTGATAAGGAGCGTCTTGAGCATATTACCGAGGACATTCCTTTACTGCAACCATATATAACAAAGTACCTGTCTGAATTATAAAATACCGAACAACATAAATGTATATTCACCATAATTTGCCTATGAAATAACGTAAATAAGAAACGTCAAGACATATAATATTTTAGCGTTATAAGCCATACACTTGATTCTTCAGAACTTCGACAACTCTAAAGAATTATAATTTACTCAAGCAGAAGCCTATACCGCTCACGTGACAAGCGTGGGCTTTTGTGTATAAATTTGAGTAAATTAGGTAGTCGAAGACCTCGAAGAATCAAATGGAAACAACATAAGTTCCACGCTTTCTTTATGTCTGTCTATTTATATACAACTCAATGGAAGAAATACATATTGGTCATATTATCCAGTCTGAGCTTCGCCGCCAAGGTCGCTCTGTCACATGGCTTGCCCGCCAAATTCCTTGTGACCGCACCAATGTATATGACATCTTCCGCCGCGACAATATTGACGTAAAGCTTCTCCTACGTATCTCTCGTATTCTAAACCACGATTTCTTCTCATATCTTTCTGATGCTCTGTAGTACTTTCTACTACATTTGCGTAGCAAATACTACAACACTTGCACCTTTCGTATTTACATAACATCTCGTAACTTTGCGATGTGTTTAATGTTATCACCATTTTTTTTGAGGAAAGTACTAAATATTAACCCATTAAAAGTTGTGCCCGACACGAATAAAGGGTAATTCGTTATGATAAATAAAAAAGAGGAGTACAATTTTGTAGCACGTACTCAAAGTAACATGAAGTACATTACTAGTCTTATTCAAAAGAAACCGAGTGAAATCTTAGAAGATGATAAATTCTATGATGTCACTAATCTGATTAATTGTTGTCTTGGTCTTGTTTCCTACGTTTATGAAGATACAATGAAATATAACAAAAGGAAACGTAACAAAGCATTAGATATGTTGAGAGAAATATTGCAAAATTATCCCTATGAAGTAGGCAAATATGGAAATATTGAGATATCATGGTCTGTACAAGGAAAAAAAGATATTGTTTACAAAGATATGCCAACCCTCTTATATCATATGCGAAATGCGATATGTCATGGTAATATTTTACCATCGTGTTCTAACCCCGATGAAAATGGGGATCAACCTATCACTGCCATTATTTTTACTGATATGCGTGGTAAAACAGAAAATTTTAAAGCGACAATGGATATTGTGCATATCCAAAATTTTGCAAATGATGTAGCAGAAGCCTACATATCCTACAATACCGAGAACAACAAAAAACAACAATGAAAACAAAATTATTCTTTGCAGCTACGTTGCTGCTTTTAACAGTTAATCTCTTAGCCCAAACAAGTGGCACCTGCGGAGATAATCTCACATGGACTCTTCAAAACAATAGTACATTAATTATCAGTGGCACAGGAAAAATGACGGACTATATTTCCATATATCCTTATAGTGAGGTTGCAACACCTTGGGGGATATCTGGGATAAAAAACAGGATAAAACATGTTATTATTACTAATGGTGTGACGCGTATCGGAAATGGTGCTTTCCGTAGCTGCTACTATCTCGAATCTGTCACTATTCCAAATAGTGTAACAGTTATTGGATATAAAGCTTTTGAGGATTGCAACAGTCTGACAAGTGTCACTATTCCGAATGGTGTGACACTTATTGGCGATGAAGCTTTCACAGGTTGCCGTAACCTGACTTCTATTTATTGGGATGCAAATATTAGTCTTTCTTTTAACCCTTCTTCTCCGTTTTATCAAGTGAGGTCACAGATAACGTCATTTACTATAGGCGATAACGTTAAGCAAATAGGGAACTACTTATGTTTTGAAATGTCAGCACTAAAAGAAATAAAGATTCCTAATAGTGTGACAAGTATAGGAGGCTCTGCTTTCTGGGGTTGCCATAGTCTGACTTCTGTCAACATCCCCAATGGTGTGACAAGTATTGATAAATATGCTTTTAAATATTGCAGCAGTCTGACTTCTGTTTATTGGGATGCAAATATCAGTTTTTCTTTTGAGTCTTCTTCTCCATTTTACGAGTTGAGGTCACAGATAACGTCATTTACTATAGGCGATAACGTTAAGCAAATAGGAGACTACTTATGTTATGGAATGTCAGCACTAAAAGAAATAAAGATTCCTGAAAATGTGACAAGTATAGGCAGTTCTGCTTTCCAAAGTTGCAGTAACCTGACTTCTGTTTATTGGGATGCAAATATCAATTTTTCTTCATACTCTTCTTCTCCGTTTTATAATTTGAGGTCACAGATAACGTCATTTACTATAGGTGATAACGTCAAGCAAATAGGAGACTACTTATGTTATGGAATGTTAGCACTAAAAGAAATAAAGATTCCTGAAAATGTGACAAGTATAGGCAGTTCTGCTTTCTATACATGCAGCAATCTTACTTCCGTCACTATTCCTAATAGTGTAACAAGTGTAGGAAACAAGGCATTCTCTGGTTGTTCTGGTCTAACAAAGCCAATATATAACTCCTGTATATTTGCTTATATGCCAACATCATATTCAGGTGTATATACAATTCCAAGTGGCATAAAAGCAATTGCAGGTACTGCTTTCGAAGGTTGTCGCAGTCTGACTGGTGTAATTATTCCAAACAGTGTAACAAGTATCGGAAGTAAGTCATTCTATGAATGCAATAGTCTAAAAAACGTCAATATTACTGACATATCTGCATGGTGCAATATAGAATTTGGCAATGCTTCTGCCAATCCTCTATACAATAAGGGGCATCTTTATTTGAATGAAGAAGAGGTTGTAAATCTTTATATTCCGCACACCATTAGTAATATTAGTGCATACGCTTTCTATAATTGTGCAGAATTGGAAATAGTGACAATAGGAGAATCTATAGAATCCATAGGGGAATATGCTTTTTCAGGTTGTTCGAGAATAACTGATATATATTGCTATGCCAAACGTGTTCCAAGCATCGGTTTTGATCCATTTGAGTCGGTCAGCCGCAAGGCAACTTTATGGGTACCTGAGAATCGTTTGCGTAATTATCAGACAAATGAATACTGGGGAGAGTTTGACGTACAGCCAATGGGCGCGGAGTCTGCCAATACCGACAAAGTGGTAGTCACTCCCGACTACAACACTGCAAACATCGCATGGCCGCAAGTCGCCAATGTTGACTCCTACGAGCTTGTCATCAAAGACAAGAGCGGTGATGAGGTTTGCACACTTGTATTCAACGGTGAAGGGCAACTGCAAAGTATTGCCTTCCATGCGCCCAAGATGAATTCGGGTGAAGAGGCAGATTTTGCTCCCAAGCAGACTCAAGCAACAGGATTCCGCTTCACCGTGACAGGTCTCGAGAGTGGCAGTCAGTATGATTATACTCTCACTGCCAAAGATGCTGCTGGAAAGACTCTCCAAACCTACACAGGCTCATTCTACACCCTCGGTACAACAGGTCTTGACGACCTTGAGACCAATGACCCTGCGTCTATGAGCCATGCCCGCAAAATCATCGAAGACGGCAAGGTATTCATCCTTCTGCCTGACGGCCGCCGCTTCACCCTCCAAGGTGCAGAAGTGAGATAACCTGTGACCAATTGTAGAGACGCCATACCATGACGTCTCACACCCGTATCCCTACCAATCAGAGGTTGCCTGTATGGCAGCCTCTGATTTGGTATTGAAAATATGAAAGTCTCATGAGACTTTCAGTTTCTTATAATTATTTTCTCCAAGTCAGTTAATTCTTCTTTATCGTGTTTTTAACAACCGGTATAGCCTGCAGTGTTTTCAAAATCTCTGTCATATACAAAATCGCTCGGCTTTTAATTGCTGTACTCGTCCAATCCGGCAGTGCGCTGCTCGGCAGGGTTGCCTTGTGCCTCCCAGAAGTGTCTGCCTACCAGCCCGCAGGCAGGGTTTTGTCTCAACTTTTTGCGTATTTATGCATATTTAACATAAAACATTTTGCGTATTTACGCACTTTTATCTACAACATTTTGAGAAAATGGTACTATTCTGCATGAAACATTTTGAGGAAATGGTATTTTTTTACGAAAAAGATTGTGAGATTTCGGAATCATTTGTATCTTTGCAGCCGATTAACAATTAGTTACAATAATATGATATTCAAGCGGAAGTTATATGAGAAAATGCTTACTTGGAAACAAGAGCGGAAAGGGCGGACTGCGTTGCTAATAAAAGGGGCAAGGCGAGTGGGAAAATCAACGCTTGCAGAGGATTTCGCAAAGCGAGAATACAAGACTTATATCCTCATTGATTTTGCTCATGTGAGTAAGAAAATCAACGATTTATTTGAGGATATGAGTGACCTTGATTTCTTCTTTATGCGCCTGCAAGTGGAAACGGGAATCACCTTGCACGAGCGTGAGTCGGTGATAGTGTTTGACGAGGTGCAGTTGCAACCATTTGCAAGACAGGCAATTAAATACTTGGTGAAGGACGGCAGATATGATTACATCGAAACAGGTTCTCTCTTAACACTGAAGAAAAATGTGCAAAACATCGTCATACCCTCTGAAGAAACGCGCCTTACGCTGTACCCAATGGATTTAGAGGAGTTTTATTGGGCATTGGGCAATGAGACGACTTACACTATATTGCGCAAAATATGGGATATGAAACGCCCTCTTGAAGGTTCACACCGTAAACTTATGCGTGATTTGCGGCTGTATATGTTGGTAGGCGGTATGCCGCAAGCGGTTGATACATATATCACTACCAACAATATGCAGGCAGTAGATACGACCAAGCGAGAGATTATTGCTTTATATGAGGATGATTTCCGCAAGATAGATGCACTTGGCAGGGCTTCGCGTTTGTTCAGAGCTATACCCGGACAACTGTCAAGCAATGCCTCTCGCTATCAAGTGGGCGGCGCACTGGAATCGAAACGCACGGAGCGCATAGACGAGGTGATTGCAGATATGGAAGATAGTCAGGTGGTTGGGCTTGCTTATCACGCCAACGACCCGAATGTGGGGCTTGGTTTGACCAAAGATCTCAACCGCTACAAGATGTTTTTGGTAGATACAGGGCTGTTCGTAACGCTTGCATTCTTGGATAAAGATTTTACTGAAAATGTGATATACAGCAAGTTGTTAGGCGATAAGTTAGAGGCAAATATGGGCTATGTGTATGAGAATTTAGTGGCGCAGATGCTGCGGGCAGCGGGTAATGAACTTTATTATTATACTTTCCCCACAGAAAGCAGCAAGCACAATTATGAGGTTGATTTTCTGCTCACAAGGGGCAGTAAACTTGTGCCGCTTGAGGTGAAGTCCTCGGGGTATAAGTCGCATAAGTCGTTGGATACCTTCTGTGAAAAGTTCTCCTCGCGTGTGGGCGATAGATACTTGATTTATACAAAAGATTATCAGAAAGATGGGGCAATACAATGTCTGCCTGTATATATGACAGGACTTATTTAGGCGAACTCTACATTAAACGCGATATCTGCTTCATTACGCTTCGTAGCGTTACGTTCGGAGGCGTAATGGAAACGACCTTACAACAACCTGCCATCCCCTGCCTGCACTTTATGTAGGCAGTTTTTTTGTTTAAGGAATATATCGCTTTTGAATCGCGAGAAGGGGATATTACAAAAAGTTCGGAGAAATAATGTTCTGTTTATAGTTTAAACTCCTGTGAAAAACGACGAAATTTAAGATATACTTTAGATTTTTCTCGCTATGTCGAAAATTATTTGTATTACCATTCTTATTCATCACCGGATATATACAAATGATAACCGCTATTCTCCGTTCTTGTCTTCCCACAGATGGCGCATCCAGTCGGCAGTGCGCTGCTCTGCGGGGTTGCCTTGTGCCTCCCAGAAGTGTCTGCCTACCAACTCGTCAGGCAGATACTGCTGTCTGACGAAATGGTTTTTGTAGTCGTGGGCATATTTGTAGCCCTCGTGATAGCCGAGTTCTTTCATAAGTTCCGTAGGGGCATTCCTAAGGTGCAGAGGCACAGGCAGATTGCCGCTATTGCGAACTTCTGCCAATGCATTGTCGATGCCGAGATATGCGGAGTTGGACTTCTGCGAAGTAGCCAGATAAACAGTGGCTTCTGCAAGCGGGATACGCCCTTCAGGCCAACCAATTTTGGTGAGAATATCGAAACATGCGTTGGCGATAAGGAGTGCATTTGGGTTGGCAAGACCTATGTCCTCTGCCGCCGATATTACCAGTCTTCGGGCAATGAACTTGGGGTCTTCTCCCGCCTCCACCATACGCGCAAGCCAATAGAGAGCGGCATCAGGGTCACTGCCCCGAATGGACTTGATGAAAGCTGAGATGATGTCGTAGTGCATCTCGCCGTCTTTGTCGTAAGCGACCGGGTTCTGCTGCAGACGGGCAGTGACGGTGTTGTTGTCAATCACTATCTTGTCGCCTGTTCCGGCATTGGTCACAAGTTCAATTATGTTGAGCAGTTTTCTGGCATCGCCTCCCGAATAGCGCAGCAGAGCATCTGTCTCCTGCACATCAATATTCTTGGTCTGCAGCAGTTTGTCGGTAGTGAGGGCACGGTGTAGTAGTTCGAGCAGATCGTCTTTGCCAAGACTTTTCAACACATAAACCTGGCAGCGCGAGAGTAGGGGAGTGATGACCTCGAAGGAGGGGTTTTCGGTGGTGGCACCAATCAGTGTGATGACGCCTTGTTCCACTGCTCCTAACAGCGAGTCCTGTTGCGACTTGCTGAAGCGGTGAATCTCGTCAATAAAGAGGATGGCATTGCCGTTTTGCGAGAACAACCCGCTGCTGCGCTGCGCTTTCTCTATCACCTCACGCACCTCTTTGACGCCTGCCGTAACAGCCGAGAGAGTATAGAAGGGTCTCTCCAAACGGTTTGCAATAATTCTGGCAAGCGTGGTTTTGCCGACTCCCGGAGGCCCCCACAGAATGAACGATGACAGATTGCCGCTTTCAATCATCTGTCGCAGTATGGCACCTTCTCCTACGAGATGGCGCTGACCTATGTATTCGTCGAGGGTCTTGGGTCTGAGTCGTTCTGCAAGCGGAAGCATGGGCGGGTGGTTTAAAGTTGAAAGTTTATAGTTTAAAGTTTAGAGAAGTTCTTTAAGTTGAGAGTTTATAAGTTGTTTAGTGTTGTTTTAGGATGGTTTAGAGTTGTAATAGTTCTTTGGCGTTGGTGATGGCGGCTTCGCTGATATTCTCGCCGGAGAGTAGGGTGGCAATCTCTGTTATTCTTTCGTCTTGAGTAAGCAGGCGTATATGTGTCTCGGTGCGGGTGGCAGTATCATGCTTGTAAACCTTGTAGTGGGCACTGCCTTTGACTGCAATCTGGGGCAGGTGGGTAATGGCAATTATCTGCCTGCCGGCAGCAAGGCGCTGCATCACCGAACCAATATTGTCAGCCACTTCTCCGCTGACACCCGTATCCACTTCGTCGAAGATGATGGTGGGCAGACCTTTTCGGGCGGCAGTAAGAGCCTTGATAGTCAGCATAAGTCTGGCAATTTCGCCTCCTGATGCCACATCTGCCACGGGGCGCAGTGTCTGGTTGAGATTGGCGGCGAAAAGGAACTGCACAAGGTCTTTGCCAGAGGGGGTGAAGTCGTCTGTCTCGGTAATGCTTACCTGCATCTTTGCATGCTGAATACCGAGCACTGACAGTTGCTGCTCAAGTTGTGCGGCAATAGGCTCCGCTGTATTGCGCCGAGTGGCAGAAAGAGTGTCTGCCGCCGTCTGAAGTGCCTGTCTGTCAGCCTCGAGTTTGCGACTGAGAGCGGCTATCTCTTCATCATAGTTCTCGTTCTGCAGCATCTCTGCCTGCAGCGAATCGCGCAAGGCAATAAGTTCATCCGCAGTTTGGCAACGGTGCTTCTGCATAAGCGTGTTCAGCAGGTCGAGCCGTTCTTCGGTTTGCTGCAGTCGGGTAGGATCGAACTCGGTGTTGGCCTCTATATGTGCAGCCTCATCGGCTATGTCGCGCAGTTCGATATATGTGCTGTTGAGTCGTTCAGTAAGTTCCTGAGGCAGATATTGCGCCACTTTTCTGAGTGCGGATATGGCATCTTTGATGGTGGTAATGGCACCTGCTGTTTCGTCGGCAAGCAGTGTGTTAGCCGATTCAAGAGCACTCTTTATTTCTTCGGCATGTTCCAGCAAACGCAGTTCCTGCTCAAGTGTTTCTTCTTCACCTGACTGCAGACGCGCCTCGTCAAGTTGGCGGAACTGAAACTCCACGTAGTCGGCATCAGCTCTGCTTTTCTCAGCCTTGGCACGCAGAGCGCTCAATTGTTGCACGGTTTGCTGGTATTGATTGTATTTCTCAGTATATACACTGCGCTCGGAAGCGTTTTCTGCCACAGAATCAATCACTTCAAGTTGAAAAGAATCGTCTTTTAGCAGAAGATTCTCGTGCTGCGAATGGATATCAATGAGTTTTTCCGACAGGCTTCTCAATACTCCGAGCCCCACAGGAGTGTCATTGACGAAAGCGCGTGACTTTCCGTTTTGCATCAGTTCGCGGCGTATGATGCAGGTGTTGTCGAAGTCAAGGTCGTTGTCCTCAAACAAGGGGCGGAGGTCGTAACCTGAGATATCGAATTGTGCTTCAACCACTGCTTTTGTTTCACCCTCGGTGATAGAGCGAATGTCGGCACGCTCTCCTCTGATAAGCGCCAGAGCGCCGAGAATAATCGACTTGCCGGCACCTGTCTCGCCAGTAATGACGGAGAAGCCGCTTGACAAATCGATGTCAAGTTCGGAGATGAGAGCATAGTTCTGTATGTGCAGATGTTTAAGCATAAAAGTGTGGCACTAACCACCAACCGATGGTGATGCAAATTTGCCCACAAAGTTACAGCAAATTTTGTGAATGGGCAAATATGAAAATAATGAGTTTATAAAAATAGCGCAGCCTGAGTATGAACAAATATTCAGATGAATTCGGTTGTTGTAAAAATATCAAACATATCTGTTCGGAAGCAATGATATGAAAAATACCTTAATAAGTGTGATTTCTTAAGATGCACATTAAAAAATCGCATTTTGCAGAGATAGCAAACACTGAGCTTGATTATTGCTTGACGAGAGCAAACCGATAAGTATGATATTTTAAGATGCATATAAAATCACGCATCTTTATATGTATGATATTTCAACCGGAGTACTCTGGATTATAATTTATATTATGTAAAATAGCATTCTCAGGCATGTACCCTACGGTGGGATTAGCGAGGATTATTGCGCATGCACCTATGCGAGATTATCGGCAATAAGATGAATATTCAATCCGGTGCTTCAGCGGGTGAGATGTACAAATGATACATTATTCAGGAGTTTTGTGCAAATAATACATAAATATTACATCGTTTGGTTAGCAGATTCGGAAAAAATCAGTTAACTTTGCAACGGAATTTGTCAAAGCGACAAAGAACAAAATCCTTCAATTAAAATAAGAACAATCCTTTAAGAACAATTTTTAATTAAAATAACGAATCTTTAAAATGAGAAGCCTTTAATTGAAGTGCGAAACTCAATGTTGATTTTTTTGAAGTGCAAAACACTTACTTGATTGATTTCTGAAGTACGAAGCTTGCGAAATATACGAACAGATGAAATGAACAAGATATTTGCTTATATATTGCTATCTATGATTGCCATCATCGGGGTGGCTGCAGAAGAAAGAGTCGTCGGGGCAACGGCAGCAGAAAGAGCGATGCTGCCGATGCCTGATTATACCGTGATTCACAGGCAGATGAGTGACAGCATTATGGTAATACTGACGCATCAGAACACCGAAGCAAAGATATATGCCAATCTGACAGAATCACACGACAAACTACATTCACAAGCAGTTGACACACTGAGATTTCCGTTTTGGACAATAGGCATAATAACTGCTTGGGCGGAAGCTGGTGACAAGAAATCGGATTATGTGCATATTCCTATAAACGAGACAAGGAATTCATCAACGGGCGACGAAAACGACGTTATCAACTATGACCCGATATCGCCGATAGAAGACAACAATCCGAATGACATTAATTCATACGTGGTTTTCAGCGACTTATCTGTAATGTCATTCGGGTCGTCAGCAGGCATGGAAAAACCCTGGTATTATGTCTCCGGAGATCAGGTTGTGGAAGAGCTTGACAATATGTCACCATCGAAAGTTATAGGTGCCGATAACGGTCCGATAGACATTTATTCGGCTGATAATCTGCAGGGTCATTCGTCTCCCCTACTCCTTGGCAAAGCCCACGAAGATGATGCCCGGCGGGCATATCTGCAGACAGCGGAAATGATGAAAACCCCGACAGTGCTTGATATTCACATGCGAGGAGACAGTCTTGGAGCAGTAAACCAGCAACTTGCATTGAAGATTTCGTATGACGGCACGGTGTGGATGAGCGTTGATACACTAAATTCGGAGCAACTGAAACCCATCCGCCGTTTCCAAGTGCTGATACCTGAGACGAGGAACCGGTATTTTATAAGAATAGAAAGTGCGACAACGCCTGCAACAGAATGTCAGACCTACATATATAACATAAGACTTATCGGATTGAAAATGAGAGTTGTTGGCGGGGATATGCCTATTCCGCCATACAAGACTGTCAGCAGCATCGACTATTATGACCTGCATGGCAGACATCTAAGCACCCTACCCCGTGGCAGCGTGGTTATGGTTGTGATAACTTACAGTGATTCAACACGTGACATACAGAAACTGCTTGTAGAAGAATGAGACTGATTTGCCTGATATTGCTTTTTGTGTTCCACACTGCCGAGCGCGACAGTGCAGAGCGATGCATGCAGATTACGGCAGAGCAAGACAGGCAATATGTGTGCCCGGAGTCTGACTCTGTGATACAATATGCGGTAGATTATTACGACCGTCACGGCAACCGCAGTGAGCGTGCGAGAGCTCATTATCTGCTTGGCTGTGTGGAAGCGGATTTGTTCAACAGAGCACAGGCGATATATGAGCTGCGACTGGCATCAAGGCTCAATCCTAATAAGGAAAGCAATCAGCAGGCACTGATTTACAGCAGACTGGGTTATCTGCTGTATGAGCACAGACTATACGACGAGGCATGGGAGATATATGATAATGCCCGCGAACTGGCGATAGTGCGAAAAGATACAACTGACCTTATTCACAGCCTGATGCAACTCGGGTGTCTGTTGATGACAAAAGGCGATTATGAGGCAGCTGCGCCACTGACAGATGAGGCATGGCAACTGGCTGAGACTCAGGATGACGCATATCTGAGAGCCACAGTGCTGACGGCTGTATATAGACTGCGAAGACAGACCGGTGACAGTGAGGGTGCAGAGCGGGCGGCAAGATTGTGCATGGCAACAGTGCCCCACCCGATGCGGACATGGCCTGCAATGTACAACCTTGGTGAGACCTTATATTATAAGGAGCAGTACGACTCGGCAAAGATGTTTTTAGAGCCTATAATGGAGATAGACCACTCCTACCAACTGCGTGCAGATGCAGCCGACTTGCTGGAGAAGATTGCATTTAGGCAAGGAGACAGAGGCAAGGCTCATACCTACAGCGAACTGAAGAAAGCGCTTGAGAGAAGTGCGCAGATGAGTCTTGAAACCACCAATGTACTGAGACGGGAATTGTATGAACTGGAGAGGCAGGCAGAGATGCGCCGCCGCACAGAACTGGTGCTGTGGATCTGCCTTGCCCTGCTGCTGATTCTGCTGGTTGTAGTGGGTTACGTAATAGTACGCAGATACAGGCAGAAGACGGCACTCCGTCAGCAGATACGAACCATGCAGACAGAGCGGCAGGCACTGATAGCGGAGGAGTTTGAGTCGTCGGAGGTGAATCAGAAACTGCAAAGGCTGATAGAGGTTGCCCGCGAGAATCCGTTTGCAAAAGAGAATCTGACCGCTTCCGACTGGCAGCAACTGATGGTTTATACCGACAATATGTATAGCGGAATAATGACTCATTTGAGGAGTGAATACGGTTTGACTGAGGACGAATTGCATATTTGCCTGATGTTTCTCATGAATGTGCCTGTAGTTTGCATGGGTTTCTTTGTGAAAGGCTATTCAAGGAATACTATTCAGCTGAAAGCCAGACAAATACCAATAAACGCTGGAGCCAAGAAAGGTACATTGCTAAGAGACTGGCTTGCAGGCGAAGTGCAACATTTGCAGAAATGATACAATATTCGTACATTTGCAGAGCGAAATAGTACAAGGTTGATACACTTAGATTGAAAAAACTGCCTTACCTTTGCAGCGTCAAAAACATAACACCCAAAATGAAAGGAGATAATTTATGAAACGCAATTTTTTATTTTTCCTTGTTGCCGGTGCGATGATGTGTTTCGCTTGCAATGTTCAGGTTGTGAATCCAAACCCGCCTGAAGAAACACGAACAAACAGTCAGACTGTCGAACCAACAGAGGGCGATGAAGGTATTTATCCAGAGTTGGCAGTAATAAGATTGACGCAAGACATGCAAGAGCGCGTTTTCGTCTCGCCCATTGTTGACCACATCAAGAAACTTGAATATATCCGCAAAGATTCCGCTGACGGCAAGACTTATACTTGGGACGCATGGCAAGGCGGTGACAGCCTGATATATACAGATACACTTGCGCTATGCAACACTCAGTTCGGGCTGCCGTATGTGACTTTTGCCCGGCAGCAGTTGAACATTACCGGCACCAATCCTTATATATTGTTGAAGAATGGTTATGCCGTCATAGATTGGAAATGGGGCATGTTTCATGCTTTGTCCGGAGAAGCAATCATGGCCCGACACTGGATGCCATTCGGCGGAAACCATTATAGTACAAACAGTTATTATTACAATGGCACTCTCGCAAATGAAGAATATTATTTGTTAGATCTGAAATGGGAAGAACTGAATGATATTACCTCTGTTTGGAAAATGGAGGAAGGCACAAAAATCGACAAACCCGAAGTCAGATATATAGAATTAAGGAAACTTGAGGAGTACGGCAATGCGGAATCAGGTTATATTGATATTTACAATAAGTACTGGGTTGCAGACCTGAATCTGCATTATGCCCAGATTAAATATTCCGGTGATGCAAAGGCTGGTGAGGCATTTGTCAAGGACGTTGACAGCTTGCAGACATTCTATGTAGAGACACTGAACAAGATGATAGAGAATAACGACATTGAAAAATACGAAATTCGCCATAAGTAATATTGAAATGTTAAATATAAAAATATGTGATTATGAAAAAGATGACTTTGCTTTTAACAGCACTTCTCATGTTGCTCTCATGTAGCAGCAACCCTAACCCGTCGAACATAGAGACAGGCGTTTCAGCCAAAGTGTATGACTGCAACGAGCAGCCCGACGACATGTCAGGCACGGCAAAGATGCCCAAGATTGCTGCGGAGACCAATTTTGAGCCATTCGATGATAATGTGTATTTCGAGTGCACAGGTGAGAACCAACTGCGCATCAGATGTCAGGAGACAATCAACTGCGCAGGCACAGTTGAGGCGACTGCCGCACTGGAAGAGAACACAATAACGCTCACGCATAATGACCAAGAAGGCGAGTTACAGGCTAACTGCATCTGCCCGCACTGGGTGGAACACGTGCTGACAGACCTACCCTACGGCAAGTACAGAATAGTTTGCAGAAATCTGTATAACGGCAATGTCCCTCGTTATCAACCAACTGATCAACCTGCTGACTTGTCTTGGGTGTATGAACTGGATTTCTCAGCCGCGACCAACATCTCTGTTGACAAAAACTCGATAACTGTAAAGGGTACTTCTAATAATTAGTTTATTTTGATTTTGAGGTTTTTCTTGAGTAGATTTTTGGCTTGAGTGAGGAAGCAATGCGGGCATTGTGACCGAGTGAAAGTCAAAAAGATACCAAGAAAAAGCCAAAAGCAAATTAAAAGTTTAACATATTAAATTCGTAGGGTCGTATCTATTAACGTCTAATTTTTAGAAGTACCCTAAAATATTAAGTATCATGAGAAAGACAATCTTTATGCTTGCAGTGGCAGCGTTCTGCTGCGCTTGCAATGTATCAGTCAACAATCCTGACGAAAAGAGTTATGAGAACCATGACTGGGGTGATGGCAACGGCAATGATGTTGCAGTAGAACTGCGTCTCTCGCCTCAGCAGGAGCAGATACTCCTGCAGAGCAACAAGTTCTCCCTGAGTCTGCTCAGGCAGGTGTATGAGAACGAGACATCAAAAGAAAACGTAATCATCTCGCCGCTAAGTGCAAGCATGGCATTGTCAATGCTGATGAACGGAGCAGACGGCGAGACACTGAGTCAGATGAAAGAAGTACTCGGATTAGGAGAGTGGACCAATGAGGATGTGAACGAGTACAACCGTTTGATGTTGAATGCCCTACCCCGCCTTGACACCTGCACGCAGATGACACTTGCCAATTCTTTGTGGCTGCAAACAGGCTTCCCTGTCATGGAAAATTTCGTCAGCAACAACAAGCTGTATTTCAATGCCGAGGTTGAGAATGTAGAATTTGCAGACCCCAAGACAGCCGACCTTATCAACAAGTGGGCAGCCGACCACACCCACGACCTGATAAAAGAAGTGGTGAATGAGAATATGATTCGTAATTGTGTCACACTGCTTGCCAATGCCCTGTATTTCAAAGGTGTGTGGGCAGACAAGTTTGAAAAGGAAGAGACCAAAGACGAAGACTTCATGTCGGGCAAGGGAGTGAAACAAGTGGTGGATATGATGCACAAACAAGCCGAGATGAAATATAGGTATCTCTCTGACAAAAAGGCACAATTGCTTGAACTTGATTATCTTGGAGGTGCTTACTGCATGGATATTCTGCTGCCGGCTGAAGGTCTTGACATCCCTACCATGCTCGCCTCTATTGATGCAGAGGAAATGCCCAAGTGGGAGGACAAATACTGGCCGGAGAGAGAAGTGTGGACTTACAATCAGGAAACAGGAGAGGAAAAGACTGCTATCCGACGCAACTTGAATGAGGTGAAGGTGCAGATGCCCAAATTCACACTCCGTTATAGTCGCGAATTGAACAAAGACCTGATGGCACTCGGCATGACAGATATGTTTGACGATTTTAAGGCTGATTTCACCCGCTTGAGCACTATTCCCACATACGTCAGTTTAGTCAAGCAAGACACCTATATGTCTGTTGACGAGGCAGGTACGGAAGCCGCAGCAGTGACAGTAATAGTAGCGGAAGCAACGAGTATTGTGGTGCCTAAGATTCCCGAGATGTACATGAACCGCCCGTTTGTACTGTTCATCCGTGAGAAGAAGTATGGCACAATACTCTTTGCTGCCGTCATAGGCAACCCGAACGAAAAATGATAGGTAACAGGTAATAGGTGACTAAATAAGACTCTAAACAGACGGCAAGCAATTGTCGTCTGTTTGTGTTGGCACACGGTTTGCAATATATATGATGCAAGCCTTATTGTTGCAGATTTACAGTCTATACAGGCATAAATCTGCCAAATTGGCAGATGCAGTTATTATACTGACAGATAATGTGGATATAAACTGAAAAATATCAAACCTATGACATACGATATTGAGGAGTTGTTGGAAAACAACGAGGAACAGGAAACACAAGTTATTCCCATCATAGAAAATCACGACAAAAGCAGCAATGTGCATCTGAACGACGGCGACACTCTGCCTGTATTGCCGCTCAGAAACATGGTACTGTTTCCCGGAGTGCTGTTGCCGGTAAGTGTGGCAAGACCAAAGTCACTGAAACTCGTCAAGAAAGCATACGAGGAAGAGACACTGATAGCCGTCTGCTGCCAGAAGGACTCTGACGTGCAGGAGCCTGCAGGTGAGGACATCTACCGTCTTGGCACGGCAGCGCGCGTAATCCGCACATTCGACATGCCGGACGGCTCTGTCACTATCATTCTTGAAGGCACAGAGCGCATAATGATTGACGAGATTGTGGACACACAGCCGTATCTGATGGCACGTATTATTGTGCTTGAGGAACAATTTCCGAAGCGCGGCGATAAGGCTTTTCTTGCCACAGTGGGCAACATCAAGGACATTGCCCAGAAGATAATGAGCAGAGTTAGCAACCTGCCTCAGGAAGCCTCTCTGGCTCTCAAGAACATCGACAATCCCCCTACCCTCGTCAATTATATATGTGTCAACTTCGGTTTTGAGATAAAAGACAAGCAGTCGCTTTTGCAGCAGGAGAAGATTGATGATCGTGCCTTCCGTCTGCTTGAGATGCTCAACAAGGAGTTGCAGATGCTGGAGATACGCCAGTCTATTCAGGAGAAAGCCCGAGAGGACATGAACCGCCAGCAACGCGAGTATTTCCTCCAGCAGCAGATACAGACCATCCAGAAAGAACTGGGTGACACTGCAGAGCAGAACATTCAGGATATGCGCGAGCGGGCAGAGAAAAAACAGTGGCCGGACAGTGTGAAGAAAGTGTTTGAGGACGAACTCAAAAAGTTGGAGCGCATCCCCTCTCACTCTCCTGAGTATCCTACACAGCAGAACTATCTTGAGACCATGCTCTCGCTGCCTTGGAACGAATATACAGAGGACAATTTCGACATAAAGAACGCCCGGGAAGTGCTCAATGCCGACCACTACGGAATGGAGAAAGTGAAAGAGCGCATCCTTGAATATCTGTCTGTTCTGAAAATGAAAGGTGACATGAAGTCGCCTATCATCTGTCTGTACGGCCCTCCGGGAGTCGGCAAAACCAGTCTCGGCAAGTCGGTTGCCCGTGCCTTGGGAAGGAAATATGCGAGAATATCGCTCGGCGGACTTCATGATGAAGCGGAGATACGCGGACACAGACGCACTTATATAGGTGCCATGCCGGGCAGAATCATTCAGAACATACAGAAAGTGCAGTCCTCCAACCCCGTGTTCGTGCTCGACGAGATAGACAAACTGACTGCCGACTACCACGGAGATCCCACCTCGGCATTGCTCGAAGTGCTTGACCCCGAGCAGAATACCACTTTCCACGACAATTATCTCGATGTGGATTACGACCTGAGCAAAGTGCTCTTTATTGCCACAGCCAACACCTTGAGCACCATCCCCCGCCCGCTATTGGACAGAATGGAACTGATAGAGATGACCGGCTATCTGCAGGAGGAGAAAGTGGAGATTGCCAACCGTCATCTGTTGCCCAAAGAACTTGATAATCACGGACTCAAGCCCTCGCAACTGAAGATAGGCAAACGTGTGATGAACCGGTTGATTGACAACTATACCCGCGAGTCCGGGGTCAGAGAGCTTGACCGGCAGATAGCTGCCATTGCCCGCAAAGTGGTGAAACATATTGCTCTTGACGAGGAATACAATGTGTCAGTTACCAAGGAAGACCTCGAGTCGTACCTTGGCAAGCCCCGCTACACACGCGATATATATGAGAACAACAAGTATGTCGGTGTGGTGACTGGTCTGGCATGGACACAGGTAGGCGGCGAAATACTTTTCATAGAGACCTCTCTCTCGCCGAGCAAGAACCCTACCCTCACTCTGACCGGCAACCTTGGTGACGTAATGAAAGAGAGTGCCACAATTGCCCTCGGATATATAAAAGCACATGCCGCCGATTTCGGTATTGACAAGAAGAAAATAGAGACATCTGCCGTACATCTGCATGTGCCGGAAGGCGCTATTCCGAAGGACGGTCCTTCTGCAGGTATCACAATGACTACCGCTCTCGTTTCTGCATATACTGGCAAACGTGTAAGAGAACGCCTGGCAATGACAGGCGAAATGACTCTTCGCGGCAAGGTGCTGCCTGTCGGAGGTATAAAAGAGAAGATACTCGCTGCCAAACGTGCGGGAATAACCGACATAATGCTGTGTGCGGACAACCAAAAAGACATTGAGGAAATACCGGAGATATATCTGAAGGGAGTAAGTTTCCATTATGTAAAAGACATCAGTGAGGTGATAGATTTCGCCTTGCTCAAATGAGCGTAGTATCACCGTAGTATCACCGTAATATCACCGTAATATCACCGTAATATCACCGTACTTTCATTGTAGAGACTATATGTAGGGACTATATGTAGAGACTGAATATATTCAGTCTCTTAACGAGATGCAAGTTTTTTAATGAGATGCAAGTTTCTTATAATACGAGATACAAAAATGTCGGTTTTGACATTGTTTGCTTGCACGATTGGCAAAAACATATTATCTTTGCGCAGTTAATAACCTCAAACTTGACGACACTGTTATGAAAACAAAAACCTTGCTTTTCCCCGCCTGCATGCTGGCTGTGCTGGCTTTTATTTCCTGCAACAATGCCTACTCCCCTATTGCTGATGTGGAGAAGTTCGAACGCTACGATGTGGCTGAAACCGGTGATGACCTCACTGTTCACGAGGAAAAACTCACACTGCGGTATGGTTTTCTGTATCCCGACGGCACTTGGGCTATAGAACCGCAGTACAAAGACGCGAGCAATTTCCGCAACGGAATAGCTATTGTCCAGATGTGGAACACCGCCCCGCATTGGGGAGGTATCAACACCAATAATCAGTGGGTTATATGTCCGCGATTCCGTAGTTCTTCTGATGTGTACGGTGCTATATCCTCGATTGAGAAAGGCAGAGCGCAGGGAGTGGAGCTATGGGCAACGGAGAACCCGCTATCGGGCACCTATGGCTACCTCGACCACTATGGCGAGTGGGCATTGCTGCCAAGATGGAAATCAGCACAGCAGTTCCGCAGTGACGGCTATGCCATAGTTCAGACAATGGTGGGCTTGTGGGGAGCAATCAAAAAAGACGGCGAATATGTGATTCAACCCATCTTCGACAGCTCCTCTGACGTGAGCAATGCTTTGTACAGACTGCAAGAAGTATTATAAACAATATGAAACAGAAAGTTGCATTGGTGCTTGCTTCGGGCGGAGCACGCGGACTGGCACACATAGGTGCTATCGAAGAACTCGAAAGCCGCGGTTATGAAATCACATCAATAGCAGGCTGCTCTATAGGGGCACTGATTGCCGGCATCTATGCCAGTGGCAAGTTGCAGGAAGGTAAGGAATGGTTTCTCTCGCTTGACACGCAGAAGATTTTGTCTCTTGGCGACTTCTCACTCTCGAAAAACTATCTCGTCAAAGGCGATCGCACGGTGGAGGCATTCAAACAGATAGTGCCCGACAGTCTGATAGAAAACCTGCCCATTCCCGTCTCCCTTGTGGCAAGCGACATCATTCACAACAAAGAGGTGGTGATGGAAACCGGCAGTCTCTTCGAAGCCGTGCGTGCGTCTGTCAGTATCCCCCTGTTTTTCCGTCCTGTAAGAAAAGACGACATGCTGCTCGTTGACGGCGGCATATTGAACGCTTGCCCCCTTAACCGCGTGCGCCGGACTGAGGGCGACATATTGGCTGCACTCAACATCTCTGCGCCGGACTCAATGGAGGTGGAGAAACCCAGGCCGCTCGTCTCGCAACGTGTACTTGACCGTCTGCCTGACTTCATATGCGACCGCGTGGAAAAACTTATTCAGGAGAAGGAAGAAGGCTACTTGTCTGACAGTGTGACCTATGCCTCCCTACTCTCCCGCATGACTGACATGATGATTCAGAACAACACCGTCATGATGAGCAAGTTTGTGCACTGCGACATTCTTGCCGAAATGCCCATGAACCAATACCCGACATTTGCTTTCGACAAGGCGGAAGAAATCATCGAACTCGGCAGACGTCTCATGCGTGAAGCAATCAACCGCTACGAGCAGTCACACAATGCATAAGTGCCAATTTGGTAAGATTGTACTATAATGCAAACCTGTCAGACTATCGCCTGCTCTTTCATCCAATGTATATGGTCGGTGATGGTTTCTTTGTACGGGCGTGTATGGTAACCGAGTTCTGTTTGTGCTTTGGTTGAATCAAAGCAGTTGTTGCGTGCTACGTTAATCAGATAGAATGTAGTCAGAATGGGCTGTTTGCCGGTTATCTTTGCCAGTCGTTCCAGTATTTTAACTGCCACCATTACAACCGGAATGGGAAAGAATATGCGTATTTTTCTGCCACCCATTGCCCCTATTGCCATGTCGCTGAATTGCTTGAAAGTGACGGGATTGTTGGCTAAGATATAGCACTCGCCGTCTCGTCCGTGCTCTGCTGCTTTTATCAATCCGTCTGCCAAATCGCGTACGTCACACAGGTTGAAGTCGCAGTCCAGTCCCAAACGCAATTCGCCTTTGGCAATGCGTGCCAGAGTCTTGGTCAGTTCTCCTTGGGCGTAGTCGCCCGGACCCATGATGCCGCTCGGATGAACTATACATGCATGCAACCCCTTTGTACGACATGCATCAAGCACTGCTTGGGATGCCATTGCTTTGCTTTGAGAATAGCATCCCGGCACTACCGATGGGTCGAAATGGTCAGTCTCTTTGATGGCTGTACCGCGTGGTTGGTCCGGTATGGCACCGGTGCTCGAGCAATAAACCATCTTCTTTATTGCAGGTGTTTCAAGACATAAATCGATGATGTTTTGTGTTCCGCCGACATTCACGTCAATCACTCGTTGGCTCCATTCGGGATTGCTGGTCACTATGCTGGCTATATGCAGCACGTATGCTTCTGCATCAGCAGGCAGACTGAAGAAGGATTGCAGACTCTCTTTCTTGGTCAGATCACCCTCAAACACTTCCACTTCGTCAGGCAGGTATCGGCGGGCGGGGTCATTGGGTAGGATAAAAGTTCTGACTGCAACTCCGCTGCTGACAAGTTGTTTGGTGACTGTCAGCCCCAAGTAACCGGCAGCTCCGGTAATCAGATAATATGTCATTTTCTTATCCATTTCTGCGTACGTCCCAATATCAGTCGTTTGTCAAGACCTCCTCTCAGCATCAAGCAGCCATCGTCTGACAGCCAGATTTTTGCGTGGTACCAGTTGCCGTCATCAGGATTGAAGGCACTGCCGTTAACCAACTTGCCGTCTTTGTACTCAAACCCGCTGAACACTACAAATCCGACTACGGGCTCTCCCTTGTGCTCTCCGTGTTTGATTTTCTTGCTCTTCTCTTCGGGCTTGCACAGCTCAACCACCTTGCCATAGTACTTGCCGTCAGAGCCTTCGTAAAAATGCATTACAGAAAGACGTTCACCGGTCTGGTCATCCACTGTACACCAGTCTCCCATCAAGGAACTCTGTGAATGTGCAGCGGCAGAAACAAGCAGTAATACCGCTGCCAACAAAGCAAGTCTTTTCATTCTTCTGATTCTTTACTTAAGTTATTTACAGTATTTACAGAAAATGCACCTGTCATTCCCATTTCAGGTAGAAGTTGTAGTCAGTGCCGTCCCAGTCGCAACCGTCATGGTCGGTATAACCCCCTACTGTCTCAGTCACACACACCTCATCCCCGCCTCTTTTCAACTCGTAGTTATAAGAGCACGGCCAACCTGCCTTGAAACTGATGGTATCCTTCGTAATAGAAGTGACATTAATGGAAAACATCCCGAAGTTGTTGTTGCCTTCGTGAATCTCAACCGTTTTTTTGCCCAGATTGGTGGCTGGGTCGCAAGTGGCACCCATGTCGCGCCACTTTTCTCTGAATGTCTCGATAGTGATTACGGGGTTCTCTGTTTTGTCAGTCATGGTTAAAAACTTTTATGAAACAATGCTGCAAAGATAATATAATTATATTAAAACAGCAATATCTGAATGCAAAATATTATCTAATTATTAACTATCAGGCGTGATTACATTATAAGCACGTGAATTAAGGAAAATAAAAGTAGCAAGATATTGCACAACTGAAAACAAATGATTATCTTTGCAGGCTGAAAAAAATTAACTATATGACCCTGCATCAAGACAACATTATTATGTGCGCGCACATGCGCCGAGCAATGCAAGACATAACTATATAGCAGAAGAAGGCTTACTTTACAACACCGAAGTAAGCCTTCTTTGTTCAACAGCAGATACTTATACATGATAAAGCAATAAGACGAATAGCATTATATAATAATTACTATCTAAACAATGGAACAGAAAAAACGCGTTTACACCTTCGGTAACGGTAAGGCCGAAGGTAATGCCCAGATGCGGGAGCAACTGGGTGGCAAAGGTGCTAACTGCGCCGAGATGAACCTCGTAGGTGTTCCCGTTCCTCCGGGATTCACTATCACAACCGATGTATGCAACGAGTATTACGAAGTAGGTCAGGAGAAGATTATGGAACTCCTCAACGACGACGTGATGGCTGCCGTGCGCCACATCGAAGTTCTTATGAACTCGAAGTTCGGTGACCCGAAGAACCCGCTGCTCGTCAGCGTTCGCTCGGGTGCCCGCGCCTCTATGCCGGGTATGATGGACACCATCCTCAACCTCGGTCTTAACGACACCGTGGCAGAGGGTATGGTTGCCAAGACCGGCAATCCTCACTTCGTTTATGACAGCTACCGCCGCTTCGTGCAGATGTACGGCGACGTCGTTCTCGGAATGAAACCCGTCAACAAAACCGACATCGACCCATTCGAGGCAATCATCGAGGAAGTGAAAGCCATCCGTGGCGTGAAACTCGACAAGGACTTGAACGTAGATGAGCTCAAGCTCCTCGTTGCCCGCTTCAAGACCGCTATCAAGGACCAGACCGGCAAGGAGTTCCCCAACGACCCGATCGAGCAACTCTGGGGTGCTATCTGCGCCGTATTCCGCAGCTGGATGAACGAGCGCGCCATCCTCTATCGTAAGATGGAAGGCATACCCGACGAATGGGGTACCGCCGTCAGCGTTATGGCAATGGTGTTCGGTAACATGGGCGACACATCGGCTACCGGCGTTTGCTTCAGCCGCGATGCCGCTACCGGCGAGAACATCTTCAACGGTGAGTACCTCGTTAACGCACAGGGTGAGGACGTGGTTGCAGGTATCCGCACACCGCAGCAGATCACTCTCGAAGGCAGCCGCCGTTGGGCTAAACTGCAAGGTATCTCTGAGGAGGAGCGTGCAAGCAAATATCCTTCTATGGAGGAGGTTATGCCCGAACTCTATGCCGAACTCAACGGCATTCAGCAGAAGTTGCAGGCTCACTACCGCGACATGCAGGATATGGAGTTCACCGTTCAAGAAGGCAAACTCTGGTTCCTCCAGACACGTAACGGCAAGCGCACCGGCACCGCTATGGTGAAGATTGCAATGGACCTCTGCCGCGAAGGTGTTATCTCTGAGAAAGAGGCTATTCTTCGCTGCGAGCCGCAGAAACTTGATGAGCTGCTCCACCCCGTCTTCGACAAGGACGCTCTCAAGAAAGCCAAAGTCATCACACAGGGTCTGCCCGCATCTCCTGGTGCTGCCTGCGGTCAGATTGTGTTCCACGCTGACGACGCACAGGAGTGGCATGAGAACGGACACAAGGTTATCATGGTCCGCATCGAGACTTCGCCCGAAGACCTCGCAGGTATGTCGGCTGCCGAAGGTATCCTCACCGCTCGCGGCGGTATGACCTCACACGCTGCCGTTGTTGCTCGCGGTATGGGCAAGTGCTGCGTCTCGGGTGCAGGTGCTATCCTCGTTGACTACAAGGCAAAGACCGTCACCATCGAGGGCGTTACCTACAAAGAAGGCGATTATATCTCACTCAATGGTTCTACCGGTCAGGTATATGCAGGTGAGATTCCGACCAAGGCTGCCGAACTCTCAGGCGACTTCAAAGCCCTGATGGACCTCTGCGACAAATATACCAAACTGCAGGTTCGCACCAATGCCGACACTCCGCACGATGCACGCGTAGCACGCGCCTTCGGTGCAAAGGGTATCGGTCTGACACGTACAGAGCACATGTTCTTTGAGGACAAGAAGATTCTTGCTATGCGTGAGATGATTCTTGCCAAGGATGCTGCCGGTCGCGAGAAAGCATTAGCAAAGCTCCTGCCCTATCAGAAGGCTGACTTCAAGGGTATCCTTGAGGCTATGGACGGCTGTCCGGTTAACATCCGCTTGCTTGATCCCCCATTGCATGAGTTCGTTCCTCATGATCTGAAAGGTCAGCAGCAGATGGCTCAGGAGATGGGCGTTTCTGTAGAGGAGATTCAGAACCGCGTGGCTTCGCTTGCAGAGAACAACCCGATGCTCGGTCACCGCGGATGCCGTCTCGGTATCACCTTCCCCGAAATAACCGCCATGCAGACCCGCGCCATCCTGTCGGCTGCTTGCGAACTGAAGAAGGAAGGCAAGAACCCGATGCCGGAAATCATGGTGCCGCTGATTGGTATTCTCTATGAGTTGAAACAGCAGAAAGAGATTATCCAACGCGTGGCTAAGGAAGTATTTGCAGAGTACGGCGTTGAGGTTGAGTTCGAGATTGGTACGATGATTGAGATTCCGCGTGCCGCTCTGACCGCCGACCGTATCGCAACTGAGGCTCAGTACTTCTCATTCGGTACCAACGACCTCACACAGATGACCTTCGGTTACAGCCGCGACGACATCGCTTCGTTCCTGCCGGCATATCTGGAGAAGAAGATTCTGAAGGTTGACCCGTTCCAAGTACTTGACCAGAACGGTGTTGGCCAACTCATTAAGATGGCAGTTGAGAAAGGTCGTGCCGTTCGTCCGGGACTCCGCACAGGTATCTGCGGCGAGCACGGTGGCGAACCTTCAAGCGTTAAGTTCTGTGCCCGCGTCGGCATGAACTACGCTTCCTGCTCACCCTTCCGCGTACCTATCG
Source organism: Paludibacteraceae bacterium (assembly GCA_017479885.1). Classification (GTDB taxonomy): domain Bacteria; phylum Bacteroidota; class Bacteroidia; order Bacteroidales; family Paludibacteraceae; genus Colicola. Next base: position 13,014 of record JAFVBR010000042.1, on the reverse strand, counting down.
CCCGCCTCGCCGCCGCACAGGCAGCTGTGGAGGATGAAGCATAAGATTCTATCATAGGCGGCTTTGATGAGCCGATGTCCGAATAGTATTCTTAGCCCAAAGCACGATCACTTCGTGTGCGGACGCAATGAACAAAGAAGGCAATCCAAATAAGGGTTGCCTTCTCTGATTTTGCTCTACCCTACTATTATATATTATGGTGTAGGGGCTTTTCAATATGTCAAAGAACGCTCTCGCCTTTGGTTTATTGGAAACACTTATAAAGCCTAAGCGAAAATTTTATAAGCAAGAATATCAGCAACAAGGCTGTAAGGACGGTGCAGTATTTGTAGAACTTGGGGACATAGCGGACTTGCACTGTTTCGGTCTTGGTGGTTTCTACTTGGATGGTGTCGGTCTTGGTTATTTCTCTATCACGCCAACGGGTATGCCACTTTTCCAAGTAAACCGTGTCCGCTCGGATTCTAACAAAGATGCTGTCATGGAGATAGATACTGTCGCGCTGGAGTTGGGCGGTGGTGTGGTTACTTGTTGCTGCTGTGGAAAGTGTATGGGACTGGGTACGGCAGGCGGTCAATAATATAACGCTCGGTATCAGTAACTTCAATATAGATTTCATGGTGGTCATCTTGATAGGGTTTTAGGAGTTCAACTAATGCTTGTTCGGTGGCGCGAGAGTTGAAAAGCGTGTTGGACTTCTCGCTGCGCTCACCCACTAAAATGCAACCCTGCGTGTCCTCTTTCTTGTTGCCCGAATGGATGCGGATGCCCTCAAAGCCAATCACATAATGCAATAAAGGTAGCAGGCGGTTGAATTTCGGAGAGCGGGTCAATGTCAGTTTGTACCAACCCATTGGAATTGCGCCTTTTGGGTGGAAGGCATTGGGAACGACTGGCGGTTCAAGTGTACCGCAAAAGGGCTTGCCATTAACGATGAGTGTGCCAAGAGTTTCTTGGGGTGTGAATGTATCACGGATAAGAGTAATTAACATACGATTATCATTTAAAGAATTAAACATTATCGCACATATATGTGCTTAACGAAAACACTATTCTTGCTCCGATGAGCAATGTCGAAATTCAATTTCAATGCAATGAACAAAGAATAGACTACTATTCTTTTTGGCGGTACATGTAGTCAATGCCGAGGACTGTGCCTGCAAATGTGAGAATCTCGCCAAAAGCGGCTAATACAGAGGCATCAATCATACCCAATGGCGGGACGAAAAAGGCGGTTAGTATCAGTATGGCTCCAAACGAAGCCATACTGATTGCCAGAATTAACTGAATGTGCTTTCTCATAACGACTTGTACACTTGTGCGAAGATGTAGCCGCGAAGGGTTTTGTAGGTGGTGGTGCCGCTTTTGACTTTGGCAATCCATGCCGTGCGGTAAGGGGTAAGGCGGTCAATGTCTTGCATAATGGCATTGGTTTGTTGCGCTGCTTGCTTGAACTTTGTTTTACCTGCTATCTGAGCGGCAGTCGGTTCGCCTGTGGGCGTGGTGTGCTGTTGGGTGTACTTCGCACCTGTGCCTGTGCGGTAACAGAATGTTGTTCTGTGCTTTCTGCTTATTTTGCCCGAAATATGGTCTATCGGGTCTATGTAAGTTACTTTAGCCATAATGAATTGAGTTTTTTCTTCGGTCAAAAATGACCAACAATTATTTCACAATTTTGTTGTTGTTCACAAATTAAACGAATTGAACTAATGGACGGCGATAAAATCGCCTAATTAAAACGAGAATTTTGCTCTTGCGAGCAACCGCAACCGAGACAGCTTGCGCTGTCGCGTACCCAGCGTTACAACTTTGCGTACTCTTGGGCGAAGATATAACCATAAAGGGTGCAATACTTCTTTTGATTCTTGAACGCCGTTGTGTAAGTGGCGCGTTGGTCGGCATCGGCAAGAATAGCCGTTGCCGCTGCGCGGGCTTGTTTGAACTTGGTTTGTGCTGTCTGCTGTGCCGCAGTTGGGGCTTTGGTGCTTGGGTTGCAGATTTTGCCACTAAACACTTTGCCGTTCTTGCGGAAGAAGTACATGTCAGAGTGACCACAGATTTTGCCGTGCATAGACTCTACCAGTCCCATTGGTTTTACTTGTGCCATAAAAATTAAAGTTTAGATTGTTAATAAAATAGTTAAAGTTTAGGTTTGTTTTGCTTGTCTTCACTTGCGCATAAAAAGCGCAAGCGGAAGACGAAACAATGCACCGTCAGTCGTGATTTGGTGCGGTTCTCACGAAAGACGGTGCAAAGGTACGATGCGAGAAAACTGCGCTTTCAGTTTGCTTCAGTTTCCTGCGGTTTGCTACGAGATAATTCCGTTTATTGCAGTTTCCTATGATTCTTCTGTCTCAATAACAAAGATTTCACACAGGTATTTAACTGCTACTGGGGGCAGTACTTTGGCTGTGTCGCACACACCCATCTTGCGAAGTTGTTTGCGGTGGGGGCGTAGCCATGCGGCAAATGTACGAGGAGATACTCCTGCCGCTGCTGCAAGTTCATATTTATACATAGATTTGTATGCCATATTGCTTTGCAATTTAATAATTTAACATAGACGCTATAGCCGAAATAGATGCTATAGCCATTGCTAACAACCAGAATTAAATTCGGGACAATAGAAGAAAGGCAAATAATACAAGCAATTTGCCTTTTGCAAAACAATATGGCGGGGGACGGGTACGAAAAGGCAGAGCAACTGCTTCTGTCAGTTGCTCTACATCAGGGAATAAGGTTACAGCACTTTTTTACAAAATACTGAATTAGTTACAAAAGGAAACACTTACACCTCTTTCCTGAAGGAAAATAGCAGTGTATGGAGCGAAGCGAGTACACATGCGATTGACGAAGAAACAGCCAGTGGCTGTTTCAGAATACCTTCCAGCATTGTGGGTCGGGGGCGTAGAAGGAATGGATGTAACCGAAAGCGACGGCGGGACAGCCTCGGCAGAAACGCAACAATTCACACTTGGCGCATTTCTCAAAGCGTTCGTGCTCGCGGTAGGCGTTCATCTTCGCGCCGTGAAAGACATCGCACATATCCTCGTTCACGGTGCCGACATAACTGTCGAACCGCCGGCACGCCATCAGTCGCCCCTCGGCGGAAATAGTGAAATGGCAGTTGCCACAGTTGCAGCCGTCATAAATAGTGTCCTTGTCCAAGCCATCAGGGATTTTCCACAAGCCTTGCTCATAGAGATAGAGCGTCCAAAGGTGGTCTTTGAGGTTGAAGGTCGTGCCGCTATCTTTATGTTGTTCAAACTTTTGCCAACATCTGTCAAGGAATTTGCGGTATTGTTGTGGCTCGATATGCCATGTTTCTTTATGGGCTTTATCTTCGCTTGTAGGACAATAGCGACCGAAGGCGAAGATGTCGGCGTGGTGTTCAACGATGATGTCGATGAGGTCAGGCAATTCGTCAATGTTCGTTGCACTGACGGTACTCATTATGGCACAGCGCATTCCAGCATCGCGAATGGTCTTGATAGCAGCAAGTGTAGCATCGAACGAGCCGTGTTTGCGGAAGCGGTCGTGTGTGTCGCGCAAGCCGTCAAGCGAGAGTTGGTATTTCTGACAACCGAGGGCGTGCATGCGTTGGCAGACTTCGGGTGTGAGGTGGAACGGATTGCCCATCAGCGTGAAGGGTATGCCGTGCGAGTGGACGAGTTCAAGCAAATCCCAAAAGCGAGAGTGCAAAATCGGGTCGCCACCTGTGATATAGAGATATGGGGCGCGGTTCATCTTGTCAGCCATGCGCTCAATGTTGGCAAGGGTGCTAACGAGCCTCTCCCACGGTGTTTCAACGAGTGTGGGGTGTCCTTCGGCAAAGATATAGCAGTGCTTGCACCGCTGGTCGCAATAGTCGGTTATGTGCCACTGAAAGGCGAAGTATTCTTTCATAATCAATATCTTATTATCGCTTCGGCGGGGCAGTTTTCGTAGCAGCGACCACAATGGAGACAATGTTCTTCTTGAATGTGGTATTGGTCGCCTTCCTCGATACATTGTTGCGGACAGCCTGTGGCGCAAGTGCCACAAGCAATGCAGTTGTCGGTTATCTGAAAGCCTTTCTTTGGGGGCAATGCTCCGCCGTTATAGGAGTATGTCTCACGAAAAATAGGTCGCACACCAAGATTAAAATACTCCACAGACCCATCTTTTATACAGAATATTATACCTATCTCGCGGCTATCGTCAGGATAGACATTCGTGAGGTATGGCTGCTCGGCAAAGATGATGTCTTTGTAATGCTCTTGCTCGCTGTCGGGTACGAGGTGCGCCACTGCCGAAAGGCGAATCATCTCTTTGTACTTGGTGAGGGCGAGTATCTGCACGCGACCGTCAGCAAGCAGTTCCTTACAGAAATTCTTGCCGCGAGCGGTATAGAAATAGATGCCGTCTGCGGCGTAATGCACGGCACTGATATTGCGCACTTGTGGGTTGCCCTCGGCATCCACCGTGGCAAAAGTCAAGATACCCACATATTGGAGTTTCTGAATACAAGTATTTACATCCATAGGCTTGATTTTCAAATAAGAATAAAGGGCAAAGCGTGTGCAATGCCCTTTATTGCGTTTGTGATAAGATTACTTATCGCCTGCGCCACAAGCAGCACCGCAAGCAGCGGGTTTTTCGGGGGCTGGATCGCCAGCACCACATGCACTACCACATGCAGCAGGTTTTGGGTCACCTGCACCACAAGCACTTCCGCAAGCAGCGGGTTTCTCCTCACACAGCATACCTTGTGCGCTGTGAGGAACATACAAATCGTTTACGCGTTTCATGATTTAATGCTTGTTAAAAAGTTAATAATTATATAATTACTCCACAATGAGTGTTCTATTTGGGCGGCGAGGCTTCTCTTTTGGATAGTCACCACGGCAATAGCCGAGCAACACGAAACAACGAGGCACATATCCTTCAGGTACACCCCATTCAGCCATCAGTTGCTTGCCGTATTCATTGTAAAAAGTTTCCTCCGCACGGGCGATGATACAAGATGAGATACCGAGTTCAGTTGCTGCAAGTACCATATTTTCAGCGCAACAGAATGCATCGGGAATACTATATAGGAAATTGCCCTGTGCAAAAACTATCGCCACAGAAGGCGCACCGTAAAAACCGCTTTTGATGGTAGGGTCATCGATGATACTTGGCTGGTCGTCAGACACATGTCCGCCGATGAGGTTGTCGCGGCGCATCATTGCTACATTCATCTTGCCGAGCCGCTCAACGAGTTTGGGGTTATGTACGCCCACAATCATACTACGCTGACCGCTGCCCGCATTGGGGGCAAAAGTACCTGCCTCAAGAATTTTCTGCAAATCCTCTTTAGGTATCTGCCGCTCCTCGTATTTGCGTATCGAACGGCGGTATTTTATAAGTTCAAAAAGGTTCATTGTGTATCTTTATTTTCGGCTGCAAAAATACTGCTTTATTTCCAATTATGCAAGTAGTTACATATTTGACAGGCAGTAACATATTTCTCTCTTTTGGTAGTATCAAATAGTTAGTACCGATAAAAAAAGTAAATAATTTTATTTCTCTCGGTTGGTGTTGCATAATTAGCATATATTTTGTACCTTTGCAGACAAATTTAATCAGTACAATTATGCGGAAGAAAGATACTCAAAATTCGATGTTTGAGATGTGTCCCGTGCGGAATGTGATTGCGCGTTTCGGCAATAAATGGGGCTTTTTAGTGCTGCTCAATATCCATGAGCACGGCACGATACGGTTTAATGAACTCTCGCGAGCAATACCCGATTTGAGTACACGGGTGCTGTCGAGTACGCTACGCACCTTGGAGGCGGACGACCTCGTGCAGCGCAAGGTCTATCCCGAAATTCCGCCAAAAGTAGAATACAGCCTAACGCCTATTGGTGAGGAACTTGTGCCAATCATCAACGAACTAACCGACTGGGCAACCCGCAACCTGCCAACGATTGTGAAACATAGGGAAAAGTGCGAAAAGTGACATTTCCAAAGGTATAGCAAGGGTATAGGAAGGGTATAGGAAAATTTGCAATCTTTCATGCAGATTTTCCTATATCACAAAAATGTCGTACCTTTGCGTTGTCTTTTTGACAAAGTGATATTTTGAAATAATATAGTTTGATTATGGGCGTCATAGCACAAAAGTATGGGTAAATGCTGCGTCTCGGGTGCAGGTGCTATCCTTGTTGACTACAAGGCTAAAACCGTCACTATTGAGGGCGTTACCTACAAAGAAGGCGACTATATCTCGCTCAACGGTTCTACCGGTCAGGTTTATGCAGGCGAGATTCCTACCAAGGCTGCCGAACTCTCAGGCGACTTCTGACGATATTTTGGCTTCGGCGAATTGCGCAAGCCCGATGGGTTTGCATTCGCCTTGCACAAAATAACAAAGCCCTGATGGACCTCTGCGACAAATATACCAAACTGCAGGTTCGCACCAATGCCGACACTCCGCATGATGCACGCGTTGCTCGCGCCTTCGGTGCCAAGGGTATCGGTCTGACACGTACAGAGCACGCAAGGAGTTCTGAAAGACACACTATGTCTTTCTTCGGCTTGTTCAGTCCAAATGTTTCACATTCTGAACAAGCCTTCATCTTCGAGGACAAGAAAATGAAGGCATACATCTCTATTGTATACCTTCATCCCACAAATAATCTTTAGCAGATAGCCAAAGAATAAGTTTGCATATTTAAACTTAACATTTTCTTAATGTTACTCCGCCAACATTAACCCACAACAATTTCCCTGTGTTATTGTTGTACTCATATTTGCAAGCATATATTTGACGACCATTTTCATCCAATAAGAGCAAATACCCATCCTTGATAGTATAACTGCCCTCATAAGAACGAGAATTATCCCAAAACACCATCCTACCCGATGAATACAATGTTAATTCGGCTCCATTACCACAAACTTTGTGAGTTCCTCTAAGTACAATAGCATTAGCACTTAACGATAGTGCAAACACAGCAACAAGTGTTAAAAGAAACTTTTTCATTTTACTTTATTGCTCACTTATATCCCATCGAGCATCGGTTTTAATAATTATAAGATTTGTTCCTGCTCTGACGGCTTTGCAGGGCTTGCCCCGTTTGGAGAGTGACGGTTCTCTATATTGACCGTCTGCAAATTACTTAGGAACAAGCACAAAAAGAATGAGCGTTCCCTATCCCTCTGAGGCTGTAGGAAATGCCCATGTGTCGATAAGCAACGCCCATATACGATATGGACGTTTGCTGACTTATTTATGACACACTTTGAAACTTCCTACATTCCAGAGGTCAAATAAATCGCAAACGCGAAAATTTAATATGTCTGCAAAAGAGTTTCCCCTTTTGCGACTGCAAAGATACTGCTTTATTTTGGATTACACAAGGATTTTATAAAATAAATCTGACTAAGGTGGTAAAGCACAGTACTTCAACAACAATGTTGTTGCCATTTTGGGCTGCGCCTCAGCAATGTTCAAACAAGTTTGACATTGCGTTCGGCTTGCACCAAAATTCTCATTTGGTACCAACGACCTCACGCAGATGACATTCGTAGGACACCCCATTCGAACGAAGTTCTTTGGGGACCCCGTTGTTACAGCCGCGACGATATCGCTTCCTTCCTGCCGGCTTACCTCGAGAAGAAGATTCTGAAAGTCGATCCGTTCCAAGTGCTTGACCAGAACGGTGTAGGCCAGTTGATTAAGATGGCGGTAGAGAAAGGTCGTGCCGTTCAACATTTGCAATGTTGCCAAACTCGGCTTCGGCGGGTTGCGTATGCAAGCATACACCCGCACTTGCTCTCGTTTTCGTCCGGGACTCCGCACAGGTATCTGTGGCGAGCACGGTGGCGAGCCTTCAAGCGTCAAGTTCTGTGCCCGCGTCGGCATGCACCTTCAGATCGTTCGAGCGTAGCGAGATAAGAACTACGCAAGTTGCTCACCTTTCCGCGTACCCATCGCCCGCATCGCCGCCGCCCAAGCCGCTGTTGAGGATGAAGCGTGAGAAAGAACGCTCATGAATGAGCGTGGCGAAAACGCTATAATCAGCCAAACTTGGCTGATAGGCTCAACAGGCAGCGAATAAGATTCGCCGAGAATTAACAAAGAACGGCGGATTCAATCCGCCTGAAATAGAAACGAGAAAGCGGCAAGACGTAATGCTTTGCCGCTTTCCTTTTGCTTTGACCGCTCATGAATGAGCGGAGCGAAAACGCTATTTTACCTCTGCACCGAGGGCGTTGAAGGTGCGACCATCGGGGAGAATAATATAGAGCTGACCGTCATGGAATGTTTTTTTAGAAACAGGTATTTCAGCGCTCACATCATCAAGTGCTTGAGGAATTTTGCGCTCCAATAATAGGACATCGCCATGCTTAATCTCATAAATGGAGTTATATCTCATAATCTGCCCTTTAACTGATACATAGTCACCGACTTTGATGATTTCAGGTACATTCCCCCAGTAGCACTCAAATACTTTACCTCCATTTTCACTATCTGCCATCCAAAAAATCTGCTGTCCCTTTGACACAATACCATCCGTTTCGGTTACATATCCTACAACATTGTAAGTTACCGTAGTTGGCGAATTATGAGGGAGACCAGAAGCAATTTGACCTGCCTCTGCACAGGTAACATCTTGGATGTTTGTGTTCATAGTTTCCTCAACGTCTCCAGATATTTCATAATAACCTAATCCGTTCATACCATAAGGCCTAACTCTGATATACAATACGCTTGGTCCTTCAAAGGAGATAGTCTTGCTATTTTTATAGTATTCTGAATAAGAGTTGCCTCCTACAGAATAGGCAAATTGGGCATCTGCATTTTCGTACAACCATCCTCCTTGATTATATTTGTCGTAAAGTCTTATTTCTACTCTATAGTTACTCGAATTAGGTAATACTAATTTATAATAATCTATATCTGAATCCTCATGCAAAGATGCCCTGTTACCGAAATCTTCTATCTCAGGATTCATATCCAAAAACAAAGATGATGACGTGTTTTGGCTATTATTCGGTTCATAGTCATCCGCATATAAGGCAGGAGCCTTAACAATAATTTCTAAAGGGTTAGGATATGCGGTGGTACATTCCAAATAATACCACGAACTCTGATTCTTTTTTTTAGCCTTTAATATTAAATGGTATGTACCAGGTTCTACACTAATAAAATTGTAAAACTGAAGATTGCTAGTTGTATTTGCGGGCAAACCACTGATTGTATAATCTACATCTTCTATTATATCTACAAGTGACCCTTCCATATCATATAAGCCAAGTCTTATATTGCCATAGAAATTAGAACTAGAGGTATTTTTGACATCTACATTTATCCGTGCTCTTTGCCCAAATACAAAAGTATTATCAAATGGTTGATCATAAACATAATACGATGAAACACGTTGCAAATTGCCTGCAGATTTAACTGTAAAAGCAATATTATTATATTCCGTTAGGAAAATACCTTCGTCCGTCTTGACCTTTTTATTCTCTGTTTCGTCATCATCTTGATAGTACATGTAAGCACGGTATTTTCCAGGATAGAATGGAACTCCACCAGTGAATGTGTATGTCATTTGTATGGTATTTTGACCAGCATTTAATGAGAAATGATACGATTCATTTGACCAAGCGACAAATTCACCGCTTTCTGTAAAGGCAGCCACTTTTAGATAGCCATTGAATGTCCCCGTGCCATTATTTTCCACTTTCGCAGTGAAGGACAATGTGTTTCCAAAATAATAGGCGTTTGGCTCTGATGATGTTGAGCTACTTGTATTAGTAGCCGTTAAATCGGTGTTCATATACAAATCGTAGTTTTTGGCTGGAGTTGAACCATCTTTGGGTTTGATACCTATGACAGCTTGTTGGCCTTTTGTGTAGTTATCTCCGCTGGGAGTCAATGCGGTAAGCGAGAAGAACCCATTTGCTTGCCCTCCCCATCCCCAATTAAAATGGAATTTGTCACTATTATCATAGCCGTCGCAGATAAAGCAATGTCCTCCACCATTGGGATTATATCCCGCATATAGCAGAGGTCTTCTATTGTCCAACTCTGTCTTTAACAAAGTTTTCCATGCAGAAGCAGTCATATTTTCGCTAAATTTTCCAGCAATAGTTGACGCATAGCCAAAATAATCTCGAAGTGCAAGTTCAGCACTTGCTCCACGACCAATCTCAGCAACATAAGCACCACTACTACCATGACCATCGGAATTGTAGTTCATAGAAACACTTACACCACAATGATACATCAAAGTCGCTACTGCATTGTTTTGTGTTGATGAAGTAGAAGAAGATAATATGAGAGGCATATTGCCCCAATCATAGGCTGTGCTACCAAAATTAGCGGACAAAGTGCCGTAATACTCGGATCTATAACTTTTGCTTCCGTAGCCTTTCTTGGGGTACTCCCAGTATTTCATAATCTGTGCCATAGCTGTTGCTACACAACCTGTAGTAGGATGTCCGCCAAAAGATGATAAGGAGGCATCATTGGGACATTTGTTATTATAGCGCGGATATTGATCCCATTTTGTAGATATTAACGCACTTACGACTGCAGTTGTGTTTAACTTTTGCGGTGCTTTTTTATATGCATTCCACAGATTAGCAACACTATCAGTTGCGTGGAGATTGTTTTCAATGGCATATTGTATTTCATCAGTATAGGTTTGCAGTAATGCCTCTAATTGTACTGGAAGATTGTTCGGGTCAATTACACCCTCTGTAGAATAGCCTAAAATGGGTGTAGCACAATCATCACCTGACACTATTACGAATCCGCCATCCTCGTTATTGAAAATATAGTAAGGGGCATAAGAAATGCCGATATTCTGTCGTACACTTTTCATGTTTTTGTGCTGTTCAGAAACAAAATGTGCTTGTTTCTTAATAGCATGATTAGCTTCAATAGAATTAATGAAGAAATTTTCACCTACCATTTGAGCTTGCTCTTTGGTTATAGGTGCAGCATATAGCATTGTCGGAAGCACCAATAATATAAGAAATAATTTTTTCATATGCTTGCTGTTATTTCAGTTTGAAATTATAGGTAATAGTGCCTATTTGATTGTTTTCGCTTTTGGAGAACTTTGCTTTATGTGCTGCATTAAGAGAACTCTGAATAGCTTTATTATCGGTTATAGTGCCGCCTATATGAATCGCAGAGATAACATCACCTGTCGGATTTACAACTATTTCAACAATAACACTGCCTTCTTGTATACCATCATACGAAGGCATTGCTAATTTGCCAACCAAAGAACGCCCTTGCATATTCCATGAATTACCTCTGATACTTGGAGTTATATGCTCTTCTTTTTCGCTATTCGTTTCAGATATGTCAAATAGAGAAGCTAATTGTTCGGCTTTACGTATTGCCATTTCCTCTTTTTCCGTCTCTTCTTTATGAGAAATGGGCGAGCCTTGATTATATAGAACGACTTTGCCATTAGAATAGATGATATTATTAATTAAATCTGCTTCAAGAATGAAAGTTGGTCCATCAAGATTGTCAATCTCTTTGTATTTAATTTCTGACTTTGATACTTCGAGAATTTTTGCATCAATCTTCTTGGCATCAGTGGTTACGATAATGTCTTGTGCCATAGTCCAAAGCGATAGACAGCAGAGTGAAAAGATTAGTAATGACTTGTTCATATTGTTGATAATTTAATATTTACAAATAAAAAAATGTGTGGAAGCCTTGTTTGTAAGTCAGGCTACCACACCTTATGTATCAACAAGTCTTCCACACCGCAAGCGGTGTTTCACAACTTATTCCCGATACATTTTGTCAATTGTGGTAGATGACTTACAAGAATAAATAGCGAAATTGCTAATTAAATATGTCATGCATCGCCTTTACGATGCGGGTAGGTCATAGGCTGAAAAGTTTATAGTTCTTTTTTTAGGTATTCGTAAATATAAGCTGCACTGCGGAGGTAAAGCCCAGTGCCTTTATCCTGCAAATTTTGAAAAGTCAACGAGTTATACACCTTGTCGAATGCTTCAAGCATAGGCAGGTTGTAGTCTTCCATCAGAAAACAGACCAACTGGTCAGTTATGAGTTGCACCACCATATCAAAATCTTTCTTTCTCATAAGAGTTGCAGTTGTTCAATGGAGCGCTCGGTGCAAAAAGCATACTGAATGCTTGGACGAGCATAGGTGAGTTTTTCGATTAAGCCTGACATTGACAAATAGCCGTTTTCATAAAGTTGTAAAGATAGGATAACCCCATCGTCTGCCACCGGACCTATTACAATGTCGTAATGATGCTGCTTGCTTTTGCGTTTGCGGTTGCTCAAAATAAAAGTAGCCCATTCCTCATCCACTTTATCAAACTTTTTGATAGACAGATTTTGCTGATTAGTTTCATCCCATTTGAATTTCAACACTTGAGGTACTCCCCAATGTTCTTTCTGACATTTATCTTTTGCCCGCTCGGTAGCATCATGCTTCGACGGAGTAAGATAAAAGCCTCGTCCAAAGTCCTTATTAGGAAGGCATTTGGAAAGTTCAATAGTCAGGAAAGTGGTATTTGAGCCGTGGTAGAGAATCATAGTGTTCCGCCGTTATAAGCACATACTTTATGCAGAGAATGGATAGTGTCATCAAGTGCGAGCGTATGCTCCACCTCATAATTATCTTGCAGGAACTGAAGCCCTTTGTATTTCTGCAAGTAGTTGTGGGCTATTTGTGGCTTAAGGCGGTACTTGCGAGCAAACTCGTTAATGCATAAGCCAAAATACTGTATTTTCCAAATCGTTTTCTGTGACATAATTACACTAATCGCAATTTGCATTATTTTGCGGCAAAAATACAACTTTTTCTTGATATTACAAAATCAAATGTACTTTTTACACGGCAACCGCATCAAATTATTTTATTTTTCGTAATGCAACATGTGCGAATGGATGCTAAATGTATCACAAACGGTCAATCGCAAAACAATGGTTAAATTATGATATATTTTGTTGATAAATAATGCTTTAACTCTTGT
>JAFVBR010000041.1 GCA_017479885.1 Paludibacteraceae bacterium | reverse complement strand
TTTGGGTCAGATTAACGGGTCGGTTTAGTTGAACCAAGACGGGCACGTAAACAATTAGATTATAGAATAATAACATCATTAATAAACATGGTAACTAAATGTTTTTTCAGTTGTTCTCATAATGTGAAAGATCTCTCTTGCATTTTTTTGTAGTGTATGCAAAAACACTTTATATATTATACTACCGTTAGCGGAATCAAAGAAGTAAAATAAATCCATTCCGCTTCGGTTATTTATTCATCACATTGCGTTCTTTGACATATTGATATACTGAAATGACTGATGCGCGGGAATTGGTGACACACAGGAGGCGCAGCTCTTAAAGCGGGTCATTATGTGGGCTAACCGAGCATAAACAAATCAGACACCGAACTTCAAGTTCAATGTCTGACTGATAAAGTGTATTAGTAGTGCATTGTCGCGGGCGCGACACCTGCATACCCGATTAGTACATCAACCCAAACAACCAAAGCGGAAGTTTGTTGCCAATCGGATAATCGATGTCATCAGAAGCGATGTAGGCATTTTCGGTTTGTGCCACTTGCTTGCCGTCTTTGGCTTTACCGCCAATCTCAAAAGTGAGTTTGTGGTCAATGAGAAAGTCCCCACGCTTGTTGTACTCCACCTGGTGCTTGTAGCCCAACTGGTTGCAGAAGAAAGTCTCACGCACGGTACCGATATTGGGTTTCTCAAGCGACAAGGCATAGAGCAGATTGCTGTTCTCCATAAGAATCTTGTCAGGCTTCTGCATCTTCTTGACGCTCAAATCATCTGAATACAGCAAGCGGATGAGTTTGGCATCGTGTAGATACTGCAGGTAGGCAAGAACGGTTGTTCTGGCAATGCCTGTCAAAGTCGCAAGTTTGGTTGTATCAACCAGCATCGGCACTTCTGTTGAGAGAACTGCCAACAAGGCTTTCAATTTGCGGATATTGCCGATATCAACCTTGCGAAGTTGAGGCAGTTCAATATTGAGCAACAAATCAACGGTACTCTCAACACGCTGATCATAAACGACAAAACCCTCTGTCCCAAAAGGATAATAGCCTTGCTTTAGATAATTGGAAAAATGTTCCAACGGACGGCATTTATCCCTTACGACAGCAGCTACATCATGCGGATTGGATATAATCCGGTCAAGTGTGAAACGAGGCAGTTCTATATTGTGATAAAGCATTAAATACTCACGCAGCGATAGACCTTGCATGTCATAACTTATACACCTGCGCGATAAATCAGCTTGAGCATTGAGGATATGCAGCAGAGACGAACCTGTAAAAACGACCCGCAGATGTTTGAAGGTATCATAAATCTCTTTGATTTCTTTAGCCCACAGCGGAGCATTATGAACCTCATCCACAAGCAACAACTCGCCACCTTGACGATAGAACTGCTCGGCAGTATCCACAAGAGTGTGGGTGCTGAAATAGGAATTGTCCAAACGAACATATAGGGATTTGTGATTTTTGTTATCTCCGTAGTGAAGCTTTTGATACTGAAGCAGCAACGTGGTTTTACCTACACCACGCGCACCGCGAATAGCAATCAGGCGAGCCTCATTCCATAGAATATCATCCATAATGGAACGTACAAAATGGAGAGAAGTTTGTTCAAGCAATTGCTCATTACGTGTAAATAATGCATCCATACCGGTATGTTTTTATAGTTTTAGTATATGTAAATTCAAATCACGATGCAAAATTACAGAAAATGTTTTATATGCACAACACTTTTCATAGAAAATCGTTTTGCATACACAACAAATTTGACTAAAATCTGTTTTACACTCGCAACACACTGCCATTAAACTGCACAAAAATGTATATTTCCGGCACTCCAAACTGCACAAAAATGTAATTTATCAGTCATTTCAATATGTCAAAGAACGGTTGCTCAATTTAGTGCCGAGCGGGGCACATGAGTGAGAATAGATTAAGCCGATAACCTAAACCCTGAGTGCTGGTGCTTACATGCGTGCACAACGCAAGGGGAGGCATCCGTCAGTTGACGGACACTTCCGAAAACATCTCTTGCCGCCGAGCCGCTGCCTGGCAACTGAGATACCTGATATGACTTGTTTTTCACTCGCATAGGCGAGGATGATATATAGTTTAAGACCGTAATTGGCAATATTTAATTTAGCGCATTTGCGCGAAAAGTCAATGTTTAATTGTATGTCTGTGATGACATTACTGTATATTTCCCGACCGCTGCCGGCTCTGTGCCGGCAAGCAGGTTGGTTGTCGGACTTGCTGTCCGCCCTGTGGCGGATGGTGAGCCCCGCTTCGGTGTGCTTCATAAGCGACACTGAGCGCCACTAAGCGACACTGATTGAATTTGGATATAGTACATCTCACAAGTACTCTAAACAACGTGAGAACGATATTTGACATATTGAAAACAGAAAACTCTATTTTCGCCAAACTGTCCAATGAAAATCCGCCAAACGCGGAAGCAAAAACCCGCCAAATTGTCCAATAAAAATCCGCCAAACGCGGAAGTTGTGTCTGAAATATTTGGTTGTGTGGGGATTATTTTGTACCTTTGCAGCGCAAATATAGTTCATCTAATCATTACAAAAATATGGAAGATCTTGTTTATAAACCTCGCATCGCTGATGCACGACTGGATTTTTTGTTAAGGACGGCTGGAGCGGTTTTAATTAAGGGACCCAAATGGTGCGGCAAAACAACAACTGCACAGCAAATCGCTCAAAGTCAGGTAATGATGGCAGATCCACAGATCTTGCGTGAAAGTCGTCAGATGGCAGAAAACGACATGCCAACTTTGCTTGCCGGTCAGACACCGCGCCTTTTTGACGAGTGGCAGGCAATACCTGATTTGTGGGATAGCATTCGTTCGGAAGTTGACAGACGTCATAAAAAAGGTCAGTTTATACTTACCGGCTCGGCAGTTCCTTATCAGGAAGACGAAGAAGACAATAGACGCATCAATCATTCAGGGGCAGGTCGTTTTGCGTGGCTTCGGATGCGTCCGATGAGCCTTTGGGAGTCAGAAGAGTCAACGGGAGAGGTAAGTCTGTTGTCATTATTTGAAGGGCAAAACAAAATTGTAGGCCAAAACAAGTGGAATCTCTCTGACATTGCATTCTTGCTTTGCCGAGGAGGATGGCCATCCGCTATCAGCGAACCGAAAGATGTCGCATTAGAGACAGCTTTTAGTTACATAGATGCCATTACAGAGTCTGATATCAGCCGTTTTGACGATACTCTTCGTAATCCTGATAGGTGCCGGTCGTTGCTGCGATCGTTAGCAAGACTTCAGGCATCCCAAGCAAGTTATAGCGTGATACGTGAGGACTTGATGACAAACGAACCGATAACATTATCAGACAAGACCATTGGTTCATATCTTAACGCATTGAGAAGTATTTATGTTGTTGAAGATATGAAGGCTTGGAATACAAATCTACGCTCAAAGACGGCTATCCGCACCAGCGATACGCGCTATTTTGTTGACCCGAGCATTGCCACTGCAGCTCTCGGACTTTCACCTGATGACTTGATGCACGACCTCAATACTTTCGGCTTGCTCTTTGAGACGATGGCAGTCCGCGACCTGCGTGTGTATGCGGAGGCCATAAACGGATTTGTAAGCCATTATCGTGACAAAGACAACCTCGAATGTGACGCTGTCGTTCATCTTCGCAACGGACGCTACGGACTGGTTGAAATCAAGCTCGGCGGTACGTATAGTGTTGAGGAGGCGCAAAAGTCGCTCAACAAACTTCACAAGAAGATTGACACCGACAAAGTGGGCGAACCGGCGTTCCGTATGGTTCTGACCGCCACCGGCATGTATGCCTACGCTCTCAAGGACGGCACGCTTGTCGTTCCCATCGGCTGCCTCAAACCATAAGGTAATCGGCAGCTTGAAACCATAAGGTTTACCACATAACATCTTGTTGTTTTTGGCAATCCGCCAAAGCAACGACCGAGAATAGGGCTTCATAGTCCTATTCGTTTTTTCTGTTTTCTATATTTCAATATGTCAAAGAACGCAATATAATGAGAATAAATAAAAAACAACTATATGAAACAGGATCTACTCAACAAAGTCAGAGGGTTGATAACTCACTTGCTCAAACAAACAACAAGTAAGGTGGCTTCGGAAGAAATATCGCCAGACGATATGTTCCAAAGTAGGCTATCCCTTCGGTATCCCTATAGTATTCCTATAGTGGAAAGAGGCTTTTCTTTGCCTGAAGGTAGCGCAAGGGTAGCGCATCCTAAGTGGAAAAGTAGCGGAGAGGGCGTGTCAGAGTACGGTGTTAGCAGTGGAAGGACGCGGAAACAACGCGGTAATCACCCGCTAATCACCCGGAGGAGCTTGCTACCTGCTTGCTACAAGGCAGTTGCAGCCATGCTAATGCTGATGATAGTAGGAATAGGGAGTGCGTGGGGAGATGATGAAGTTTATAAAAGTACTGTTTTTAGTTCTGACAACAATAGCCAAGGTGTTAGTAGTTATACTGCAAGTTGGTCAAATACTACCGATGGATTTACCGTTAACATTGAGAATGGAAACAACAACAATAACGGTTGGAGTTACATTAAAATGGGGCGTAAAAATAATGCTTCTACAGGTACAATCATAACAAGTGCTGCTATTGACAAAAAAGTAACCAAAGTTACTTTGACTATTGATGCAATTACCACTAGCAACATAACAAGTATCAAACTTTATAAGTCAACAAATGCTTCATCTTGGACAGAACTGGGCGATTTTGACAAATCAACAGGAACAAAAGAATGTAGTATCGCATCAGCAAATCAAGCAACAAATTTGTACTATAAGATAGAAATCGTATGTACCAGTGGTAGTTCAAATGGTTTGATACAAATATCCGGCATTTCTTTCTATGTGGAAAAAGCTGCTGCTGTTGCACAGACTGTTTATTTTCACACGACAGGTACAAGTACGTCAACACCAATAACAGAAACCGCTGCTAATGCCGGTGTTACTCCTCCCGTGATGTCCACACCGTGTGATGGTTGGGCGTTTCAAGGTTGGAGTACATCATACTCAACATCTTCTACAAGTACAACAGAATTGAGCATGGTGACAGTTACAGCAGGAAAATATTACCCATCTTCTGCTGATGTTCATCTTTATCCTGTTTATACAAAAACAATCGCAGGAGGAATGGTGTTTGACAAATATGAACTTGTAACATCTGCACCAACTGATTGGACTGCTAATAAATATGTTTATGCCACAGGAAATGCGGGGACTGGGAAAGTACTTACTGGCAAATCTGGGAATAATACTTATGGCGGATATGCCGACATGTCGGCAACAACAGAAATGACCAGTTATGAAATAACAGTGGAAACAACTGCTACATCAGGTTCATATAAGTTAAAACAAAATGGCAAGTATATTTCTCTTACTTCTTTTAGCAATAGGTTGGATTTCTCAGATAGTTATACGGCGCAAAGTACTTCAGTTAACAATTGCGATTGGAAATTCTATTATCAAAGTAACACTGGGTATGTTATTGAATCACCTGTTAAAGATGGTAATAGTTGGCGAATAATACAATTCAATTCCGATAGATTCGCATGTTATACATCAAGTCAAACTAAAGCATATCTTTATAAGCGTGTGGAAAAAAGCGGGTCAACGACATACTATTATTCCTATCCTTCTTGTTGTACGTCACTGGGTGCAATTAACGGGTCGGTTAATTTGAGCCA
>JAFVBR010000040.1 GCA_017479885.1 Paludibacteraceae bacterium | reverse complement strand
CCGATGAAAAATCAGCCTGCAAAATGCTACTTAGAGCACTTTTGAAAGTAAATTTTATGCCTAAAACGTTTGAAACCTCGCTAACCCCTGCATTTATCGGGCTTGAGACTATATCTCAGCCTGCAAAATGATACTTACGCCTCATTTTATACTTATTGATTTCCGGTTTTCGCAGTATCTTTGCACTCGTAATAGAGTGTTGCACTCATCAATACTGGAGTGGATATTTGGGTAACGCGCGCAACTGAACCTGAAAATATACCGGAAATGAAACACATGCAACCCACATGGACCTGTGAGTGGCTTTATGTCACTGCAATCTTTACGTGCGCACGCGTGTATAATAAGGACAAAGACCGAGACTTCGGTTTTTGCCCTTTGTGTTTTGTAGAGTTGATATGATGAACGATAATTTAGCGATACAACTTTTTGAAGGCAGACGAGTACGTGTTGCATGGAATGCTGAAGAAGAAAAGTACTACTTCTCCGTTGTGGATGTTGTACAAGTATTGACTGATAGTGTGGATGCTAAGTAATATATCAAGCGTATGCGCTCGCGAGATCCGGAGTTGTATCTCAAGTGGGGTACAATTTGTACCCCTGTTGAAATGATAGCTCCCGATGGGAAGCGAAGGAAGGCGCAAGCCGCTGACCTTGAGGGCATTCTCCGTATCATTCAGACAGTCCCTTCGAAGAAGGCGGAGCCGTTAAAACAATGGCTGGCAGAAGTAGGCAGTCAGCGTATAGACCAGATGATAGACCCTGAATTGAATGGTGACGAATGATATATAACCAATGGTCCCGATTGCCTCAATGTGCACAGCACACGGAAAAATAGGAATAATAACTAACATAATATAAACTTAAAACAACAAACAACATGAAAAAACAAAAACTCTTTGCGCTCTGGCTGATGCTGCTTGTCGGCTTTGCCACTGCGTGGGCATCAACAGATGTTACTTTTAGTGCTGCGGAAATAGCTGCAGGCACAGCAAAAAGTAAAGTCACACCTTTGGGCCCTACAAGTACAAGTAATTCTAAAATTTGTACTTCATCTAACGTTCCACTAATTCAGATTAGCAATGCTGCAGATGCGACGTGGACTGAAAATACTAAAAGAATAGCATTTACTGTTGCTTCAGGGGAAGGAGTAATAAGTAAGATAGTAATTCATGGCTCAACAAATTCTTCCAGTGGAACATCTTCACAACCTGTAATTTTTTGGGATGATATTTCGTTTCCAACTTCGGCCATTGGTTACAGTGATGTTTCTTTTAATGGGTATGTACAAACTAATGTTTGTGATGCACACTATTATGAGATAACTCCAACAGAAGGGACTAAAGCATTTGCCATATATAAACGTGTTAAATTTGATACATCAACAAACACGTTAAATAGCGGAAGTAATTATGGAGGAAATACAACCTTACGTATTGACGAAGTGACTATCACCCTTGAACCTGAGTGTTCTGAACCTACTGTCACCTTCTCAGCCGCAGAAACAGCATACGTAGGTGATGAGGTCGCACTCTCTTTCACTTCTACTAATGAGAATGCCGTTACCTACACTATAAAGAAAGGTGATGCTGTTACTACCGACGCAAGCATTGATGCCGGCAAGTTCACTGCTACTGCAGCCGGCACTTATACCGTCACGGCCACGCAGGCCGCCGATGAGACCAACGGCATCTGCGCCGTGGAGAAGACAATCACTATCATCGTCAGCGAGGCAACACCTGTTACTGCTGCAACTATCAGTGCAAACGTGACCTCGCCTGTTAGTCAGGGTACATCGGTGACACTTACTGCTACAGCTGCCAATGCTACGGAGTATGAGTGGTATGTTGACGGCGTGAAGATAGAAGGTGCAGACGAAGACACCTATACGTTCACGGCTTCCATTAAAGGCACTTATGAGTATGTAGTGAAAGCACGCAACGACTTCAACAAAGAAGGCGACACCCCAACATGGGTACCCTCCGAAGCCTTCACCCTCAAAGTCAATGCCGCCGCACAGACGATATTCTATTGGAAATCAGATGGGACAAAGACTACGGATGCTGTTATCAATGCAACTGGTGGTACGGTTGCACTTAAAACAACAGATACAAGTAAATCTTGGTCAACTGAAGGGTTGACTTATGTAACCACTGTGCCAGATGATATGAAAGGTAGTGGTATAAAGTCAGGAGGAAATGCCTTGTATCTTGAGATATCTACTGATGTAACGATAGAAGAAGGTGATACCATTTATGTCAGTGGTTATGGCACATGGGATTTTGGTACAACTCAAGGTACAGAAGATATAATTTCCGACTTGAATACCAATGCCACAGCTAAGGGAAGTGCCAATATAGGATATGCTATAGTACCTGCTAACATTAGTGTAAATAAATTATATGTTCGTAGAGGTACAAGTAGTTCATATACAATAGGTGCCATTAAGGTAGTCCGTCCAGCCGAGAAGGACATTCTCTCCACCGTGGTGACCTTGAAGGGTGTGAGTGTTGACGGCACTGTCTTGAGTGCTGAAGACTTGGCGACACTGCAGGCAGACAAGACCCTTGCAGTGGCAGCATCGGCAACGGCTCCTGAGGTAGTGTTCACACAGAATACCCTCATCACTTATGAGGACAACACCACCAAGTCAACCGACAAGAACATCAAAGTCACCGCTGAAGAAGTGAGTGGCAAATGGCAGGCACAGGCTGAGATTGACGGCGTGACCTACACCATCACTGCCGACAAACTCTCATCGTGGACGGTTACCTACTATGACGGTGCAACTGAGTTGGGTACAGAGACCGTGGCAGCAGGCACTGCTCCGCAAAACTATGCTAACTACCAGACCCGTGCTCACTGCACTTTCGACGGTTGGTACACCGACAGCGACCTTGCCGAGGCAAACAAGGTGGCTGACATGACGGCTCTCATCATCACTGCCAACACTCCGCTTTACGGCAAGTGGACTGCCAAATATGCAGAATCCATCAACATAGAGCAATGGATATTGGATAATGGTAGCGGAACAAAGGAGAAAAAGGTGTTTGAGCAAACTGCTGCATTCAAGGAAGTCCTTACAACCAAAGGTTATGAGTATGCTGATTTGAATGAACTTGACTCTCTTGCTGCCGAAAAAGTCTTCCAGAATGAGGCTTTCTTAGGACTTAAGACAAAAATGGCTACGGCTTATATTGAGTTGCTTCTTAAGAATGGTAGCACACTGAATGCCAAGTTTGGTAACATACCAAGTGGTGTGAATGTTAAGATTGGTTCTGCCGACGTTGTCAAGCATACCGATTCATTATATACATATACAGCAACAGAAGATGTTGTAATACGTCTGGCTTGTCCTGACAAGAGTACTCTTGTCTTCAAGCAGTTGATGATAGACGAGCCGATTGCTGTGGTTCGCCCCTATGTAGTGACAATTGCTGAGACTACAGGCGGAACAGTTGTTGCTGACATACAAAAGGCTGCTAAAGGTGAAACTATCACACTGACAGCTACTCCTGAATCGTCTGACTATCACCTGCAAACGCTAAAGGTTACATACCTCAATGAAAAGAATGAAGAAAAGGTAGTAACTATAGCCGCAGGCAATACATTCACGATGCCGGCATACCCTGTAACCGTGAAGGCACTCTTTGCTCAAGACTACTTTGTAGCTCTCAGTGCATATCAGTCGGGTAGCAATTGGCAACCCACCAATGCTATGACTCTCGGCGAGGACGGCAAATATACCGCTACTATCGAAGGTTTGAATATCGCTCAAGCATCAGGACTGCAATACAAGATAGTGCTTGACGATGAGTGGTATAGTGACCCCGAGAACATTGGTAATAACTTCACTATGTCTGTCGATGAAGATGGTCTCTACACCGTTGTCATCACTGCTGATCCGACAAAAATCAATACCACTGACAAAACTATTACTACTACCGCTACTCCTACCAAGACTGGTGACTATGTGGCACCCATATATATAATAGCAGGTGCACCTACCGAGGCAACAGCGGCTAATGTAACCGCCAATGCTCCCACTTGGACTTATTCCGAGAATCTTGCTGCCCAAACAATGACTCTGGCTGACGATGGTCTCAGTGCTTCGGTCACTTTGGCAGGTATCGTAATAACTGATGCAACAACCATTGAGTTCAAAACTGTTGTAGAGGAATATGGCTCGGCAGCTGCTTGGAAAGGCAATCCTGATGATAGCGACAACAACTACTCAGTCATTCTTCCCGAGGCAGGCACCTACAACATTACTTTCAGATACTGGCTTGCATCTACTTTCACTGAATCGTTTGTTGAAAAAACTGATTGCGGGACATACAATATCACATTCCGAAAACCAGATGCATGGGAGAATGTATATCTATGGGCATGGAACTCGCAAGGCAATATACTTGAAGAGGCTTGGCCCGGCAAGCAACTGACAGCAACCGATGGTGAATATCTTGTTACTCTTACAACCTGCTATTCAGGAACAGGAATCCTCTTCAACAATGGCTCTACAGGTCAAACCGGCAATATCACAGTCGGCAACGCCGATGAAAACTACGCTCTTGTTGACGGCAACTGCTATCAGTATGCAGGCGCATACAATGAGTATGACGGCAAGACCTATTATGAGGTGAAGAAATGCGGGATTACCTACTGTGACTTCGCTACAGGTCATCAGGGCAATGCTGAGTTTGGTGATGCCAACGGACGCATACTGCTTACTGTTGCCAAGGTGGATGACAGCAGTATCCGCGTAAAAGTCGCTCCGAACAATACCGGTACGGTTATTGACTTCATGACAGTCATTCTGAATGGAGTAGGCAAAGACCAAGGCACTGTCGGCGCAGGTGAGATAGAGGGTATTGTTGATTATACAGGACTTGCAAGCCTTGACAACCTGACACTGACTGTAAACTGGCATACGACAAGTATGGCTACGGATCCTAATGGCAGATGGGATACCGGCAATATCTCAATCGCTGAAACAGAACTCTGTGCAACAGTTCCTGCACATACTTGGTTTGCAATCACAGGTGTTGACACGGAGGATGGTACGGTTACTGCCGACAAGCTGACTGCCCAGGCAGGCACCACCGTCACTCTTACCGTGACTCCTGCTGCCGGCAAGGAACTTGAGACAATCATGGTTAACGATGGTGCTGTTGAACTCACTACCGTTACAGCCGGCACTACCTACACATTTGTAATGCCCGAAGGTGCTGCCACAGTGACAGCAACCTTCAAGACTGCTGCCGACCTTACGGTATATGACGTGACAATCACCCAACCCGAGCATGGTACTGTAGCAGCAGACCCGATGAGCGGCATTATAGGTACCACCGTCACCCTTACCGCTACTCCCGCAGACGACTATGAACTTGACTACTTCACAGTTGACGGAGCAAAGATAGACGGCAATACCACTACCATGACGGCAGACGGTATCACCGTAAGTGCAGTATTCAAAGCTGTGAAGAAATACTGCGAGGAACTGGTATATCATGCATTTAACAGTGCAGAGACAGGTTCTGAAATATATCTTACTATAACAAATAACGGTGCTGACGGCATTGATGTCATTGTCGCCGATGCAAGTGAAAATCCCAAGGGCATAAACTGGATACAGGTAGAGTCGCCACTTGGAAATAAATCAGTTGGTGATGGCAATGGCGATGCACTTGCAGAAGCAAAGATTACTTATGAATATGGTGCTAATACCACATTTACTATAAATAATCTCTTGTGGCACAAGGTAGATATGGCAGGAAACAGAATGGTTTCTAACATCTCTATTCCTGTGACACTTGCTTGTCCGACCACTCCTACTATTGAACTGGGCAAGATCACCCTTACACTTGAGGAGGGTGAGACAGAGACGCTGACGGCTACAGTCAAGAATGTTGACTCTTACACCATTGATTGGTCGAGCGATGCTCCTGCAGTGGCTACCGTAAGTGATGCAGGTCTCGTGACAGCCGTTGCAGCAGGTACTGCCAACATCACTGCCAAGATAACGGTAGAAGGAACCGACTACACCGCCACCTGCGCAGTGACAGTAACCGAACCCGTTGTTCTCACACCTGTCACATTCTATGGTGCAGCAGAGTTTACAACCACCGGTGGTGTATGCGGCGGCAACGAGCTGATTGCTCTGTATTCAATCACACGCAATGCTGACAAGACTCTGACAATCGCGGTAGAGGCAAGTGGTGACCTCTGCAATGGAGCTCCACAGATTAAATTTGCGGACGGAGACTTCATTCGTATGACGGATGTAGTGGCATTGCGTAGTGCAACATATACCACGACAGAAACGTTTACCGAGGGTGCTACCGTAAATATGAATATCCTGCTTGCCTATGCAGAAGGATCCAAGGATATAGCAGTAGCATACGAGGTTGGTTCTTCCAATACCCGCCTTGCTTACTATTTCATCGAAACACAACAGACCGGTGAGGGTGAACTCATGGTCAACACTTATGCACAAACGGATGCAGAAGTGGAAGTTCTCTACGAGGCGGCCACAGGTTATGAGTTCGGTGGTCTGAAAGTTCTGGATGCAGATAATAATGATATCAGCAACGATGTTACCCTTATCGACGACGAGAACGGCAGTGCCGAGTTCCTCATGCCCGCCGAGAACGTGACTATAAGTGCTGTATTCAACCAGCTCTTCACAGTCACCACGACCTACAACTCGGAGCAGGGTCTTGTTATAGCAACTCCTGAATCAGCTGTTGAAGGCAAGACTGTCAAGGTTGAGTATGTTGCCGAGACAGGTTATGAGTTGGACGAGATAACCACCAATGTTGCAGGTCTCACTCTGACTGCTGTTGAAGGCGAAGACGCTTACACCTTCCTCATGCCCGCCGAGAATGTAACCGTTACCGTTACCTTCAAGGCAACTGCACCGGCAGAAACCACCGTTGATTGCGACTTCTATAAATCAACAACCCTTGCGAATATTGCAGCAACAGATGAGGTGATTATCGTATGGGAGAAAGGAAGTGCATATTATGGTATAACTACTAATAACGGTACAGGCTCTGCTCCTGCAGCTATTGCTTTAACCGTTACTAACGGCTATATTAATACAGACAACGCAAATATCCTTTGGAATATAGCAAGTGATGAAGGTAGTTACACTATCTATCCGAATGGAACAACTGAAAGTTGGCTCTATTGCACAAATACTAACAATGGTGTACGTGTAGGCACAAATGCTAATAAGGCATTTGAAATAAAAGATGATTACCTATACAATACTGCTACAAGTCGTTATCTTGGAATCTACAACTCACAGGATGTACGTTGCTACACAAGTATCAATTCCAACATCACAGGTCAAGCTCTGAGTTTCTACACCAAGGCTGCTTGCTATGCTATTACTCATGTGGCAGAGAATGGTACTATCAATGTTGAGGATGCTGCTCCTGCAGGATACCGAGTAGAAGTTTCTGTTACTCCTGCTACAGGTTATCAGTTGAAAGCCGGCACACTTGCAGTGAAACGCACTACTACCGGTGCAGCAATTGAGGTAACCGATGGTAAGTTCACTATGCCGGAGGGCGCAGTTACTATTACTGCAGAGTTTGAGGAACTGCCCAAGTATGCTGTTTCGATTGCAGAAATGACCAATGGTGCTGTTACGGCTGACCCGATGACAGATGTTGCGGAGGGCACAACGGTTACACTTACCGTCTCACCTGCCACTCACTATCAGTTGAAGGCTAACACACTTGCTGTCAAAGATGCTTCGGAGAATACCGTTACATGCGAGACTGTGGAAGGACAGACCAACCAATACACATTCCTGATGCCTGCAAGTGCAGTGACGGTAAGTGCTGAGTTTGAGGCTATAGCCGTACAGAGCGTATCGCTCACCGGCGTAGGCACTGCTCTCTCGCTATCAACAGATGACGCTACTTATCAGTTCGAAGTGGTGGTTGCACCCGCAGATGCATTGAATCCTGCTGTAGAATGGACATCATCTGTTCCTGCTGTGGCTACCATCGACCAGACCGGTCTCATGACCATTGTGGGCGAAGGACAAACCGTCATCACAGTCGCCTCGCAGGAGAACAGCGAACTCAAAGCCGAGTGCACGGTTACCGTTTCGTCAACGGCAATAGCAGTAGAGACTATCATACTTGATAAGGATTATATCTATCTTGATGTTAATGGCACCACCACAATAGAAGTGATTTATACTCCTTCGGATGCCACTGACAAGACTGTCACATGGAGTGGCTTGGATGAGGTCGTTAGCATTGATGCGGAAGGCAATATCACCGCACTCAAGACAGGCGAAATCACGGCTACTGCTACCACTGCCAACGGCAAGACAGCACAAGTGACAATCGTAGTAGGTGCTCCTGTAGCAGATGGCTATGTACTGACCGACATTGACGATATTGCAGAAGGTCAGGAGTTTGTTATAGCAATAACAAGAGGTGGTACCAATGCCGGAACTTATGCAATGCCGAATGATGCTTCTGCCGCTCCTGCTGCAACGGCTGTTACGGTTGTTGATAATACAATCGCAGCACCTGTAGCTGCTAACCTGTTGTGGAATGTTGTCAAAGATGCAACTAATGGTTACATGTTCACTCCTAATGGTGATGCAACCAAATGGTTGGTAATGACAGATACAAACAACGGAGTACGCATCAATACCGGGGACACCAAGTACTTTACATTTGAGGATGATGCCAACGGCAATCCGTATCTGAAAGCGGCTACCATGGCTCGCTATTTGGGTGTATATAATGCACAAGATTTCCGTTGCTATACTGCTACGAATGCTACAAATATTAAAGATCAGGTTCTTGGATTCTACGCAAAAGCATCTGATCCGAATGCAGGCGGCCTTACCGCAGAACCCGCATCGGTTGATTTCGGTACTCAACTCTACACCGGTACTGCACTCACCGGCAGCGAGGAACTGACCATCACCGCCGAGAACCTGCGCACTGCCATCACCGCAGAGATTACAGGTGAAGGCGCTTCCGTATTCTCCAATACCGAAGTCGCCGGAGGTAAACTCACCGTAAGTTATAACGCTTCGGTTGCCGGTACTTACAATGCAACCCTTACCCTCACAGCCAAGGACAAGAAGAACCTCACTGTGACGACCACTGTGGCTCTCTCGCTTGAGGTGAAGGAACTGACTCCTGCAACAGGTGTTGTGATGGAAACAAGTGACCTTGTGCTTGAAATGTACAAGAACACTTATCCGACACTTTCTGCAACTCTTGACCCTACTACTGCAACCGATGAAATCACATGGAGCAGTCAGGATGAAACTATTGTCAAGATTAATGCTCAAACAGGTGTTATCACTGAAGTGCTGAAAGAAGGCACGACAACCATTACCGCTCGTGCAAACGAAACAGCATTTGCGACACGAAACGTTATAGTCAGGACAACCGTTCTGAAACCTTCCGAGGCAGTAGCTCTCACAACAGATCTCGCAAATAAAGCAACTGTTGCGGATGGAAAATATGTAGTAGGAGGTTATGTGAACAATATTAGTTCTAACTTGTTCTGGCTCAGCGATGATTGCGAAGCAATAAAGACATTTGAGGTTTATGGTGTTACTGTAACTGAAGATGTGGTTGTAGGTGCATACGTTGAAGCTATAGGTGAAATCTACAAGTATAATGCTTCTACTATAGAATTTAATGGTGCAGAATATGCAGTGAAGGAGAAGAAGTACGCTGTCACCTTCGACATCACCAATGCAGGTGCTGACGGCAATACTGTAAGCGTAGCAGGTGGTGCAACAGAGTTGACCGCTTGTCAGGATGCACAGCTCGCTGTCGCATACGCAAGTGATGACTACGACCTGCAGTCGCTCGCTATCACCGATGCTGCCGGCAACGAGATAACCTACGATGCAGAATACAACTTCACGATGCCTGCTTCGGCAATCACCGTGACAGCAGTATTCGTAAATGTTCCGAAGTATGACATCACAATCACCACCGGTATTGAACATGGTACTGTTACAGCTAACAAACAGAAAGCAGGTGCAGGTTCGGAGGTAACTCTCACCGTAACTCCTGCTGAAGGCTACATACTCAACACACTGACCGTCACCAAGACCGCAGGCGGTGAGGCTGTAGAGGTAGCTGACAATACCTTCACAATGCCAGCCGAGGCAGTGACCGTCAACGCTACCTTCCGCATTTACACCTTGCGCGACTTTGTTAATGGTAAACCAGAGACTGCAACTGCAATAGGTACTGAGGTTCAAGTAATAGCTCAATCATCTAACTATCAGACAACATACGTTACCGATGGTACTGCTATTATAATGCTTTACGATAATGGGAATACTTATATAAGCTCTGCATATGCAGAAGGCACAAAACTGACCGGTATTATTGGTACTTATAAGACACATCGCAATCGCATAGAACTTGTTCCAACAGCAATACCTGTTGCCGGAGAAGCATCTGCTCTTCCTGCAGCCACTATGCTAACAGAGAAACCTGAAACAGTAACAGAAGCACAATATGTACAACTGACAGAGCAAGCGGTTACTATCAATGGTGGCAAGTACTATGTATTTGGCGACTTGCAACTATATAATACCTTGGCTGAGCTCAATTCTCTCAAGCAAGTAGAGTATAGCTTCCGTGCTATTTTGGATGTTGATAACACTTCATTTGAACTCTTCCCATTTGGTGAATTCACTCAGAAGCAGTACACTATAACCGTGGCTGACGGCATACTGAACGGCGCTGTAAGTGCAGAACCTCAGACAGCAGGCGAAGGTGACGAGGTTACCCTCACCATCACTCCTGCTGACGACTGCTATCAGCTGAAGACCCTGAGCGTGAAGAACGGCGAGAACGATGTGACCGTTACCGACGGCAAGTTCATGATGCCTCGCGGCAACGTGAGCGTAAGTGCCGAGTTTGAGAAACGTTTCTATATCGTAACATTCCTGAATGAAGGCGGAGAAGAAGTGGAAGGCTTGAAGCTCACCAATGTTGAGTGCGGCACTACCATCACCGTTCCTGACGGACCTGCCAAGGCTGCCACCGCTCAATACACTTACACCTTCGACGGTTGGAAGAACGGCAGCGAAACACTCACCGCTGAGACTATCATCAATGCTGACGCAACTTATACTGCCACCTACAGTTCGACCGTCAACAAGTACGACATCACCTTCGTTCTTGACAATGGCGAAGCAGATGTGGTTGAGAACGCAGACTACGGCACCAAGGTTAGCGACATCAAACCTGCTGACCCCGAGAAGACAGGTTATACCTTCACCGGTTGGAGTCCTGATATCGATGAGGCTACCGAAGTTGTTGCTGCTGCAACCTATACAGCTCAGTACACCATCAACTCCTACACCATTACTTACAAGGTAGCCGGTGAGGAAGATGTAGTGAAGACATACAACTACAATGCAGAAGTAACGAAGTACACACCTGCGGAGAAGACGGGTTACACCTTCAGCGGTTGGGATGCAGAAGAGCCTGCAACGATGCCCGCCGAGAACCTGACCTTCACCGGTACGTACACCGTTAACTCCTACACCATCACCTATAAGGTTGACGGCGAGCAGTATGGTGAGGTGGAGACCTACAACTATGGTGCATCCGTAACGGCTCGCACAACTCCTGAGAAAGAGGGTTACACGTTCAGCGGCTGGGTAGAGACCATACCTGCAACGATGCCGGCCGAGAATCTTGTGATTACGGGTACATTCACCATCAACAAGTACACTGTAACCTTCGTGCTTGACAATGGTGCCGAGAATGTGGTTAAGGCCGAGCAACCCTACGGTACTCTTGTAAACGACATCAAGCCTGCCGACCCGGAGAAGGCAGCAACGGCTGAATATACTTACACTTTCACCGGATGGGAGCCTGCTATCACTGCCGAGACCAAGGTAACAGACGACGTGACCTACACGGCTCAGTATAGCAGCACGGTTAACCAATATACCGCATCGTTCAAGGTTGACGATGAGGCATACGGTGAGGCACAGACAGCCGACTACGGCACTGTAATCACCAAGCCCGCAACCGACCCGACCAAGGCATCTGACGAGACCTACAACTACTACTTTGCAGGTTGGGCAGTTGAAGGCACCGACGAGGCAGTGACCTTCGACGAGAACCTGAAACTAAGAGCAGATGTAACCCTTGTGGCATTGTTCAATAAGGTAGAGTGGTACACCATCAGTTTCGTTGACAGAGACGGCAACAACATCATCGAAGTACAGAAACTTGAGAAGGATGCCGCAGTCACTGTTCCGACCGAGGTGCAGACCGTAACCACCGATGCCAAGATATACACATGGAAGGGAATCTGGGACAAGGATGTAGTGGCAACAGCACAAGCCAATGTCACCTACACCGCCTTGTACGATGAGACACCTCACATGTACGACATCACTTGGAACGACAAGGACGGCAACTTCGTAGAGACGACTCAGGTAGCATGGGGTGAGACTCCTGCACATGCCGCCATCGTTCCAGAGAACACAGCCGAGTACACTTACACGTTCACCGGTTGGACACCTGAGGTAGTGGCCGTCAGTGGCAATGCTACTTATCAGGCAGTGGTAACCGCAGAGAAGAACAGCTACACCATCACCTGGCTTAACGACGATGACAGTCAGATAGACCAGAGCACGGTAGAGTACGGCGTTGTTCCGACGCATGCTGATGCAGTGAAGGCTGCAACCGCCGAGTACACTTACACCTTCGCAGGTTGGACTCCTGAGGTAGTTGCCGTAACAGGCGAAGCTACCTACAAGGCAACCTTCACTTCAACCAAGAACACTTACACTGTAACCTGGGTAAATGAAGGCGGTGCAGAACTGAAGAAGGACGAGAACGTAGAGTATGGTGCAATGCCTGCATACACGGGTGAGACCCCGACCAAGGCAGCAACCGCTCAATACACTTACACGTTCAAGGCTTGGACACCTGAGGTGAGCGCTGTAACGGGTGATGTGACATACACTGCCACTTACACCGAGACAGTGAACAAGTATGCTGTACGTTTCTTGAACGATAACGGTACGGAGTTGCAGAAGACTGAGGTAGAGTACGGCACAATGCCTGCATACACAGGCGCAACACCTACCAAAGAGCAGGATGCACAATACACTTATGAGTTCGACAAGTGGACTCCTGAGTTGGCAGAGGTAACAGGTGAGGCAACTTACACTGCAACCTACACTTCTACCGTTCGCAAGTACACCATCACCTTCCTCAACTACAACGATGCTGTTCTCTCCAGTGAGGAATACGAATATGGTGCTACTCCTGTTGAGCCTGCGGCAACACGCACGGGCGATGACCAGTACAGCTACAACTTCACCGGTTGGGACAATGACGTTGTCGCTGTCAGTGGTCCTGCAACCTACAAGGCTCAGTTCGAGCGGGTTGTAAACAAATACACCATCAACTTCGTCAACTATGACAACACTCCGCTGGCTTCGTATGAGGTAGAGTATGGCGCTACGCCTAACTATCAGGGTGCTACTCCGCAGCGCGAGAAGAACGGCGAGTACAGTTATACCTTCCAAGGTTGGGAACCTGAAATAGTTGCTGTTGACGGACCTGCCACCTATAAGGCAACGTTCAAAGGCGTAACCAATGCATACACGATCACCTTCAGGGACGAAGATGAGACTCTGATAGACGAGGTATTGGTAGAATATGGCGAGATGCCGTCAACCACCAAGGTTCCGACCAAAGAGGGCAATGCACAGTACTCGTATGAGTTCGCAGGCTGGACTCCTGAACTGGAAGCCGTAACAGGCGAGGCAACATATCATGCAACATACAATAAGGTTGTAAACAAGTATGTGATACTCTTCGTTAACGAGGATGGCACAGAACTGCAACGTGAAACGCTTGAGTATGGTGCAACACCCGAATACAAGGGTGCAACACCTGAAAAGGCTCAGGATGCTCAGTACACTTACACCTTCAGCGCATGGTCACCCGGCATAAGCACCGTAACAAAGGATAAGACTTACACCGCCACCTTCGATAAGGCTGCCAAGGTTAAGTACAATATTGAGATATCCAACAGCGGCAACGGCACAGTGTCTGTAGCCGAAGAGAACGTGGCATGGGGCGAAGAGGTAGCAGTTACCGTCACTCCGGCCGACGACTGTCTGGAACTGACCTCACTCGTGGTTAAACAGGGTGAGAACACCGTGGCAGTAACCGACGGCAAGTTCACGATGCCTGTAGGCGATGTGACAATAACCGCTGAGTTTGCAGTTAAGAAATACACTGTCATCTTCAAGGATTATGACGGCCGCGTTATCTCCACACTGACAGGCGAGAGTGCAGTAGAGTGCGGCACCATGCCGACCATACCAGCCGACCCGACCCGCCAGGGCGACAAGCAGTACAGCTACACGTTCAAGGCATGGGCTCCTGCAGTGGTCAATGCAACAGCCGATGCTGAATACATAGCGACATACGACCAGACCATCAACAAGTACAATGTCACGTTCTATGTTGACGACGTACAGTACGGCGACGTACAGAGCGTAGAGTACGGCAGTGCCGCCACTACACCTGTTGCACCTGAGAAGACGGGTTATACGTTCACCGGTTGGGACAAGACATTCAACGAGATTACCGACAATCTTGATGTCAATGCTAAGTTTACTATCAACAAGTACAACTTGGTTTACACGGTTGACGGTGAGGAGTACAAGAAGTACGAGGTAGAGTACAACGCCGCCATCACCGCCGAGGCAGCACCTGAGAAGACGGGTTACACGTTCAGCGGCTGGAGCGAAGTGCCGACCACGATGCCTGCAAATGATGTGACCATCACGGGTACGTTCACCATCAACAAGTACAACCTGGTTTACATGGTTGACGGTGAGGAGTACAAGAAGTACGAGGTAGAGTACAACGCCGCTATTACCGCCGAGGCAGAGCCTGTGAAGACAGGTTACACTTTCAGCGGCTGGAGCGAAGTGCCGACCACAATGCCTGCAAACGATGTGACCATCACGGGTACGTTCACTATCAACAAGTATAACTTGGTTTACATGGTTGACGGTGAGGAGTACAAGAAGTACGAGGTAGAGTACAACGCCGCTATTACCGCCGAGGCAGCACCTGAGAAGACAGGTTACACGTTCAGCGGCTGGAGCGAAGTGCCGACCACAATGCCTGCAAACGATGTGACCATCACGGGTACATTCACCATCAACAAGTACAACTTGGTTTACACGGTTGACGGTGAAGAGTACAAGAAGTACGAGGTAGAGTACAACGCCGCTATTACCGCCGAGGCAGAGCCTGTGAAGACAGGTTACACTTTCAGCGGCTGGAGCGAAGTGCCGACCACAATGCCTGCAAACGATGTGACCATCACGGGTACATTCACCATCAACAAGTACACCGTAACCTGGGTAAACGAAGGCGGTGCAGAACTGGAGAAAGACGAGAACGTAGAGTACGGTGCCACACCTGAGTACAATGGTGAGACTCCTCAGAAGGCAGCTACCGCTCAGTACACTTACACGTTCAAGGCTTGGACTCCGGAGATAAGTGCAGTAACAGGCGATGTGACTTACACTGCCACTTATACCGAAACGACCAACAAGTACACAGTCATCTTCCGGAACGAAGACGGTACAGAGCTCCAGAAGACTGACGTAGAGTACGGTGTAATGCCCGAATACACAGGTGCGACACCTCAGAAGGATGCCGACAATACCTACACTTACACGTTCAAGGCTTGGACACCTGCAGTAGTAGAGGTAACGGAAGCAACTACTTACACAGCCACCTATGATGCAACTTACATTGAGTACACTGTCACCTTCGTCAATGAAGATGAGACGGTAATCTCGAGTGAGAAGTATCATTATGGCGAGAGTGTTGTAGTACCTGCTGACCCGACCAAACCTGCAACGGCAGAATATACTTACACGTTCACCGGCTGGACTCCTGCCGTAGTGGCAACCGTAGCAGGCAACGCTACCTACAATGCAACGTTCTCTGAGGTCAAGAACAAGTACACATTGACTCTTGAGGTCAACGATGAGGATATGGGTAAGATCCTTGGTGCAGAGACAGGCGAGTATGAGTATGGCACAGAGTTGACCATCACGGCTACTGCCAACACCGGCTATAAGTTTACAGGCTGGAGTGATGACGATACTGCCGCTGCAGAGCGCACTATCACCATCACTGAGAATATGACCCTGACTGCCAACTTCGTGAAGGATACAGGCACTCGTCTGGAGGATATCAACGACAATGATGCAGTATATGAGAACGGAATGATCCGCAACTTGAGCGGCAAGACGATCTACATCTACGGAGCATCGGGCCAGTTGGTAGGTTACACAACGGGTGACGTTGATTTCAACCGTCTGCAGAAGGGAGTATTCCTGTTGAGCAACGGCAACTGGACAGTAAGAGTGATGATACCTTAATGGTATTGTCAAGAATACAGAAACAAAGGAGCTGCAATTTGCGGCTCCTTTGTTATGGATGAATATTGACAATTATTGTCTGTTGAGGCTGCCTGAGAGTTATAGGTTGAACAGGAAATCCAGGGCTTCGGTTATCTCCTGTTCGCTGCAATGCTGGTCAATACGGCAGTTGCCCACCTGACGGAGAAGTGAGAAGTTGATTTCCGAGTCGGAGTTGTTCTTCTTGTCGTGGCGCATAAGGTCGATGAGAACGGAGTAGTCCTTGCAGGGGCATACCGGTTTGCCGTAGTGCTCGGTCATGAAATGTGCCACCTGCGTCAGTGTCTGCTGCGGCAGAGAAAGTTTGCTGACTGAGAGATACAACTCTGCCACAATGCCATACATCACGGCGTATCCGTGAGTGAGAGGAGATGCTGCAGGCCTGTCGTTGCCTGGTTCAGGTCTGTGGCTCAGATAGTACTCTTCGAGTGCATGTCCGACGGTATGCCCGAAATTGAGCGACTTGCGCAGTCCTGTTTCTTCGGTGTCTTGCTCCACAATGTACTGCTTGATGTCGATAGAGCGCTGTATCAGTTCGGCAAATATCTCCCAATCGATATCGTCGAGGTTGAATGCGAGTACGTGAATGAGTTCGAGAGGAGAGGCGATGAGTGCATGCTTGAGCATCTCTGCATATCCTGAGAGGAGTTGCTCATGAGGCAAGGTTTTGAGGAATGGCGGATAGACGATGGTGTCTTTGGGTGAAGCAAACATGCCAATCTCGTTTTTGAGTCCGCAATAGTCGAATCCTGTTTTGCCTCCTTGTGCCGCATCAACCATAGCGAGCAAGGTTGTTGGTATGTTTACATAAGGAATGCCTCGCTTGAATGTGGAGGCGGCAAAACCTCCCATATCGGTCAGAACTCCTCCGCCGACAATAAGAAGGAGAGAGCGGCGGGTGGCGTGCTGATTGA
This sequence comes from Paludibacteraceae bacterium, assembly GCA_017479885.1. Classification (GTDB taxonomy): domain Bacteria; phylum Bacteroidota; class Bacteroidia; order Bacteroidales; family Paludibacteraceae; genus Colicola. Next base: position 29,484 of record JAFVBR010000040.1, on the reverse strand, counting down.
TAAGAAACTGCCATATAGTCTCAACAGAAGCAAGAGTCTTCTGTTCTTCTCCATGCGGCAGGCAGAGGATATGCGAGTCTGCCAGTTCCAGTGTCTGACGAACCAAAGGCAGACAATACTTTTGTGAATTGTCGTCGGTAAGCACGTATATGTCGTTGCTCTTTCTGAGTCCGACTGCATTGCGAAGAGCGAGGTCGAGGTCAGTAACCATAATGTATATTTACTATTTGACTATTTTACTATTGACTATTTACTATTGACAATTGACGATTTACTATTGACAATTGCGGGTGTGTCAGTGTTTTTCTATTGTTTTTTCAGGAAGGCAACGTGTGCGGGTATATCGCCTGTGCGGACCTGCCATTTCTGTTTGCCGTCGATACCAAGGCAGTAGAGAGTACCGGGTGTGACGTAGTCTTTGGCATCGGTGAGGAGTATATCTGATGTTGCGGGGTTGACGGCGATACCGTAAGGTTTCTGCAGACGGGTGTCGTCGGTAATGAAATTGCCGGTGAGTAGTTGGCGAGTGGTGATGTCCACAATGCCGTAGAATGTTTCTTCCTGCAGTGTTTCCCAATTGAACTGCTCTCCGAAGAAATAGAGCGAGTCGCCTGAGATGCATAAGTTGCTTACCGGTGCATCCACCGAGTCAACAACCTGTTGCAGGTCGGGGTCAACGCAATAAAGGCGTGAGGGACGGTCGGCGTAATTACCGCGGCTGCTTACCCACAGTTTGCCGTATTGGTCGGCATGAACATAATGCAGATTGGGTGCCACTTCTATACGTTGTTCTTCCTTGAAAGAAGTGAGGTTGATGACAGAGAGTGTGGATTCATAGTCAGGCGACATATATCCGCCTGAGTTGGCAACATACAGTTTATCACCCGATATGCATAGTCCGTCAGGCTGGTAGCCTACAAGGCAGGTGTCGGTAATGAGCAGAGTGGCGGTGTCGAAGCGTGCCACGTAGCCAATCTGTGCATGCTGTTTGCCTATCTGCACAGGTCCGGCATACGAGGTTATGTAGCCGTATTGCCCGTGGAAGGCCAGATAACGGCAGTTGGGTATGTCGATTTGTCCGATTCTGATGGCAGAGTCGGCTGTCATTACTTCTATTTTGTTGGAAACATTGATGACTGCGTACAGCCGGTTGCCATAGATACGAAGGTCGTTGCCCACATCACCGAGCGAGAGCGGCACAGAAGGGTTACGCTCGGAATAGAGATTGCGGGTATAGGTGGCGGTGGAGAGGTCGTAATAGTCAAGAGTGGCTTTGTTGCTCCCCATATTGCCTTCGTTGAGCAGGTAGAATCCGGCGTAGGAGGATGTGAGCGAGTCGCCGTGTTGTTCGTTTTCGGAGGGATAGACAACAATGTCGCCTCTGCAGCCGTAGAGGAGAATGCAAAGCAGGATGCTTGGTATGATGACTTTGTGCGGTTTCATGATTGTTGCTGACAGGTGTTATAACATAAGTTTGACTATTCCTTTGCCGTTGATGCCGGGCATGGGGTAGTTGAGAATCACTTCATATTGCTGGTTGAGCATGTTGTTGATTTCCACAGCGAAATGCAGACGGGGCGACAGGTTGTTTTTAGTTGCGGGCAGTTGCCAGTCGTAGGAAACGGAGAGGTCGTGGGTGTACCATGGTTGCTCGTAGTTTTGCGGGATATTGGCAGAGTTGTGATAGCGTTCGCCTACGTATATGAACGAGTAATTGAGCGTCAGTCCGCGCCATGAAGTGCTTGCAGCCACCGAGCCGCTGTGCCACGGTATGTAGGCAATCTGTCCTCCGTAGGTTATCTCGTCGGGATTGGTGAAATCTTGTGCGCGCTGGTAGGTGTAAGTCAGATTGGCAGATATCAACCACTCGTTGATAGGGCAGAGGGTTAAACCGGCATTCACGTCAACACCTCTGATTTCCACGTATCCGAGGTTCATCATCATCCATCGGTATTGCCCGTTGCCCTTGGGTATAGCCACAATCTTGTTGTGTATTTGGTTGAAATATCCGTCAGCACGTAGTCTGACCTGTCTCATGACTCCCTTCTGCCATGTTCTGGTGTATTCAGCTCCGCCGTCGTATTGTGTGCATTGTTCCGGCTGCAGAGCGATATTGCCGACATCGGTATAGTAGAGGTCGTTGAAGGTGGGCATACGAAGGTTTCGCTTCCAGAAGGCGCGCAGGTATAGTTCTTCCGGCAGATAGGGCTGGTAGCTGAGAAAGACAGCGGGCGACCATTCGAGTCTGTTTTCAGTGCCTGCTTTGGTAGTGGCACTCGGGTATCGGAGGCGGTCGTGCACATAGGTGCCGAGTATGCTTGCCTGTGCCCTCAGCCATTTCCAGTCAACGGCAGTGGCGGCTGCAAACATAAGTGTATTACGGGTGGGGAAAACAAAGTTCTTGAGGTCGGCATCGAGAGTATTCCATTGCCAATCAACAGACAGATTGAAATCCCATGCCGCCTGCGAGTTGCGCATCCCGGATAAGATGGCATTGCGTCCTGCCAGATGGAGACGGTTGGCAAGAGTGATGTATATCTCCTGCTGCAGAAAGGTGTTGTCGATATAGAGCAGAGTAGTGTCGGGGTTGAGATACCGCAGTCTGTCATTGGAGTATTTGGCAGCAGCCTTGATGTCGTAACCCGGTGCAAGAGTCTGCATGTAAGAAGCCTGCACAAAGGCGTTTCTGTCCCACTGCCGTTGTGCGTTGGTCCAGACATTGTTCACTATGGCTCCCGGGATACCTTTCTCCGACTGATAGAAATAGCCTTTCACGTGCCATTTGCCTTGCGGCATATATCCGAAGAAACCTGCTTCTGCGCGCCATGCATTGACATCGCCGTTCTGCCGGACAGCGGTAGTGTCCCAAGCAACGGTGCGGTCAGGCATTACGCGGCGGTAGCGGAAATGGTATCGTCCGTGTGCATACTGGTACTCGGCATTGGCGGAGAAATGTATGTTGTCGGTGATTCGTTGTTCGTAGAGAACCGAGGGGTTGGCAAGTCCGAAAGTACCTGCTTTCATGGTGAGCATGAGATTGAAGTTCTTGCCGGGTTCGAAGCGCGGTCTGCGGGTGCGCAAATAGAGAGTGCCCGCACTGCCGAAGTCTTTGGCGGACTGGAATATCTCAGCTTTCTGCCCGTTGTAAAGCGATACGCGTTCGATGTTATCCATGGAGAACTTGCAAAGGTCCACCACACCGTTTTGCGCATTACCTATCTCTATGCCGTCGTAGAAGACTCCGAGGTGGTGGGTGCCCATACTGCGGAGATCAACGGTTTTGAGTCCTCCGACTCCGCCATAGTCTTTGAGTTGTACACCTGAGAAATAGCGCACTGCATCGGCAACCGAGTAGGTGGAAAGTGCTTGCAGCCGGTCCCCCTCCAGTATCTGTGCAGGTACGACAGGTTCAGCGCGTCGTTTGGCAGTGACAGTGACTTCGTCAATGCGCAACTGCTGCGCCAGGGAGTCTGCAGTGCAGTCTGTTTGTGCCAGTAGTGTCAGCGGCAATAATAAAGAGGCAATATATAGTATATACTTGTTCAAGAGTATGCATTGCATTACAATGCAAAAACAGTGTTTATTTTTCAGTATGGTCAGTAATGCATGACAATAGATGAAAAGTGTCAGCGAATGTATTTTTTGCCGTTGTGTATGTAGATTCCCTGCGGGAGGTTGCCGTTGTTGGAGACAGAGCGACCGTCAACGGTATAGACGAAGGGGGCATCCTGAGGCGAGGGGAAACGGGAGGCAGCATCGATGCCGACTGTTTCGACAGCGGTGGGCAGTCCTCTAAGCGTCTGCAGAGAGAAGAGTGCATCGGACACCTGACCTGTATTGGGGTTGAAAAGTCCGTGGTTGTACCAAGGTTCGTAAACGCGATTCTGATAAGGGTTCTCCTCAGGGAACCAATAGAGGATGCTTTTCATAAAGTCCATGTCTTTGACAGCAGCCACCAAGTCGTCGAGGAACTTCTTCTGTCCGTCAGGCGAAGCAGGCCATGTGGAGGTGAGTTTGTAGGTGGCGTTTTCGGGATACCAGTTGTTGTAGTAGCCTGTTTCGACAATCATTATCTCTTTATCGCTGAAATTTGCATGTATGTTGTTGAGGATGCTTTTGAGGCTGCTGAGGTCGCCATGCCACTCGGGGTAGTAGCTGAGACCGATGACATCGTAGTCAACAGAGGCGAGCCGGTTGTAGATTTTCTGTGTACCTCCCCAGTTGTTGGTTCGCTCGGTGTGGATAATAATCTTTGCATCAGGGCATATCTCGCGGCAAGCCTTGCCTGCGCTCTGCAGCAGTTGGACGAAGCGTGCCCAGTTGGCATCTTTGTCGTAGTGGCAGTAATATGTCTTGGTGCCCTTTGGTCCCCAGAGCATACCATACGAAATCTCATTGCCGGTCTGTATAAAGTCGGGTGCAGCACCTTCAGCGACCAGTGTTTCGAGCACCCGTTTGGTGTATTGATAGACGGTGTCGGGGAGAGCAGTCTGAGGAATGCTTGTCCATGCAGCGGGAGTCCATTGGTTGCTCGGGTCCGCCCAAGTGTCGGAGTAATGGAAATCGAACATGAGTGCGAGTCCTGCGTCTTTGATACGCTTGGAGAGAGCGACGGCATATTGGAGATCCTGCACGACGCCGACATCGGTTTTGTCGGGATTGACGAAGAGGCGCACACGAGCAATGTTGTAGCCTGCCTTGTCGCGGAAGAACTCTATAAGATTGGTGATTTTCTTGCCTTCGGCATCTTTGTATGCAACGTTGGCAGCCTCATAGGAGGGGAGCATGGAGATGTCGCCGCCGACATACTTGGTTTGCGCAATAGTGAGGATGGAGAAAAAGAGGACAAAGGTAAGAATGATGTTGCGTTTCATAGGTTGATATCAGTTTGAGTGCGTATATCCGGTTGTCTGTTTCGAGGGGCAAAGGTAAGATATTTTTTGCTTTTATGCAAGAGAGAGGGGGGAAATCGGCAAACAGACCGGTAATCTACCAATAATCTACCAATAATCATCCAATAATCTACCAATAATCGTCCAATAATCAACCAATAACAGACCAATAAACATAGCGAAAAACAAGGAGAGGGAGAAGCGAGAGAAATAGCAGAAAGAGGGGGAGATGATGCCGCATTGATGCAGATTACGGGTGCGGGTGAGGGGGCTGTTGTACATGTCGGGAGAAATGAGTATCTTTGCAAACTAAATTGCATAAATATGGCTGAATTGACAAATCATTATGTGTATAGTCAGGAAGTGATTGACTTTGTGACGGTTGCTGTGCAGACCTGTCTGCTGCTGGAGCATGTGGAGGAGCAGGAAAAGCAAGATTTTGCGGAGCGTCTGCTGCAGATGCTGCCTATGCTGTACGTAAAGACACGGTCGCTCGAAATACCCGAGCCTGAACTTGACGGTTACCCGCAGCATTTCGTGACAGAGGAGGATTATAACTACGTGTCGGAGAGCGTGAAACAGATGTTGGGCAGTGACGACGTGTATTTGGAAGTGTTTGTGGAAGACATGCGCTATTCGCAGGAGCCGATATCGGCGTTTATCAGTGAGAATCTGGCAGATATATATCAGGAACTGAAAGACATGGCAGGCAACTATCAGACTGAGGACGAGCAGGTGATGAGCGACGGAGTGCTGGCCTGTATAGAGGGTTTTCACGAGCATTGGGGGCAGAAACTGCTGAATACGCTGCGTGCATTGCACTCGTTGACAGAGTCGGAGGAATGGAAAGAACGGGCAAATGAAAACTAACAAGTTCAGACACAGGATAGAAAAGGAAGAGGTCAACCGGATGCAGGTGGTTGCTTTCCCGGGTGAAGTGATAGTGGTAAGGACACTGTCGGCTCTGCCTGCTGCGATGGAGTATCTGAATATGCAGCGCGTGGTAGGTGTTGATACGGAGACCCGCCCGAGTTTTCAGCACGGTCAGCATTATCCTACCGCACTGGTGCAGATAGCGACCGAGCAACGCTGCTATCTGTTCCAGCTGAAGCATATAGGTTTCCCTCAGGAGTTGGCGGACTTTTTCGCCAACGCGGAGATATGCAAAGTGGGGCTCGCCTTCAGAGACGACTTGCGGGGTTTGCAACATTTGAGGGATTTTGAACCGGCGGGCTGTGTGGACATACAACAGATAGTGCTGCAATACGGAATACTGGACCTCGGACTGCAGAAGATATTCGCGATAGTGTTCGGAAAGAAAATCTCGAAGAGCCAGCAGCTGACCAATTGGGAGAACGCGGTGCTGACAGACGAGCAGGCAAGATACGCCTCGACCGATGCATGGGCGACACTGCTCATATACAACGAGTTGCAGCGAACCAAGCCACTGCCGAAACGCGTGTATATGCGCCTGAAGGAAGAAGACCATCTGCTGCAACTGAAGAAGCAGGAGGAGAGTATGAAGTTGAAAGCTGGGAGTAGTTCTGAAGTTTAGGGTTTATTGTTTCAAGTTATGACAATTATATATCTGAAGAAACATAAGGAGGAGTCGCTCATGAGGTTTCACCCGTGGGTGTTCTCGGGTGCGATAGGTCACGTTAAAGGTCAGCCTGAGGAGGGCGATGTGGTGGCAGTACGTTCTGCCGAAGGTGACACCCTTGGCACAGGTCACTGGCAGGAGGGCAGCATAGCAGTGAGAATATTAGAGTTCGGAGTGGAGAGTCTGAGCAAGAACTTCTGGCAGGAGAGAATACGTGCAGCATACACGATGAGGTGCGACCTCGGTTTGATACGTGCAGACAACAACACTTACCGTTTAGTGCACGGCGAAGGTGATTTTCTACCCGGTCTGATAGTGGATGTGTATGGCAATACGGCGGTGGTGCAGGCACATTCGGCAGGTATGCACAGAGCGCGCATAGAGATAGCGAAGGCGATAACGGAGTGTGTGGAAGAGGTGGAGAACGTGTACTACAAGTCGGAGTCAACGCTGCCTTTCCGCAAGAACTTTGCAGATATAGAGGACGGCTATTTAGTGCGTACGGGAAATGAGCACGTTATGGAGACTGAACATGTTCATTCTCTACAGAGTGATGTAGCGAAGGAGAACGGTCTGGAGTTCAAGATAGACTGGCTGCGAGGTCAGAAGACAGGTTTCTTTGTCGATCAGAGGGAGAACCGCTGTCTTGTGGAGAGATACTCGTCGGGAAGAAGAGTGCTGAATATGTTCTGCTATACGGGCGGCTTTTCGGTATATGCCCTGAGAGGCGGAGCCGAGCGGGTGTGCTCGGTTGACAGTTCGGAGAAGGCAGTGGAACTGGTCAGGCAGAATGTGGAGAGGAATTTCCCCGACTGCACACGGCATGAGGCGGTATGCGCGGATGCGTTCGACTATTTAGGCAAGATTCAACGCGAGGGCAAGGAGAGTTATAACCTTATTATATTGGACCCTCCCGCCTTTGCCAAGCACCGGGGAGCGATAAGAAACGCGCTGCAAGGCTATAAGAGGCTGAACGCCAAGGCATTCGAGATGATAGAGAAGGGCGGGATTCTGTTTACGTTCAGCTGCTCACAGGCAGTGGACAAAGAGATGTTTCGTCTGGCAGTGTTTTCCGCTGCAGCGATGTCAGGGAGAAAAGTAAGGATACTGCACCAGCTGACGCAACCTCAAGACCATCCGGTGAACATCTACCATCCGGAGGGCGAATATCTGAAAGGTTTGGTGCTGTATGTGGAATAGGAGATGCGGCAGGTAGTGTGCGGTTACAAGTTACGAGTTACAGGTTATGAGTGAATTTCTGAATGAACTGAATGAAGCGCAGCGTGCGGCTGTGGTTAACACGGAGGGTCCTTCGCTTGTGATAGCAGGTGCAGGCTCCGGCAAGACGCGCGTGCTGACATACAGAATAGCGTGGCTCTTGAGTCAGGGTGTGTCGCCGAGCAACATTCTTGCCCTGACCTTCACCAACAAAGCGGCGCGCGAGATGAAAGAGCGTATAGCACGCTTAGTGGGGGACAAGTATGCGCGATATCTTTGGATGGGCACTTTCCACAGTGTTTTTTCGAAAATACTGCGTCAGGAGAGTGCACGTATAGACTACGGTCACGACTATACGATATATGACAGTACGGACTCGAAGAGCGTGATAAAACAGATAGTGAAAGAGATGGGGCTTGACGAGAAGCAGTACAAGCCGGGCATGATAGCCTCCCGAATATCGATGGCAAAGAACAATCTGCTTTCACCTGTGGACTATGCCGGCAACAGGGCGCTGATTGAGGATGACAAGAGAGCACGTCTGTACAGAATGCAAGACATATATTTTGCATACAACAAACGTCTGAAGCAGGCCAATGCAATGGATTTTGACGACCTGCTGTTCAACATGAATCTGCTATTAGAGCAGAATGAGGACCTGAGGGAGAAATACAGCAGCATATTCAGGTATATACTGGTTGACGAGTATCAGGACACGAACTACTGCCAGTCGCGTATAGTGAAGCAGCTGGCAGAGCCGCTGAACAACATCTGCGTGGTAGGCGATGACGCCCAGTCGATATACTCTTTCCGCGGAGCGAACATAGACAACATACTCGGCTTCAGGAATATGTTCGGCGGTGCACAACTGTTCAAGTTAGAGCGCAACTACCGCTCGACACAGAACATAGTGGACGCCGCCAACAGTCTGATAAAGAAGAACGAGGGTCAGATACGGAAGAACGTCTATTCGGAGAAGGAGGCGGGTGAGCGTCTGCATGTGTCGGCACATGAGAACGACCGTCACGAAGGCGAGTTCATAGCCAAGACTATACAGCAGGGCAAGCGCTCGGGGAAGGCGCAGTATGACGGGTTTGCAGTGCTGTACAGGACGAATGCACAATCGCGAGTGATAGAGGACGAGTTGCGGAAACTCGGTATTCCCTACCGCATATACGGCAGTGTGTCGTTTTATCAAAGAAAGGAGATAAAAGATGCCATTGCCTATTTCCGTTTGGTAGTCAATCCGAGCGATGACGAGGCATTGCTGCGAGTGATAAATTTCCCTGCCCGGGGCATAGGCGAGACCACCATGCGCCGCGTGCTTGACACTGCCCACAGGGCAGACGTGCCTGCCTTTGCTGTGGTGAGCGACCCTCAGCGGTATGCGCTTGAGTCAGCTGCGGCTGCTCAGAAGAAACTGACAGGCTTTGCGGCGCTGATAAACTCATTCCGCGAGCAGGCGCAGACAGAGGATGCATACGTGTTCGCCCAGAATGTACTGAAGCAGACGGCGGTCATGAGTGCCGCTTTGGCAGACAAGAGTGCGGAGGGTCAAGACCGGTATGACAACTTGCAGGAGTTATTAGGCAGTATACACGAGTTTTCTGACGCCCGCAGACAGCAGGGCGAGGAGACGAAGATAACGGATTTTCTTGCCGAAGTGTCGCTGCTAACCGACCAGGACGAGCATCTTGACGACGAGACCCCCCGCGTGTCACTGATGACTATTCATGCGGCAAAGGGTCTGGAGTTTCCGGTGGTGATAATAGCCGGTCTGGAGGAGCAACTGTTTCCTTCGGCATTCGCCGAGTCGGTGCGCGAGATAGAAGAGGAGCGACGGCTGTTCTATGTGGCGATAACGCGAGCTGAGCGGGAGTGCTATATAACATACGCCCGCCAGCGTTTCCGCAACGGGCAGATAGTATTCTCCTCTCCGAGCCGCTTTCTGAAAGACATTGACGAGCAGTATCTCGACCGCTCGGGAGAGAAACGCACGATAGTGCAGCCACAGTGGCAACCGTCGTGGCTGCAGAGCGAATGGAGAAGGGAACCGGAGGAGAGACCCATGCCAGCCGCCACACGCAAGTTGAGCAAGACGACGGGTATGCAGCCCTCTGCAGACAAGAAACCGATAGAGACCGCTTTTGCAGCAGGGTCGAGAGTGAGACATGCCACATTTGGGGATGGAACAGTGCGTGAAACATTCGAAGAGAACGGCAATGAGAAGATAGTGGTACGTTTCGACACCAAAGGCGAAAAGACGCTGCTGCTGAAGTTCGCCAAGTTGGAGAGGCTCTGAGCGACAACTATCATCAGGTATTTGAAGTGATGAAGAAAATCACTATAAATGGGTATTGCGGACATTAGTAATGTGATGTAATTTTGCACCTGAAAAATCACATCAGACCAATAACCTGTTTTTATAGTATATTTTCACAGTTGTCTCCTGCTCTGCGACAGAGCGGGAGACAGCGTTTAGAAAGTGAATAGTTAATAGTTAATAGTTAATAGCGGAGAATGAAAGGCATTAGAATATACATGATATTGGCGGCAGCTGCAATGAGTACGGCGTTGATGCCTGCTCAGGAAGCTGATGTGAAGGCTGATGCCGACTCAGTGAGTGTGTCGGCAAGCGACTTCAGGCTCGAGGAGGTATCGGTAAGTGCCCGCCGTGCGTCCACCGTCAGGAGCCGCAGTTCGGCATTCGACACCCAAAAGATAAATTCTGACGAACTATGCAAGGCCGCCTGCTGCAATCTCTCGGAGAGTTTCGAGACCAATGCATCGGTAGATGTGGCATACAGTGATGCGGTGACAGGTGCCAAGCAGATACGTCTGCTGGGGTTGAGCGGAACATACGTGCAACTGCTGACGGAGAACACGCCCGGCATCCGCGGACTGGCTCAGCAGTTCGGAATGGAGTATATTCCCGGTCCGTGGATGGAGTCGATACAGGTTTCGAAAGGCACAGCCTCCGTAATCAACGGTTACGAATCAACCACAGGCCAGATCAATGTAGAGTACCTGAAACCCAAGACACAGGACCCTGTGGCTGTGAACGTGATGCTCAATACGGAGTTGCACACAGAGGTCAATATGACAGGAGGCTGGGAGGTGAGTTCGCCTGAGAGCGGCAAAGCCGACGTGACGACAGGTGTGCTGGCACATGCGCAGTTGATGCCTATGAGTATGGACATGAACAAAGACGGTTTTCTGGACATGCCGACAGGCGGCAACGTGAACGTGCTTAACCGTTGGGACATATTCAAAGGCCGCTATACGGGCAGAATATTAGTGAGAGGCATATACGACAGACGTTTCGGCGGACAAGAGACAGGCAACCTGTTCCGCAGGAGCAAGACTGTGTATGACCAGCCGATATACGATATCGACCTCGGCACGTGGCGTGTGGAGGGTTTTATGAAGAACGGCTACGTGATAGAGCATGAGAGAGAGATGTCGATAGGCATTATCACCGCACTTAGTCATCACAACCAGAACAATATGTACGGCAACCGCTTGTGGCAGGCGGCACAAACGAATGCATACCTGAATGCAATGTTTCAGATGACACCTGCCGAGGGACACAAGATAACGACGGGTTTGTCGGTGAACTTCGACAAATACGCAGAGTTGCTAAGCAAAAGCGGAATGACAGAGGCAGACCTCAGCCGTTGGGAACTTACTCCGGGTGTGTTTGCGGAATACAACTTCAATTACGAGGAGAAGTTGTCGCTTGTAGCAGGAGCGAGGGCAGACTGGTCGAGCAAGTACGGAATGTTTTTCACACCGAGACTCAATGTAAGATACTCGCCGTGGGAGTGGTGGACAGTGAGGGCGAGTGCAGGTATGGGATACCGCTCGCCCAACCTGATAGCCGACAATGCTGCAGTGCTGGCTTCTTCGCGCCAACTTGTTCTGCCTGAAGAGGGAGTGAAGCAGGAGCGTGCATTCAACACCGGCATAAGCACCACATTTTACATACCGATAGGAAAGAAGGAGTTGCAGTTGTCAGGCGAATGCTATTACACGCATTTCATCAACGGGGCTGTGACAGACCTTGACAGCGATGTTCATGCCGCAAGGTTTATCAACTCCAACGGCAGCCGAAACTATGCCTTGAGCTGGCAGGTGGAGGCAAGCATGGAGGTGCTGCGCGGGTGGACTCTCACAGCCGCTTTCCGCCAGACAGATGCAAGGCAGACTATAGACGGCAGACTGCGCATCCGTCCGCTCACTCCGCAGTTCAAGGGTCTGATAACCACATCGTATATCACCCCGCTCAGACGCTGGCAGTTTGACGTGACGGCGCAGTTCAACGGCGGAGGCAGACTGCCTGACCCCGACAAACTGAATCCGTTGTGGGAGGAACGTTTCGGGTGGTATCCGCAATTGATGGCGCAGATAACCAAGTACTGGCGTACCTGCTCGCTTTACTTGGGGGCAGAGAACATGACCAACTATCGCCAGAAGGAGCCCGTGATTGCATCGGCCGAGCCTTTTGGTACGGACTTTGATGCTTCTATGGTGTATGCGCCCATAAACGGTTGGAAAGTGTATATCGGTTTCCGCTGGGCGCTGAAGAAAGCAGAGGAATAAGGGGCGATGCTCATATTGGAAAATTTGATCGGTCTGCGACCTGTTTGAGCGGACTTTGTCCTATTTGAAGATTGATATTCAGATTAAACATTAAAGTATATGCGTATAAAACTCATAATAGTCAGTGTGGTACTGATGTCGGCAATGACACTGAGTGCCAAAGAAAAGAAGCGTGAGACGGCAGTGTTTCATGTGGAGATAAGTTGCGACAACTGTGTCAAGCGTATTCAGGACAATATCGCCTTTGAGAAAGGGCTGAAAGACATGCGTATTGACAAGGAGCAGCAGACCGTGACACTCACCTGGGACCCGGAGAAGACAGACACTCTACAACTGAAGACCGCCTTTCAGAAGATAAGGAAACCGGTGTCGAAGATAGAGAAGGTGAGTGACGAAAAGAAGCAATAATAGCAGGCTGTGTTTTATTAAAATACACAAAAAAGTTGTGTATTCCAAAAACTTGCACTACCTTTGTCGGCGCTAACGAAATGCCGCGATGGTGGAATCGGTAGACACGAAGGACTTAAAATCCTTTGGCCCGAAACGGCTGTGTGGGTTCAAGTCCCACTCGCGGTACTGAAAGATTAGGAAAAGCCGACTACAAGTTTCACTTGCGAGTCGGCTTTTTTGTAAACTTTTGCAAGTGGTACGACAGGACTTACGAAGGAAGTCCCACTCGCGCTACAAAGTGGACAAAGAGACCTGCAGGTCTCTTTGTCCATATATGCTGGAGCAATGTAACTTCAGTTCGGAAAACATTTGCCAATTATTCATAGAGTTCCGTAAACAATTGTTTGTTTTGTTCAAAACAATTTCGTATCTTTGCAGTCGAAATAGTAACTTGGGGTAGAAGGTTTGGGTTTTAGGATGAGTGTTACCGATGGGGACAGATGGATGCAAGTTGCTGCCGGAATAGATGTTACCGCTTGATTTTATAGATATAATGGAGCCTCAGATGGGGCTTGAACTTGACAGTTTCTGCCGCTCTCTGCAGCAGCAACCTGTCGTTTCTGTCCGCCTCAACGACAAGGCGGACCTGAGTATGCCGTGGGCAGGGCGTGTGCCCTGGGCGCAAGACGGCTGGTACTTGAGCGAGCGTCCGCAGTTCACTCTCGACCCTCTTCTGCATGCAGGCTGTTACTACGTGCAGGAGGCATCGTCAATGTTTATTGAGCATATACTCAACACTTTCCTGCTGCCTGACAGCATTGTTCTTGACCTGTGTGCCGCTCCCGGAGGCAAGAGCACTCTCATCAGCCAGTGGTTAGGTGAGGACGGTCTGCTGGTGAGCAACGAGGTAGTGCGCCAGCGCGTTTTTATCCTTTCGGAGAACATACAGAAATGGGGCAACGGCAATACGGTAGTCACTCACAACCGTGCCCGTGACTTCGGTGAGCGTATGCCCAACGCTTTCGACTGCGTGCTGGTGGATGCACCTTGTTCGGGCGAGGGAATGTTCCGCAAGGACGAGAAGGCGATAGACGGGTGGAGTCTGAGGAATGTTGACATGTGTGCCGCCCGACAGCAGGAGATACTTATGGATGTTTGGGATGCACTCAAACCCGGAGGACTGCTTATATACAGCACCTGCACCTTCAACCAAAAGGAGGATGAGGATAATGCCCGCTTTATCCAGCAGCGTCTCGGTGCAGATTTGCTGCGTGTGCCCATAGAGAAAGAGTGGGGCATAACCGAGACAACGGGTTACCATTTCTATCCCCACAAAGTGCGAGGCGAGGGTTTCTATGTGGCTGTGTTCCGCAAGCATGAGGAGCATTATCAGCCTCTGAAGATACGCGGAGAGAAGAAGAAAACCGCAGTGGCTGTGGAGTGTGAGGAGGAGTTGCGCACATGGCTGCTTCATCCCGAGCAGTGGGCTTTGCGCCAGGAGGACCGTTTCTCGCTTGCCTATCAGGTTAAGTACAAGGAGATAATCGACTTTATGAGTACCCGTCTTACCTGTATATCAACCGGTTTCGGTGTAGGCGAGATGCGTGGAAGGACTCCGTCTCCGCAACACGCACTTGCTATGGCAAAGGACTTCAATGCAGAGCCTTTCCGTGCGGTGGAGTTGGATAAAGACGATGCTCTGTCGTATCTGCGTTGCGAAGCCATAGCCTTGCCCGAGCAGCCGTTCGGAGTGCTGCTGCTTACATACGAGGGCATACCTCTCGGTTTTGCCAAGAACATAGGCAACCACTGCAACAACCTCTATCCGAAAGAATGGAGAATCAGGGTGCTATAAACACTATAAACATTAGTGCGAAACAAGAATGCATGTAAGTCAATGGTGGTAATTGATGAATAGATATGTACAAATACTGATTTGTTGTCTGGTGGCGACTGCTGTCTCTGCGCAGCAGTGGCATACCACTATTGATGTGCGCCGGTCTGCGGTGAAGGCTTTTCCTGAGGGAGTGAGTGACCTCTTGATAGTCAACAATGCAGTGCAGCAACCGGCTGACTTCGGGCATGCGCTCGTGATGTACGGCTCGCAGAAAGAGAATGAGCGGATAGACCTCACTCAGGCCGCCACCCGCACATTGTTTGCCGCGACAGAGCAACTGGACATCAGCGGTTTGTTCTCGTCGGTAGGTCTGGTTGCCAAGAATCAGGCAACAGGTACCTTCTTTCAAAGCAGCAGTCTGACCAAGCCGCAGTCTGACTCGTTGTGCAGCGTTTATCAGGCGGACGGTTCGCTCTCTCTCGACAGACTCGTGATTTACGACCGCAAGGAGATATACCTCGGTGAGGATTACAATTACTATGCTTATCTTGAGGTCTTTGCCGTAAGTTCATGGACTCTGATGCGCAATAACGGACAGATAACCACTTTCACTCATGCCGATACTCTGGTATGGAATGGTTCGTCATACGACAGCAGTCTGGCTCTGGAGCAGCTGCCGGACCGTCAGACGGCACTGCTTGATGTGGCTGAATACACAGGGGAGGAGTTTGCCAAACAGTTTATTCCGCAATGGGAAACTGTTGACAGGTATATGTACGAGAATGCGGACTCGCTTATGGCGGCAGGTATGAGCCACTTCACTCATCGGCGTTGGGAGCGGGCTCTTGACCTTTGGCAACAATGCTATGACATATCGAAGCAAGGGAGCAGAAAGCAGAAACAGATGCTGGAGAACTGCGCATACGCAGCAGCCGACCTTGCTGTTGCTAACGAGATAACGGGTAACCTCAGTGCTGCAGTCAAATGGGCTAAACTGTCTGTAGAAGCCTTCGGCAAGATGCAGTCCGCCGATGCTGCGCAGCAACAGGTTAACATGACATTCTATCTGCGTGAACTTGAGCAACGCAGAAAAGACGAGGACAAACTATCAAGATAACAAACCAAATCAAACAATCATCCGTCAGCCGACGGACACAATTCCACGTATTTATGAAAAAGGGTTGGAAAGTACTGATTATCATTCTGGCAGTAATAGCAGGATTGCTGCTGCTTGTGCGCTTTGTCGCTTCGCCGATAGCCAAGGTGGTGATAGAAAAGAACAGCGAGCGCTGGATAGGCAGACAAGTGGAGATAGGCAGTCTGAGCGTGAGTGCCTTGACAGGCAATGTAAGAATAAAAGATCTGCGTGTGACTGACGAAGCGGATACTGCCACGTTTGCAGCCTGGCAGGAACTGGATGTCAATATCAGTCTGCTGCGTCTGATAGGTAAGCATGTATATCTGAGACATATACACCTTTCGGATTTCAACATCAATGTGTGGAACGACGGTCAGCGCTTCAACTTCTCCGACCTCCCTCAACGCTTCAGGTCGGATGACTCCACAGCAGTGCAGGATACCACCCCTTCCGCATGGCGTGTGAGTTTGAACGACATACGTTTGCGCAACGGCAATATAGCATATACCGACAAGAACCGCGGTCAAAACTGGAATCTGGAGCACCTGCGTCTGGATGTGCCGGGTCTGGAGTTCGGAGCCGGTCAGACTGATGCGGGTCTGCGTTTCGACCTGCCTGACGATGCGGGGTCGGTGATGCTTCGCGGGGCTTACGACATGCAGAGCAACATGTACTCGCTGATAGCCGACCTCCGGGACATAGACCTTCATTTCCTGCTGCCTGTGGTGCAAGAGCATATCTCGGCGGGAGGACTTGACGGATGGCTGGGAGCGCATATTGTGGCACACGGCAGTCTGGACGATGTGATGGGAGTGGAGGTGCAAGGCAACGTTAATGTGGAGTCGCTCGAACTGCGTGATGAAAACCGCAAGACAGTGGCTGAGGTAGGGCAGATAGCAGTGGCGGTAAACAGTATTGTGCCCAAAACGATGAAGTTGCAGTTCGACAGTCTGCTGGTTGACAGTATGTGTCTGAACATCACGCGTGACAAAAACGGCAACACTATCAGCCGGTTGCTTGCCTCGCCCGAGGTTGCGGATACCGCACAAACAGAACAAGCTGAGCAACCCGCTCAGAAGAGTTCTCCTCTTGACCTATCCATTGCGAAGTTCGCACTGCGGAACTCACAAATCAACTATACCGACAAGACGCTGTTCTCTAAGTTCAACTACAGGATACGCGGACTCCGTGCATCTGCCCAGAATATGACACTGAGCGGCAACAACCATATAATACTCAATGCATCGTTGCCGGACGGAGGAAGCATGATGCTGAATTGGCGGGGCAGTCTGGACTATAAGAAGAAAGACTCGCGTGTGGTAGCGATGCTGAGGAATGTGCAGTTGGAAGGTCTGTCTCCGTGGACGGAGTATATGTTTGCTTACCCCGTGAAGAAAGGAATACTGTCGCTCACCAGCGACAACACGTTGCAGAAAGGTGTGATAGACGGTTTGCAGAAGATAGAGATATACGATTTCAAACTGGGCAGAAAGCAGAACAACGATGCCGAATTCAAGTCGCTGCCGCTGAAGTCGGCAATTGCGCTAATGACCGACATGAGCGGAAAGATTCTCATTGAAGTGCCTGTGGAGGGAGACTTGAACGAGCCCAAGTTCTCGCTCGGCAAGGTGATAGGCAGAGCCATAGGCAACACGTTGTTGAAAGCCACGGCAGCACCTTTTGTGGCAATGGCTCAGGCGAGCGGCATACAGGCAGGCGACCTGAACCAGATGTCGGTTGACCTTCTGCAACCCGACCTGAGTCTGGAGCAGTACAAAAAGCTCGACCTCATAGCACAGATGCTCACCGAGCAGGAGAATC
This sequence comes from Paludibacteraceae bacterium, assembly GCA_017479885.1. GTDB lineage: Bacteria > Bacteroidota > Bacteroidia > Bacteroidales > Paludibacteraceae > Colicola. The sequence goes on along the minus strand of JAFVBR010000040.1, from coordinate 11,986 downwards.
TGTCACTGCGTATGGTGCAGCAGTTCAACATGAAGACCGCCATCCAGGAGCGGGCATTGTTCAACCTCAAGCGCAGCTACTATGAGCAGCAGAATGCTGACGCTATAGGTTCTTTGACACTGCTTGACATAGAGAAGATAAAGAAAATCAACAACAACGACCAGCAGTTCAAGCACTATGCTGAAGAACTTACAGGCAAGCGGGGCAGTCTGACAAGCAGAGCCGTGGAATACTACACTGAAGACTCGCTGCAAGCCGAGGTGCTCCGATATGCTGAAATGCGCAACAGGATACTGACCAACTACCTCTGCAAGCAGAAAGACATAAAGGCGAAACGTGTCAGCATCACTACCGACTCGGCAGAAAACCTCACTGCATACAAAGGGCAGGACAGATATGAGGTAATCGCAGAGATGGAGGAGGAAGAATAGGAAACCGGTTGAATATTTGAAAATGCAGAGTTACTGTGCATTGTTCAGATAGTCGTTCATTGCAGCAGCCGCTTTTCTGCCGTCTGACATGGCAAGAATGACGGTTGCTCCTCCGCGGACTATGTCTCCTCCGGCAAAGAGTACCGGAATAGAAGATTGCAGGTTGTCGCTGACTTCTATAGTGCCCTTCTTAGTTACAGCCAACTCTTTGAGTGAGGAAGGGATAATCGGGTTGGGACTTACACCAACAGCCACGATAACCATATCTACGTCAAGTTCCACCGTCTGACCCTCCACAGGAACAGGCGAGCGACGGCCGCTGGCATCGGGTTCGCCGAGAGTCATCACCTGAAGCACTGCCTTGCAGACCCTGCCCTTTTCATCTGCCTTATATTCCAAAGGATTATGCAGAGTCATGAACTCCACGCCCTCTTCTTTGGCATGTTTCACCTCCTCCACTCGTGCGGGCATCTCTTCTTCCGAACGGCGATACACTATGATGGCATGCTCCGCACCCAGACGTTTGGCAGTACGCACTGCATCCATTGCCGTGTTGCCGCCGCCTATCACTGCCACGTTCTTGCCATGGAGCACGGGGGTGTCGGTCTCTTCTCTCGCGGCTCCCATCAGATTCACGCGGGTTAGATACTCGTTGCTTGACATGACGCCTGTCAGATTCTCACCGGGGATATTCATGAATCGGGGCAGACCCGCTCCGCTGGCTACGAAGATTCCTGCATAGGTTTTCTGCAGTTCCTCCACGGCTATGGTCTTGCCAATAATGGTGTCTTTCACGAAATGTACGCCTGCCTTCTCCAATGCGGCTATCTCTTGATCTACTATCCGGTTGGGCAGACGATATTCGGGAATGCCGTATTTCAATACGCCGCCAATCTCGTGCAGAGCTTCGAAGACAGTGACATCATAGCCGTAACGCACCATGTCACCTGCAAACGTAAGTCCCGCAGGACCGCTGCCTACAACAGCAATCCGCTTGTTCGACGGTTCGATTGTTCGATTGTCTCCTGAAACCTGAGACCTGAAACCTGAAACTCCTAATGCCGTGTCGGCTGCAAAACGCTCAAGGTAACCTATGGCAACCGGTTGAGAGTTCATCTTGTGATGGATACACTGTGCTTCGCACTGCTTCTCCTGCGGACATACACGACCGCAGACTGCAGGCAGACTGCTTGACTGCTTTATTATGTCGTATGCGGCAAGCGGATTGCCGGCCTCTATCTGCTTGATGAATCCGGGTATATCGATTCCTACGGGACAACCTTGTACGCAACCGGGATTGGCGCAGTCGAGACAGCGCTTGGATTCGCGGAAAGCCATTTCGGGAGTTAATCCTTGATTGACTTCCTCATACAGTGTGGTTGCACGGTAGGCGGGGTCAAGTTCGGGCATACGCACCCGCTCTATAGCCACTCGCTCCTTCGGTTTGAGTGAGAGACGAAGTTGCTTGCGCCACTCCGCATCTCTGTCTGAGCATAAATCCGCCTCAGTGGCATCTTCCGCAATGCTCTCTGTATGCTGAGTGTTCCGGGTGATTAGCGGGTGATTAGCGGGTGATTGGCGGGTGATTGGCGAATCTGTCTGCTCACCTCTCTCTTGCTGATAACCCTCGTATGCTTCCCTTTCTTCCTGCCGGTAGCTTCCGAGACGCGAGAGCATCTCATCGAAGTCCACCTGGTGTGCATCAAACTCGGGTCCGTCCACACAAACAAAGCGCGTCTTGCCTGCCACACTCACACGGCAAGCGCCGCACATACCTGTGCCGTCAACCATGATGGTGTTGAGCGAGGCTTCTGTGGGAATATTGTATTTCTTGGTGAGCAATGCCACAAACTTCATCATGATGGCTGGTCCGATAGTGATTACTTTGTTCACCGTTTCGCGCAGGATGACGGTTTCTATTCCGTTGGTTACCAAACCTTTTGTTCCGTAACTGCCGTCGTCGGTCATAATAACCACTTCGTCAGAGTAGCGGGCGAGTTGCGGCTCAAGGATAATCAGTTCTTTGGTGCGGGCGGCGAGCACTGTGATGACGCGGTTGCCTGCCTCATGAAGGGCCTTGGCTATAGGCAGCATAGGTGCAGCACCTACACCTCCGCAGGCGCACACTACCGTGCCGAAACGCTGTATGTCGGTAGCTTTGCCAAGAGGACCTACCACGTCTGCCACTGAGTCACCCGCATTGAGGGCGCACAGTTTGGCGGACGAGACACCAATCCGTTGCACCACCAGAGTGATAGTGCCCTTGTCGGTATCAGAGTCCGCTATGGTGAGAGGCATACGTTCGCCGTTCGCATCTACACGCACTATAACAAAGTGCCCTGCCTTGCGGCTTTTGGCTATCAAGGGGGCTTCAACTACAAGTTCGCATACATTCTCCGAGAAGAACTGCTTGGAAAGAATCTTATTCATAAAACTCATCTCCCCTCACTAAGAGTAGGAGTCTTTTCTTGTTTGCTATTAGTGCGCAAAGTTACGAAGTTTTTCTGTGTTATGCAAATAAAAAGAGATGCCCGCCTTGCATATCTCACTAAAAACGACTATCTTTGCAAACAATTGTAAGGATACAGGAAAATGTCGAGTCCGATATACCGTAGAACGGAGTTACTGCTGGGTGAACCTGCCATGGAGCTTTTGGCACAGAAGCGTGTCATCATTTTCGGAGTAGGAGGCGTAGGCAGTTGGTGTGCCGAGAGTCTGGTTCGTTCAGGAATTGTTCATCTGACGCTTGTGGACTCCGACCGGATATGTGTTACGAACATAAACCGCCAGTTGATGGCGACATCAGCTACTGTAGGCGAAGTCAAAGTGGAAGCTTTGAAGAGGCGGCTGCTGGAGATCAATCCGCATGCTGACATAATAACCCTTCAGGAGATATACTCCAAAGAGACTGCTGGGAGTTTTCATTTAGAGAGCTATGACTACGTGATTGACGCAATAGACAGTCTGCAGAACAAAGCGGATCTGATACTTCATGCAACCTCACTGCCTGTACGTTTCTATTCGTCAATGGGAGCGGCATTGAAAATGGACCCGACACGAATTCATGTGGCAGAGTTCTGGAAGGTGCAGGGTTGTCCGCTCGGCGCTGCTTTGAGGCGGAGGTTCAAACGTATGAAGACATTCCCCGGACGGAAGTTCCGATGTGTATATTCCGACGAGTTGCTGCAGAACAGAGGAGTTAATCGCTCGTGCGGCACCGAGCGTTGCCTGTGTCCGAAGGCACAGACCGGTCCCGGCAATCCTGACCTTGTCAATCATGAATGGTGCACGTCGAAGGCGCAGATCAACGGCACAATGGCACATATCACTGCTATCTTCGGTTTTATGCTTGCAGGACTGGTGCTGGAAGATGCGGTGAGAAAGCAGATTGCAGAGAAATAAGCAGCGAAACCGGCAACGGTGAGCTGCATGCGCTCACGTATCCTATTATTATGCGTCAGGGTAAACCGCCGCCCATTAATATATCGGCACGTTCTCAAACGTAAGGTAGCAATATTCTGTAGGTGTGGTGTAATAGAATTCTGCCGCTATATAGACGCTTATTGTCTGTGCGGAATGTGGCACGCCGTCAATAGTAAGAGTCAGACGCTTTGTCGAACCTATCGGAAGAGGTGTACTGGGCAGATTGTGTCCAGACGCGTTGTTCAGATATACCATCAATGATGTCCATGCATAATCAGTAAACAGATTGTCTTCCACATGAGTCATACCTGCTGTATTGGATTTGCCTATTTCACGTGTGAAGAAACTATTGTCAGGGCTTATACTTTTATTGAGCAGTGTTGCTTCTATGGTAACGCGATTGCCTGCACGAAGACAACTGAGAAGTACCAGTTCCAGCTTATAGTTACTACACTCCACTTTTGCACTGCTGTAATCGCCTTTCTTGAGAGTGGTGAACTGATATTCCTGCCCTACACGATATTTTCCGTTAGTTAACTTGGCGTAAGCACATACATAATAGGTCGTGTTAGGAGTTAAACCAACGAGTGTAAGATAAGAGTCGCCTCTTCCTATAGTGGCGGGAAAAGCGGAGCCTGTTGTCGCCGCATCGGGTTCCGTACTCATAACAAACCCCAGTTCCTCTATCTCGTAATTGCCCTGACTCGACAAACTGCAATACAGGTCGGCATAATCCGATGATATTGTTTCAAACGTTATCTCATTAAATGCAGGATAACTGTCGATGTTAGAGAATATGGAATTGTTGCACGAAGCATAAGCAAGTACACAAATAATTGGAATCAGTGATTTTCCTTTCATTGTTGCAAAATTTTATGAGTATCATTATTGATTATACACTTCAATATATCGGTACGTTCTCAAACGTAAGGTAGCAATATTCTGTGGGCGTGGTGTAATAGAATTCTGCCGCTATATAGACGCTTATTGTCTGTGCAGATTGTGGCACACCGTCAATAGTAAGAGTAAGACGTTTTGTCGAACCTATCGGAAGAGGTGTGCTGGGCAGATTGTGTCCTGACGCATTGTTCAGATACACCATCAATGATGTCCACGCATAATCAGTAAACAGATTATCTTCCACGTGAGTCAAACCTGCTGTATTGGAATTGCCTATCGAAACAGTAGAGAAACTGTTGTCCGGGCTGATGCTCTTATTGAGCAGTGTTGCTTCTATGGTAACACGATTGCCTGCACGAAGACAACTGAGCAGCGTCATCGCCAACTTGCCGTTACCCGTACTGATTTTTGCACTGCTATAATCTTCTGTCGGTTGCTGAGTGGTCTGTTTGGTGGTCTGAGCTACCACTTGATTGCTATAAACAACCATCTCAAGTCCGTTGCTCACATAGACAGCATAAGCACGCAGATAATATACGGTCTGAGCTACCAGTCCGTCCACCACTCCCTCTATATTCGTTGCATTTGAGGTGCTTCCTAACGACAGCTTTTCACTGTTCCGTGTAGGAGCAGTCTGTAGCGAATAACATATTCCGTAGTCAGTTACAAAGCCTGTTGTTCCCACCGACTTCAGAGAACCGCTCACCACTACCTTATCCACTCCTACCGACTTAACGCTTAGTTCACCCAATTCGGGAGGAGCTATGGTCTGCACCGTCAGTTGCTCACTGTATGCCACTCCTTGGGAATTAACAGCATAAGCCCTGAAGTAGTAAGTCTTACCCATTGTAAGTCCTGCTATGTTGCACGTAAAATCCTTCGGTTGTTTGCTGCTTCCCATGCGGGCACAATCGTTGTCAGTAGTAGGTTTTGATTGCAGAGAATAGCATACCCCGTATTCCGAAACACCATCTATAGTACCCACCGACTGGAGCACTCCCGTAAGCTGGACTTCTGTGGCATTTACGGCAGTTACTCCTTCAAGGGAGATTTGTGGCAGAGCTGCACCTTCTACAAGCATTGTCACGGGAATGGTCAAGTACTTGTCCTCTACCGAAATACGCACATCGCCAGTATATTCACCGGCTGCTAACCCTGCGCGAGCAACACTGATAGTGAGTACTTCTTGTGTTGTCACACTTCCTGAATTCCGAATGAGCGAAATCCAGTTTGCAGAGGTTTCCGCCTTATAATGTATTGTGCGCCCGTCGCTCGTAAGCTTAAGTTGTAGGGTCTGTGTAGTTGCACCGAAGTTGAGTGAATATGGCCGTATATCTATTCCGAGTTGGTTCTCTTGCAATGCTATTTGCACAGACGATGAGATGTCGGCAACCACCGTTACCTTTGTTGTCTGACCTAAATAGCCGGCCTTTTCAAATGTCATGGTATAGTCGTTGGGTTCCAGTTCTGTAAATGTAAACTGGCCGTCTTTCTCTGTCACCTGTGACAAGCCCGTTGGGGACAAACTGACCCTTACACCGGGCAATGGCTGATTGCTTTCTGCATCTTTCACCACTCCTGATATGCCTCCATACATGTTCAATTCGTGCTGAACACAAGAAACCAGAAACATGACTGACAATAACAATAATATTCTGATTTTATATCTAATCTTATATCTGATTTTATATCTCATAATAACAATTAAAATGTAATTTTCATAGCCAATGCCGGTGATAAATCTTCATTGACAACTGGCATGACGGAATATTGGATGGTATGCCCGCCTGTCTTTACGATGCGCCTTGCGCCCGGTGCGACAAATGCATCAACCATGTTGTAGGCATACAAGGCAGCCAGTGCACCTATCAGCACATTGCGGGAGACCATGTAGTTTTGTGCTTTAGTGTGGTAAGTCAGTTTATGCTGTGCATTGTGGGTACTATTCTCCAGATTGGTATATGACAGACTTACACTATGCGACAGCACCACTCCTCCTGCCAGCAGGGCACTGCCGCCAAGCATCAGCCCTCCCTTCAGATATGAACCTTTATACATCTGTGCTGCTCCCGGCATGAGTACCGAATACAGACCATGGGCGCCATAAGAAGTGGTGAGAGTGACGTTTTCAAAATGCGTCTGATACCGATTATCAAGCACCTGAAATAGAACCCATGCATGGTACATTGCTCTTGATGATATACCGCCATCAACATATTCCCAATACGAATCAATCTGCCGGCATCTCACCTCAACAGGTTGACCGTCAACAATAATCTGAGTTGTAAGCACATCGTTTCTTTCTAAGCGGAGTCCGTTTTCAGAGGTATAGTTCCTTTCATTTATTGACAAATCACTATGGTCGGTCACAAGATACTTACGGTCTATTTGTTTGGGTAGTTCTTCCAGAGCCAAAGTGGTTATGGAATTCCGGTCGGTAGTGAATATCTCAACACATCTATAACTCATCCCCTTTATCCCTGATACAGGCACATGCCTCACCCACTGCGGGCGCACCTTGTCTGAACGTGAAACAACCCGTTGTGCCGCCGACAAACAGGCAGCACAACAGGTCTGTAGAAATATCAGTATTACAACTGTTTTCAGTTTCATCTGCTTATTCCGTAATAGCTACTCCGTTAGCAATAGCACGCTTTACATTGTATTTACGAATTTCTTCTTGTGTTGTTTCTTCAAACTTCTTTTCTTTGAAGTCTATTTTTGCTTGGGCATTCTCATTAACGGCCTCTATCAGTTTCTTGTTGTTGCGAACATTGTTCACTAATTTGTCAACAGAAATCTCTACACATACATAGACAGTAAGTGTGCCGTCTTGCTGACGGAACTTTTGCATTTTTACTATTTGACTGCCTTCTATCAGTTCCTCCGAAACCGACTCTATAGCCTCTGTCAGCTTGTTGTCGGTACTCATACTCTTCTCACTTCCTTCGTTGTGAGTGTATGATTCAGCATACTCTTTAGTGATAGTGGTGACCAAAACCCCTACTTGCTTTGCCAATTCAGCACGTGCGCGGTTGGCTGCATAAGACTGAAGGTTCTGATTGTCGAAGCCGTTGTAATTGGCCGTAGCACGCAATCCGTTGGCATTAGGGTCAAAAGTAAACAGTTCGGTGGCGTTAAGAGTTTCTTCGACACCCGGTGTCGCAGTTGTTACATTCTTTCGGGCTGCCCGCTTCTGTGCGTCACAACCTGTCAGAACCAGCATCATGAGTGCTGCTGCAAAATAAAAATACTTTTTCATGTTTTTTGTTGTTAAAAGATTAATAATAAGAGTTTGTTATATCCTGTTATTACAGATTTACATATAGAGTAGCAATAATAAGCTCACACATGCAGTATGTAGTTTCTTATATAGTTCATGATTGCAGGAATAAACATGAAGAAACAGATGAAGATAATCAAGACTAAACTGATTATGGCAGAAGTCCATTTCTCGCTGTCATCGTATTTTGTGGTAGTTGTTCCGTCACTCCAATGTGTGGTTATCTTATATGTGGCGGCAGTGGCGGTCAGACCGAATATGCCTGCTATGAATCCTGACATGAATTTCGGTTTTGCCGGCTTCAGTGCTATCTTGTTCAGAATATAAGTAGGTGTCATGCTTGCTATTATATATACAACTATTTGTGTTCCGAAAAACGTAAGTATAGTTGACCATGAACCTGCTATAGCGCCAAGAGCAACAGCAACTACGGCTGCAAGAATGATATATTTAGTACTGCCATTATAGTGCCGCTTCATGGCTGTGTTATAGTTTTCTGCAAACATATTATACCTCTCAACCACGGTCTCGTTATCAGGCATTGCTGCCCGCACTTGTTCAAGCAAAGTGCGGGTTTTCTTAGTTTGGCTATATTTTGTCATAATAAAACTTTCATTACCATTCTCATCGGTATAAGGAGTCCATTCGGAGAGGATATCGTCCATCTTCTGCATCCACTCAGCCGCCTCCTCATCAGTCATTGGTTGCATACCGTTTGCCTGTCTGGCGGTTGCATTTTCTACAGCATTGAGTGGTGCAATGTTTTTTGATGAAAAGATTTCAATCAACATGTGAAGAATAGCAGCACCTGACAGCACTAATATTAGAATGTTTGTCAGTTCCTCACTATCAAGCCCTGCCAACATGCCGAGAGCAATAGACAGCACTGCACCTGCTGCACAGATGAAAGACAAACTTTTCATATACGAGAAACGGGCTGAATTATCCTCCGTGTTCCTCTGCCATGCTGTCAGTCTCTCTTCATCCTTCTTCAATGACAGCCCTATGAAACAGAACACTGCTGCCAGCAATGTCTTAATCAAGAGATCAGGAATACTGTTCAACCAAATTGATAGACCAACATTACCTTGTGACACTTTCAGTACCGTAATTACGACAGCATACAATATGCTGAGTAGATACAGAACAGGATATGACCATGCGGTATATTTGACCGCTTTATCATCTGACAAAGGCTTTACAAAAGCCAGTAGAGCGAATACGAACCCGAAGACCTGAATTGTATTTAGTGAAGACGTTATTATCGGAATCATCTCAAGCAACTGCATGTGCTGTAAGTCTATACCGTTTGAAAGCAAAAGAATAATGGGCATGCAAATATAAATTGCGAGACCAAGACATGCTGCCGCTATTCCGACTATTGACACCACATACATAGGTGATTTCTTCTCCGACTTAAGCAGCAGAACAACAAAGAAGAAAAGTTCGCTTAAATACAGAATCGAATTGGAGCAGATAGTGAGTATTTTGCTTGCCGTACCTGACGAGAATTTACCGATAAAAACCAGTAATAATGACAGCAACACAGCACCTGCCGTAGTAAAGGAAACAAATGACAGATTTAGTTTTTTCATGATGTTCGCCCTTGATTCGTGTCGGGAGCAACTTTTAGAGGATTGTTAATATTGTTGTTTGTCATATCTGCATATATCGTAGTCTGCTATTCAGGCGGTTTTGTTTTATAAAAGACACAAAAAAACAAACGTAGACTCCGCTATTGCTCATCTACGCGCTTGGACCTTCGAACTGTCCACCAAGTCAAACAAACAACACACGAAACCTACGCCGATATGATATGACCCGTTGTGAACGGCAGAAGCCGCATGAAACAAACGACCTACGCAGGCTTTCGCCCGCTGCGTTTTTGCACAAGGGTATATAATCATACCCGTAGGCATCTTATGCTACTCTGTTTTTGACTTGGATTGAAAGTGTTCGAAGCTTTTGCGCGTCAAATACAAAGCGTTCAAAAGACGCCAGTTATGTTAATGTACCGAAAACTGCTTTATTGCGGAGTACGCTCCGCCAATGTTTTCCTATCCGTTCGCTAACGTGATACTTAGTGGCGCAGGTTCGGCATTTGATGTCAGAACAGACTGTTTCTTGCTGAATCCATGGGTATATGAATTGTAAATTCAATTATTATCACAGCAGTAAACGATGTCCGTTCGTTTTCAGAGTGCAAAGATATGAAAAAAATATTTAGTGCACAAATAAAAAATAGAAAAGGAGAGGCGTTGCCTGGCAACGCCTCTCCTTAAGAGAATTTATCTTAACAAAGGTTTTATAGCATCCTTTGCAGACGTGTTGTATTACTTGCGGTTGCGGTTGCCGTAGCGCGACATGAATTTGTCAACACGACCTGCGGTATCCACAAGTTTCGATTTGCCTGTGTAGAAGGGGTGAGACGTGTTGGAGATTTCCAGCTTGATGAGCGGGTAGGTCTGTCCGTCAATCTCGATAGTGTCCTTCGTAGCAGCAGTTGAACGGCTGAAGAATTGGTCGCCGTTAGACATATCTTTGAATACTACAATGCGGTAGTTTTCCGGATGAATTCCTTTTTTCATAACAGTTTCCTTTCATTAAATTATTCAGCGGCAACAACCGTGAATTTGATTTCAGCCTTTACTTCTTTGTGGAGACGTGCGACAGCGGCGTATTCTCCGGTTTCCTTTACTTCGGGAACGGTGATAACTTTGCGGTCCACCGTGATTCCGAGAGCCTGCAGAGCGTCAGCGATCTGGAGTGCGGTAACAGCACCGAAAATCTTGCCGTTCTCGTTGGCTTTCTGCTCGATGCGGAGCATGAGAGTGTCAAGCTTCTGAGCGAGAGCCTCAGCGTCAGCTTTCTGCTGAGCCAGTTTGCGGGCCTGCTGTTTGAGGTTTTCAGCCAACTGCTTGCGGTTGCTGTCGTTGGCGATGATTGCCATCTTGTTAGGGATAAGGAAGTTGCGTCCGTATCCGTCACGTACTTTTACGATGTCGTTTTTGTAGCCGAGGTTCTCGACGTCTTGAATAAGAATTACATACATTGTCTTGTCCTCCTACTTTTTATTTCATCATATCGGTTACGTATGGCAGCAGAGCCAGATGGCGTGCGCGCTTAACAGCCTGAGCGACTTTACGCTGATACTTGAGCGAAGTGCCGGTCAGTCGGCGGGGGAGAATTTTACCCTGCTCGTTGAGGAACTTCTTGAGGAACTCAGGATCTTTGTAGTCGATGTAACGTATACCGCTTTTCTTGAAACGGCAATACTTTTTCTTTTTCACGTCCTTCTGTTGAGGAGTGAGGTAACGAAGTTCTTCTGCCATGGCTTAATCCTCCTTTTTGTTATGAGCGTTGCGACGTTTTTCAGCATACTCGAAAGCGTACTTGTCGAGGCGGAAAGTGAGGAAACGTATAACGCGCTCGTCGCGGCGATAAGCAGTTTCCAGAGTAGCAACCACTTCAGGTTCAACATCGAATTGAAGCAGGGCATAGAATCCCGTTGTTTTGCCCTTGATAGGATATGCGAGCTTTTTCAGGCCCCATTCCTCTCGATTGAGAATAGCGGCACCGTTGTCGGTGAGCAGTTTCTCAAACTTGTCTACCGCTTCCTTCATCTGAGGTTCAGACAAAACGGGAGTCAAAATGAAAGCGGTCTCGTAATGGTTTAACATAAGTTTGTAGTTGTTTTGTTATTTGTTTGTTACAGTTATCCATAAAGTGCTGTGTTCTTGCCGCACAGCGCGAAATGGGCTGCAAAAGTACTACAAATATTTGAAATACGCAAATATCTTCTGAAATAATCAGGGCAACCGCATCAAAATTTGTAGTTTTTGACCATATCCGCCATATAATCGCTATTGAGTGATGCCTTAAACAGTCTTTTCCTTATGCTTCGTTTGTCACTATAGTTTCTTACCACCTGCAATGCCAACTTTCTAAT
>JAFVBR010000013.1 GCA_017479885.1 Paludibacteraceae bacterium | reverse complement strand
TAAATGTCAAGGGCGGACGGTTGGTCAGGATGCACCATTTCGACGGAGTGTCCGTACCTATAGATGAAAATGAGTTTATCATGGGTGGCGACAAATTGGTTTTTGCCGGTAATATCAAAGAGATTACAGAGTTGACTCAGACTCACGGGCTGGTATTGGGCGACAATGTCGTCAATATCGGCTACAAAACATTGCTTTCCGCGCTGATTATGATAACGATGGTAGTGTTGTCCGCCACTGGTGTCATGCCCTTGCTGATGAGTGCATGTCTGGCGGCGTTAGCGATGGTAATCACCCGTTGCTGCACGCCAGGTCAGGCTATGAAATCCATCGACTGGAGTCTATTAGTGGTCTTCGCCGGTTCGGTTGTATTGGGACTTGCCATTCAGAAGACAGGTATTGCGGAACGAATGGCTACCGGCATACTGGATATATGCGGCACCAATCCCATTGTAGTGATGACGGCAGTTTGCCTTGTTGCTACCTTCATCACAGAATTCATATCCAACACCGCAGCCGGTGCTATGTTTTTCCCTATCATGTATCATGCGGCAGTCCAGTTGGGTTATGAGCCTATGACTTTCCTCGTTGCGCTTATGATTAGCGTGAGCAGCAGTTTTGCAACGCCTATCGGTTCGCCGACACACATGATGGTCTATGGTCCTGGCGGTTACCGGTTCACGGACTTCCTGCGTATAGGCTTCTGGATGAACCTCGTCATTCTTGCGGCGAATATATTCATTACTAACATTGTCTATCCGCTTACGCCGCTTGGATGAAATTATATTGAGCGCTATAATCCTTACACGTGTGCCACTTGTAAAAATGAATAGTACTAAACGTCTGCTACTCGCCGTTATCGTCTGTGTTTGCAGCATTGGCTTCACCATCTGCTGCGTGGGCTGTAATAAGCCCGCTGCCGATAGTCAGCATTCCTCTGTACAGCGCATCACCGAGCGGGGCAAACTGCTGGTGGGCACCACGGGTGACTACCGTCCGCTCTCCTATTGCGAAGCCGACAGCGCCTATTGGGGCTTTGATATAGAGATGGCACAGAAGATAGCCGAGCGGATGGGTGTCTCTGTCGAGTTTGTCAGCACATCCTGGCCGACGCTGACCGCTGATGTGATGGCGGAGCCGCCTCTCTTCGACCTCGCTATCGGAGGCATCACCGTCACGGATAGCCGCAAGCAAACGATGCTCATGAGCGATGGCTACCTCCGTAATGGCAAGACCATCCTTTGCCGCATAGCCGACACGCTCCTTTTCCGCTCGTTGGCGGACATCGACCGTCCCGAAGTGCGTGTCATGGTCAATCCCGGCGGCCTGAACGAACGCTTTGCACATGACTCGCTCACACATGCCACCCTCATCGTCTATCCGCGTAACGAAGAGATACCGTCGCAAGTAGCCGAGGGCAACGCCGATGTCATGATAACGGAGATCACAGAAGCACCGTGGTACGTGCAGAACGACCCGCGTCTTGCCGCTCCGCTCCTCAGCCGGCCCTTCACGCATGGTGAGATAGGCATCCTTATGCGCACGGGACAGGACGACCTGCTACGCCTCGTCAATACACTCATCGCAGACATGAAAGCGGACAGCACCCTTTTCTCCCTCCACCAACGCTACGGCTTAGTTTATGGATATAATGAGTAACCCGTAGGAATACAATGAAGATGTTGGATAGCAATGGATAACTTTGTAGCCATAGATTTTGAGACGGCTAACTTCGCGCAGTCAAGTGTCTGTTCGGTTGGGTTGGTCATCGTCAAAGACGGCGATATTGTGGATACTTATTACTCACTAATACGACCGACACCGAACTTCTACAACGCCCGCTGCAGTAAAGTGAACGGGCTGCATTTCGATGATACCCACAAGGCACCGGAGTTTCCTGATGTGTGGACAGACGCGCTACGGAAGATACACGAGTACTTCCCGTATATCGAGGACGGAGAAGTGCCGTTTGTAGCGCACAACAAAGCTTTTGATGAGAACTGCCTGAAGGCTGTGTTCCGCGCCTACGAGATTGCTTATCCAGACTATGAGTTTGAATGTACCTTGCTCAAGTCGCGCAAGATATGGCGGCAAGGAAATCATAACTTAGATGTCATCGCCCGTAACTGCGGCTACGAAATGACAAACCACCACCACGCCCTCGCTGATGCCGAGGCATGTGCGATAATAGCAATGCAGATATTATGAAACGAAACGTGCTGGGAATAATATTGATAATCATGCAGTTCATGTCGTTGCAGGCTTGCAACCGCAATGAACAGAAGATTGACATCTCCGGTCCGCAGGGAAAGATAGCGTGCACTATTACACTACCCAAGGATTTTAATTCTGTTACAGACCAAGTACCGATGGTTATTCTGATGCACGGCATCTTCGCCAACAAGGATTGGGTGCCTATCCCGTCTTTTGCTAAAGGTTTGGCCAAAGCGGGGAATCCATACTTGTCTATTTCGGCAAAGTCATCGGAGAATGGAAACGATGATAGGACCATTACTAATTAAGGGTATTTCTAAGAATTGCTTTATTTTGATTTTGGAATTTTTCTTGTGTAGATTGGTGGCTTGAGTAAGGAACAATGCGGGCATTGTGACCGAATGAAAGTCAGCAAGATGCAAGAAAAAAAACCGAAAGCAATATAAAAGTGCAAAATTAATTAAACTATACGGGCTTAACTAAAACGTGAAATTTTTAGAAATGCCCTTAAAGCTAACAAAAGAAAATGATAGACCAAATTATTGATTACAACCGCTCGTTTGTGGAGCGGAAAGGCTATGAGCCGTTTGTGACGGACAAGTACCCCGACAAGAAATTAGCGGTTCTGACCTGCATGGACACGCGTCTGACAGAGTTGCTTCCGGCGGCTCTCGGGCTTAAGAACGGCGATGCGAAAATCATTAAGAACGCTGGCGGGATTATCCTCTCACCGTTCGATTCGGCGATGCGCAGCCTGATAGTGGCAATTTATGAACTTGGCGTAGAGGAGATTATGGTGGTGGCGCACAGCAATTGTGGAGCCTGTCACATGAGTTTCAGCCATTTCCATCACGCGATGAAAGCACGCGGAATCAAGGACGAGACATTAGGCACCATCCGCGAGTGCGGCATTGATCTCAACCAATGGTTGGAAGGATTTCACGATACGGAAGCATCCGTCCGCAGGACAGTCAAGACCATTCAGAAGCATCCGCTCATCCCTAAAGATATCATCGTCCGCGGCTTCATCATTGACTCCGTCACCGGCGCATTGGAGGAGATAAATTAACAACTCAAAGAATGGTGGCAATGGTGCAAAAACCACAAGAATAATTAGTATGACAATACAACAATTTCGTGAACGGATGGCAACAGGCGAGCCGATAACAGGCGGCTCGGAGTTACACTTGGAGTTTCATAAATACTCGCAGGAAGCCCTGCGTATCACCGCCGAGATAAACGGCAAGTATCACACGCCCGAAGAACTGCGGCGGTTGTTAAGCGAACTGTGGGCAATAGATGTACCGGAGAGTTTCGGTATGTTTCCGCCGTTCTACACCGACTGCGGCAAAAACACGCACGTCGGCGAGCGTGTGTTCATCAACATGGGCTGTAAGTTCCAAGACCAAGGCGGTATATTCATTGATGACGATGCCCTCATCGGACATAACGCTACGCTCTGCACACTCAACCATCTTCCTGACCCAACGCAACGGGCAGGAATGACAGCCAAATCCATACATATCGGCAAGAGAGTGTGGCTCGGCGCGAACGTGACTGTCCTGCAAGGAGTGACCATCGGCGATAATGCTATCGTTGCCGCCGGAGCGGTAGTCACCAAAGATGTACCCGCCAACGCCATCGTCGGCGGCGTGCCTGCGAAGGTGATTAAGATGATTGAATAATCAATAAATAAGAACACTGCGCAATAGTAACAGACTGAAAATGCAACAATGAATACGATACAGCAACAGAAAGCAGCACGGGACTTTGCCAACCGATGGGCAGGCAGAGGATATGAGAAAGGTGATAGCCAGATTTTTTGGATAGAACTGCTGTCACAGGTTTTCGGTGTGCAAACGCCTTCAGAGTATCTGCATTTTGAGCAGCAGGTTAAACTTGACCACACATCGTTCATTGACGCTTACATCCCGAGCACACACGTTATGATTGAGCAAAAGAGCATCGAGAAAAACCTCGGGGACGGTATCAAACAGTCCGACGGCTCCATTCTCAATCCTTTCCAGCAAGCAAAACGATATGCTGCCGAACTGCCCTATTCACAACGACCGAGGTGGATTGTAACATCCAACTTCGCGCAGTTCTGGGTCTATGACATGGAGCAACCTAACGGAGAACCGCAAAAAATACTCCTCAAAGACCTCGAAAAAGAATACTACCGCCTGCTGTTCCTTGTGGATGAGAAAAACGCACACCTTAAACGCGAAATGGAAGTCTCGGTTAAAGCAGGCGAACTGGTAGGCGTTATCTACGACAAACTGCTGGAGCAATACATTGACAAAGACAGCCCCGAAACTTTGCGCAGCCTCAATATCCTCTGTGTTAGGCTCGTTTTCTGCATGTATGCCGAAGATGCCGGACTATTCGCTACACATACCGCCTTCCATGACTATCTCAAAAAATACGGGGCTACAGACTTCCGCCGTGCCTTAATGGATTTGTTTGTACTCTTGGACACACCATTAAACGAGCGGGACCCATACATAGAAGATGATATTGCGGCGTTCCCTTATGTCAACGGTGGACTGTTCAGCGACGAAAAAATCATCGTTCCGCGATTTCCTGAAGAACTGCAACAACTGCTCCTTGAAAAAGCATCTGCCGATTTCGACTGGAGTGAGATAAGTCCGACTATCTTCGGTGCGGTATTTGAATCGACCTTGAACCCCGAAACACGTCGCAGTGGCGGTATGCACTATACGAGTATCGAGAACATCCACAAGGTGATTGATCCGCTGTTTATGAACGACCTCAGGGCGGAGTTTGAGGGGATAATGCGGACGAGGGCGACTGCGCTTCAAGTGCGCCAACTTTTGCAAGCCTTTCAAGACAAACTTGCATCACTTACATTTCTTGACCCTGCTTGCGGTAGCGGTAATTTCCTGACAGAGACTTTTCTGAGTTTGCGCCGTCTTGAAAACGAGGTGATACAGGCAATGTACGGCGACGCAAGGCAGTTTGATTTTGGTGGCACTATCAAAGTCAATATCTCGCAGTTCTATGGCATTGAGATAAACGACTTCGCTTGCACGGTAGCAAAGACGGCACTTTGGATAGCCGAAAGCCAAACGCTAAAAGAAACCTCTCATATTGTGGGTGTTGATTTGAATTTCCTGCCGCTGAAAACCAATGCCTATATCCACGAGGGCAATGCTCTGCGGATGGATTGGGCAGAGGTCGTTGCCCCTGACAAACTCAACTACATAATGGGCAACCCGCCATTTGTGGGAGCAAGGTTTATGAGTGCGGAGCAGAAAGACGACTTGCTCGCTGTCTTCGGGGAGAAATGGAAGAATGTCGGCAATCTGGACTTTGTTTGTGCATGGTACAAAAAGGCTATGGACTTAATGACCGACACCGATATACATGCGGCATTTGTATCTACCAATAGCATCTGCCAAGGGGAAAGTGTGGCGAACTTATGGGGACCACTTATGAAAGCTGGCTTGCAAATGAATTTCGCACACCGCACTTTCAGATGGGATAGCGAGGCGAAACTCAAAGCACATGTCCATTGCATTATTATCGGCTTCTCTTTCAATAACTCGTCGCTTCTCTATACACTCGCGCACTTGGCGGAGCAGTCACCTGCACTGCAAGCTGTGACAAAACTTCAGGACACCTTGGATAAAGTCACCAAACCATATCATACCTTGCAGCGGATTATTGAACCTGCACAAAAACTACAGCGGATATTATTCGATGAAAGCGGTATCCCTAAATTTTCAGGCAACATAAATGCCTACCTCATAGACGGACCGGATGTCTTTATTGAGAGCAGAAACAAACCGCTGTGCGATGTGCCACAAATGGGAGTAGGAAGCCAAGCCATTGACGACGGACATTTTATCTTTACACAGGAACAAAAAGATGACTTCATCGCAAAAGAACCGAAATCAGCGCAGTACTTCCATAGATGGTTTGGAGCAGATGAGTTTATCAATAATAAAGTGCGCTATTGCCTGTATTTGGGAAATTGTTCGCCTGCTGAATTGCGTGCTATGCCGCTTTGTATGGAACGGATAGCGGCGGTAAGGGAATTTCGGTTGGCTAGTAAACGTACACAGACGCTCAAAGCGGCGGACTGGCCTAACAAGTTCGCAATGACGGTTATTCCGGATAGTAATTACTTGCTCATTCCGCGTGTATCTTCGGAACGACGCAGGTATGTCCCTATTGGTTTTATGAGCCCTGATGATTATGTCAATGATGCCGTACAAATCATCCCGTCTGCTACCCTTTACCATTTTGGTGTCCTCACTTCCAATGTCCACATGGCATGGATGAGAGCCGTATGCGGACGCTTGAAATCCGACTACCGCTACTCCAAAGATGTGGTATATAACAACTTCCCGTGGCCCGGAGCGTTAGCGGGTTCTGCTCTCCGCGGTATTCCGTCGAGCCCCTCTTTGTCGGCTGCTCGGGGCGTTAGCACCGAGATGGTTTCCCGCATTGAGCAGACCGCCCAAGCCATCCTCGATGCCCGTGCCCTATACCCCGATAGTTCCCTTGCTGACCTCTACGACGAGACCACTATGCCCATTGAACTGCGCCGTGCGCACCAAGCCAACGACCGTGCTGTCATGGCTGCCTATGGGTTCTCTACCAAAATGGCCGAAAGCGAGTGCGTAGCGGAGTTGTTCAAGATGTATCAGGAACTGACGGAATAAAGGAATAACAAAGAAACCACCTATGCCACAAAAGCCACAACGGAACCAATGGCAGCATATAAGCCTCAAATAGAATACACAGAAAAGGGTTGGCGGCGAGCAACAGACACCAATCGTCATCACCGTGAGAGCGGCTGGGACTACCGCAGGCGTGCCATTTACCACTTCACTTTTGTGCCTACCGACCGTTATCCGCTGTTCGGGCTGTTAGAAGCCCCAACGCCGCAAGAGGCGCGTATAGAGCTCAATAAATATGAACAGCAGGTAAAGGATCGGCTTTTCCACCTACCGCAGTTCTACCTGACCAAAGGCTATGCGCTGAAGGTGCTTGCCTCGCAGATAATGCCTGACCATATCCACCTTGTGCTGCAGGTGTTGGAGCCGCTGCCTAAGAGCATAGGGGCGGTTGTTCGGGGCTTCAAAGCCGCATGCACCAAGCTCTACAAGGAACAATACTACCCCAGCGGCGAAAATGCCGCCGAAATGCACGAAGAAAGCACAGCCCGACAAGAACAGAAGGCGCAAAACGAACAGACCCAAGAGCAGAACAAAGCACGAGGGAGCATCGTGCATTTTGCCCGCATTTTTGCGGGCAGAGGCTCAATTTGGCAGCCCGATGCCGCTTATTACCATGAGCGCATACTCCATTCGGAGGGGCAACTCCGCCGGATGATTGATTATGTCCACGACAACCCGCGCCGGTTGGCTTTAAGACGCACCAATCCGCAACTCTTCAAAATACATCAGAAGGTAATAGTCGCGGGGGTTGCGTGTACCACCCTTGGCAATCAGTTTCTGCTCGACTACCCGATGAAAGAGGTCGTCCAATGCTCACGGCGGTTGACACAGGAAGAGATAGACAAAAAGAAAGAGCAATGCCTCATAGAGGCGGAGCGGGGAACGGTGTTTGTCAGCGCAGGCATATCAGAAGGCGAGAAACAGATATGCAGGACACTGCGAGAAGAGGGTTATCCGCTTGTTATCCTGCTCAAAGACGGATTCCCCAAAGAATTAGACCCGCACTATACCTACTTTAAGCCTCACGGAGTATATTATGATGCATGCGCCGAAGGACGGTTGCTGTTGATAGAGCCTAACCCTGAATTGTATGAAAACATAGATATTGAGGCGCAGGTATATTGCAAGGCCGGTGCATTGCCGCATGAGACACTGCGCTATCGTTTTCTTGCCTTGAATATATTAGCAAAGCAGATAACTGAATAATAAAACTATAACAATGACAGACAAACAACGAAAAGAATTGCTTCGCTCACAGCAGGGCGAACTGGATGCAGTATTGATGTACAACGCTCTGGCAAAGGCAGTGAAGCGTGAACCAGACTCGGCCACCTTCAAGCAGCTTGCCAAAGAAGAGGGCAGACATGCACAAGTGTTTCACCAATATACTCAAACAGCGCTTCAGCCTAAAACGCTAAAGTCGAGACTGTTACCGATGCTATACCGCCTGCTGGGTCGCCGACTGCTTTATCCGTTGATTGCCAAAGGAGAATATAAAGCAGAAAAGGGATATCAACACCTGATTGCCGACTTTGCTGATGTGGCAAGCGTGGCAGCAGACGAAAAAAGACACGGCGATACAGTGATGTCGCTTCTGAACGAACAATAACTTGGATGAGATCGGGATAGATATAAAACAGAGTAAGAACATTATGACAAACAAAGAAGAACTGTACAGACAGGTGCTGCCGCAGATAGAGGCTGTGGTAAGCGGAGAAACGGACACGACAGCCAATATGGCAAACATAGCCGCACTGCTTCACGAAGCGTTCGGGTTCTGGTGGACAGGATTCTATATTGTACGCGGAGAGATGCTGGTGCTGGGCCCGTTTCAGGGACCTGTGGCATGCACTCGTATACAGCGTGGCAAAGGTGTGTGCGGCACGGCATGGGAGCGTGCGGAGACGGTGGTTGTGCCCGATGTGCACAAGTTCGCAGGGCATATAGCCTGCTCGTCGGAGTCAAACAGCGAGATTGTGGTGCCTCTGATGAGAAACGGCGAGGTGTGGGCAGTGCTTGACATCGACAGCCGTGAGTTCGGGCGTTTTGACGAGACAGACAAACGATATTTAGAACAAGTGGCAGCGATGCTGTGAAGCAGGATGCCGTCCGGTATGTGCGATTTGATTTGGTAATGTCGCAAATAAGCGGTAATTTTGCACAACCAAACAGAACGATTTATTAGAAAGGAAAAAAATATGCAAACAGAAATTCCCGTATTGCTGCTGACGGGTTATCTTGGCAGCGGAAAGACCACACTGGTCAACAAGATTCTCGGTAATCAACAAGGCATCAGGTTTGCCGTGATAGTGAATGACATAGGCGAAGTGAACATCGATGCCAGTTTGATTCAGAAGGGCGGAATAGTGAACCAGCAGGACGACAGCCTGGTAGCCCTTCAGAACGGTTGCATCTGCTGCACGCTGAAAATGGATTTGGTGAAGCAACTCCACGATATAACCGCCATGCACCGGTTCGACTACATAGTGATAGAAGCAAGCGGAATATGCGAACCTGCACCCATCGCGCAGACCATCTGTGCTATTCCGCAGATGGCACCCGAGTATGCCGGCGACGGAGTGCCTGTGCTTGACTGCATTGTGACCGTGGTTGACGCGCTGCGTCTGAAAGATGAGTTCCAGTCCGGTCACTCGCTGATGAACCCGTGTCTGAAAGAAGATGACCTCGAGAATCTGGTTATTCAGCAGATAGAGTTCTGTAATGTGATTCTGCTCAACAAGGCAAGCGAAGTGGAGAAAACCGAGCTGGAGCGTATCCGCAAGATTCTGCGTGCCATCCAGCCCAAGGCTGAGATAATAGAGTGCGACTATTGCGATGTGCCTTTCGACAAGATTGTCGGCACAGGCATGTTCGACTTCGATGATGTGGCAGGTTCGGCTGCATGGATTCAGGCAGTGGAGGGCAGAGACGAGCATCACGACGATGACGATGATGATGACGACGATGACCACGACGAGCATGAGCACCATCATGAGCACGAACATGACGATGATGACCACGACGAGCATGAGCACGGGCATCACCATCACCACCATCATCATGATCATGAGGGCGGGGAAGTGGAAGAATACGGCATAGGCACATACGTTTATGAGGCACGCCGCCCGTTCAACCTCGGCAGGTTCGATGATTTTGTTGCCCGATTGTGGCCAAAATCGGTGATACGCGCCAAAGGTATGTGCTATTTCTCCGACGAATACGATACGTGCTACGTGTTTGAGCAGGCAGGCCGTCAGGTGAGTCTGAGGAATGCAGGTCAATGGTATGCCACCATGCCCAAGGAGCAACTGATGCTTCTGCTTGCCCGCGAACCGCAACTGCAGAAGGACTGGGACGAGCAGTACGGCGACCGTATGCAGCGCCTCGTGTTCATAGGGCAGCACCTCGACAAAAAGGCAATCAAAGAGGCGTTGGACGATTGTCTGGATTGAAATGGACCAACAAGGACTTTGCTGTGTTGACTGAAAGAGACTAATTTTGCAAGTGTAAAAGAAACCACAAACAAAATTGCACTATGACAAAGTCCTCACCTGAAATATTTGCTCTCAGAAGAGAGATAGAGCAAGACTTGAAGCGCCTGATGAAAACTCCGAGCGACTTTGAGTTTCTTGCAGGAGTGATATGGGAACGCCTGCATGAGAACATTTCCCCCACTACGCTGAAACGTCTCTGGGGATATATTGACGGCGCTGACACCACCCGCAGAAGTACATTGTGTCTGCTTTCGCGTTTCCTCGGATATGCCGATTGGGAACAGTATCTGCAGAAACTTGCCGACCAAACCGACGTAGAGAGCAACCTTTTTGCTTCGGATGGTATTCGCGCGGAAGACTTGCACGCAGGCGAACAGATAGAAGTGACGTGGCAGCCTAACCGTCGTTGTGTATTCCGTTATGAGGGTGGGGTGAAGTTCGTGGTGGTTGAGAATCATAACAGCAAACTGCGTGAGGGCGATAGTTTCGATGCTGCCTGTTTCCTCGTTGGTCAGCCGATGTATCTTGACAATCTGGTTAGAGGTACAGGCAACCCGATAAGTTATGTTGCAGGCTCCCGCTCCGGATTGACAAGTGTTAAAATTTTATAGTTATGAACGATTCTTCTTCTGCATTCATTGACACTATTGCTTTCAGCAAGGAATGGTCTGATATTGAGCTTCTGCAGGTGCGCTCACGCAATATGCTTTTCGTTGCCACCCGCTATGGCAGACGCTTTCTGCTGAAGACTCTCCGACCGGAGCATGCCGACCTGACAGAATACCGCCTCCTGCATGAGAAGGAGTTCCGCCTTGCCGTTTCGCTTAATCATCCAAATATCGCCGCCACTTATTCGTATGAGGAAATCCTGCTGCCCTGTGACACCACATCTTACAAACTTCCATGCATTGTTCAGGAGTATATTGACGGTTTGACTCTCGGCGAATGGTTGCAAACAAACCCACCGCAGAATCTTCGCGGAAGACTGTTTTCCCAACTGCTTGACGCCCTTGAGTACTTGCACGGATTACAACTGGTGCATCATGACCTCAAGCCCGACAATATCCTCATCACCCGCAATGGCAGCAATCTGAAGCTCATCGACTTCGGGCTGTCTGACACTGACGACAATGCCGCCAACCGCGACAACGACCCGCGCGAGGATATCCGCCGCCTTGCACCGTTGATGCGACTGCTCTTTCCGAAGAAATACCTGTTGATAAGGAAACGCTGTGCAGAAGGAGACTATCCGAATATTGCCGCTTTGAGAGATGCTGTAGAGAATCGCAAAAAGATTCGCTCATTGTATCCTCTGTTCTTATTAGTGATTGTTGTTATCATCTCCTCAGCAATCCTTTATGTCTCTCATAGAGAACGCAAGGCTATTATCGCAGAGAGAGAACAGATGTTGCATGAGTTGGAAAAATATGACGCATCGGCTGTTCGTAAATGGATTCCGCAAACTGCGGCTGACTCAGCATCGGATGTTGCCGCTAAGTTCTATGCCTGCCAAAAATGGGAACAGCAACTTGAATACGTCTTTGAGCCGGCAAGGGTGCGGTCCCTGATGCAAGAGTATTATGCAAAAGGTTATAGCCTGCAGGTTATCAGTCCGGAGAAAGCATCTAAAAGTATAACACGTTTGACTCCTGAATTATTCATTCTTGATAGAGGATATGGCATGTGGGATAATACCTATATTGTAAAGACAGACGTTGGTTTTAAGATTGACTGGGAAGCAACGGTGACTTTCAATCCCGTGTCATTATATGAACTTGAGCAAACCTCGGAGAAGATTATTCAATGGAGGGAGAACCATCTGCGCTTTTCTACGAGTTATAAGAATGACTTTTGGGATCAGTATTGGACTTCACATTCTGTCTATTTCTACTGCCAGAAACAAAGCAAGGCAGCAAAGGCACTGCGTGAATTGTGTGCAGATAACAAAAGTCATCAAGTGATTCTGAAAATAAAGGCGGTAAGGACAAGTGACGAGTCGTATTTCGAGATTGTTGATTTTGTCAAGGACGGGTTGTCAGAATATAGGATGATAAATTGACACCTATCCAAATGCATTTTGCATATCTGAAAAAATCTTCCTACCTTTGTAGCGAATAAATGACAGGAGATATGACGACATTGTCAAATAGTGAAAAGAAACAGATAATGGCAGATATGAGGTCGTATGACGAGCCGATGCCGGCTGTCGGTATATTCTGGTACGACCCTGCAGAACACGACTTCTTTGGAGTCTATAAGAAAGAACTGACGCCGAAAATGATAGAAGAGGCGGCAGACAAAGGATTGCCATACATCAACTATCAACGTCTGCATAGGCAGATATGGAAAGAACAGTATTTCCGTGCGTTGGCAGAAAACAAACCCACCAAGTTCAAAGGCGACTACACACAGATACCTCGCGGCAGAGTCTCATGGAGCGTGAATAAATTTGTCGTTTTTGTCGGACAGTGGGCAAAAGACAGAGAGGATGAGCTGACAATGCTGATTGACAGATATTTTGCCCTGCCTTTCTTTGAGTTCCGATATGATGAGCATTGGGATTTGGGGCACGGCTGGTCCGGCGATTTGTAATATCACAAGGCGAGGGATACCTCATTATTGAACCTAAGAGAGCATTTGCATATCTGAAAAATCTTCTTTCCTTTGCGATTGATAGATTTGGCAGAGATATGCATGCTTGCATGATGACATTCAAAGTGCAAAAGGAAAAAACCAAAGTGCAGAGAATTTTGCACTTTGGACATTTTTTTATCCTAAATAGGATTATCCTAAATAGGAGAATTTACTCTTCTCGGCTGCAAAAGTGCTGCTTATATTTGAATTATGCAACACTCGGTAGTAAAAATGTTGACTATTTCAAATGATAGTTGTTGGTTTTAAAACTTTTTGTTATCTTTGCGGGCAGAAAGGGAATAATTGAATCGTAAGCGTACGTTTATTCCTTTTTTGACATAATAAATAGCGTTTGCAGATATTACACATGCCGTAAACCTGAGAAATTTACAAAATCGTGTATGACTGAATAAATAGGCAAACGCCTGCGCAGAATAAGCGTGGGCATTGTCGTGTTCGTCATACAGGGTAATCTCAGGACCTTCGGCATGGAACATACGGTGTCCATGCTTTTTTGTATGCCTATACCGACAATGCTCACGCTGTGTTTAGTCTGATGTTGTAATACGCTGCAAAGTTACGACAAATTGCAGGAAGTTTAAGATGGCTAACGAAAAAGGACCAAAAAGGACTTTGCACACCTAACACCAACAACGTACCTTTGCAACTGGAAAAAGAATTAAAGAAACAAATAATAAAAGGAAGATGCCGAATTCTTGTGCAAGAGCGAGTGTAAGTCTTGCTTACCCGACTCGCCGAAGCCAAGACTGGCGACAACCGTAGCGAAGCGGAGGATTCCGAAAATCCGCAGAAGAGTAGGTGGAATAAAATCAATTGCTTATGGTATACAAACGCACATCAAGACAACATTCAAGGTTAAAGAATGTTTATCTAATTGAAGATACCGTAACAAACAGATTTCTGTATCGGTATATTCCATTGTCGTGTCTGACAAAACCAATAGTTTTCAAAGAACCGTCTTTATGGCCTGATAAATTTGAGAGCAGGTTTTACAGAGCAAATTACAATCAGACAAAATATCAAGGTTTCCCTAAAAAACTTTACGCACTTTGCACCACTTTGAATAAAGACAGCGAAGCCGCTTGGAAGACATATTTGCCTAATAATAGTGAGCCACTTGTGCAAATCAAAATAAACAGGATGAAGTGGCTTAAGTATCTTAATCAATCTGCCTTAAATCATTATCGTATCTATGAAGGATCTGTAAACTACGATTTGAAAGAGCATCATATATCTATACTTCATCAACCGACTTACCAAAGATGTGTTAAGGGTGTGATAAATAATTATATAGTGAAAGGGCATGATGATATCTTCTGTAAGTTCGATATGGACAGTTTTTTGAGTCTTCTTCTTTTGAAACGTGATGCGTACAGATATGAGAATGAGGTCAGGTATTTTATTGTGCCTCATGAAGATAATGGGGATAACGCTACAATAACTTTGAACAACAATTGGTTGCCATTTATAGAAGAGGTCCGATGTTCCCCTGCGGACAAGGAAATTGTTGCTGAAAAGGTTTCAAAAGTCAATGTTTGTGTCATTGATATCAATAAGGGGACTTATATAGATAGTGAGGAAATAATATCAATCAACTAAAAATATCACTTATGAAAATCAAACATTTTCTCTTGGCATTGGTGGTGACGATAGTCGGCACAATGCAGACGCAGGCTTACACACTGTATTATTACAACACTGCCAACTACAGGTATGCAGTCTGGAGTTGGGCAGACGGTGTAGCGAGTGAGTGGAGCGGCTGGATGACACCTGTCAGCGGACACACAGGTTGGTATCAGACCACTATTCGTGATAACTGCAACAAGGTCATCTTTGCTTCTTTTGCACAACAATATCCGACAACACCCAATTGGAATGCTGCAAAGGGTCAAACTGGCGACCTCACTTATGATGGTGTGAATGCCTATTATAGACATATATCAGACTTCAATCAAAGTTGGTATAGTGATTTTAGCATATTTTCGGGTACATGTGATAATAATTTAAAATGGGGGCTTGATGATAATGGCACACTGATTATTTCCGGCAAAGGAGATTTGACTTCCAATCCATGGAAAAGTGATTATAGTAGTAGAGTAAAAAATGTAATAATTAGTGATGGCGTAACAAGTATAGGAAATCTTATTTTCTCTGGTTGCAGCAGTCTGACATCTATAACTATTCCGAATAGTGTGACAAGCATCGGGAACTATGCTTTCACTGGTTGCAGCAGTCTGACATCTATAACTATCCCAAATAATGTGACAAGCATTGGAGAAGAAGCTTTCTCGGGTTGCCGCAGTCTGACATCTATAACTATTCCGAATAGTGTGACAGACATCGGAGTAGGTGCTTTCTATGGTTGCAGCGGTCTGACTACTGTCACTATCCCTAATAGTGTGACAAGTATTGGCAATCAAGCTTTCTATAATTGTAGCAACCTGACCTCAGTAATGATTGACTCGAATCACTTTATGAGTAAAAGCCACTATTCTCTTTCAGGGATAAATTGGATATATGGAGTGGGACATCATGTATTTGGGTTACAAGTAAAAGAATATATTATTGGTAATAATGTAAAAAACATTGGAAAGTATGCTTTTGCTGATTGCGACAGTTTGACCTCTGTCATTTTTGGTAATAATGTAGCAAGCATTGGAGAGTATGCTTTCAATTTTTGCAGCGGTCTGACCTCAATCACCATCCCAAACAGCGTGACAAGCATCGGGGACTATGCTTTCAGAGGTTGTGGTCGTTTGACTTCTGTCACTATTCCCAATAGTGTGACAAATTTTGGTGTGGCACCTTTCTATCGTTGCAGTCGCCTGCCTATTATTGACAATATACGATATGCCGACACTTATTTAGTTGAAGCTGTTGATAAAAGTTTGTCAACATATAACATAAAGCAAAACACAAAATGGATTGGAACTGAAGCTTTCTCTGGTTGCAGCAATCTGACTTCTATTACCATTCCCAATAGTGTGACAGGCATACAAGGTGGTGCTTTCTGGAAGTGTACAGGGTTGACTTCCGTCACTATAGGTAATAGTGTGACAACTATTATATCTTTCGCATTCTCTGATTGCAGTAGTTTAACATCTGTGACCATTCCCAATAGTGTGACAACTATCGGAGAATCAGCTTTTCAAGGTTGCAGTAATATGAGATTGGTTGTTATCGGTAGTTGTGCAAAAACTCTTGGAGTGGCTGCTTTCTCTGGATGCAGTAGTTTGACCTCTGTGACCATTCCCAATAGTGTGACAGACATATGTAGCGATGCTTTCTATAAATGCAGCGGTCTGGCATCTGTAATAATTGGTAATAGTGTGACAAGCATTGGAGAAGAAGCTTTCTCGGGTTGCAGCAGTCTGACATCTATAACTATTCCGAATAGTGTGACAGGCATCGGAGTAGGTGCTTTCGAAGATTGCAGCAGTCTGACTTCTGTCACTATTCCCAATAGTGTTACAACTATTGAAGAGAGTACTTTCAATGGTTGCAGCAGTCTAACTTCTATCGCTATTCCGAATGAAGTGAAATACATAGGAAGATGGGCATTCTATAATTGCAGCAGTCTGACTTCTATTACTATCCCCAATAAAGTGACAAGTATTGGATACAGGGCTTTCGTGGGATGCGACAGTCTGAAAGAAGTCACCATCGAATCAGCAACTCCATGCTCACTTGAAGAAAATGTGTTTGAAGGTATTTATCCGATTTATGTGCCTTGTGGTTACATGGATGTATATAAACAGGCTTGGAAAGACTATGCAGATAGAATTCATTATAGAGAAAGGACAGCTATTATTACAGCTAAAGATGTTGAGCATGGCTATGTGAAAGTGCCTGAAACGGGATGTGACGAATTGCAGGTTACTGCTATACCCGATTATGGTTATCATTTTGTAAAATGGTCTGATGGTAATACTGACAACCCGCGAATAGTACCAGATATACCGGCAGAGTATACCGCTGAATTCGCTGGAGATACAGAAGGTAAGTGTGGAGATAACCTAAGTTGGACTATCTCTGGAGACACACTAATTATCAAAGGAGACGGCGATATGTTTAATTTTGATTCCAATGGTGGTCCATGGATTGCATCTGCTGATAAGATATCTATAATTATTCTACCACAAGGAATAATATCTATACGTGATTACGCATTCTCAAGTTGCTCTAATATTAAAACAATTATATGTTATTCCATGCTTCCGCCGAGTGTAGCAGGAACATCATTCGGCAAATTGTCGGATACTACTGTAGTGTATGTACATGCCGGAAATATTTCTCAGTATCAGAAACATCAGTTCTGGGGACAATATGACGTGCGTCCCATAGGAGCTATGAGCATACAAACTGATAACTTGCAAGTAACACCTCAAGATAATGCCGCAGAAGTGGTATGGCCATCAGTGAGTGGCGCTGCAACCTACGAAATGATAGTCAAAAACGAACAAGGCAATGTGGTTTGTAGTCTCATTTTCAATGACAAAGGACAGCTCACGCAGATAGCTTTCCATGCTCCAGCTTTTGGCAAAGTACCTCAGCAGACCGAGGCAGATGGCTTCGCCTTCTTAGTGACAGGTCTTGACAGTGGCAGCCGCTATGACCTTACCATTACCGCCAAGGACAATGCTGGCACAACTCTCAATACTTTCACTCAGGAGTTTGTCACCCTTGGTGCTACAGGTCTTGACAATGTGGTAATGAATGAAAATACCTCTCTAAACAATGCCCGCAAAGTATATGAAGAC
The DNA here is from genome assembly GCA_017479885.1 of Paludibacteraceae bacterium. Lineage (GTDB taxonomy): Bacteria > Bacteroidota > Bacteroidia > Bacteroidales > Paludibacteraceae > Colicola. The sequence goes on along the minus strand of JAFVBR010000013.1, from coordinate 861 downwards.
GGTCGAGTGTTCCTCATTCTTCCTAATGGCACGAAATACAATATGCTCGGCACAAGGGTAGAGTAATATTACTTAGACAGAGGAGCCTGACCGCTCCTCTGTCTATTAAAAAGCATTATGGAGTCCGCTGAAAATCTTCAGATGAGTAGACGTCTATATTAATTAAAAAAACCTTGCAGTGTATAGGCAACTGCAGACGATTATGCCAATACTTGATGATGACGAACAAGTAAAAACCAATGTTGAGAATCACACAAAAGAGACAATATGTGATAATATATTCTGGGATGATATTCTGAGCACTTACCGTGCGACCGGTATAGAAGCCGATTGCAATTCATTTGTCGCTGATATTCAAGTTGCAATTTCCAAGGCTGACAATGCACCTGTTAAGAGAATGCAGCAACATGCAGGACGTAAGGTTTATACACTTGATTGCCGAAAACTTTGCAAATACGATGCAATAGGGTGGTTGCGGTCTGTCTCTCAATTGCCGCTATCTCCCAAGCCGATATTGGTGATTGAAAACATCACCGAGATACCCAAGGAAGATGAAGTGCATGACAATCCGCAATATGTGCAAAACTTACTGGTACATTCATGGAAGAACGAAACAAATGATTTTACGGATAACCGTCCGGGGCAAAATTATGAACAGTTCACAATAAATCCCCGGAATTATACTGTATTCTTGACTTGGACTCCCGAGACTAAAGAGATGCTGAATAGTGTGTGGAGTCCAAGCGATGGCTACGCATGGATAGGCAACTTTAATGAGCATAGACAGAAGTTCATTGATGAATACATGCGCAAGACCTGTCAGAACTAATCAAATATACCAAGTAGGAAACACTATATTGC
>JAFVBR010000039.1 GCA_017479885.1 Paludibacteraceae bacterium | reverse complement strand
TATTCATTATGACTAATTTTGACGTTTGAATTAGTCATAAATATAGTAATATTCGGCAATTAAACCATATTCCAGCCTGCAAAATGCTACTTAGACACTTATTACACTTTTTTCAGCCTGCAAAATGCTACTTAAGTCTAAAATGACAAAAAATGTGGTGTTTTTGTATTGTTGCTCACATCTTTACGGCGAATGAACATGACAAAACATCTGTGTCTGCTATTCGCAGCAGGTCATTTGCTTTGATAGAGTTTTTGCAATGCATCGGGCACTTTGTCCGGATTATAACCTATGAATCTCACTATTCCCTTGCCGTATTTGTCAACGAAGAATATGACGGGATAAGAATTGACGTTGAAAACCTTCTTTGAGATGTTATATTCTTTTGTGTCGAAATAGATATCCCCGAACCGGGTATATTGCTTTCTGCCGGAGTCGTGGGAATAGACCGTAATAAGCTGCAAGTCGGGGTACTGCTGCTGCCAATCTTGGAAATTTTCCTCCACATACTTCATCATCTTTCTTGACGGCACGCACCACGAAGCATCGAACATGAGCATAGTATAGTGTCCGTCCTGCAACTTGCCGCTTATCTCCACCGCATCACCGTCAATCATCGTCACCCACAACTCTGGCAGCTGCTCTTTCTGACGTTTGTCATCGACAGTGCCTCCGGCATAAGGCTGACGCGTAAGTTTCTTGCACCCATCGAAAGCATCCTGCCGTATCTTGCAATAGTGGTTGGGAATGGTTACGAGTTTGAGGTTGGTGCAACCGCTGAAAGCACCGCTTTCGATAGACGATACCGACTTAGGAAGCACAAGCCGGACAACAGCACTACCCTTGAAAGCATCGATGCCTATGGTTTTCACACCGTCTTCTACAGTCAGATACCAGAGTCGCGTCATTCCACGACACAAACCTGCAGGAATGGTGCTGACAGAAGAGGTGAAAGTGAAGTAGTTGATGTTGCTTTTGTCGAAGATATTGTCATTGTAGTAGTAGTTTGGCATTCGCCATGTGACACGCGAAATATTGGTATTGGCGAATGATGCCACTCCTATATACTCGAGCGGTTGGGGCAAATCGATTTCAGTCAGCCGCGTACCATAGAAAGCGGAGTCACCTATGTGTTGAAGGTCAGCAGAAAGCGCAACATCGGTCATACCTCCGCAACCATAGAAGGCCTTCTCGCCTATAGAGAGAACGCCTGAGGGCAATACTACAGTGGCAAGCTGTGTCTGACGGCAGAAAGCGTAGGCAGGTATCTTCTGCACCTTGTCTGACAAACGAAGTGAAGCCGGCAACTGCTTGCCCTTGAAAAGAAGCTCGCCTTTGAGATACCTACTGACAGGCGAGAAATCGGTGATGCACCATTCGTCCGCAGTGCCGAGGAAATCGATTTTCCCTATTTTGCTCGCCTGAAAAGCTTTTTCGTCAACACTCTTGATGGTGTTAGGCAACACAAGCTCCGATATTTTCCTGTGATTGAAGGCATAGGCAGGCAGATGAGTGACCGACTGCGGAATGACAACGCGGTCATCCAAATCCATGCCTGCTACAAACACTTTGCCCACCCGGCGTGCCCCGTGCAGACACTTGTCCGCCACTTGCAGGTTGAGCCATTGCTCGAGAGATCCTTTGTAATAGAGTTTTCCGATAGTAACCCAAGAAGAGCCTGCTATATTTTCCAACGAAGCAGGCATGGTGAACTCGTCGAAAGTGCAGTTGTTGAACACGTTGTCGGCTACAGAGGTTATGCCCTCTGACAAGACAACATTCTTCACCTGCCATTTGGCATTGCCCTTAACCCGTTGCGGGTCGCCGAAGGTATAAGGCAACTCTTTGGAAGTGAAACTGTTCTTGTAGTTTTTCTTCGCCCAGACGGGATAAGGCAGGTCGCCTGTGCCTGTTACATAGAGAGTAGCGGTTTCCTTATCGTAGCGCCAGCTGAGTGTCTTGCCGAACTTGCCGTGCGGTGCAGACCACGAAACGATGCTAAGTAGAAGAAGAGAAGAAAGGAGGAGAAGTTTTTTCATAAGGTCATATCGGGCTTTGGTGAATACTATATTGTTTGTCAGTCTTCGTATGCCTTGATTATGCGTGTGACGAGAGGATGGCGCACTATGTCTTTCTCACCGAAGTTGATTACCGACACGCCCTCCACATTCTGCAGTTTCTCCACAGCATCTCTCAGACCTGACTTCTGGCTCTGCGGCAGGTCAACCTGCGTAAGGTCGCCTGTGACAATCATCTTGGCTCCGAGTCCGAGACGGGTGAGGAACATCTTAATCTGCTGGACGGAGGTGTTCTGCGCCTCATCGAGTATGACAACGGCATTGCCAAGTGTTCGTCCGCGCATGAAGGCGAGAGGTGCAATCTGAATAATACCTTTCTCCATATACTCGCTCAGTTTCTGGTGTGGCAGCATCTCCTCCAGTGCGTCATACAGCGGCTGCAGATAGGGGTCGATTTTCTCTTTCATATCGCCGGGAAGGAAGCCCAGTTTCTCTCCCGCCTCCACAGCCGGACGGCTGAGGATGATGCGCTTCACCTCACGGTTCTTGAGTGCCCGCACTGCGAGGGCGATAGCCGTGTAGGTCTTGCCCGAACCGGCAGGCCCTATGGCAAACAGGAGGTCGCAAGAGTTGAAGTCACGCACGAGCCGTTGCTGGTTCTCGGTACGAGCTATCACGGGTTTGCCGTTCACTCCGTGCAGAATAAGGTTGTCAGGTCGGTGTTCGGCAGGCTGGTTGCCGTTGATGAGCTCTATGAGCTGCGGCTCAGTGAGAGTGCCGTGCTCAAGGCAGAACTGCTCGGCACGCAGAAGGATGTCGGCAAAACGGCTCACTTCGTCGTCGCTTCCGCTTACTTTAACCTGATAACCGCGCGCAACAATGCGCACCAGCGGAAAGAGGTTCTTCAGGCATAGCATGTTGCGGTTGTTGACCCCGTAGAATACGGCAGTGTCGAGAGATTCGGAAAGTTCTATCAGTTTATCCAAAGCTGTTCGGTAGTTTAAGTTGGTTTAGTGTTGTACGGGTGAATATTATATTGTATTAGTCAATGCGCTGTATTGCGGTATCCGGTCGAGAAACTCATAGCCGACAGGAGTCACCTTGCAGGCATAGGTATGTTTGCCATTGCTCAGAATGAAATAATTGACATTCAGTTTCCGGTTATATACCGCCACCTGGTCGAAGACGCGCTGGCTGAGAGCTACATCTTCCGCCTTGAACTCAAGGATGCACAACGGCTCCAACCTGTCGCCCATCACCACAGCATCGCAGCGTTTCTGCACTTCTCCAACCTGAATAGGGTGCTCCACAGCAATACGCGCCTGCGGATAGCCCAGATCATCAACCATATAATGCAGGAAATACTGGCGCACCCACTCCTCAGGCGTCAGACGGACAAACTTGTGCCTCCACTCGCACAATATCTGCTCTTTACCATCTATCTTCTTTATGTTGGGAGTGTAGGGCAATTGACGATTTTACAATTTACTATTGATATTTGACGATTGACTATTGACAATTGACGAGTTACAATTGACGAGTTACTATTCCAAAATTGACTGCATAGAATTGTAATTCCAATAGTAAATAGTCAATATTAAAATAGTCAATTATTTAAGCCAGTTGTCTTTCAGCGAGGCGGTGCGGTTGAAGATGAGGTGCTCCGGTGCGGAGTCATCATCAACTACGAAATAGCCCTGCTTGAGGAACTGGAAATGGTCTTGCTTCTGAACGTTGGCGAGAGAGGATTCCACTTTCGCCGTGGTCACTTTCAGGGAGTCGGGGTTGAGCAGTTCGCGGAAGTCACGCTCGTCGGCTGACGGGTTCTCGACTGCAAACAGACGGTCGTAGAGCCTTACCTCGGCATCGAGGGCACTGTTGCACTCCACCCAGTTGATGGTAGCCTTGGTCTTGCGGTTGCCGCCCTCTGTTCCTGACTTGGAGTCGGGGTCATAGGTGGCAAATACGGTGGTGATGTTGCCTGCTTCGTCTTTCTCGCAACCGGTAGCCTGAATGATATAGGCGCTCTTCAGACGCACCTCCCTGCCGCCGGGTGAAAGGCGGTAGAAGTTCTTGTCGCCCTCCTCCTGGAAATCGCCGCGCTCTATCCACAGTTCTCTGCCGAAAGGCATCTCTCGAGTGCCGAGTTCGGGTTTGCCGTCGATGTTCTCGGCGATGATAGTTTCTTTTGCGCCTTCAGGATAGTTGGTGATGACCAGGCGTACGGGGTCGAAGATGGCGCATACGCGCGGTGCTGTTTCTTTCAACGTCTCACGCACGGTATGCTCCAACAGACCGAGGTCAATCATACCCTCCACCTTGGTGTAGCCAATCTTGTCGATGAAGGAACGGATAGCCTCGGCTGTGTAGCCACGGCGGCGCAGTCCGCAGACGGTCGGCATACGTGGGTCGTCCCATCCGGCGACCAGTCCTTCCTGCACGAGCTGCAGCATCTTGCGCTTGGACATGACGGTGTAGGTGATGTTGAGTCGGTTGAACTCGTACTGATGCGGGCGGTAGTCGGGTCCGTAGGGTGATAGTCCGGCAAAGTTGTCGCCCGCGAACTGGTCGATGAAATAGTCATAGAGCGGGCGGTGCACCACGAACTCCAGCGTACAGATTGAGTGTGTGACACCCTCGAAGTAGTCGGACTGTCCGTGTGCGAAGTCGTACATGGGATAGACGTTCCATCGGCGGCCTGTGCGGTGGTGGGGGTGGGTGGTGATGATGCGGTACATGATGGGGTCGCGGAAGTGCATGTTGGGGTTAGCCATGTCAATCTTGGCACGCAGCACCATCTTGCCATCAGGAATCTCGCCTGCCTGCATAGCCTCGAACAGACGCAGGTTCTCCTCAATGGGTCGGTCGCGGAAAGGCGAGTTCTGTCCGGGTTCGGTAGGTGTGCCTTTCTGCGCGGCTATCTGCTCCGCGGTCTGCTCGTCAACGTATGCCTTGCCTTCCTTGATGAAGCGTATAGCGAGGTCGTAGAGCTGTTCGAAATAGTCGGAGGCATAGAAGATCTTGCCCCAGTGGAAGCCGAGCCACGCTATGTCGCGTGTGATGCTGTCCACGTACTCGACGTCCTCCTTGACGGGGTTGGTGTCGTCAAAACGGAGGTTGCAGACTCCTCCGAAACGCTCGGCAATGCCGAAGTCCATGCAGATAGCCTTGACGTGCCCGATGTGCAGGTAGCCGTTGGGCTCCGGCGGGAAACGGGTCTGAATACGTTTGTCGTTCTTCTGTTCCTGTAGGTCTTTCTCAACTATTTCTTCTATGAAGTTCATAAGTATATGGGGTTAAAATTATTTTGAGTGGTTTTCTGCGTGCAAAGGTAGTTCAAAAAACTGACGCGCACAAGTGCCTGTTCGTACTACTTCACATCCTGCACCAGACGGACGGATATACCGCAGTGGCGCTGTGTAGAACTGAAATGTATAGGATCAAGGGAGTTCTCTGTTATATCGAATGAGTAGGCAAAACTGTCTCCATCTGCCGAGGCCGTCCAGTACCGTCCTTCTTCATCGACTTTCTGCATAGTAGAAAGTCTGTATCCTGCAGCAGGGAGGAACGCTGCGCCTGCTGCCTCCATCTTTTTCCAGTCTTCAAGCGAGATGATGTTATTGTTATAGCCGGTAGTGTTGATATGGAATGTTACATCCGGCTCATAATAATTGTCAGGCAGGAAGACATATCCTGAGACGTATTTTAACGGATTGTCAGATATTCTGAGTTTCGCATGTCCCCTTTTGTCAGAAGCTCTTTCCCGTTGATTAAGCAGATAGTACCATTCCGACCTTGTCATAGTACGCCATGTCTTTACGCCCATCACATAATTATACACTCCCCAGTCGTAGTTGGTGCCGGCTATATCTTTGGAGCCATCGCCATAGTCGGAATCTTTAGTGCCTGTCATGTAGGGATATTTGTTGTTGTAGCCGCTTGTGCCCCAACCAAATACATCAATCCATTCACTATTTGTCGCGCTTGCATAGCCAACACCTGTGTAATCATACTGGTTAACAGCGATTCTCCATATATCTTCATTGGCCTTATATTGCAGGTTGCCCTTAGCGATGACTACTTTCTAACTATTGGAAACAGTGAAATACGGTTGACCATGACGAACAATATGCAACGTGTAAGTGTTTCCTTCTGAAGTGAATACAATCTCTGCCTCTGTCTGCTCATAAAGGTAAGACCTTCTTACTGTCAGATATGCTGTTGTCTTTCCTGCCTTACCTGAAACAGGTTGGAAAGAGAGCCAGTCTGACGGGTATTGAGCAGTCCAGGGATGACTGGCATCCACTTCGATAGTTAGAGTCTCTCCTGTGTATTTGCTGACTACTTGGTTTGTACTGAGAGAGAAGGACACCGCCTGCCCTGCACGCGTAACGGGAACAGTCACTTTCTTGGAGTGTGATGTGAAGACTATATTGGCAGTAGTTGTCTGTGTTTCAGTAGCAGGTGCTATTACTGCTTCTACACTGCCGTCTTGGAATCCGTCTTCAGGTGTGAGTGTTATCCAGTCGGCATCAGTGGCAACCGTCCAGTCCTGCGAAGCCTCCACTTCCAGTGTGACAGTGGTTCCTGCGGACGGGCTGTTGATAGATTCGGGACTTACATTGAGCGTAATCTCACTCGGATCAACAGGGTCAACAGGGTCTATAGGTGTTTCGCCTTTCTTCAGCACTTTCACTTCACATTCGGCAGTGAACTTGCCGCAGGTGGCGGTGATAGTGGCGGTGCCTGCGGCTTTTGCCTCTACCTTGCCGTTGTCGCTGACCGAAGCGAACTTTGTTTTGGTACTCTCCCACACTATTGCGGGAGCGGTGTCTTCGGCTTCTTCCGGCTCATATATTACGCGCAGTTGGTAGGTGTCGCCTACTTCTATTTCGATAGTTTTCTTGTTAAGGCTGATGCCTGTCAGTTCCTTCGGAGTGTTGTTTTCCGAAGGTGTGCACGCAGCAAAAGCAAGCACCATTGCCGCAAGCAGGAATAAGTTAAAGCGTTTCATGTTGGTTGGAGTTGTTTAGTATTGTTTAATGTTGTTTAGAATTGTTTCAAATTATTTAGAGCCGTTTAGATTAGCCTATTTGTCAAAGTAACCTTTCAGTATGCCGCGGGGCGAGTTGCGAACGAAGAGGATAATCTCGTCGCGCTCCTGCGAACTGGGTAGTTCTGCCTCTATGCGTTCCATTGCCTGACTCACGTTAAGCCCCGACTGGAAGATAAGGCGATAGCAGTCCTGAATGTTGTGTATCTGCTCGTTGGTGAAGCCGCGACGGCGCATGCCTATGCTGTTGACTCCGCAGAACTGAATAGGCTCGCGTGCAGCAGTGATGTAAGGCGGAATATCCTTCTGAATGCGGCTGCCGCCCTGTATCATCACATGGGCGCCTATGTGCGTGAACTGGTGCACCAGTGTGCCTCCGCCAATGACAGCATAGTCGCCCACCTGCACTTCGCCCGCCAGCTGTGTGGCGTTGGACATGATGATGTTGTCGCCCAGCAGGCAGTCGTGCGCTATATGGCAGTAAGCCATAATGAGGCAGTTGCTGCCCACCACGGTCTTACCTTTGGAGGCAGTGCCGCGGTGCACGGTGACGAACTCGCGGATAGTGGTGTTATCGCCTATGTAGACGAGGGTGTCCTCACCTTTGAACTTGAGGTCCTGAGGAATGGCACCGATTACTGCACCGGGGAAGATATTGCAGTTTTTGCCTATCCGCACACCTTCGCAGATAGTGACGTTGCTGCCAATCTTGGTGCCGGCACCTATTTCCACATTGTTGTCTATACTTACAAAGGGGTCGATGACCACACTGGGGTCAATCTTTGCTCCCGGATGAATATATGCAAGAGGCTGTCTCATAAACTTATTATTTACATTATTATCACTTTCTCACGTTTTACTATTTTATTGTCACAATATATGACAACAATATATATACCAGACGGCAAATGCCGGGTTGCTAAATCATAATTTTCTGAATGTGCTGTTTCGGTTGATACGATGCCAATTTGAGGATTCCATATCTCAATAGTATAAATTTCTCTTGATTCGGGTGAAAAATGCGGAAATATAGGTTGATTTAGGGGTACTGTTATATCAAGAGTGTCCGTTATTATCCTCTGACCACACAAAGAATTATCTGAAAGAGTGACAATATATGAATCAGTAACAGAGGGAGAAAAAAATGTATTTTGACCTGTCGCTTCATGAACAATTCGGCCGTTTGAACGTTTGACCACCCAATTAATACTGTCTGATTCCGAATATTCTGTATTTGTAGATGCTAATTGTACTCTCAATGTATTATTTGTAACTTCACCCAATGCTGTAAAATCTATATCTTGTTCACTCAATAGCGTTATTTGTTTTTCCAAGACATAACTGCTATTGCCACAGGATACGGTTGCTTTCAATTTGATGACAGCATCAGAATAAGTGTCTATTCCTAATGAGAATTGAGGTTCTCTTATCCAATATACATAATCTGAACTATTTAGTCCATTCAATAGAGTTGTATCAAATATAAAAGGAGGAATACTATCAATCGGAGGGAATACAGGGATAGAAGGTATTCTGGTTAATGATATAATAGTATCTGTTGTATCACCCACGAACTCGATATACACATCATTATGGATAGAAAAAGGATCAGAACCATAATCTATTACCTCGTAACTCCAACGAATACTTGCTCCTTGTGGTACATGTCCTACTTTGTATGTTCCTTCGCCTATAGGGCACAAAATATCAGGACCATCAATAAAAAGAGATGACAGTTTAACAATAGCAAATGCCAAATAGAAACAACCTTCTTCAACCAGGTCATAATGAACCCAATAGAAACCATCATCGCCTCCATCTGTTCCCCATGAGTTCTGAACTTTAAACATGTGCATGTTATCATTATAACCAACTATACAGGTTGTATGATAACCTCGATTGACAGCAGTATCACCATTCTCCACCCAAACTCCTCCGTCTTTCCACATTTCAACAAATTCAGGTGTTACGGCTTGGCACACTACTATTGGATACCCGTGTTGCAAATAACTTTTCAATGTATTAACTACAAGATTATCAAATGCAATTTGAGTGCATTTGACTCTATTCATCATTGCATCTAACACCATTTCATGTGTAATAACCGAGCTATCACATGTTGTCGTATCATATGGCAATAAGTTCCAAGAACAACAACCAGGCATGATAGATTTTGACAAGACTCTTGGTGTTCTTTCTGTTGCATTTTTACAATCATTATCAGGAGTATTGTATGTTTTGGATTGATTGAAAAGAAAAGAAGGACTCCTGTATGATTCTGCCCAATTATTACATTGGGCATACTTTAATATACTACCAGCACAATATCCTATTGCCCAAGATGAGCATGAAGGTAATTGGCCTTGATTACCTATCGGAGGTGTATTGAGTTCCACAAATGACATGCTCCTATCAGTCTTTTTAATACAGGATCTGCATGTTGAATCATTCGACATTATATTCTGTAATTCCTGTTGAGAAATTAACATTGAACTTGGAATAAAAACATCGCGTGATTGTGATACAGGATGTTTGGTATTTGCATAGCATACAAAGGTAGCCATTAGAAACAAAGTAAAAACTATTCTTTTCATATTTTTAAACATATTCATATTTTCTTCCAAATAATGCAATTGCCCATAATAGAAACTATGCACTCATCATCATTATGTAATACTGACCAATCTCCATAATGAAAAACTCTTTGTTGAGTATGGAAGCAACCATAAAACATTACAATTGGTATCATATTTCCATTCATAGGTCCTATATTCATTCTTGAATTATTATATTTGAAGCCTGTAGCTTTCCAAGCATCATAAAAATCTCCTCCTGCAGACAACACATCTAAATTCAAATCAAGATTTTTATAACATACCCACAAATTTTTCTTGACAGTTATGGTAAGTATGCCACAGTCTGTCATCCTATCATTCTCATAGAGCTGCCATGTATAATCCGAATTTACAAATAATTTCACTACCGGCAGTTTACCACTCATAGATGTTATAGACCGTTCCCTTTTATCATAAGGTGTAGTCGCACTCCTACATTGAAAACCGTCTTCATCATACGCAGCCTCCAATCTTTTTTTACCTATTATATCATAGGGCATGCCTAATTCACCATCTCCCTTAATAACTCTTGATTCAAAACACATAAAAGTTACTGAAGTATCCCTTTTCATTATAGGAAATATCTGCCTTGAGTCAGCTTTGACGACTATATAATTCCTGTCTTCTATTGGTATGGTATAACTCCATGAGGAGTAAGCTTCTAACGGTGCCGTTTGGGTTGATTCTCTTACATACAACGTATCTCCTGAAAAGGACACCTTTGCTTTTCTGCAAGACGAATTATGTGCATTCTGATGCGTGATGACAAGTTTGTTGTTTGTTCTCCAATCGAACACGTATTGCTCTGTTGTGTCATTAGAATATTCAGCATTGACATTTGCCTTCTCTGTTTTGCACAAAACGGTATGCACCTTGCATGAGACAAGAAACGGCAATAATAAAACTAATACACAAACAATATTTCTAAGTAAGTCATTCATGTCTTTGAAACTCTAATCCATCATCTTCTGCCGGAGCATACGGCAGAAGGCTGTATTTACGGTATGGCCCGGGCGGGTGGCGATGACTTTGCCCTGCAGGCGGCATCCGAGCAGAGAGAGGTCGCCTATGAGGTCAAGCAGTTTGTGGGCGGCAGGCTCGTTGTCGAACTTCAGAGGCGACAGATAACCCAGACGGTCAGCATCGTGCGTCTCCTGACCGAGACCAAGAGCCAACTTGTTGAGTTCCTCCTGCGGCATGTGCTCGTCGTAGATGACGAGTGCGTTCTGCAGGTCTCCGCCTTTGATGAGTCCCATGCCGAGCAGCGGACGCACCTCACGCACGAAGCAGAAGGTACGTGCGGGAGCCACGCACGAGGCATATTCTTCGAAGTTCTCTATCGAAGCATACTGGTTGCTGAGCACGGGTGAACGGAAACTGATATGCACATCGAGAGAGAACTTGTCGTAAGGCAGGAGCACTATGCGGCTGCCGTTCTGCTCAAGCTCCGTTTTCTCCTTTACCACAAATATCCTGACATCGGCTTTCTGCTCCTTCAGTCCGGCTTTCTGTATCTTCTCCACGTATGGCAGTGCACTGCCGTCAAGAATTGGCATCTCCGCCCCGTCAACCTCAATCAGGCAGTTGTCCACTCCCATGGCACTTAGTGCGGAAAGGGCATGCTCCACGGTCGATATCTGCCATTCGCCGTTCTTGAGCACCGTGCCTCTCTCGGTTGCACTCACGTAGTCTGCCAGTGCCTCGTAGCACGGCTTGCCTTCAAGGTCTGTGCGGCACATGCGTATGCCTGTGTTCTCCTGTGCCGGGAGAAAGCGGGCACTAACCATGCAGCCTGTATGAAGGCCTTTGCCCGAGAGGGTGAACTCACTTTTCAGTGTATGCTGTTTCATTGCTTGCGTTTCAATTCGTAAATTATCTTCTGCAGTTCGGGCAAGTTCTTGAAGCCTACCACCGAGCGGCGCCAGTTGGCGGCATCGATAGCGGGGTAACCCTGATATACACCTGCTTTGCGAACATTGCCAGGCACACCGGTCTGCGCCCCGAACACGCAGTTGTCGGCTATCTCTATATGCCCTGCCACTCCCACCTGACCGGCAAGCACGCAATGCCTGCCTACCTTGGTAGAACCTGCTATACCTACCTGCGCACAGAGGAATGTGCTCTCGCCTATCTCCACGTTGTGGGCTATCTGCACGAGGTTGTCAATCTTTACATTGCGATGTATGATAGTGCTACCCATCATCGCGCGGTCAACAGTGCTGTTGGCACCTATCTCCACATCATCCTCTATCACCACATTGCCTATCTGAGGCACTTTGCGGTTCACTCCTTCTTTATCAGGCTCAAACCCGAAACCGTCGGCACCTATCACCACACCCGAATGCAAGATGCAGTCCTTGCCTATCACAGAGTGGTGATAAACACGCACACCGGCATACAGAACAGTGTTGTCACCTATCACGCAGTTGTCGCCTACATAGCAGTCGGGGTAGATCTGCACTCCCTCACCCAGACGCACATTCCTGCCTATATATGCAAAAGCGCCTATATAGACGTCATCGGGCAGAATATTGCCGTCTGCAATATAGCACGGCTGCTCCAAGCCCTGCTTCTTCGGATTAAGCATTCTTGACACTTCTGTCAGCAACTGCGCCATTGCCCCGCGGGCGTTGTCCACACGGATAACAGTGGCGGCAGTGGTACCGCTGAACTCCAAGTCGCGCGAGAGGAGCACCACAGAAGCCTTGGTCTGAGCCAGATACTTCAGATACTTCTCCTCTCCGATAAAACAGAGAGTGCCGGGCAGGCCGTTCTCTATGCTGCTCACATTGGCAACCTCAGCTGCAGGGTCACCCTGCAAGTCGCCTTTGAGAAGAGTTGATATTTGTTGTGCAGTGAATGTCATGAGGGGTGAATCGGTTATAATTTATAGTAGAAAAGATAATGTTTCTCCACACGCTTGGTGAGCACCTGCAGGTTGAGCATGTCGGATGCATCGGCTATATCACGGATGGTGCCGTCCGCAAAAAGGATATCTATACTGTCGTCCTTGGCGGAATAGGTGTTGGTAACCGAAGAGTGGCAGGCATAGAGCGAATCCGCCTCGGCGGCTGTCAGATGCAGGTTGCGCATATAGCTGTCCTTGAGTGCTGCTATCTCGTCCTGCATTGCAGGCTGCTCCAGCATACGCACTTTGAAGAGACGGCGGTTGGTGAAGGCTCTGCAGAGCAGACCCAGCACACGGTCATCGTTGTCCGCCCACACCTTGATTGCAGACAGTATGTCGGTATCGTCAAGCAAAGCATACTGCCTCAGAGCATTGTCATTATGCATAAAATCGGCAGCACTGACGTTGTTGTAGAGAAAATAATGCAATGCCGGACTGCAGAACAGCTCCCTGCCCTCCGAAGCCAGACACTTGGCACGCGCAAGAATCTTCTGCAGCATCTGCTCGGCTGCCACCGATGTCTTGTGCAGATACACCTGCCAGTACATCAGACGGCGTGCCACGAGGAATTTCTCTATCGAATATATACCTTTTGCCTCCACTACCAGACGGTCGTCCACCACATTGAGCATCTTCAGTATTCGTGCAGATGCCACTGTGCCCTCGCTCACTCCGCAGAAGAACGAGTCGCGGCATAGATAGTCCAGACGGTCAACGTCAAGCTGCGAACTTATCATCTGATGCAAGAAACGGCGAGGATAATCGTCCTTGAATATGCGGATGGCATCGGTCAGCCGGCCCTGCATATCCCTGTTGATGCTCTCCATCATCAGCATTGATATCTCTTCGTGGGAGATACCGCTTACCAGTGTGTTCTCAAGCACATGGGAAAAAGGTCCGTGACCTATGTCGTGCAACAATATGGCAGCCGCAGCAGCATTGCCTTCGTTGTGGGAGATGTCGATACCCTTCAGACGCAGCACCGATATCGCTTCCTGCATAAGGTGCATGGCACCGATGGAATGCAAGAAACGGCTGTGCATGGCACCCGGATAGACAAAAAAACTGAGTCCCAACTGACGGATACGGTTCAGCCGCTGCACATAAGGGTGCTGCAACAAATCAAAAAGAAATTCGTTGGGGACACTGATGAACCCGAAGACGGGGTCGTTGATTATCTTACGCTTACCCGCCATCAATTACCATTTACGCAAGCGGCAAATCTCGCAGTTATGCCAACTATAAGATATGGTTACACCCACATTGAACCAACCGTCGAACCATTGCTTCGTAGATTTGCCCATAGTTCCGCTTAAGCCGGCAGCCGTACCAGAACCGCGACCGCTGAAATCGTGAGGATAACCATCAAGATTCAAGGTCTCCGTATCGCCAAGTCCCTGGGCAAAACCAAGATGAACATTCATCAGCCAACTCTTTTTCAACTTGAACTGATAACCAAGTTCAACAGGAATCATAGGCAGAAATGAGTTGTTCTTCCAGTTATATAGCCAGTCTCCGTCAGGAGCCGATTTGCCATAATCCATACGCACATTGCTGTAGTTGAGCATCACACCTGCATATATATAGAAACCTGCCTCGGGTATAGGGAATATTTCCACACCCACCGCACCGTTAAGTATCCACGACTGGAACTTGCGGTAACTGAGAGGGCTGTCAGTCGCATACATTTTGTCGGCATAACGTTCGTTGTTTCCCCTAAGCACACCGCCTCCTATCGAGTAGCGGATATTGAGCATCGAAGCAACAGGCTGCGAATAGTTGATTTTCGCCATACCGCATATATTGTCGGCAAACAAAGGTCCGCCTGCCAGTGCCAAACCGCGATTCTCCACATCTCCGTAATAATAAGCGGCATCAAGAGTGAGAGATATGGCCTGAGCCACTGAAGTTCCTTTCGTTATATAACGACCTGTACGGGAATTGGCACTTTTTGTCCATACCAAATCAGGTTTGTTATAGGGAACAGGCTCGGCATTAACAAATGCCGTGGCGCCAAGCAGCAACACTTGCAACAGAAGAACTGATAGTTTCTTGGATGTATTCATATCAATTATGCATAATGACGTGCAAAGATACTGCATTTTTTTCATTCGTGCAAATATATTTTAATTTTGGGTACAAATGCTGATTCTGACATGCATGCCCGAGCCGGCATGCCATACCTGCGCACTCCGACTGCCCTGCCGCAAAGACAGAAAAAAAGAGACCCTCCGGTAGGTTGACCGGCAGGCCTCAGCAAACACTATTTATGAAAAAGTTAATAACCCTTGAGCAAACCCGGGCACTATCGGAACAATTATCCCAGATAAGTCTTCAGGAGTTTGCTGCGTGAGTTGTTTCTCAAGCGGCGTATCGCTTTCTCCTTGATTTGGCGCACACGCTCACGTGTCAGGCCGAACTCTTCGCCTATCTCTTCCAGCGTCATTTCCGGCACACCTATACCGAAGAACTTGCGGATTATCTCCGCTTCACGGTCGGTAAGTGTAGCCAGCGCACGGTCAATCTCCTTGGAAAGAGATTCGTTGATGAGTCCACGGTCGGCATTGGGCGAGTCTTCATTTACCATCACATCTATCAGGCTGTTGTCTTCACCCTCTACAAACGGAGCGTCCACACTGATGTGACGACCCGACATTTTCAAGGTGTCGGCTATCTTGTCAACCGGTATGTCAAGCTCCTCTGCGAGTTCTTCAGCCGAAGGCTTACGCTCATACTGCTGCTCAAAATGCTGAAGCGCCTTGTTGATTTTGTTGATAGAGCCGACCTGGTTGAGAGGCAGACGAACTATACGCGACTGCTCTGCCAATGCCTGAAGGATGCTCTGGCGAATCCACCACACTGCATAACTGATAAACTTGAATCCGCGTGTCTCGTCAAATTTCTCTGCGGCCTTTATCAGTCCGAGATTACCTTCGTTAATCAAGTCAGGAAGGCTCAGACCCTGATTCTGATACTGCTTTGCCACGGAAACCACGAAACGCAAATTCGCACGAGTCAGTTTCTCAAGTGCGGCTCTGTCGCCATTGCGGATGCGCCCTGCGAGTTCAACCTCTTCCTCAACCGTTATAAGTTCTTCACGGCCAATCTCTTGCAGATACTTGTCAAGCGAAGCACTCTCACGATTGGTGATTGATTTTGTAATTTTCAGTTGTCTCATAGGTAACTTCCAGTGTTTTAAAAATTTGGTCCGGCATGCCTTACTTGCAGCATCTCTTAGCTCACAGCAGTACATACCTCGCCAAAATAGCGCGCAAAATTACTGCAAATATTTCAATTATGCAAACAAAAAGTGAACCAAAGTGCATTTTCTGACAATTTGGCAGTATAAAAAGTTCAATCCGGAAGAGTTTCAGAGCCTGGCAAGCATAGCCTCACAACCCATTAGTATATCGTTGTATGCCTGCCCGAAATCGCCGGTGTACCAAGGGTCGGCTACATCGCGCTGCAGGTCCGCCCAGTCAAGCAGAAGAGATACCTTGCCTTCTCTATCATCCCCTATTATCCGCTTGAGCAGACGAAGATTGCTCTTGTCCATGCAGACTATATGGTCAAAACGCGCATAGTCGGCACGGGAAATCTGCCTCGCCCCGCGTGAGGCAAACGGGATGTTATTCTCACGGAGAATGCGCTGGGCGGGAGGATAGATGTCGTTGCCCGTCTCTTCGGTTGACACTGCGGCTGACTCTATGATAAACTCGGCGGCTCTGCCTGCCTCACTGGCAAGATGCTTCATCATAAACTCGGCCATCGGCGAGCGGCAGATATTGCCATGACAAACGAAAAGTATCTTATGCATAGACTATTGCACTAATATCTTGAAAGTTGCAGAACCTTGGCGAAGAATATACATTCCCGGCGAAAGCATGCTGAGATTGCTGCCGGCATACTGACCTGCTATAGTATAAACCATATACGGTTCACTCTTATCGAAGGCTGCTGCCGAAGTATATTCCACGGCATCCACAGGAGGTACATAGGTGTATCCCAACCGCTTGTCCATCCACGGAATACGCTTGGAGATGAAGTTCTTTACATTATTCACTTCGGCGGCATAACTGCCCCATACTCGCGCATTCTGGTGCACATACTGGTTCATGATGGGCCAACGGATGAAGTTGAGCCGCTGCGACTGCTCGAGCATCCGGGCCTGCTCGTCTATATACTGCAAAAAGTTCTCCTCTGTGAGCCCTTTCTCTCTTGCTTCTGCCCATATATTGAGCAACATCTCTCTGCCTTCTTTGCTGTTAACGGCAACATTGTCAGCCAACTGTCGCATATACCCCGTTGTGCTGCCTCCGCTGCGGTAAATGAAGTCGGACTTGTTGTTGACAGGATAGATGCGGGTGTCGTTGTCGAAAGCGAGGTCGAAATCCCATACCGGTCCGGTGAAGATGGTGTCGTTGCCGCGGCGCTTGTAAAAATAGACACTCCAGTAGGTGTCGGTATTGCCCGACATCTCGCCTACAAGAAAATGACGCAGAAAAGTGTTCATGTCCAGATATGTGCGCCAGTTGCCCTCCATACGGTCGTAAGCGACGCGTATGTACTCTTTCTGCTCATAGGTGATGCTGTCCTCGTCGGGTGACTTGATGGTGACACCGGTGCCTTTTTGCGACCAGAACATGGACGTCTCAAGATATGCGTATGCATCCGCCTCTATCAGATAGCCGCCTGTCAAAGCCTCTCCGCTGTTGTCACGCGGTGTCATTTCATCTATGTTGACTCTCTGCTTGTGCACCTGAATCTGGTCGCAGAGTTGGTAGCAGCCCTTGTATTCGCCATTGAGCACCACATCCGCGTATGCACAAAAAGGAGTGTAAGGCATGCCTAAACGGCGGCTGAGTTCGAAGGCGAGTTGGTTGCGCATGAGGGTTTTGTCGCCGTAATTGTTTATCAGAGTCCACTTCTTGGCTTTGGCGGGCGAGTTGAGCACATTGTGCTTGTGGGCGAACTTTATCCTGTACGGCTTTTTCGGGAAGTCCATTGACGCATTGCCGCGCAGACGGGTGAAAGCCGTATCCTGAAGAAGCTGTCGTCCATCGCCGGAGACAATCGATACATACGACTCTATCTGGTTCACTTTGTCGTATGGCTCCTGATTGCCAACCGTATGAATACAGACGGTCGGCAGGTTGGTAAGTTGTGGCAGATGGGAGTTGTCCCCCACCCCTTTCTCTCCATAAAACTCTATCTCGGCAATGTTGCATCGGGCATCGGCAGGACCGATGTATCTCACATAACGGAATCCGCGAGTACAATTGATGTCTGCATAGTCGATTGTGCCTATCACTCCTTGTTCGGGAATAATGTACAGCGGAATGGCATCCATGAAGTCTTCCCTCATGGCACCCTCGAACACACCGAGCTGTACGCGTGCCGGACCCACTCCGTCGTTCCTCGGCGACCAGCCTACCTTGGTGATGATATATGGTTCACCGAGGTCAAGGCCCACCCATGAGTATGACCTGTCCCACGAAGCAAAGCAGGTGTTGAGGTCACCGTCGAATGCCATGTCGCGGGTATTGACTGTTTTGGAGGGTGAAGAGGTATTGGCATAGTCAACCGACCACTCGGAACCGATAACCGTACCCGTAAGTTTCTCTGACGGAAAGAGGGGCAGGCATGACAGAGCACAGAATGTCAGAAAGATGTAAAAACGTCTCATAGTTGAAGCATTTGCCGCAGTTCGTCCAAACCGGCGCATGTCTTCCACCCGACAGCGAGATTGGCGGCTACACGGTTCTCTTCTATATCATCAATGAAAATTGTTCTCTCCGGTTCGGTAACCAACTCTTCGGCAATGGCGACAAACATCCTCGGGTCGGGCTTGCTCAGATGCATCTCGTGAGAGAGGAATACTCGGTCGAAGCAGTCGGCAATGGGATAATGGTCGAGCACATCCTGCCAGTGCAGCTCGTTGTTGTTGGAAAGCAGATAAGTCTGAAATCCCTGTCTGCGCAGGCTGCGCACATACTCAAGGCGGTCGGCGGGAATACCCGCATGCATCCGTAGCCATGCATCTGTTACCTGCTGCTCGGTTGTGCCCTCTTGGCAATGCTTAAGCACCTCACTGACAAACTGTTCAGCGGACACAAGTCCTTGCTCGAACTGTATCATAAGCGAGTCGGCAGCGCCTTCGCCGTTGGATGCCAGACCGAGATACTGCTGCACGCCATCTTCGCCGAGTAGTTCCGTGAAGGCAGCAATGCAACCCTGCATGTTGTGCTTCATTAGCACTCCTCCGAGGTCGAAGATAAGAGTATCGTACTTGCTCCTCGGTCGCCAGAAATGAGGCGGAGGACCATACTTGCATACAGGAGGTTCAAAAGGGTGTTTCATAACTTACATAATTAGATTTGTCGCAAAATTACCACATAAATCCGATATATGCAAATCGTTATAGCAAAAAACAGGCAGAGACTGCCAATTTTGTAGTCTCTGCCACCAACTCTTTATAAGTCTGCAAAAAAAAAGGCGTACACATCATACTATGGCGTACACCCTTTCTGTTCTCTGTGTAAGAAATACTATTTCTTTTTCTTCTTGGATGTCTGAACAGGTTTCTGCTGCGGCTGTTGTTGCGGTTCAACAACAGTCTGAGATACCGGCTCTTCCTTAGGTGCCTGCTGAGCCTTCATGTTATGGTGGGTGTCATTATGATAGATGTTGATTACATCGCCCTCGGGCGTGCCCTCGCGGAAATAGCGGATAAGCTCGGGATCACGCATAAGGAGATACTTCTCAATGTCTTCCATCGGCAGGTCTTTAAGCTGCTTGATGTCCTCCAAAACGGTGCGGTCGTTCACATAATAACCTGCAAAGCCTGTAAGCCATGCGGTGTATTTACGGTAGCCGGTAGGACGACGCTCTATCTTGTAGATGGGGTCAACCACGATGTCGATTTTGTTATTGAGAATAGCTTTATACTTCGCCTCTGCCATAGCCTCTTCTTTTGTGCGGCAACGGCCAGACTGCTCCTGAATACGGAACTTGTAGTCAGCCTTTATGTCAACTATGGTTGGGGTGGCATTGATAGTCTTGTCGGGAATGTTTGATTCACGGGCAATATACGAATAGTTTTTGCAACTGACGGCAAAAAGAGCCACAAGAGCCGTTGCAAACATATATTTAAGTGTCTTCATAATTGAAAATATTTTGCGTTGATGATACCTGTTTACTTATCACGTTGAAAGAGACGTCCAAAAAATTTGCTTTCTCCTTTTTTCTTAGACGCCTTTTTAGCAGCCTTCGACTTTACCATGCTGTCTGCAAGACCGGTGCTCCCCTTGGGTTGGGTAATGTTGGACTTGATGTAGTAGTTTGTGACATTGCCGCCGTCGGGCTTGGCATAGTAATAGTCTGCAAAATCCTCCTCGGTAAGCAGCTTGTACTTCTCGATGTCCTCAAGCGAGAAGTTCTTCTCTACAAACGCGTCAATGCCTGTCTTCACTTGCTCGTAAGTGCCTACGTATCCGGTAAGCTCCACTTTGTAGCGCTTTTTGTGCCAGATGCTGCGCACTTCTATACGTGCAATCGGGTCAACAACTACATCTACGCCCTGTAAAAGGCACAGATACTCCGCCTCGCGCATAGCAGCGCTACGGGTACGCTGATAGTTCGATGTGGCGGAAACTTTGCGGCTGAAGTCAACACTCACCTCCGCCCCATAGGTCTGCGAAGGAATGTTGGCCTTACGAATAGCCGATGAGCGCGACGTATATTGATACTCAGTGCAACTTGCAAGCACAAGAACCAACATAGCAACGCTCAAGAATCGTGTAATGTCTTGTTTTTTCATAAATAGTATGTATTTTTTATTTTACCCTGCAAAGGTATAAAAAAGACGATACTCTTGCAATAGCAAACATAATTTTTATTAAGATTCCGCCAAAAAAGACACAACAACAAGCGGCGGAAAAGTCTCCGCCGCTCAAAAAAAAACTTTTCTTAATCAATGCTTCGTATTATGAAGAAAGTATTGTATTCTGATTTGGTCATTCGCTCAGGTTGACAGCATAGTACTGCACTCTGCCCTGCGGCGTGCAACCTGTCAGGAAAAGCACCTTGTCACGCTCCGAAGCTGACATCGCATTGTCCACCACCTCGTTCAAGTCCTCTTCACTGCGTATCACGCGGTTGTTGGCTTTCAGAATGATGAAGTCCTGAGGGATTCCCGCACTCTTGAGTTTGCCGGACTTAAGGTTCTTGACCTGAATACCGTAGTCAATACCCAGTTTCTCTTTCAACTTGTCCGACAACTCCTCGAACTGCGCACCAAGCACGGCGTTGTCAGTCTTTTCCAACAGCGAGGTTCCTCCCTGACGGTTGGTGAGCTCGGCTGTAAAAGTCATCAGACTGCCTTTGCGGAGTATGGTGAGTGTCACGCTGTCTCCCGGACGGTGACGGCCTATCTGCTCCTGCAGGTCAGTACCCGTCTTGATGGGTGTGGCGTCAATCTGAGTGATGACATCGCCCTCTTTCACGCCTGCCTTGTATGCGGCTCCGTCCTCAACCACCCGCGCCACATAGGCACCCTGCAGAGTGGTCAGGTTCTTCTCTTTTTTCAGTTCGGGGGTAATCTCCTGCATCTGCACACCGAGAATGGCACGCTGCACAATGCCGTACTGCTTGATGTCGCTCACCACTTTCTGAACAATACTCGTCGGCACTGCAAACGAATAACCGCTGTAAGAGCCGGTCTGTGAAGCAATGGCGGTGTTGATGCCCACCAGTTCGCCACGGGTGTTCACCAATGCGCCTCCCGAGTTGCCGGGGTTGACTGCAGCATCAGTCTGAATGAAACTCTCAATTTTCATGTCGGTATTGAGAATGTTGATGTTACGAGCCTTGGCACTTACTATACCCGCTGTGACGGTACTGGTGAGGTTGAAAGGATTGCCCACAGCCAGCACCCACTCGCCAACCCGCAGGTCATCGGAGTTGCCCATCAGAATAACCGGCAACTCTGTAGCATCAATCTTCAAAAGGGCGATATCAGTGTTCGGGTCTGTGCCGACCAAAGTGGCGTCAAACTCCCGCTTGTCGTTCAGAACCACCTGTATCTGCTGAGCTTTGTCAATGACATGGTTGTTGGTCACTATGTAGCCATCGGAAGAGATTATCACTCCTGAGCCGCTTGCCTGTTGCGCAGGCATCTCACGCTGTTGCTGACCCGGACGGCCGAAGAAGAACTCGAAGAAGGGGTCCGACATGTAGGAGCGCGACTGCGACTTATAGGTTGTCTTCACGTGCACCACTGCATTGACTGACAGCTCTGCCGCATTGGTAAAATCGGTCTCTCCTGCCTGAGGCAGAGAGGCGAAACGCTGGTATTGCACAGGCACGGTGGAGATGGTATCTCCGTTCACTACTTTGGTCATCACCACCTCCGGCGCTGCCTTCTGCAATACAAACCATGTGGTGCCCGCACTGACTGCTGTCACCACTATAAGTACTAATACATATTTAAGAAACTGTTTCATATTGTTTGATTATTTGATTGCTGTATTGTTTTATTGTTCATCTGCTTGTTGGATTGCAAAGTCTGTGCCAAAACAAATTCTTTAATATATTTTCACATTTCAGATAGTTTTTGTACCTTTGCATTCGAATAATTATACAAATATGAAACACTACCTTTGTCTTACTGCCACATTGGCAATAGCAGCAGTGCTCTGCTCGTGCAACAACCCGAGTCCTGAAGCCGTCGAACCGCTTGAAGTGTCAAACACGACAGCGCTTGACCGTAATCACCGGGTAATCTACGAACTCAATCTCTACAACTTCACCCAAGAGGGTACTCTTAAGGCAGCTAAGGCACGTCTTGAGGAGTTACGCAGTCTGGGAGTTGATATAGTATGGCTGATGCCAATTCAGCCCCGCAGCAAACGGGGAAAGATAGGTTCGCTTGGCAGCCCCTACGCTTTGCAGGATTACACCAAAGTCAACCCTCAACACGGCACACTTGATGACCTGAAAGCCTATACGGAGGAGGCACACCGCCTCGGCATGGAGGTGTGGATGGACTGGGTGCCCAACCATACAGGACTTGACCACGTGTGGGTGACCGAACACAAAGACTACTATCAGCAGAAAGACGGCGAGATAGTGCATCCCAACAACTACGGCGACGTGTACCAACTCGACTACAGCAACAACGAGCTCCGTCAGGCTATGACAGACGCCGTCATCTATTGGGTGGAGAACGCCGGTATCGACGGCTTCCGCTTCGACTATATATCCTCACCCGCCATTCCCGCAGAGTTCTGGCAGGAAGCTATTCCGGCTATACGCAAAGCAGGCAAAGACAAATATATAGGCATGCTTGCCGAAGGCGACCTTGCCGACCGCAAGGACCTCTACAGCGTAGGTTTCGACTACGACTATGCTTGGGGTTTCCACGACAATATCGCTCAGAAAGTAGGAACTACCGACAAGGCGAAAGTGCTGCAGAACTGGTGCAACTCTCTTGTCAGCAACAGCAACTACGACAATATGGACCGTATGGTCTATCTTACCAACCACGATGACGGCAACGATGGCAAAAACTACTTCTCCGACTTCGGCAACAACGTTCCACCGCTTACTGTCATGGAGTTCACTCTCTATGGTATGCCTATGCTCTATAACGGGCAGGAAATCGGCTATCGGCCTGTGCAGGACTACTTCAACAAGTCTCTCATCAACTGGAGCAGCCCCGACAAGAAACTGCAGAACACCATTGCCACACTCATTGCACTACGCCACACACAACCCGCACTGAGCAGCGGAAAGAAAGCAGAACGCGGCACTACCACCTTCCTTGATACAGACCAGAAAACCACAGTGCTGTGCTACAAGCGCGAGAAAGACGACAATCAGGTTGTAGTGGCAGTCAACCTCAGCACAGACTCCGCCACATTCACCATTCAGGGAGTTGATGAAGGCAACTATGCACAATGGCTCAACAGTGCAACAGTGCAAAACGGCACCACTCTCACACACAGACACCTCACAGCCAACCCAACCCTCACATTGGAGGGCAAAGGTTATGCTGTGTACGTAAAAGAGTGAGAGGTGACTTCTACTTCAGAGAGAAGCGGAGACGGGAGTGAATGTCAGCAGCGGAAGAGGCAATGAGGGCTTCAAAGTCACCGGATTCTGACTCCCACTGATGTTTGTCAGGATTGAAATAACGGAGCATCTCGTCAGTGATGGTGAAGGTGACAATCTTGGTCTCACCGGGTTGAAGTTCCACTTTTTGGAAGGCTTTCAACTCTTTAAGAGGACGCGGCAGGGTTGACTTGAGGTCGGAGATATAGAGTTGCACCACCTGTTTGCCTGCACGCGAACCCGTATTGGTAACAGGTATCTGAACTTGCAGACTGCCGCTTTTAGTCATCTCCTTGTCCGAAATCTGAGCCTGACCAAAAAGGAATGTGGTATAAGAGAGTCCGAAGCCGAAGCTGTAGAGAGGAGTCCGCGGTTTTTGGTTTTTAGTTTTTAGTTTTTGGTTAATCACTTTCTGCTTTTGACCTGCAAGGTCAGTGAAGCGGTAACCTACGAAAATATCTTCAGTGTAATAGAGTTCGTCATACTGCCCGTTGCTCACGCCCGGGTAGGTTTCCTTGCCTGCCTGATGAGCAGGGTAATCGGTGAGTTGGCGGCAGATGGTGAAAGGCAGACGGCCTGAGGGATTGACATTGCCAAAGAGCACATCAGCAAGTGCGTTGCCGCCTTCAGAGCCCAAATACCAAGTCTGAATAACGGCAGGGACTTTTTCCGCCCAAGGCATAGCCACTGCATTGCCAGACATGTTGACAACCACCAGACGGGGGTTGGCATCGAGCAATGCTTCGATGAGACGGTCCTGACCATACGGCAGGTTGTACTGCTCACGATCGGAGTCCTCGCAGTCCTGATGCGCCTTCTTGTTGAGACCGCCGATGAAGATGACGAGGTCCGCCTTGCGGGCAGCTTCTACCGCATCACTGATCATCTGCTCTGCAGTGCGGGGGTCGGAGAGTTGCTCGTGGAAATCGACATTGTCCTGAATGTTGTTCTCACCGCTGCTGTAGCCGCGCTGATAGGTGACGGTTGCATGCTGTTTCAGAGCCTCCAATGGTGACACTTCGTGCTTGACTTTGAGTTGTGAGGAGCCTCCGCCTACAGTCATCATCTTGACAGCATTCTCGCCTACAACGAGTATGTTGTTCACATTGCTCTGTATCGGCAGCAGACCGCCTTCGTTCTTGAGGAGGACTATACTCTCAGCTGCTATCTCGCGTGCTGCCTTCAGATGCTCTTCACTCACCATAGAGCCGAATCCGCGATTGGGATTCATAGATGTGCGGAAGATAAGACGAAGCACATTGCGCACTTTCTCGTTGAGTTGCTCCTCGGTATATTTACCTTCGAGAATACCCAAGCGGAAAGGCTCGGCAAGCATATAACTGTCGTACTCTTTGTTGTTGACAGTAAGACCATTGGTCCAAGTGCCGTATTCGAGGTCGAGACCGTTGGGCACTGCGAGTTCGGTATTGTGCGCCCCGCCCCAGTCGGAGATAACGCAGAGGTCAGACTGCCACTCATTGCGGAGGATATCTTTCAGGAGATATTGGTTTTCGCAGGCGTGCTGACCTTTATAGAGGTTGTAGGCTCCCATCAGACTCCATGCTTTTCCCTCGGTGACTGCAGCCTTGAAGGCAGGCAGATAAATCTCATAAAGAGCACGGTCGGAGAGGTTGACATTGTAGCCATGACGGTTGTATTCCTGATTGTTGAGGGCAAAATGCTTGACACAGGCTGCCACACCTTTCGACTGGAGACCTTTAATATATGGCACCACCATACGGGAGGCAAGCAGCGGGTCTTCACCCATATACTCGAAGTTGCGGCCGTTGAGAGGAGTGCGGTAGATATTGACTCCGGGTCCGAGCACCACGTTCTTGTTGCGATAGAGAGCCTCTTCGCCGAGCATCTCGCCATAGAGAAGGGCAAGGTCGGGATTCCAAGTGGCAGCAAGGGCAGTGAGAGCGGGGAATGCTGTGCAGGAGTCGTTGGTCCAATTGGCATTGTTCCACTCATCCCACAGCACTTCAGGACGGATACCGTGAGGGCCATCGGTGCACCATATACCCGGTATGCCGAGACGGGCGACACCCGGAGAAGAGAACTTGGACTGAGCATGAATCATACTGATTTTCTCCTGCAGGGTCATACGTGAGAGAGCATTATCGATACGCTCTTCAAGAGGAGCCGAGGGGTCGAGATACACTTGTGCGGAGAGTGCTGTGGCAAGCACGATTACTGACAAAAGGAGGAAAGAGAAGCGTTTCATCATTTATATTATTACTTGGTCAATATATTCATTGGTATGCGAGATTCTGGGTATGCGAGATTCTGAAACAAGTTCAGAATGACGGTTTAGAGATACAGGGTAGTAACCAGCTACCCTGTACCGTTGATTAATGTTGTTTGACGTTGTTTAACGTTGTTTGACGTTGTTTGGTGTTGTTATTTCATCTGAGCACCAAGAACGTTGTAGCGAATGCCGTTCTTGAGGATGACAAGCTGACCGTTCTCAATACGCTTAACAGCAGTTGCGGCAGTCTTGACGTCTTCAACACCTGTAGTTTCGGTTGCGAGAAGAAGAGTAACTTCGGCTTTCTCGTAGTCAACGGTGATGGTGATGGTAACATCTTCAAGAACAGCATCGTCAGCCACTTTGAGGTTGCCAGCGCAAGGATAAGTCATAACGTAAGGCACATTGGGTTGGGCAGCATCGCCGGCGGCATTAGCACCGAACTCAACACCCCAGTTGCCATAGACAACTTTGAACTCTCCGCCGAACTCAGCTTCGAGACGCTCGAAGGTATTCTCCTGACCTGCAACAGGCGAGAAGCGTTGTGCTTCGGTGTTATCCCAACCGAGTTGTGCACCGGGGATATGCCAGTCGTTTTCTACTACATAGAACTCACCTGCAGTAAGGGTAAGAACCATCTTCTCTCCGACAGTAAGAGTAAGAACGGCATTCTTGTATCCTCCAAAAGGATTGGCAAGTGCAAGGTTAGCGGGGTCACCACTGGTGCCTTCGTCACCTTTACCACCCATTTCGTAAGGCTTGTTCATCTCAAGACCTGCTTTAGTTCCCCAAGTGGTAGCCCACTGATGATCCCAAGATTTGTCTTGAATAACTTTGAAAGTACCATTGAGATCGGCTACTGTCGCTGTGAGTACACCATCCTTGTCTTCAAATTCCACTCCGGCATTTGAATCCCAACCTTGGAAAGCGCCTACGAGTTGGTAGGTAGCAGGAACAACAGAGTGGTCGTAGAGAGTGCCTGAAACTAACTTAAGAGTGAGTTTGTCACCTGTGATAGTGAGGGTGAGTTTGGCATCTTTGTAACGATAATCACCTTCGGGGAGATCGATACCCAGATTGGCGATGTCGTTTGTGCCATCACAATTAGAGAGGTCGAAATCCTCACCAAATTTAATTTTGTCACCCTCGCCAAAGCCAC
The DNA here is from genome assembly GCA_017479885.1 of Paludibacteraceae bacterium. Taxonomy (GTDB): domain Bacteria; phylum Bacteroidota; class Bacteroidia; order Bacteroidales; family Paludibacteraceae; genus Colicola. The sequence goes on along the minus strand of JAFVBR010000039.1, from coordinate 217,464 downwards.
CATGCTGTGGATGCCAATTGCCATCTTCTGTAACTTTGAAAGTACCAAAAAGGTCAGGAACAGTAACGGTCAGTACACCGTCAACTTCAACAAATTTGAATGAGGCATTGTTATTGCTCCATCCGTTAGCGTCACCGGCAAAATAGTAGTCGGTAGCGTTTGCAGCGAGGCAAAACATTGCAGCTGCGAGAAAAGAGAAAATCTTTTTCATGATTGTTTTGTTTTAATTGGTTAATAATGTTGGTTAATTGTATTTGTTTAGAATTGTTTCGTGTGGTTTAGAATGGTTTAATTGTTATTGTATTGAGGGTTTGAGCGAGGTTGGCAGAGGGGTTGTCGCCTGTGAGTGGGGCATAAATCTCGAGTGAGGATCGAAGCATAGCGCCTTCGACAAGCGCTTTTACCTCACGAGACGAGAGGGGCGTGCGGAAGAAGAACAGATCACTAAGATTATTTCCTTCCACGGTAAACGAGGCAGGCACATCATCGTCTTCAAACTCAGACCGACACTCATCATTCACGTAATACCACGTCAAATTTCGTGCCGCAGAATGCACGACGGTATAGACCGTATCGGCAGAAGTGTAGGAGAGAGTGTAGGAGGTCAAGCCCGGTTCGGGAGTGAAAGACACGTGAATATGGTTAACAGATGATTGTTGTGGGGAGGGTTGGTGTGAGGATGATTGGTGTTGAGATGGTTGGTGTGGAGATGGTTGTTGTGGGGATGGTTGGTGTGGAGATGGTTGGTGTGGAGATGGTTGGTGTGGAGACGGTTGTTGCGGAGACGGTTGTTGTAGAGACTGAATATATTCAGTCTCTACAGTGGAAGTCTCTACTGCGGAAGAGAGTTGTGCTTTTACACGCTGCGGCAGGGGTTTGCCCTCGGCGAGAGCGCGGAAGAGCGTAGGCGGAATGGCAGAGCAAAGGAGGGTGTGACCATAAGTATCGGGATGGTAGATATCCTGATGATTCCAACACTCATCAGCCCAACGCCCATGCCCGTCATCGAGTGCGCCAAGGAAGGCGACCGTGGGAACAGCCCACTGCATCATCTCAAGATTGGTATTGAGAAGGTCCTCGTAGTCAACAGGGTTGAAGTCGGCACGAGGATACGAGAGGGCAACGACAGGTATTCTGCCAAGTTCGCGGATTTTACGTACCAGCGTTTGTAGATTCTCCTTATAGGAAAGCACGGCAGCCTCCCCTGACTCGTGAAGCCCTTCGTTGCCGAGGCTGAGTCCGATGAAGACGAAACGGGAGTCATCGGGGAGAAGGTCACGGTCGAATCGGGCAAGGAGGTCATAGGTATCGTTGCCGTCAACGGAGAGATTGACAGAAGACCAGCCCTTAGGAAGGCTCTCAGTATATTGCCACGCGTAGCCGTGAAGGGAGTCTGCGCCCACTCCGCGGCAGACGGAAGAGCCGAAGAAGCAGATACGCTGCTCAGCGGGATTGGTGCAAGATACACATGCGAGTGCAGAGATAAGCAGTAATATGCTGATTGTGTGCTTCATAATAGCTAACTGTCGGCTTGAGGTCTCTATCAGCTCTCTATCAGGTCTCTATCAGCTCTCTATCAGGTCTCTATCGAGATGGCTGCGGGATGGCTGCGGAATGGCTGCATGAGAGGGGTGTGGTTGATTGGTTATTGGTTTGTTATTTGAGTTGTGAGTTTACTTTTTCCAGATACATGAGGTTAGCGACTTGGCAGGCAGCGTGAGGTCGAAAGCATGGGTGCCATCGTCGATAGTGAGCGACAGTCCACTATCGTTATTGTTCTGAAGCACAAGTCCGTAGGTGCCATCGGGGTTCTCGGCAGCCACTACAGAGAGGTTGGCAGGAGAGTAGCCTTTGGCATCGATACGTGTAGAGCCGGGCAGAAGCACGCGGCTGAGATGTCCCATCACGTAGTAGGTGGCACGGCGGTTGAGGGTAGCCCAGTCTCGATTGGAGATTTCGACGAGACCATAACAGGTGCCGCAGCCTCCCGGGCGGTAGGGTCCGCGCTCGTTATCAAGCATGAAGTTCCAGACAATGACGGACTTGCACCAGCGTGTGACAGCCGACATGCAGGGGTTGTTCATGTCGTTCATGAGCGACTCCTGATAGCTGAAATAGTTCCACGTGCCGATGGAGTGCTCGGTGAAGTAGAGGTTCTTGTCGGGAGCCGACTTGTGAATGTTGTCAAGTTCAGTGGGTGAGCCTCCATAGTTGTGGTAGGCAGCGCCGTCGATATACTTGGCAGCTTCGGCATCAGCATATATTTTGAGAGGATACTGCTGTTGGTCGGAGAGATTGTCGTAGTTGTAGTTGTGGTCGAAGACGAGAATCTTGGTTTTGATATTGTTCTCTTCGAACTTGGGTCCGAGCACCTTTACGAAGTCGCGACACTCCTGCCAGGTCATATAGAGCGAGGCTGAGTTGCCTCGGTTGAGGGGTTCATTCTGGATAGTAACGGACTCGATGTGAATGCCTTCTGCCTCGAAAGCACGTATCCAGCGCACGAAATACTCGGCATAGTCCTGATAATAATCGGGGTTGAGCTGACCCGAAGTCCACGAGTTGAAGGCTTGCTTCTCGGAGAGGTTGTTGACTTTCATCCAACGAGGGCAGGTCCATGGCGAACCCATAATCTTAAGATCGGGATTGATAGCGAGCACTTCTTTGAGAACAGGAATGACATAGGTGGTTTCCTCGGAGGTGAGGGAGAAGTTCTCTATGCCTTTTTGGTCGCAGCAAGTGTAGTCTGAGAGCGAGAAGTCGCTGGTTCCGATGGAGATACGGGTGTAGGAGTAGCCCATACCGAGATTGGGGTCGAAAGTTTCGCGGAGGAGCTTGGTGCGGTTCTCCTGCGTCATACGCATGAGGTTGTAGCAAGCGGAGCCGTTGAGAGCGCATCCGAATCCGTCGAACTCCTGATAGCGTGTCTCGGGATGGAGGTAGAGCGTGGTCTCGATGTTGGTGTTGAAGCCTTGCTTGAAGTCACGTCCGACAGAGGAGAAGTGCATGGTGTTGTCACCGGTGGTGATGAAGGTCTGCACATCGCGTGTGACGGTCTGCACGTCGGGAGTTTTGGTTTCTTCGCCTTTATTCTCAGGCGTCTCTGGATTGCTGCAGGCAACGAGTGCCAGCAGGATTATGGGTGAGATGATCATTACAGGTTTCATTGACTTGATTGGTGATAAAGGTTTGTTAAGTTACTTAAGGAAATTAAGTGCCTTATGAAGATTAGGAGTTGTTTATTCATTGCGGGTCTGCGAGATCCTGAAACAAGTTCAGGATGACGCATAGGGGCGCAAAGCGAAACGGGTTATGAAATGTTATCTGATTTTTTCGTAGGTGGTGGTCATCTTGTTCATATCGAGAGTGATGCGATAGATGCCGTCAATGGGGTCTGTGGTAGCAATCCAGTTACCTGTCTCGTTGCCGGTGGAACCGTCTTTCTTGGTTATACCGGGAGAACCGTAGATATTGAGACCGACTTGCTGGTAGTTGTTACCGGCTTCTTCGCCTCCCCAACCATGCTGGTGGAAGAACTTGAAGTTGAGCGAACCGTAGTCATCGTAGTCAGCATTCTCACCATTGAGCATATAGAGCGTGAACTGGTAAACCTTGGGTGCAACAGTGCGGCCAACGAAGCTCTGGTCGGGTGAGTCGAAGCCCCAACCCGAGGTAGCGGCAGGAGTCTGAGTGGGGTGACCAAGACCTACACCGCAGACATACATGACTTCGGGAGCCACGAGTTCGTAGAGCGGTTCAACAACGAGGTAGTCGTCATCAATCTTATAGGAGAGGTAATACATACCTTTTTCGCCGAGGAAGCGGACTTTGTTGCCCGAGATATACTCCATATAGTCGAGGTTGTAAGCCTTGGAGAGGTCTTTGGCACCAAGGATTTCGACTTCGGAGTCTTTGTCGAAGAAGATTTTAGCTCCGCGGTATTTCTTGGCAACGGATGAGGAAGAGATATACTTGGGTGCTTCTTCGAGGTCGGTTTCAATATTGACAGAGCTGACGGGCGCTGCCACTTTGCCGCCATAGGTGAGAGAGAAAGTTATGGGGTCGAAGCGCACGGTATCGATAGACTCCATGTTGTCGTTCTCGATAGTGATAGAGGTAGCGACTCCTGAGTTGAAGAGGTCTTCGGTGATGAGGCTTATCTCTCCGTTGAGCATACCGAAGACGGGCTGTGACCAGTCGATACGTCCGAACTTGGTGCCTACGGCAGCGAGTAGGAACTCGAAACTCTTGGGATAACCGAGGTCGGTAGCAACGAAGAGGTCGCCTTCTTTCTGCATCTGCTGCCCTTTGCCTATAACAGTGTACTGAATGGTAGGCGGCATGATGTAGAGGGTGTTGACCGAGGGACGATGACCGATGCAGCCTTCGACGACGAGTTCAGCCTTGTCGCCTTCCACGTTGACGGCAGTGAGGTACGCCTTTATGGGTGCCCCTTCGCCCATACCCGCCATGAAAGGCACGGCATAGCGGAGAGTGGCTGAATACTCGTAGTCTTTGGTGCGGATGGTCTGCTCAGAAATTTTCTTGGTGTTCTCGCGTTCGCCTGCAGTGAGCATGACGGTGAGAGTGGAGAGCGGCGTCTTTGCGGCTTTGACGGAGACAGAGATGTCAACAGAGTCGGAGCCATAGAGGACTTCGGTCTGCAGGATAGAGCCTGAGAGTTCGGGTGTCTCGTTGGGATAGACGGTGCGGAACTCAGTAGGTTGGCAGGCGCTTAGAATAGCTAATAGAGAAAAGCTAATAGCGAAGAGGGTTGGTTTGAAAAAAACTGTTGTTTTCATGTGTATATTGTTTTTTGTTAATTATCGTTTTCTTTCCCATCAGGATCATAAAGTTTTATCGGATTCCATGCACAATAAGCATAGCTTGATATATTGGGATAGTTATCAACCCACGGGTCAACAGAAAGCCAACCTGTCAATGCCCGCGAGTCCAAATACCTTGCCCCGAAATAATAATATCCCGTTTCCGAATCGCGCTCTTTGCCCGTAAACTTGAACCTCTCGTCATAGCCCAATCTCTGTTGGTTTCTCCATATTTCTCCGTATGGCAAGTAGTGCAAATATTGTACCACATTTGAAGCCGTATCAGTTATCCATGTTGCACTGCCAAGGTGGTCACCGTGATAGTAGAAAATATTGTCACCGAAAGTAGGGGCAGGAGTCACATCAAACACCTGGTATATCATATTCCGGTCATAGTACACATTAGTGCACGCCATCTGCGGAATATCCTCACACTCGGGGATAAAATATGTATGTTCCCAACCCGATATGTCAATATCTATCAATCCTCCCGGCTGATAGATTTGCGGAGGAACATTGCAGTCGGTATTTTGCATGAGTGTCATGATAAACTCCCATGAGTGATTGGCATGTTCGTACAATCCGTCATTTATTATAGAGTCGTTAATCATATTTGGATAAGCCTTTTTTGCTGCAATCCGCTGACTGCCGTTATAGTAGTGTTTGGTGATGCCCTGCGGAGTTACCACCATGTAAGGGTTCACATAGAGAACAGCGTCATCAAAGTAGAGGTTGGCATGCAGGTTGCCTGCATTATACTGGTCTATGGTTGTCGTGCCTGTCAGCTTGTAAACACGATTCCCGTCCCCGTCATATACATAATATCCGCAATGAGAATTGTCAATAAACCCTGCCAGTTGCCCTGCCTCATTCCATATATGCTTGCGGACTTGGTTGTAACAGAGGTTATATGCTTTGATTTCATCACAAGCATTAAGATCTTGTATTTTGAGCCAAGAACGAATGATGAATTGTAATTGGACAAAAGACAAATGCAATATAATCCTCACATTTTCCTCCATTTCCTCTTCTTAGAAGAATATTTGTATGATTCTGTTTTAAATGTCAAACATGATTGATAATTGTTTAATCTATAATCGATATTTATAGTTATTTCATAATTATTGCTACCATCAATAGCTTCATACTCAAATATGGAATTATTGATACTAATGTATTTACAATCATTATTAACATTTTCAGTATTCATTAAATATGCATTTAACTCACATGCATTAGATGGATAAATGCTAGCTGTTTTTTTATATTTTTCAAGTTCTTCTATAATATAATTACATTTACTAAGTTCGTCTCTTGACGACTTATTAAACTCTAAATAATACCAAGCGAAGATTATTGATAAAATAATAAATGAAATAAGAAAGTATAATTTTGTAAAATATCTATTATTTCTTATGCGTATAAATTTATGATAGCAAATGGTATATAATGGTATTAGCAGAAGAATCAATCCTTTTAATACTGAAATAAAAAAATAATCTATTCTTCTTTCTAAACATACATGCACATAATCAGGCAACCACGAAAAAATATGACACAGGATTCCATAAATGAGTATCAGAAAATAAATGCACCATAAAATAATACCAATAATATTTATTAAATTACCAATTTTATAAGAATGAAAAAAAAAATCCAAACCAAGAGCAAGTATTAAACAAACTCCTAACGCACTCCATTCAAAGTTTCCATTATATACGGATAGTAATATAATGCAATACAGATATATTATTGATAGTAATGTATTATCAATAATTTTATTATTTTGAATATTCATGTTCATTCAATTATTATTGGATTGGGAGAACGTGTGTTTTCTTGCCTTATAAGTTCACCATTATAATATGTATTCCAGTAACCATCTTTAATTTTGATATTAGTATCTATATCAACATAATCTGCAATCTTAATTTCAATTGTTTTATATGGTCCCATCTCCTTTCCATTCTCAGAATGATTATTTTCTGTTGTCCCAGTAAAATACGCATTTGGATACTCTTTAGATAGAGCCTCAGCCATGAGTGCAGTTTTACATCCATGTAATACGACTTGTAAGACTTCTTTATTTATGCCCTCTAAAAAATCTGTCCAAAGTTGACTTTTACTATTTGTAGATAATAATAAAGATAATTGTTCCGCACCAATATCATTAGCTCCAATATCTATTTTCTTATCATTGATAAATAATCGTATGCCTTGCCCCTCTTTTATACCATGTGAGAAAATATGTAACCTATTATCATCCCCCCACACTTTTACGAAAAAGATATTATGGATTTAATATCCCGGGTTCTGGACGAGGTTGGCGTTCTTGTCGAGGGCAGTCTGCGGTATAGGCATAAGACGGTGAGCCTCCACGAACGGACGAGCCTGCGGCAGACGGCCTTCGTCGCGTTGGTTGATAGTGTTCATCACGTCAAGCAGTTTGCCGAAACGCACGAGGTCGAACAGACGATGACCTTCGAGAGCGAGTTCGAGACGGCGCTCATGGAGGATAGCGTCAAGCATGGCATCCTGAGAGCCTGTCTTGCTTGCGGCAAGGTCAGACAACTTGGCACGCTGACGAATCTGGTTGACACACTCAGCGGCTCCGCTGAGGTCACCCTTGCGGGCAAGAGCTTCCGCCTTGAGGAGAATGATGTCCGCGCCACGCAGTTTGATGATACTGTTGTAAGCCGAGCGGCACTTGTACATGAACGGATAGTGGTCGGCAGGATAGTAGTTAGCCCAAGCGCAGTCGTAGTAAACGACGGTCTCCTGGAAACGCACATTGTCGCCTTCACGCTCGAAGTCAGCAATGAGGTCACGCGAAGGGGTGATCCACTTAGCCCAAGTGAAGGACTCGTCGTAGTTGGCAAGGTTGCGACCGTACATCCACGTCACCCAACTGCCTGAGCCTGCGAAATACTGCATCTCGAGAATGGACTCCCGTGAGTTGCGCAGAGTGGCGTCGCCGGTGTCCTCATTATAACCAAAGAGCGATGCGTATTCGGGTTCGAGGGTGATGCCGTCGGCAAGCACCATGTTGCAGTAGTTGAGCGTCTGCTCCCAGTTGCCCTGCTCGGCATAAATCTTGGCAAGCAGAGCCTCAGCCACGGTCTTGGAGAGGACGGTTTTGTCGATAGGATTGAGTGCGGGAGCATACTCAAGAGCCTCCTCAAGGTCTCGGATGACCTGGGCATAGGCTTCTTCCTGAGTGACAGGCTCGGGGAAATAGAGAGGATAGACCTCTTCGATGTTCTCGGAGGTGATGTCGGGTGCCTCCTGCAGGTTGAGGGGTATGTTGCCGAACCAGCGTGCGAGGTCGAAGAGCATCATGGCACGGAATATCTTTGCTTCCGCCTTCCACTGCTCACGCTCCGCTTTAGAGAAAGCCGGATCGGGCACGGAGTCGATGTTGGAGATGACCACGTTAGCCGAAGCAATGTCTTCGAGGTAGCGGTCCCAGTCGCGGGCGATGTCGGGGTTGGAGGCATCGAGAGCGTTGGTCTCAACAGGCACAACCTCAGCACCGGTGGTGCCGGCATAGGCGTTGTCGGTTCGCGCCTCGGAGAAGAGCAGATAGTCGAGATACCAGTGCTCCTGACGGTCGCGCATGAGCGTGTAGAGGTTTTTATATACAGCCTCCATTGCCGCACGGTCCTTGTACTTGATGCGTGTGTCGGCAGTGTCGGTGGTGGAGAGATTGAGTTCCGACTGGTCGGAAATAGGCTCTATGTCGAGAGAGCAGGACGAGAGAACAGTTAATAGCGAATAGCTAATAGCGAAAAGTGATATTTTGATAATTGTTTTCATGGCTGCTTAGAATTCGATGTTAATACCAAGAACAAAACTGCGAGTCTGCGGATAAGTGCCGTAGTCGAGGCCCTGCACTGTACCGCTGTTGCCATACTGGTTGACCTCGGGGTCCATACCCATATAGCGAGTGAGAGTAAGCAGATTCTGCGCCGAGAAGTAAGGCTGCAGTTTGGTCATGCCTATTTTCTTCATCCATGCACCCGAGAAGTCGTAGGCGATGGTGAGGTCTTTGAGCCGGATATATGAACCGTCTTCAATAAAGTAGTCGCTGACGCGCATGTCGAAGCCTGCCTTGGGAATGGTGGTCTGCATACCCGGGCGGCGCCAACGGTCGAGCACGCGGGTTGACTGGTTCTTCTCATCGTACATACCTTCGGTCTCAATACGTCCGGCATTGAAGATATCGTTGCCATAGGAACCTTGCAGCATGAAGCTGACGGTTACTCCGTAGAAGCGGAAGGTGTTGGTCATACCGAAGGTGAAGTCGGGGTTGGGGTCGCCGATGTAAGTACGGTCGGATGCTGTCACCTCGCCGTCGCCATTGGTATCGAGATAGATGAGCTCACCAGTCTCAGAGTCAACGCCCCCTGTCTTGTAGCCGTAGAAACTACCGAGGGGCATGCCAGGAGTGTTGCGAACGCAATAGTCGGCAAGGATGTCGGTCACCTTGGCATCGTCATAGACCTGACTGGTCTGAAGTTTCTCGAGACGGTTCTTGTTGTGGGAGATATTGAAGTCGGTATCCCACTTGAAGTTCTTGCGAACGAAGTTGTGCGACGAGATGGTGAACTCAACACCGGTGTTGGTCATCTCGCCTTCGTTGCGCTGAATGCTGCTGACTGCGGCAGCACCTGCGGGCAAAGTCACCCACATGAGCATGTTGCGGGTGCGCTTGTAGTACCAGTCGAAATTGAAGGTGAGCCGGTTGTGGAGCACAGTCCAGTCGAGTCCGACGTTGCCTTGCGAAGTGGTCTCCCACGTGAGGTCGGTAGCGCGAAGCGAGGACTGGCTGTAGGTAGGTACGGCATTCGCCTTGCCTGTCTCCCACCAGCTCTGTCGGTTGATAGAGTAGCGCTCGAGGTAAGCATAGTCACCAAGTCCTGCCTGGTTACCTGTCTGTCCCCAGCCTCCACGGAGTTTGAGGTCATCGATCCACGTTACATCCTTCATGAAACTCTCACCCGAGATACGCCATGCGGCACTGACTGAGGGGAAGAAGCCCCAACGGTGTCCGGGAGCCAGCTTGCTGGAACCGTCGGCACGCATGTTGACCGAGACAAGATAGCGGCTGTCGTAGTTGTAGCTCAGTCGAGCGAAGGCCGACATTATAGCCCATTCGGAAGCAGAAGAATAAGTTTCATCCGGATCAATCTTGTTGGCAGCGTTCAGTGTTTTGATGGTGCCGTCGGCATAATGGTTACCGTTGATCACGCCCTGACTCCAGAGAGAATGAGTCCACGAGGAGCCTGCCATTACATCGATATTATGCTTGTTGATAGAGGTATTATAACTAAGCACATTATCCCAGACAAGGACCTGGTCGGTAGAACGTGTGTCCTGACCTTCGCCATACTGATTACGTCCCCATGATGTCTTCTGCGGGTCAAGGAAATATACATGGTTGATAGCGCGATAGTCCTCGGTGATGGTGCTGGTAAGCTTGAAGCCCGGCAGGAAAGTAATGACGCCTTTGGCAGTAGCAAGCAGACGATGCGTCTTGGTGCTCTGGTCAGCATAGCGGGTGATATTCTCGAGCGGGTGAGTGATGTTGCTTACGCCATAGAAATTGGTGTAGTAGTAATTAGGATTATCTTTGTCCCATATAGGCGCGTAGGTAGGCGTATTGATAACGGAGAGCACCAGACCGCCACGATTGGCACCTGTACCGGTAGAAATAGCGCCCTCGCTGGTGTTGTTGCTATAAGCGATATTGGCTCCGATAGAGAACCATTTGGTCACCTCAGCATCAACGGCAGCACGGAAATTGAAGCGCTGGAACTTGGTAGTGGGTATGATACCTTTCTCGTTGGAGTAACCGCCGGAGAGGAAATAGGTTATCTTGTTGGTGCCGCCGGAAACGGAGAGCTGGTAGTTCTGTGTGGAGCCGGTCTTGTAGGTCTCCGAGAACCAGTCGGTCTCGTCCTTGAGTCCGTCGGGGAGCACCACCTTGCTTCCGAGGTCATCGAGGTACTCTTTGTACTGCTCGAAGTTGAGTGCGTCCATACGGCGCGACACCTGAGTCCAACCGCCGTACATTGAGAAGCTGATTTTCTGGTGCTCCTTTGAAGCCGAATTGGCTTTGGTGGTAATCATAACGACACCGTTCGCAGCACGCGAACCATAGATAGCGGCAGATGATGCGTCCTTGAGAATCTGCATGGACTCGATGTCGTTGGGTGCAAGGAAACCGATGTCGGTCATAGGCACACCGTCAACAACATAAAGAGGGTCGTTGCTGGCGTTCATAGAAGTGGTACCGCGGACACGTATTACCATGTCGGTACCGGGCTGACCGTTAGGTTTTACAACAGTGACACCGGCAGCCTTTCCCTGGATAGCCTGAGCGGCAGAGGTGATGGGGTGCTTCTCGAGGTCGTCAACGGAGACGGAGCTGACAGCCGTGGTGATGTCACGGCGTTTGGCAGTACCATAACCGATTACCACCACCTCGTCGAGCACCTCGTTGTCTTCTTTGAGAGTGATGGTGAGGTCGGTTTTGCCGCCAAGAGCCACCTCCTGGGTCTGCATACCGACGTATGAGACCACAACAGTTGCATTTTGGTTACTTACATTGAGGAAGAACTGACCGTCGAAATCGGTCACCGTGCCGTTCTGAGTGCCTTTTTCCTGCACTGTGGCACCAATGACAGTCTGCCCCTGACTGTCTCGGACGACACCGCTTATCTGCACCTCGGCAAAGGCTGAGAATGCTAAAATGGCAAAGAAAGCCACTGACAGCAGACGTCGCAGGGCAAAGTCTGATTTGGTTTTCATTGGTTTGAATTTATTGATTAAGTTTGTTGGCGCAAAATTACTAACCTTATTTCGCGCGTGCAAGACCAAAGAGTAAAAAAGTGGATACAGAAGAATATATACATCTGAAAATCAGAATATATTGAATATAAAAAAGTGGATAAACACAGAGAATTTATCAAAAAAAATCTCACAACGTAAACGTACCTATCCGCTGAACCGCCTCCTCAAAGTCATCGCGGTTGCCTTTGGCATTGTTCTTTATTTTGGCACGATAGTTATATATGGTATTTGCCGAATAGCGAAGCAACTCCGCTATCTTGGCAGAGTTGGTGATACCAAGTCTTATAAGAGCAAAGATACGCAACTCGGTGTTCAATAGTTCGCCCTTCTTGAGAATAATACGGCTATCGTCTTGCAAAAGTGAGTTGAACTGCTCCACAAAATCGGGATAAATACTGAGAAAAGTGCTGTCAAACACCTGATAGAAGCGCTCAACTTCATGCTGCGTGAACTCGGGGTCACGCTTCAGATGCTTAAGTCGGTCGATATACTCGGAATACAGATTCAGATAGTGCGCAATATACTCTTCTTTCACGTGATTGGACTCGCGAAGCGAAAGATTAGTCTGCCGCAATTGCTCGTTCATCCTGCTCATTTCCTCGTTGAGCGACTCCGTTTGTCGGTGGAGGCGGTGCAGTTTGCGGTTTCTTCTGTGAATAAGCAACAACAGGAAAACCAATGCCACCGACAAAACACTGATTCCTGCAAGCAATCCGTATAGCATAGCCTGCTGACGACGAAGGCGATGCTGGTAAGCGTTGTTGATTATCGACATCAGCGGGCCCACCTGACCGTGACGCAGAGTTGCACCATATATATTGGAGTTGTCGAGCGAATACTCTATGTAGCGGTACGCACGCTTCAAGTCGCCTTTGTTGTAGCATATACGCGCCACCATCCACGATGAGCCGTTGTCGGTTATTCCGTTTCGAACATCGGCTATAGCCGACCTCAGCAACCACTCCAACTGACTCTGCTCATCGCCCATCATTCGGTAGGTCTCTGAACGGCAAAAAGCGTAAGCTGCATACGCTTGGGAATATTCATCGGTCGAGGCAAGCAGACTGTCGCTTATTGAAAGCGACGACGAGTACATTCCTCTGTTGCGCAACTGCGCTTCCAACTGGCGATAGTGCCTTACTGAGTTGGAGGGCAGAACCAGAGACAGGCTGTCATCATACAAGTCAGCAAGGTGAAAATAGCGCTGACGCATGGTCTCTGTATTGCTATAGAAACCCGCCTCGCCGTATATATGATTCATGCAATCATAATATGCCGCCTTCTCAGCTAATGACATTACACTGCTCTTCAACGGAGTCATTACATCAACCGCTTCGTTGAAATTACCGGTCGAGGCAAGCAGAAAACCAAGTCGTATGGTAGATTCCAAACGCCTGTCTTCATCTGCATCGGTTTCGGCACTCTCAAGATTGAGCAATACGTAGTCGCGGGCCTCTTTGCTCTTGTAGTGCTGGTATTCATAAGTCAAGATGCAGTTGATGTCGTATGTGTCGGCAGCAGATGAGCGCACATGGAGCAGACTGTCGATTCGCGCCTGACGTATATTAATATAATATTGTGTCAGCTCCAGTTCGTGGTCAAACACACGGAATAGAGAGTCACACATGGTGTTAGCACAGCAAACAGATGCATTCAGCACCATAACAGAAGTTAGTATCTTACGAAAAGTATTCATAATTGCAGGCAAAGGTAATATAAAATTTGTGTATTTGCAAAAATTGCAGTACTTTTGCACCCGCATTTGGATTTTCTTACGCACGATTGTTTTGTATGAATGCAAGGCAAAAGGCGCGGAGAGAACGCGATGGTTCGGTAGCTCAGCTGGATAGAGCAACAGCCTTCTAAGCTGTGGGTCGCAAAACCGACAAAACATAGGAATAAACGGGCGTATAAGTTATAAATCTATTGAATATGAACTAATTAGGCGTGTGATACACCTGATTGGTTCGTATATTTTTATATGCTATAAGCAAGGAGTTAGGAAATCGGCAATCTATTGTTAGTCATATTAAACCACTATTTGACCCCTAATAGATACCAAATTGAAATTTGATAAAAACTTGCACAATCCTTGCACATAACAATTATGGCTAAACTATCTTTCTTTATTGACAAACGCAGACCCGATAAAAAGGGCAATCTACCTATTCGTCTGCTCATCTGTAATGCTTCAAGCACGACCACCGTTTCAACTGGCGTATGTATTCCCGACAAGTATTTCAAGGGCGAACCGTCAATGGTACTCATCAAGAGTGCGCCTAATGCAAAGGAGGTGAACGCCACCTTATATAATACCTATCTTACATATTTCAATGCCGTCCTTATACTTGAACGGTCAGGCAGGTTGCGTACAATGAACGCAAAAGACATAAAGCAATATGCGGAGAATGGAGACAAAACCGCAAGCGTCTCTTTTAGTCGTCAGATAACAATCGTATCAGAGCAATACCGCAACAGCGGAACACGCGGCATATACGACTATGCAAGTCGCACATTACATGAATACATGAAAACTGACGAAATAGCATTTGACGAGATAAACTATAAAACATTATGTGCTTTTGACCGTTGGATGGAAGATGCAGGTATCCGTACTAATACTCGCTCAATCATTATGCGTTGTCTTCGCCGCGTTTTCAACAAGGCAATAGATGATGAAGTGATAGACCAATCATTATATCCATTCCGTAAGTTCAAAATAAAGCAAGCGGCAAAAGAGAAAGAGTTTTTGCCGTTAGACAAATTTCTTGCACTGAAAAATGCCGCCCTTGAACCAGTAGATGCTGCGGTGCGTGATTTCTTTATGCTCTCATTCTATTTCTGCGGCATCAACCCGATAGACCTTTTTTATATGCCAAAGCCGACTACTCCTGAATTATCGTACATACGTACAAAGATAGCACATTCCGAACCCCAACCCGTACATCTCACAATACAGCCCGAAGCGCAGGCAATTATTGATAAATACGCAGGTACAAGGTATATGCTTAACTTTGCGGAGCATTACACTACGTACAAAACCTTTCAGAGTTTTTTCAATAAGCATTTGCGCAAGATAGGCAAAGAATTGCAGTTCCCTCGTTGCTACTATTATCTCGCACGTTATACTTGGGCGACCTATGCGGACAAATTGGATATTTCGGAGCGTATTATAGGCAAAGCACTCGGACACACAGGTACATCGCTTGCAGATAAGAGGTACATATCTTTCGACTGGTCAAAAGTGGACGATGCAAACCGTAAAGTGATAGACTATGTACTTAACCCTCCGAAATAGAAGTGTTAAGAGACGGCAATCCCCGCTTCACAGCGGGGAGATGCCTATAACAACTTAAAAGAAAAAAGAAAATCGGCTCGAAAGCCTTTATGACATATACTCAATGATGATTTGTTGAAACTGCTCAAAAGTTCGGCATACCGCACAACAATAGCCCTCCTGCCGAAGTTTTGTGAGCATTTCTGTTTGCTCCTCTCTTACCACACCTTTCTTGCCTGCTTTCATTTCTATGAACAGACCGTGATAGTTTTTGCGAGCAAGAGCAACAAAGATGTCAGGCACACCTTTTAGCAACCCCTCCGCAACGAGTTTGCGCCCCTGTTTATACCCACACCATGCGCCGTTAGGAATAGCGAAGATTGTGAGTTTGGGGAATTGCAAACGCGCCCATTGCACACAAGCAGTCTGAAGATGATGTTCGCGCTGAACAGCAGGACGGCGTGGTTTTTCGACAGGTTTTTCTCCGTTTAATATACGTAATGCCTCTTCTCTTGTCATTTTTCGTATTTGCATTTGTTAGGGAATAGTCGTTGCAGATACTCACCTATCCCATATTGAATAGCCGTGTCAGCGATAGAAAAACATTCAACATCCTTTAGTCGTTGCAATAAGTCCTCTTCATTATAGAAAGTATCTATCTTGCAATCCTTGAAGAAACTTGGTTTTTCGCCTGCGCTGATAAGCAGATTTCCCATTAGACAGTTAAGTTCGCCGCCATAAGGCAACTCCATAGCCTCAAAGAAAAGCGGTTGAGCCATACGATATAGTGTGGTATCAAAATGTGTGTTGCAGTGCGGATTGGTTTGATATATAGGTAATCCCCATTTGGTAAGCAGGCTGCGCGTGTCTGCAAGGCTCTTGTAGTAATTGTTCTTTAACTGCTTCTCGGAGAATGTCTGCGGTAATGCTCTTAACTGATAATAAACAGGCAGGCGGTTAAAATCTGTTTCCCTTATATAGAAATGGTCATCTGAACTAATGAGAAAACGGTTACTTATATTACTCTTCTCAATAGCAGTCAGCACCTTGTGCATTATATTCTTGTGCTTGCGTTTAGAATCGTCAGTACAGGGTATATGCCTGACTTCTTCACTAACAAAAGCGGGTTTGTAACCTGCGAGATACACCCTTTCAATGTTTCTTCCGAACTTGGCTATACTTCTCAATGAATAACGTAATTCGTTATTACTCCAAGTTGAACCTGAACCTACTACATACAATATGTCCATATCAATCAAATCTTTCTTTTAACTCATTGTGCATGGCAATACGATTATCGCCATTCACATCTCCCATACGCATACCTATTACCTCTGCTTTATCGAATAATTTGTATTCATAGTAAAAACGGTCATCGGTTTTTATTATGTTCAGCTTGCGAATAGCGGCGGCATTGGCACACCAACCATTATACCATGTCACTTTGTCAGTGCCAGTGTAAGGAGTGGCGACTATGGCTTTCTCTGACAATACGGCACGCAAATACTCGTCACGCTTTTCTACAAACTCATGTTTCCACATATTACGCACCCTGTGAGATACATTGCGCGTATAGTATGCCCCCTTTGTATGCAAATAGAAACACGGAGCATCGCAACGTGTCATCACTTCTTGGAGAAAATGTATTGCCGCATATTCAAAAGTCCGTCCGTCATGGCGAACCACATACACATTAAAATTAGGCACGAGCCACGAAAGAAGTTCTGTCTCTATCTCCTTGCCTTTTTCTGTTTGTGCCGCACCTAACACACAGAAAGGTTTAATGTCATCATGTGTAAACATGCGTACTACCTCTACACCCATAGCAGTAAAGATTGCTTTCCTGCTTACTGCGAGTTTATTACCCGGCATAGAGCGAGAATAACCATCAACTTCATTATAAGTGATTGCTGTCGTCATATAATCGACATCACTCTCCTCGTAGAAATAACCATTAGCCGCAGCAAGATATGTATAGAACAAATCACTTGACGGGCAATTAGCACGGAGAGTACGGCTATAATAATCTTGCCATCCTGCAAAGTGTTTCGCTTGCACAAGACTTGCACAACCACAATGACATTTGACACCTTTATACCAAAATCTATTACCGCTGATTGGACTATCGGGGAAACGCTCATGTACGCGCATAAAATCCTCTATCATGGTCGGAGGATAAAGTATATCGTCATCTATCGGTATTATCAAAGCGTCAGGGTAAAGATTGAACGTTGGCAGAAACTTTTTCCAAACGCGGGTGTTCTGTTTGACCCAGTTCACACGTAGCCGTTGGTGAGAAACAATATATCCTTGAACGGCGGCAGGCAATGTCTTGTTATAAAACTCCTCTTCTGCAAGGTTGAGAACAACCATATCGGGTTGATATGTCTGCTCCCATATTGTATCAAGCACACGAGGTATATTGCCTATGCGCTTACGCCATGATGTTAATGAAATAATAACTTGCTCTTTCATTCTTTCTTCTCCTCACTGCTTTCATTTTCTTTCAGAGTATTTATTGCACAATCAATCTCTGCGAATAAATAGCCTTGCAGGTAGGCATACGCTTCATCACTCTCTCTTGTGTGCTGTATTCCTATACGCTCAAACAGATAGAACACAGTATGCTCTATCTCATGCACAAGCGTAGCATACTCCATAATTGTAACAGGTATCTTTTTCACCCACAATAAGGCTACATTTTCCTCTTTGTTGTAGATGTAAATACCATCGCATTGCTCGTCATTAACCTCGGCAAGAAATGCTTTTGCCGCTCGTTCTGAAAGACCATTCTTTTGCAAGGCATTGGCACAATTTTCTTTTGAGCCAAAGAATACCCACAAGCAGGTGTTGTAGATAGGTATGTTTATTGGGATTATCTCGTCACGTTTCATATCTTCTCCTTTTCAAAATGTTTGCAAGCAGGTTTGTCGGGTGCTTGGTTACTGAAGTCGCCATACAAACGAACTCGCTCGCTGCATGAGTTGTCAAAACCCATATTCCAAAATGTGCATTGGCAACATGTCTTATTATTATTTCTCTCTCCCATTCTTATATATTACAGTCAGTTGTGTATCATCGGATAAATACGCACGTTCAAAAAGGCTTATTTCCCCGTCAAAATATAGGCTCGTAACAATACTGCTCTTATCGGTATGCCAAACGCCACGGTTTTTCTGCATACAAATCTACACGCGAGGCTTCCCTCCTTAGTAGAATATCAACGCTAAAATAAATGCTTTTATATCAAATTTGTTTTCAGTTTCTTTTTATTCCTTTTATTTTGGACATTTTTGAAAGTTTGCAAATCAACCAGTTGCATTTTATTTCTTTTCAAAAGTGGCTATTTTTATTTTATTTTTTGGACGTTTTTGGACATTTTGCAAAGGCTTGCACATAAGTATCATATTCTCATCATAGCCCTCTCCTACGACAACAAAACCATGTCTTGCGTACCAGTCCTTTGTCCATCCCGTTTCGGATTCAAGTGTAAGAGCATTGCAGCCTTTCTCGACAGCAATCTTTTCTGCCGCAACAAGTAACATATTCCCTGTTCCTTTGCGCCTATGCTTTGCATCCACTATTAACGTGGATAAAAAAGCGACATCAGGACATTTGGGCGATAGCGTAAGCCTGCAAATACCATTTTCAAGGCAGATGAAACACTCCTCACCATACTTGCTCGTGTCATTGATGATAACCATAAAAACTTATTATAAAAGTATTTGAGAGTGCAGGACAAACCAATGTCCCACACCCGACAAGTGACTTAAGCCCTATCGTATTGACTCGGAGGATTGCTATTCTTTCCTCGCCATCCATTATAAAGATTGGACTTAAATACAATCGACTTATTCACGCATAATCGAAATACAGGCTGCGTGAAGTCGAATACTTGAGTTCGCACCTCCATAGGCATAGCCTCGTAGTACATAAACTCTGTTTCGGCTGTGGTCACAATCGTAGTAGTAACGGAATAATCCGCACACACGAAGTCCACCACCACTGGTTGATTGTCACTCTGCTGTAACAGCATGACATTCTCGTTCTGCTGCGGCTGACCCACATCGTAAGTCACGGCAGCATCTGCGGCAAGGAACATCAACAGTCCCATCGCCAGTAGCATAAATTTTTTCATTGGTAATATGAATTTATTAAGCCTCAACACAAAGCCGTGAGACTATCGGCTATCATACTATCTTAATGAACGCCTTAATTGCGAATTTGTACTTTTTCAGTACGGGAATATAATCAGCAATCCACCATATAAATAATATGAGCAGGATAGCGAAAAGTATCCAAAAACCGTGTGTGCAATAGCGATAATAGTCCGGCACGTACCTAACCTCAACAGTCTCTTTTTCCTTGTGCTTCTCCATGTATGCGATACGTTCACGCAGTTTGGTAACGAGTATCTGAAGACTATCAGCATCACAATCGACATCAAGGTAAGTAATAGGTTTTGCAACTCTGTTGCTCACTCCATGCGCGTTTATGTTTTGTCCTTGCTGTTCTACCGTCTGAAGTTGCTCCAATGCTGAACGCAACGCTATATCCAATCGAGTACGCTCGCCTTGCAATGTGTTAATCTCTGCAATATACACGTTCCCCATGCTATCGCAAGCAAGGGCAATATGAGCGCGTGCGCTATCCGCTGCAACTCCGATAAGCGAGTCCACTTTCTCACGCTCAATAAGACGGTCTGATGTGTTCTCACTAACCAACGGCTTTGTTGTCTTGCACCCTCCTATGACTACGCCGAGAAAGGCGAACATGCCCCATCGGGCTAAAAGCCTCGATATTGTTACTTTCTTTTTCATCTTTCTTCAGTTTAATAATTTTGGTATAGTTTGTGTCAAATGTGGCATATTCAAGTATCGGCTTTATAAGTTCCGATTGCGCTATTTTCTTACGCAGTCGATAACTCTTGCTTTGCCTGAAATAGCCGTAGTATGAGTTTACACTGCTTACTATATATTCTATATCCTCCTCACTTAACCTTTCACCATGTACTTTGTGCCATTCAATAAAGTCGTCAAAGGTCTGCAATTTCGTGTAAAGAGTACCTATCGTTTTACGTGCTACCAATCTGCCATAAGGCTTTATCACCTGACCCAAAAACTGAATACCCTTTTCTACCTCTTGAATAGACACTTTGTGAGGGTGCAGTGTTACGCCATAGTCAGACAGAAACTTTCTTATTTGCGGTATTAGAGCGACAAGCACTTGCGAATATAACATTACAATATAAAAGTCATCAACATATCTGCCGTACTCCTTTATCCCAAGAGTATCTTTTATCCAATGGTCAAAGGCACTCATAAACAAGTTAGCGAAAATCTGACTCGTCAAGTTGCCGATAGGAACTCCATAATCCGCCTCACAACTGAACAGACTTTTATCTTTTGGCAGACATTTCCACGCAGATTTAGGCTGTTTGCGTATGCAGTTGTCTTGCGGTCTGTTGAATACGATGAGCCATATCACGTGTTTCATAAAGGTTTTGCTCTCCTCATCAAAGTTACCTCGTTTGTCAAGCAAATCACAAATGGCTTGATACATCTTCGGTTTATTGATGCGCATAAAGAAACTCTTAAAATCTCCTTTAAGTATATATGCTTTCTTGGTGTAGTTTTCACTCACTTCTCGCATATACATTTCGCAGCGTTCTATACCATAAAGAGTACCTTTGCCCTTGCGACACGAATACGAATCTTCGATAAACTCTTCTTCAAGCAATTTTTCAATCCTCCGAATTATCAGATGATGAACAATTCTATCTCTGAAATCAGCCGCAAACACTTCGCGGTCTTTCGGGTGGTGGACTATAAAAGCGATAGACCTACCTATTGTATATGAGCCGTTATTGAGGTCTTTCCACAACTGCCACAACTTCCGAGTTGAGTCAATCTCAAACTGTTGGCAGTTTGTGGAACTACGCTTACGCTTTCGACAATCAATATAGGCATCATAGAGTTCTTCATACTCTACTAACATATTTCAAAAATAGAAGATATGCGATTTGCAAATAGGAGTAATACAAAATGCGCAGAAGCCGGAACGCCCGGACATAGTTGTTGTTGTTCTTATTGTTGTTGTTCATGTTACCATTGTTCGTGTTCAAGTTGTAAGCATTGTTCTCACTGTTCTCTGAACTCGACCAATAGTTGTTGTTCTCATTGAGAGGAACTGCAACAGTCATTGTGGCATCTTTCAGACATATCTTATACTTATGCTGCCATTACTCCTTGCGGAGTGTGCCACCCATTTAATCTTGACTCCCAACCGTTACGCTATTTCTTTATGCAAGATAGTAGCATTGTACGGGTAATCGCATATCTTCTTTAAGTTTATGGGTTATTATTCAGTTTATTTTGTTTCAGCATCGCCATTTACAGATGTTTCGTGGGTTTTAACTTCATCTTCCAAGTTATCTCGTCTTTTCTTGATAGCCTCGTAGAATCTCTTTGACCCCTCCAATATGCCACCCTCAATGGCTGCAAAGCGGCAATAGGTCTTTTTGTTGATTATTCCTACTGCGTACCATTCGTTCACAAGGACATCCACTTCTGCGAATTTCTCACAAGATGCTCTCATATACGCCACTTTGTCATTGTAATTGTTCGCGCCTTCCAAGTAGCAAAGGCGGTAATTGACGAGCGCAGAACGGAGTGCATCGTTCATCGGTACGCCATACATCGGCACTTGACGTGCGTTCATGTTCTGCAAGATACCCTTGATAGCCTCACGAAAGTCCATTGTCTGCTTGTACAGCAGTGTGTCTTCAAAAGGCTTTTCTTTACGGATTTTCGGCTTGTCTGCCGAAGTCAAATCAATCATGGTTTTCTCCTTTCTTTTTTAAGTTGTTAATAAATATATAATTTCTTATCCCCGCCGCCCGCGTACAGACGCTGGGCGGCAAGGCTTAAGGTTCAAAGATTAAATGCGCAGAAGCCGGAACGCCCGGACATAGCGGTCGACGTACTTACCGATGTAGTTCACGTTACCATTGCCCGTGTCCAAGCGGTAAGCATCGTCCTCACTGAACTCTGAACTCGACCAATAGAGGCCGTTCTCATAGAGAGGAACTGCAAGGTTCGGGGCAATAGCCGCAACCGCTTTAAGAGCAGATTGTATGATAGCGAAACGCGGCATAATACAACCTAACTCGCCTGCTGCGGGGAGATACCAATCGCCTGCCTCTGTGCCGTCCGTGTGGTAGCGTGCGCAGCAAAGAGCGGCAGGGAAATGCCCCAAATTATCTCCTCTGTAAGAATTATCTATCTGCTCATCAGTCTGCCAGTTGGGTTGCTTAGTCTCGTGGTTGAGTATATATTGTGTATTCTGCTTGCCGTTATAGTCAGACAAGAAAGAACTTTGATTGCCGTCAGCACCACGACCATAAAGAGGATTCCGCTCTAAACGGTTAGTATAAGCACTCGGCAATCTATAATCTGCTCCCATACCATTGTACCAATGAACAGTTTTATCGCTGCTATTGCTCTCTGTACTCCCCTTATAACCTGTATGGTAACTATCGCTCGGCATGTGTCCCCAGTTACTACTTTCGCCTGTCGGATTGTTATCGCCATCAACATATATTTGGTAGCGGTTGCCATCTGTGCCATAGTCTGTAAGTTCCGAGATATTAGTATAAATCCAATTCTCGCTCTCAAATCCACCCCATACCAAGTAAATATCAGAGCCGCCATCCCAAGATGTTGCGTTATTACTTGCCTTTCCTGTTTCAGGCGTTGTACAAGACATATTGACAAGGCTCGTAACACGAGCATAGTCATCGCCGCAGAACCATTGCGGAATGACAACAATGCCAGTTGGTGTATATGTGGAAAGCGGATACGCGGTTGCGTTGTACTCCGTGTAATATACAAGCATTTCTTCTTCAAGAAACTTGTCATACAACACTACATCACCCATATTAGCCTTACGCTCGCACTGAAAATACACCTCTCTTGTTTCTACGCAATGCGCGGTACTTGGCACATGTAGCGAGTGCCGTATATTACAGAACTCTGCCTCGGTCTGAAAAACTTTTATGCGTTGTAACTCTGCCATAATCTCATTTTTATAAGTTTGCAATAACGTTATCAAGGGCAATCAATGCCTCTTTTATGGTTGTGCAGTTGTCAAGGTAGTTGGTATTTTCAAAGACAACCTCGCCGTCCTCTTCCATTCCGACCGCAGCACGCACTTTCTCAAAGGCGTTAGCAATAGTCAGTTCATCGTCCTTTAAGTTGGTATCAAGAGCCTTTTCCGCATTGTTGTGTGCGGTATTATGTGCGCTCTCAACCGATGTCAGAGTGCTTATCTTTCTATCACTATCTATTTTTTGTGCGGTAATGGTGGCATTTAATGTAGCACTTTCAGTCGCGAGTTCGGCACGTAGGATTTTCTTGTCCGCTTTCGACCGTACACCGACCAAATAGCGCACAAACTCCGACAATTCCGACACGACCTTGCCCACAAAACCCGTATTTGTAATTTTATTGCTCATTTTTCTAAAAAAAAGTTTGTATATTCAGAAAAAAGTTGTACCTTTGCATTGTTATCGATGCTATCGAGGACGTGCTCTGCGATGCTATCGCCGCCGTGCTGTCAAGATTCTATCTTGTCGGCACTTTTTTTATGTCCTTACCGACCTATACTCCACTCATCCCTTTCTCCGTTGTACAACATCGCAAACGTAGCAAAGTTAGAAATCTGCTTTCCGTCTTTGACAAGGCAGATACCACCTGCTTTTGAAAGGATAGTCCCGATGGTTACAGGCTCTTTATCTTGGTCAAGATACCCGGTTTCAAAATCGGAGGTCGCGAACTCATAGAACGTGTCGTAATTCTCAACCGTCACCTCATAATAAGCAATGCCGCTTATAGTGAAAGCGGGTGTCTCCGATACGAGCATCGGAGTAAACAAAGGCGTCTTCGTGTCGTGTAGCGGCAAACGCCACACTTGATGCCATCCGCGTGTCTTGGCGTTATACCCATCACCATTATCGTGATAGTTAAGATTCTTCCTGCGGCATTTTGTCTTCTTCTTGCGGCAATAGCGCAATGCGACATTTTCAAGGCTGATACTTGCCTCTACTGCTATGTATAAGTGAGGGATATCATCGTGCGTGATTGCGTTTTTAGCCACATAACTGCCAATACCGACATAATTGCTGTCGCCACTGCCACCGCCGCCACCTAATGTTTCAGCGAGGCTCGTTCCAAATTGCTGTGCAAAATCATTGAGATTTTCAGGGGTTGCTACTGTCTGTGCCATAATTGTATAATCTGTTTAGTTATTATTCCGTTTATTCTGCTCTTGCTGCATCGAAAGCGTCTAACGCCACCTGCACAAGAGCCGCTACTTGTGCGCTTGTCATCGGGGTGTATCCGCTTGCTCCGCTGAACATAGCGGTATCATCGCTCTCATACTCACCATTGGCGATTGATTGCAGTGTTTCTCTCTCAATAGGGAAGACCAACTCTGCCGATTCGTCCATTTCGTCTGCGATAGCCAAATCATCACCATTATCATCGTAGATGCTGCCTATCTCGTGAGTATGCCCATTATAAGCATAATTGTTCCACTCCCATGCGGTGTTGTTTGACTTTGGCTCTGCCCATCCGTCTTTATTCTCCAAGATACGCCCATTAGCCGTAACGGAGAGGACATAAGACGAGCCTTTGACCGTTGCATCTCCTGAGGTGTAGAGTATGTCATATTGACTGAAAAAAGCGAGGTCGGTATCAGTAGGGACATAATCATATTCAGATAAGTTGAGAGGTGTAGTCGGAATAGCCTCTACTATGTTTTTCGCCGAAGAAAGAGAATCTGTCAATTTGGCAGTAGAGCGTACCCATTTGATGAGTTGCAGTTTGTTTGTCCCTATTGAGGTGATAACAGTACCGCCATAGCCTTTTTGCCCTAATACGACTTGGTAAACTCCTTGCGGAAGAGATTTAGTCAGTAAAGTGTTAAGGTTATTGACATAGATAGTATCATCTACCACCTCGCCCGTTACATCGGCAAATTCCTCTCCATTCCATACAAAGAGTTTGCTTTCTTCTGCGATAGTCTTATATATCACCTCTGTTGAGGGTGTTATAGAAGTCCAACCTTTTACTCCTGTCTGCTCGTTTTTAACTTCAACAAGTAAGAGTTCGTGTCCGTTCTCATTATCGGTATAAAGGAAACAATCTCCCTCATCAAGATTATTCGCATCGGGCAATGTGTCGCCATACCCGACTACGCCGATAACCTCTTTCGCATCACCCTTTTCCATAGCCGCAGCAATGAGGGCTTTGAGGGTGTCGTTATCCACTCCCTTAATCACCCAACCGAGAGTGCCGTCTTTCTGTTTCTGCCACCAATACTCAGTAATCTTACCGTCAGTTACAATGCCGATAGTCTTGCCTATCTGCACGGTATCATATAACGACTGCGGAATATCATCGAAACTGTCGTATGCACCATAATCATAATCGACATGGCTATTCTTATTCGCAATACGCACTTGACCACCCAAGCCGTATGTGCCTTTCGTCCTATAATCTTTTCCTGCCATAACTCTTAACTGAATACAAGGTTTACCGATTTACCGAATACCGCATCATAAGCAAAGGCATACAACTTGTAATTGTGCATATCACCGTTGATGTCTGCTATCTGTACCGCCTCTCCGTTTTTAGCGAGGTAAGGTCTTTCGTCCTCACCTGTCAGCGGCTCTATTGCCGATATAAGGGTGTAACTTGCGGGAACGGCAATCACCACGACCTTGTTTGAAAAGGCAAGGCTCATAGAGGGTACTGATTTTACAAGTGCGCCCATAGTGAGGGAACTGCGCAAGTTGCTTGTCGGAATAGCGTCCACACTCGCAAACAAGCCTGTGAAAAGACGAAGATAGGCATTGTAGTTTCCGCCCTTGCTACATACACCTGCTACTATTTGTAATCCTGCATTGCTATCGTCAGAGTTCTTTGCTGTGGCTGTACTTGCTCCATACTCCTGTTCTACTCGATAGGTCGTTGTTCCTTGCGGCAAAATATAGGTGTCGGTATTGCCCGATAACGCTGTCATCTCACGGAAATAGGCTGTCGCTCCCTTGACACAGCCTGCATTGAGTGTCGTAGTGGCACTTGGAGAGGTATATGATGTGAACTTGCCGTCAGTATAAGAACTGCCAAGAGCGGGGTGTATCTCTGTACCTACCTCGTAATCTCCGAACAATGTCCCGCTGTTAGACAACGAAACAGACGGATAACTTGCGATGACCGCCCTTTTTAGTTGAACGAGCATATTCTTTACTATCGTTACTATGTCAGTGCCTGCTGCGACAGGAGTGCCTGCCGAAACCGCGCCGACCGTCACATTGGTTGTGAACGCTTCTTTGAATTTGGAAACGGCATTGTTGTTGATATAGGTCTTGACCGTCCGCCAAAACCTCTCCAACTTGCGTACTGTTACATTACTTGTTTTTCCCATAGCCGTCCTCCTTATGCTATATCTTCACTCTCGCTCTCAAATATACCATCAATATCTTCATCGGTTGCTTCATTGGGCAAGGCGTTGAGGATTTCGTTTTTAGCGGATTCAATCTGAATAGACAACCCTGCCATATTACCTATATTATGGGTCGCATTTTCATATTCCTGTTTGGCGGCTTCTGCTTCTGCAAGGGCTTGTGCCAGTGCTTGCCGTTCCTGCTCAAGGTCGCCTTGCGACAGAACGCCCAATGCCTCTATGATGAGTTCAGAGCCGTCAGTGGCTGTTATTTTGATTTTCTGTGCCATAGTCGTATGTTGTTTTAGATGTCTTCTCCGTCAAAATTCGTCTTACGGACGAAAACAAAGTCAATAACAAAACCCATGAGCGACTGGTCATCTGCATAGATTTCAAGAGCATAATTGCCTTCAGGCAGATTTTGTGTGTCGTTATGCTCCCAAATAAATTTATGCTTACTGCCGTCCACAACTCCCTCTGTACGCATCCGTTTCCCGCTCGTCTTTGAATATAAGGCGGCGGTATAGGTCTTGGTAAGCGGTAATCCGCTTATCGCAATGCCGAAATCAATATGTCGGTTTAATGAAAAATGTGCCATACTCTGTTTGTGTTTTATCTTTCACACTCGTGTTTTATTTACAATAGGAGTTTATCGCCGCTACAACCACATCTGCGCAAGCCTCTCGCCCGACAGGAGACATTATATATCGGCAGTCCTTTTCTGTGTCCATAAAGAAATTCTCCACGAGTACAGCAGGGCAGTTTGCGCCTTTTATGACTTGGAAATTTGCTTCTTTATCGGCATCTCCGTCTGAAGTGTCCTTGCGTATTTTCCATTGTTTTCCCCATTTCTTCTCTGCTTCTTCATAGAGAGCAGCCGCGAACTTGTCAGAGTTATTTTGTCCGGGTGTGGTATAAGCCTCCCAACCTGTACCTCCGCCAGCGTTGGCGTGTATTGAGATGAAAACGCAGTTGCCTGCACCTCTTTCTTTGCATATAGCATTGGTGCGGCGTACTCGCTCTGAAAGAGATATGTCGGACGATTCAGGAACGATAACTCGCACATCGAAACCGAGAGCGGTCAGTTTAGATGCAATATGACGAACCACATCGCGGTTAAACTCCCACTCAAAGAGTTGCGTGCCGTCTTTCCATATCGGAGACCGCTTGCCCGGCGTTTCTATGCCGTGACCATTGTCAAGTATTATAGTTTTCTTCATAACTACTAATGTTTATCGCTTTTTGTTTTAACTTTCACCTGCGGAGAGGACGCTACCTTAACCCTCAAAAAGGCTGTCCTCCCACAACAGGCTACTCGTCACTTAACCATATATCAATACCATGAAAAACACAAAGGCAACGCTTTCACAGCGTGGCTATTCGTTTACAATATCCTGCAAGAGGTCTATCAGGCTGCTCATCAAGAGGGCAAACGACCCGATTGGGAGTGTGATGATTGTAAGTATCCACACAAAACCATTAAGCATGTATCGTCTTGCGGTATCGAACATATCTTTGTTTTATTGCTTATTGTTACTCCTTACTGTCACACCGCAACTACGTAGATAATTTACTACCGTTGCAGGCGTTCTATTAACGAGAGAGGCTATTTGACGCGCACTCATTTCATAGCGATAACGCCATATAATCCTCTTTTCTTCACTGGTCAGATGTTTCGGCATTGTCTGTAGTCTCCTTTTTAGGGTCGCTGCCGTCTAACGCCTCATCTACCTTGTCTTCTCCTATTCCGAGCTTTCGGGCTATCTCACCCTTAAGAACGGGTCGCAGCAGTTTGAAGAAATGTGCCTTGGGGTTCACTATCAAAATGTTTCCGCTGATACTCCACAATTCGGTTGCACAGATTAGCGCGGCGATGACGCTTGTGAGGAATATGCTATCCCATTGGATAACATGCTCAATCATTATCGTAATAAGTACAGCACTTCCGTATGCCGCTATTTTGCTCACTGTGTCTCGCGCGAGTTCACTGCGAGCGTACTTACCTTGCTTGATAGCAGCCCAAATTCCCCAAAAGGCATCAAGAGCCACCACAATCACGATACCTGCGATAGCCATTTTGTACCCCGCGAAAAAATCAACGAGGAAACTGCATAAAAGTAAAAACCAACCCCACATAGTTTGCAGCAACTCCCGTAGTTTAATTATTAAGTGTTCGTATATTACATGCCAATTCATACTGATGTAGATTATAGGTTCTTTGTTTTGCCGCTACAAAATTACTATACAGCAACCGCTTTAGAGTAATAATGAAACGACTTATATTTGTGATATTTAATAATCCCAAAAGAATAGATGCAAACAGACAAGAAAGTGTTATTGCAGAGGGGTAATACCGCCCGAATAAGAATTTAGTGAACGCGCACGCACGTACATAGCAGCAAGACAGACTAATTTTTTCTTTTTCTACAATGCTCATTTATAGCATTTTATGATTTTACTTAAAAAAATTCTATAAAAAAGTTATCTAAAAATTTGCACATTTCAAAAATAAGTATTACCTTTGCAGCGTGAAATTAAAATAACACTTTAATTAAATACAAACAACATGTGGGCTAATGAGAATTTTGAAGATATAAAGGTCGGTGATAAAATTTACTTCTATGTAGGCAATTATCCGCCACGAAAAGAATTGCTGACCGTAACAAGTGTAAGTAAGGCACAATTCAAGACTGACTATTACACATGGCGAAAGTCTGACGGTAAAATGATGGGCAACGATTACTCTCACGCACGTCATGCAACAGAAAAAGACATTAAAGAGATTGAAGAGGCAAATAAACGTAGCAAAATGAAAAGTGCTATTATGCAATTTTGCGATAAGCCTGCCAATCTTGAAAAATTGAGTACTGAAGATATGTGTACTATACACTCTATTATAGAAAAATGTAAAGCACAATGAAAACGTCAATGAAAAAAGCATGTTACGCCGTTACTTGCGAGGGTTACGCCCTTGAAGAGCGCATAAATGTGAGAACCAAACATGGCAGAACTCGCAAACAGCACTATCTGTCAAAGCAGGCTCGCAGGGCAATAGACAAAGGCAAAGTGGACGGCGTGAACCTCAAAGATATAAACAACTCCTAAATGGCACAATGTTATGAATGATTACGTAACAGAGGCAGAGGCATTATCTGATTTATATGATTGTTTTGAAGAAGATGCTGATTTTGAGCCTTATTCAGACAGAGAGAAACGCGCTTACCTTGCAGAAAAGAGCAAATTTAGCACATACGCGAAAGGCAAGTTTGCAATAGTACAATCCACACAATACAACCGACATTTGATAAAACGATTGTTCCTTGTGGATAGAAACAAGACAAAAAGTTTTTGGTGGTCGCACGATGCAAGTTATGCCATGTTGTTTAATGACAAGGCAACCGCTGAAAAAGTAGCAAGTAGATATAAGTACAATAACGCTCATGTAATTGAGATAAAATAACTTTCAATAACTAAATTTTTAGAAGCATGAAGAAATTTGCAGAACTCTCGGACTTGGAGATTTTTAACCTCTTCCCCGAACAGATTAAGACCTACAAGAAAATCGAACTGGCAGAGAACGGCATCGTTTTCCCCGTAGAACCGACTAAACCGCAACTCACAGAAGAGTTGAAACCTGATTTGGTTGTGTATGCCATTCCGCTTATCGGCAGACGTATTGCGTTCACAAGCAAAGAGGACGCCGAGAAAGTGTTAGCCGTTATGCAACAAACAACGACATCGGGATTGCTTGACGAATACGGTATTCCGCGTTTCGTGCCCGGTTTTGGTAAAGACTATAACGGTCGAAGAAACATGTTAGCCGTTGAACCACAGGCGGTGTATAGCAGTGACGTGTACGAACAGAATAAAGCCATAAAAGAGCAAAATGCAAAACTTGAAACGGCTTACAAAAAGGCGCGTGCCGAGTATGATGAGTTGATAGAGCGCATTAGTGAGGCATTAGAGGAAATGAACAGCCGAATCAACGAAGCGCGTGAGGTGATTAACAAGCGCATATCATTGACTTCACGACTGAAAAACGATTACCTCCCGATAGCAGACGACAACATCGAAACGGCTATGCGCTTTCTGAAGTTAGCGTACATCGTAACAGATGAAGATGAGGTGTACATACGTTCCCATTATAATGAATCTCAAAACGAGTAAGGTTATGTACGCACTGGATTTGTCGTTAAAATACGAGTGGTTTGATATGATAGAGCGTGGCGAGAAGCACGAAGAATACCGCGATTTGCGTCCGTATTATGCCAACCGCCTGCTCTATTGGAGAAACCGCGGACAGAAAAAATACTGGGATGGTGTATTTGAAAAGATGTACACTTACCCGACCTTTAAGATACGTGAACTACTGCTTGGTTACGGCATACGGCAGTATGATGCAGTCCGTTTTCACAAAGGGCAAGGCGGCAAAACGACAATGCTGTTTGAGTTCAAAGGCTTGGATATAGGCAGAGGCAACCCTGAATGGGGCGCACCCGATGAAGATGTATTTATTATTAAACTTGGCAGAAGAATAGGTTAATTATGGCACACTTGAGTTTACATGCGCAAGCCACCATGAAACAATGGGCGCGAAACATGCAAGACGGCGATTGCATCAAAGTAAAAGGTACTAAAGTTTATCTCTATAACTCCTGTGGCTGCGAGATAGACAGCACAGAATAAATCATACGGCAATGATTACAGAAGATGTTCTTTTGAAAAATGGTTTTGGCAAGGGTCAAGACAAAAATGGTTACACCATCTATCAACGTTCTGTATATGCAGGTGACGGTTATAGTATCGTAACAGTAATAGACTATGACAGTAGCGTAGGTGAGTGGGGAATTGAGGTGACTACTTATGACAAGTTCAGCGACACCACAAAGAAAGTAACACTTGGAAGAGATTTTTATAAAATTCACGACCTGCAACACGCTATGCGTATGTGTGGTATAATAAAAGGAATAGAACTATGAGTACTATTAAATGTCCATATTGTGGCAAAACGACTGAAGTCTCCGATGAAAACTTAAACTTACGAGACGGCGAAGACAGCATCGTAGAGTGCAGAAATTGCAGACGGCGTTTCATTGCGACTGCAAGCATCGAAATCATGTTTGAGTCTTACAAAGCAGACTGCTTGAATGACGGTCAGCACAACTGGCAACCAACGTCCACTTCACATCGAGCGTTTACGCTCATGCGTTGTGCGAAATGCGGAGAAGAGCGAGAGCCGACTCCCGAAGAAAAAGAGAGGTACGACATACCGAGCAGACAAGAGTATTTTGACGAATTGATACGTCAGAACGGCGGTAAAAACAAGAAAAAACAAAAATAGTCACTCTATTATGACAAGAGAAATAGGAGCAATAAGAGCAGCGCAAATGTGCGTTCTAAATACAACTAAATAACTAAAATTATGACACAAGTAGATTTTCATGCAGGGATGGGAATAGATGATGCATTTCGCTCGCTTCACGAAGAAGCAATTAGGACAGGAGATGTAACGTCCGGCTCATTCAACGACCACACTATTACAAGCCAAATGACATTGGACAAGTGCTATCAGATTATTACGGGAAAGAGTAAAGCCGAGTTCGATGAGGATTTGCGCAAAAGGGCAGAAGAGTATAAACGACAGGAGAAAGAGCACCAAGAGCGCGTCCCTGCTACGGTGGAGGAATACAAGGAAAAAGCCAAAGGGTTCATTAAGGAAAGCGAGTGGGATTATTTTGTCAAGATATTGCCAATTCGGTGCAGCGACTTGTATCATGGAATGGAGATACAATCCATGCTTGATATTATCCGTGTGCTGATGTATAATAAAGAAGATACCGCTACGGCTTTGGAACAAGCAGAAAAGGTATTTTATGAACAAGGACATTCAGGAATGAGCGGCAATCTGGTATTGAATTTAGTCAAACGCTTTTCTCCTGTGCTTGGAGACGAGTTTAAGAAGAAGATGTATTAAAAGAGAACATCTATGACACGTGAAATTAAATTCGGAGGACGCTCCTCACACACATATCCTAAAATTCTTGCAGAAATGAAAAGTTCACAGCCCAAAGTGTATATCAGAAAGAGCAACAGCGGTGATGATTGGCACGAGTTGCCCCCATTGAAAGAGGACGGACTTGACTTCACACACGCAGCAACCCTCGACACTCCCGCTGTTCAAAACCCGACTAAATGTAATTGTCTGCATGCCAATACAGAGCCGAAGACACTCACATTCCATGTCAATCTTGATGAACGAAAGAGGCGCGAACTCCTTAACCTGTTCTATGATAAAAAGACTCGGCGAGCAGAGCGTTGTCTGAAGGACGGTATTCGGATTTTGGGCATGTGGCAACGAGAGAAAGAGCCGCATAGAAAAGCCTATTATTGGCATATCTCCGAACTTAAGCTGACGAGAGCGTTAGGCGATGAGCCGCTGCTACACTTTATGTTAAACCGAAAGCCGTATATACTTGCAAAAGACATGCACGGCAAAGTACGAATATATAAAAACGAAGATTAGTTATGAAAGCAACAGAATACGAACATTTGTATGCCTTGAAAAATAGAGAAAACGGTAAATGGCTGCTCACTTATTGGGCATCCTCACAAAAACACAAGGCACTATTTTCTACCAAGAAGAAAGCAGAAGAAGCAGTAAAATGGATATCACAACCTATAGAAATTGTTGAGTTATGAAAGCAAATGAACTGATGTTGGAAGACTGGGTTTTATATGAAAATACTCCCAAAAGAATTTTAGAAATTAGAGAAGAAGAGTGCTTAATTAGCATTAGCCCCAATGCCTATCGCCTCGTTCACATAGATGAGTTGTTCCCCATCGCTATTACTCCCGAAATCTTAAACAAAAATGGGTTTGTCTTTCACGACTTTGTGTTTGGAGACTATTGGGAATGTTATGGACTACATATTTATGGAGGAAACTATGCAGACGGTCATAGTAACTGGAACATCAACTGCGGTACAAATGTAAGTATGAATGTTACTTACATTCACCAACTTCAGCACGCTTTCAAACTTTGTGGAATTGAAGATGAAATACAATTATAAATATATTGCTTTGTGCCATCACTGTTATTTGTAGATGCAAGGTGTACGGTGTTATTGTATAGTGCCTGCTAAACCCTATAATGCAATGAAAAATAATACACGCATATAGAATACTCAAATGTTATTCCGAAAGGAATATATCAGGCAAGGACTGTTCACGTCTTGATTTTGATACTGCGATTAAAAACAAATTAGCATTATGACTACAAGTACAAAAAAAGTATCGCTTAATGCCGCAATGAAATTGCGAGATTTAGGATTTGACATGACGGTTGGGAATTATTATGAGAAGACATCGCATAATGATAGTTTCTCCCGATACGAATTATGCAAAGGTCGTTTTTGCAATGATGATGAAGAAAGCGGTTGGGCTGCTCCTACGCTTGCTACGACTATGGACTGGCTGCGCAAGAGAAAGGGTGTAGAGATATGGATCGTTCCGAACAATCTTTGCAACGTTGCTAAAGGCTATCACTGGTGTGCTGCTACAAGAAGCACGGCAGAGTGTATCGGCATACGTAAGAGCGGAGATGCTGCTACACACCCACATGCGGCAGAGCAAGCTATCGAAGAGGTGTTGTCAGTCTTGATTCAATAATATGGAGACAGAGAAAGAACATCAATGTTGCGGCAACTGCTGTCATTATATAGACGCTTATCAATGGTGCGATATATTAGGACGCAACCCATATAAGTTACCACTATATGCCACGGACGGCAAGCAATGCAATAATTGGAGTATTAAGAACTATGGATAACGAATTACACGAAATCAAACTATTTGACGGCCTGCGGACGAAAGTTCCGACAGGGACGGTCATTGTTAAGGCATACTTTGACGGTTGGTGGCAGGTGATGAGGTGCTTTGTTCCTCGCGGCAATACCTATCAACCTATATTAGATGCAAAACGTTATATAAGTGAACTACGTTTGCTTGGTGTCTCGGTTTTTTTAGAGACAGAAGTGATAGACCCTGCTCCTATACGACATGAGAGTGCCTATACAAGTGGTAGCGAAATACCTATTGAATTGACAGACCAAAATGAGCCATGACCTGTAATGATTGTAAATACATCAATGGAGTGTATCTGTCAGCAGGGTTCTGCGACAGATTCTTCCATGATACGCGCACTGACTACCGTGCTTGTTCTGATTTTGAGCCGCGAGAGGTCACTCCAGTTTTTCCTATGCAAGAACCGCAACCTGCGGATGAAAGACCTACATCGCAAGAGACTCACAAACGCACCGTCACGAAGATACGCAGCCATGCGCTTGTTAATAAACTTTCGGAAGAAGATAAGGATTTCATCATCGCGAACTATGCCGTTATGCCAATGCGCAAACTTGCTGCAAAATACGGCGTATCACGGGTAACAATGTTGCGTAATATCAAGAATATGGGTATAGAACCGCGTAAACGCGGTTATGCCACACAGGAGGGCAAGGCTAATAGCATTGCGAGTGTCAAGCAGCATTTTGCTGATAAGAGAAACAAGTAACTTAAGCGACATATACGAATAATAAATATAATGACCAATCCACAGAGCATAGTATATAAGCAGGACTGCGTGGAGTATATGCAGACGCTCCCGGACAAGTTTTTTGACCTCGCTATCTGCGACCCACCATACGGCATAGGCGGCGACAAACCCTCCGTCAAGCCCGACATGTGCAAACAGAAAAACGGCTCATGGTTGCATGTGGACGCTCCTAACTACGGCAAGAAAGACTGGGATATACAACCGCAGCCGGAGTATTTTGAGCAGTTATTCCGCGTAAGCAAGAGCCAAATCATCTTCGGTGCAAACTACTTCGGTCTGCGTGGCGGAATGATTGTTTGGGATAAGATGAACGGCGACAGCGACCAATACGGCTGCGAGATTGCCTACCAGTCTTTTGACACACGTACCGACATTGTGCGTTTTATGTGGAGCGGCATGATACAGGGACGCACTTGTAGCCGCCGCATACAGGACGCTATGTGCCAACAAGGGAACAAGAAACTCAACGAGAAACGCTATCACCCATGCCAAAAGCCCGTTGCTCTGTATGCTTGGCTACTGCGTAACTATGCCAAAGAGGGAGATAAGATTTTCGATTCTCACCTCGATAGTGGCAGCAGTCGTATTGCAGCCTATGAATTGGGCTTTGACTTTGTGGGCTGCGAGATAGATGAGCAGTATTATTCTATGCAGGAGAAAAGATTTTATAAAGAGTGCCTACAACAAACCAAAATGTTTTGATTATGAGTAAAGAAAAATACATATCGGCTGCTGATGCGGCTCTTTTAATAGGTGTTACGACACAGACCATCCGAAACCTTTGCAAGGCAGGAACATTGTCATACGTCAAGAGAAACAAACTCTTTTACCCAAATCGCAACGATGTGGAGCGGCACGCTGCAACTATAAGGGACATACAGCAAGCCACCATCGGAATCGAAGAATACCGTCAGAAAATTATTGACGAGTGGCAAGTGATGGCAAACGAACTGCGTGATATGCGCACCAAGTATCTTGAACGGATGCAGAATCTTAACATGTTTCCACGGCGAATAGAGGCTATCAAGACCACCCTGCTTGCTGTCGTTGAGGGGTTGAAAAGATATGCTGATATGGACGATTTCGACCTTTCCTCACGAGAATTAGAGTTTGTATGGGATGCTCTGCAAGGTAAAACCTTTGAGGAGATAGGCAAAGCACAACATCTTACCCGTGAACGCACAAGACAGATATGGTACAAGGCTCTGCGTAAGTTCGCAAACGTAAAAGGGGCGTTTTATCATCTCAACTCTGAAATAAGCAACCTCAAGGAGTTGTTAAAAGAGAAGAATGATGAGATTGCGCACCTGCACTCAATCATAGAGGGTAAGACAATAACGGTTTCTGAAGAAACATGGAAGACAAGCAAGATACTTGCTAAACACATGTCTGATTTCCCCCTTTCTATGCGTTGCCAAAATGTGCTGCGGGTGGCAGAGATTGAGACATTACGCGACCTGTTGCGTTATCGCCGTGCCGAATTGATGAAGTTCCGCAATTTCGGCAAGAAATCACTCACAGAGTTGGACGAACTACTTGAAGAAAACGGTCTGGCTTGGGGAATGGACGTGAACCTCTATCCTGAACATATTGAGTAAATAACATTAAACCATAAAATAATTACCACAATGTCAAGAAATTCAAATAATCCTATCTATTTACCTAACGGCAAGGCTGGTGAGTATGCAAAATGGGCATGTAATTTCTACATCGGCTGTTCAAACAACTGCGATTACTGCTACTGCAAGCGTGGAGTGCTGTCAAAGACTCTCGGCAAACCGTACACTGAACTCAAAAAGGCGTTCAAAGACGAGCAGGACGCTTTTGACCGTTTCAAAGCCAACGTTACCAAGTATCTGCCTGAATTGCAGAAAGCAGGTCTTTTCTTCACGTTCACAACTGACCCGATGCTTAAAGAGAACCGCGACCTGCATTGGAAAGCCGCTCTTTATGCCGTTTCGCAGGGTATCAACGTTAAGTTCCTGACCAAGCGTGCGGACTTTATTGAGCATCTTGACCTTGAACGACAAAGCGATGAAGTCAAGAAGAGGATAGCATGGGGCTTCACGCTTACGGGGTTTGACAATAGAGAACCAAACGCAAGCACCAATGCGGAGCGTATTGCCGCCATGAAACGACTACACAATATGGGTTTTAAGACCTTTGCGAGTATCGAACCTGTTATTATCCCCTTAATGAGCATGGACTGCATTATGCAGACAAGAGATTTCTGCGACCTCTACAAGATAGGCTTGATGAGCGGACACAGAGACTACTCGCGTAAGGAGATAGAAGATTTTGTCGTTAGAGCAAGTGATGCTATTGATATGGTAGGCGGCAAGGTCTATTGGAAAGAGAGCGTTAGAGAGTTTATAGGGCATGACATCGAATGTTCGGCAGGTGTAGGCAGCGACTATGACCTGTTTAATGATGAGTGGTGAGGGCATAAATAAATAGGAAAATCGTTGCAAAATTATCTTATTCTTTCATATTCTTTGCTGATATGAAAAGATTTTAGTAATTTTGCAACCGATTTAACCTCTTAACCCTCAAGTGTATGAAAAAGTATTTATCAATCTTTTTAATTCTTTTTGCTATTATGGCTACTGAAACAAGTTGTGAAAACAACAATCCTGTTTTAGACCCGAATGAGCCTATAAAAGGTCATGTTTTTAGCACCAAAACAAATACTTTCCCTTTCATCGAACTCACTTTTAATAACGACATGTCTGTAATATACAGATACCAAAACACATGGGATAAAGATGCCGGAATTGAACCATATCGCCGTGATGACCTTAACTACACCATTGACTCTGCCGAAGAATTTTCTATTTTTGTAAACGGACAAGAGGATGTTTGGGGGGCAGGAGTTTTTCACCAAGCCAAAAATCCTTACATAACGGTAAGCAATTTCTATGGCGACACATTATACTTGAAAAAGTAGTTAGGATGATGCTATTATTTTTGTTATCCTATTCCCTGCGCTATCTTTAAGAGAATCCATTACTTTTTGTAATTGATTATGTGCAACATTCTGATGAGTTGCATTGTTTCCCACAAAACGAACATCGTCAAAGACTATTTGCAATTCTTTGCATAGGTTATAAAAAGCATCTATAAAACCTCCTGTAACATACAACTCCCCGTCTTCTGCACCCGTATTAGTTGTGGAAAGTCCTCTTGCTATAATTTTTTGGGCTGAACCGCTATTATCTACAATGAAACAGTGCGTACTATCTTTGGCAGAAATCAAGCCATCAGTACCAATTATAGTTTTTTCGCTATAATTTGGCAGATACCAACCAGTACACTCCACTTTTTGAAGAGAATACGTGTATTGACTATAATTAGGCGAACCACTAACTTTAAGTACAATACGATACGTCCCCGCTGTAATGTTTGAGAGTGTTTTTGTTCCGCCTATTTCTGAAGTTACCCACATATCAGTAGTACCATAAGACCCAGCGGCTGTCTCTGTCCTTGTGCATATAGTTGAATAATCATTCCATGTAGAGCCAGTTTTAATTTGCAATATAACAGATACCGTTGTTGTTTTTGTGTTAGTTCCATTATAATCGACATGATGAATACTACCATACGCACTCGTAACAATTATTTTTAGAGAATTAGATTTTGATGAGAGTGTAAATTCTCCGGTTGCAACATGAACATTGTTAGTTGTTGCGCTATTATTTGTTCTATTGGACAAAAAACCATCTTCACTAATACTAACCTTGCCACGTGGTTTCCAAGTATCATTCATTACGCTGTTAGGAGTAATATATATCTTTAAGTTAGCATCTGTTGCAGAACTGCCTTTGTATATTTTTATTCCATTTCCAGCGTCTATATCGACAATACCCGTAACGGTATCACTGTTATACACTTTTACTCTCGCTTTCGATTGGTCAATGCTGAACACGCCTATCTTTGCCGTTCCGTCTTTCTTGATAATGGTGGTGATGTCGTTCAGTCCGATTTCCGATACATCGCGGTCTTTCTGTGCGAGTGCATTGGCGTAAGAGCCTTTTTCGGCATCAGAATCTACCCACAAGAATATATTATCATCTTCCAAGCCGCTCATACCTGCGCGGGTCTGTTTGTCCGTTCCTTTCAGCATAAGCACATTGGTCATCACCATACCGCCACGGGTTTCTGTCGAGCCGTGCAAGGCATCGGTGAGATGCTTGATATACTCCTTATAGAACTCTGCCGAGTGCGAACCCTCATACAAGGCAAGATTAGTAAAACGCAGACTGTTCCCCGCCGTTGCACCCTGAATACCTGCATACAGCAAGACAACATAATTCTTGCCGTCTGACGGTACGGTTATCTTACATGTCTGCCTGCCGCTTTTTACAGATAAATCGTTACGTTGAGTGCTTGATGAGCCGTTATGTAGCAGAATGGTGAATTGTGTTGTCGTTCCTGCAAGTCTTTCCACCTTATCAACGCAGAAAGTATATTCTCTGCCATTAACAAGAAAATCGGGATTAACAGCCTTATGCCTGCTAATGTCACTCCATCCTATTTTTGTCGCATCTCCAACGATACTCTTATAGTAGTAGTCATTTGTCGCATCTTCGCCTGTTGCAGAAATAGTCAAAGGGTTTTCTTCGCCGATAAGGTTTTGCCCGCTCTCTCCTGCACGGCTATTGATTACATCAGAGATGGCGTTTAGCAGTTTTACATTTTCTTCGTAGAAAGTCTTGAATGTGCCTGTGAATGTGATTGTACTACCATTGAAAGTGAGGTTATTCAGCGCACTTGTCGTTTGCATATATTGGCTTGTAACCGCCCCGCCTACACCAATCAATCCGTTAGTTTTTGTCCGACCGCCTACAAGCATTTCTCTGACCGTGATATAGGCTTTGAGGTACGCATTACAATCAGACAGCGCAAGCGCACCGCTATTATTGTATCTTGCATAGATGTTTTGCGGGTCTATAATTCCGTATTTGATGCCTTGTGCCTCGTTCTGTGTAAACTCTGCCACTATCTCCTCATATTCTCTACGCACATCAATCTTTTCTTGCGGTGTGAGTATATTGTCGTTAGCCATATCAGAGAGATTCTGCATTGCGGCATCGGCTCTTGCTTGTGCTGCGGCAATATCTTCTTCCGCGTCTTCGGGTGCCGGAGTCCAATCGGTTGCAATAGTACCACTCTCCAACTTCATCTTTGAGAAATGCACATCAATAACACTATCCAAAGCATTATCGTCAAGGTCTGTAAAACGCATAAAGAATATGCGGTATGGGTTTGTACTTGCGTTTACTTTGATTTCGTGCGTGATTACATATTTTTTCTTGCTTGTGCCTAATATGATTGTATCATATTGCGCATAGGAAGAATACCCCGCGCCAAACCATAATTTGCAGGCTTGGTCAGCGTAGCCCTCAAACGAAAGAGTATAGGTATCACCCTTTACGTTTTCTCCCGTCTGTGTTAGCATATAGCGTATGTCAGGATTGCGTATCGCAAGGGTCAGTTCTCCGTTGGCTGTGGTCATAGAGCAACTATTGATAGTCTTGCCTGCACTGCCGCTGTTAGTGTTGTAGAAAGAGTGTCCGATAAGGTCAGTTCCTGCCTTTGTGAAAGCCGTATCACGTAAGAGGTTGCGACCGCCTATTTCAAGATTTCGCACGAAATTCTCGGCTGCATATATACGTTCAAGAGCCTCTTTGAACTGCACATCGTCATCTATCTTATATACGACATTACCACTTATAGTTGCCGTTCCACGGGCTATGATACGTCCATTAACGAAGTCAATAATGAGGTTGCGGTTAGCATCTTGCAACACCTCTGTTGTGATTGTTCCGCCCTCAATAGCTGTAAAGCCGTTTGTTCGATTGAAAACTCGTTCATCTTCAAAGACAGACGAAAGCACTCCGAGCAAGAAATGTATCGGATAGCCGCTCTCAACTGTTTCGTCTGCATAGTTAAGAGCCGTATCGCTACCTTGTGCCACAAGCATCGGGACTGCGGTTTGTGTATCTTCCGTACACTCCACATAGAGATAGTAAGCCACATTGTCATCTAACGAGCTTTCATCGACATCTGTAGTCAGATTTTGGTCATTGATATACCATATACCACGATTGGAGTTGGTGACAAAAGGCTCTTGAGTGTGTTCAAGCCTGCCGTATGAGATATGCACGCCGTCTTTCTTATTGATGATACTGATAGCACTCTCAAACTGGAACTGATGTAGTTGATTGCCGACAAGCATCATTTCAGCCTGCATACTGTCAAGCATATCTGCGACCTCTGCTGCATCATGCCACCCTCTGCGCGACAGGTTGATTGTCTTTTGCTCCAACCCCGCTGCGGCTATATTCATATCTGCAATGGCAGACTGCATAGACGAAATAACGCCTTGCACAACTGCACTCGCCAACTTGAACTCCACCTCATGCGGTTTGGTGAGCTTGTAGGAATAGGCTATACATCTTGACTGAAATGTCGGTGCATACTCATACGCACTATACGGTTTCCAGTCAGTAGCAACACTATTCTTTTCAAGTTTCATGCGCCACAGAACGAGGTCTATATCTCCGCTTGCGAAAAAACGTGCCGTGACAGATGACAGAGCAGTTACTGCAATCTGTACGCGCCCCGAAAAACCTGCCGCTATCGTCATGCTATTAACTCCGACTTGCAGAGTAACATTTTGCCCTACATTCTTGACATAGATACTGAATATATATTGACCGCTTATTATAGCCACTCCTGTTGAACTATTGAAAGCGAATACGATATTATCCTCTGCGTGTACCTGCGTTGCATCTTGCACGCACTCCCACTCCTGTACTGTCCGCTTGGTTTTATAAGACAAGGGGTTTGTAATCTTGCTTGATATGCAAACGTGGTCGCGGAAAGTATTGGAATAAGGGATGTAATTATCCGCTGCCGTTTTAGAGTATTCAACTCGTTTGCCAAATGTCTCGCTCTCTATCTTCATCAACTGACCAATATGCACGCTCATATTACGGAAGAAATACGGTTCGGTCTTGCACTTAACCGCCGGACGTGTCTCTTGCAACTCCACCAACTCTTCGTATGCGCGTTGAGCCAACTGTTGTTTGGCAAGTGTGATGAACTCCATAGGCATCTTCATATTGAAGAGTGCAAATTGGTCGCCCACCTGCGGACGGAAATTGCCGCTCGGTATAAGGTCGCCGTTCTCGGCACTACCCGTAGCCACGATAGTGAACTTCATAGAGTAGGTTGCCGCTCCCTCATCTTTGCGAGTCTTATTGGCAATCTCGAACTCTCTACCATTGAGAAAACCGCTCTCAAAACGCACAGAGAGAGTCTGCCCCGTTTCTATCATTATCGGATAAAACCCATTAGCAGCCAGCCATGCCCTGTCTATCTTGTTGCCTTTCGTGTCGTAGTTAAGGCTATCGACAACTTCAGCCGTACAGGTATATTCAGGAACGGTATATGTTACGCCCGACTTATGTTTCTCTTTGACTTGTACATCGGTAATCTGAAAATGACATTGAGGGTAAATATCATCATAGAACTTGCTCGTTTCGATGCCAGTATTTACG
The DNA here is from genome assembly GCA_017479885.1 of Paludibacteraceae bacterium. Classification (GTDB taxonomy): domain Bacteria; phylum Bacteroidota; class Bacteroidia; order Bacteroidales; family Paludibacteraceae; genus Colicola. Next base: position 174,822 of record JAFVBR010000039.1, on the reverse strand, counting down.
GTGTCATTTTCTATTGCTCCGTGTTCGTCTGTAGTGATATATACAGGGTTGTTTTGGGTTGCCTTATCTTCTTTGCGATAAACCTTATAGGTTGTGTTCGGGTCAAGACGCAGGCGTTTGCCATAGGTAACAATCATATTCGTTACGAGGTCTGTTCCCGTAGTCCACAAAGCAGACATGTTTCGTGTCGCTCCGTAAGGCGTTACCACCTGTTCTATGCCGCTCACCTCATTCTCATATTTGCATGAAGTAAGCCCGCCACTCAAATACGGGTGTAGATTTTTGTCTTTTCCCGTATTCTCTGACCAGTATGAAGATAGTTGCAACACATTATTCGTGTCTGTATCTTGGCATTTCGCCATGTGCAAGACAAGTCCCTCTATGGTGTCGTGATGTTCCTCAATCCACCATTCGGTATCGTGGTCTTTATTGGTCAATGACTTGCAAACCTGTGTACACACGTCAGCGATGTTCATTCCGCTGAAAGAGTATGTATCCAACTCATCACCCTCTGTCAAACGCACTATGCTTGTAGGAGCGTTTATGCTACCATCCCAACAGTTAGTCACAAGCGATTGCAACATGTCGCGGAAATGGCAATCGGGAATACGTGCAACGGCACGCTGAATAGATGTTATGATGATAGAATAGAGGGTACGCAGATTGCCGCTTATGTTTATCTCCGGCTCGTCAAACTCTGAACGCGGAGTACCTAACTCGCTACTCGCATTGATAACGACATGGCGGTAACAAGTGTATTTCTTAAGCATATTGCCGACCGAAATAAACTTGCAGTCATATTTGTAACCGCCCACTTGCACCTCACCATTGGAGAGTGTCGCCTCTCCGTTTGCCGCAGGTGTATAGCGTTCTGACATGAAGAAAGTCTGACCGTCATACTCTATGTAGGAATACGCATCGAAAGCGACATACTTGCTACTGAAGAATACAAGTCTTACATAATCATCACCCATAAGTGTAGCACTACGCTCACATTGGTCGGTTAGGGGGAACGTGGTATTGTTTCCCGTGCTTCCGTCCGATAGATATACACCGCCGTTAGGTGCATAGATAGTTATTTGCTCGGTATCATTCATATATGCGATTGTTAGGATTGGGTTCAGTAAATTTAATGCTTATCTTTGCCATGCCGTTACGTAAGTCTCCGAAATGCGAAAAGGCAGAGATGTTGTTAAAGATGACGAAAAACCGTGTGCCTAATGCAGGTACATATACCTCGTTCACTCCGTCCGTCTGACCCTGCACAAGGTCTTCTTGCAGTGCATTTAAGGCACGTTGCATGTCGTAAAGAGATTCAGAACGGAAAAGGAACGGCAAGGTAATATCACGTTGTTTTACCCTGCGGAGCGAGGGAGTTGCAAATATCATTGTACCCTGCATTGACGAGTTTTCGTTTTTCTGCAAGTCCTTATATGTGTTGGGCTTGATGAGAGCGGCTATCGTCCCCTCCAAAGCGATAAGTCCGTATTGGGATATATCATTCCCGTTGATAGACATTGATACATACATAATCCTACACTTTTCTTATTTTTACTTGTGCCTTTTTATGAATATAGGCTTTGTGGGCAATACTTTCATCTTTCAGCCGTACACGCAAAACACACGGCGAAATCGCGAAGATAAACAACTGGCTATTGTCCTGACAAGTGACAGAGTATAACCCATTCTCTGCTATTGTAAGGTTTGCCACGCTATCTCCGAACAGCACAATAGGCTGTTGCGGTGCTTGTATGAGTACACGTTGGTCAAGATAACAGCCCTGCTCATTGGCTTCTTCCAAATACTCACCGAACCATTTTCGCGCCCAGTCTGCTTTGGGTATGTTCTTGTATTTCAAAAATGCTGCATATTTCTTCAGCACACCGATGAAATCTGCAAGGGTAGTGGCGGCATCTATGTCCGCCAAACTCTCCTCACACAGTTGGTCTTTATAGGTCGCTTTCAGGTCGGCAACCATTCGCTTGAAATAGTCTTGTGTCATCATAGGTTGGCTACTTTTTGAGATATAGAGTTAAGCCTGTCGTTTGTTTCGTTGAGCATTGCCGTGTTATTGGCTATTATATTGAGTTGGTCAATCTGCTCTTGTGCTAACTGCAACCCCATATCGGAATTAAGGAGTAACGCAGAAAGAATCGGGTTCAGCCCCTTGACATCATTCTGCATATCACCGAGCATAGCCTGCATTGCTTGTGTGGCGGCAACAACATTAGACCCCTCTATCTGTAAAGCGGTAAAGCGAGCATTAAGAGCCTCGGCGGTATCTTGTGTCATCTGACCAAAACCCTCCGACCCCTCGGCATCGGCATCATCAAGCAGACCGCGCTCTTGCATGAGGTCATAGTAACGCTCCGCAATATATTTGGCTTGCTCTGACTTGGCATCCAACTCGCTTATCATCGTGTCTATCTCCGTCTGCGTCAGTTCACCATCACCCGTCAGGTTCTTGGAGATATTGTCAAATGTATCTTTGTACAAGTCTTTGAGTGCGGTTGTCAAAGAGGCTTTCATCATCTCTTTTTCGAGGTCTTTGAGTGTGTCAGTCCAAGCGTCATTGATACCCTCCCGACCTTGCTCAAAACCCTCAATAAGAGCGTCAGCCATAGAAGAAGAGAAATCATCGAGTGAGGTGGTGGTTAATTCCTCTAACATTTCCTCATAGCGGTCTTGTACGTCAGAGAAAGCATCTTGATACTGCTGCGTCATCTCATCTAACTGCTCTTGCGCCTCTTTCGCCTTGTCGCTGTCTTTGCCATATTTGAGTGCGGTTTCCTGATAGATACGCTGGGCATCAAGCATATTCTGATAAGCCTGTGTCACATTGCGCTCCGCTTGTTTGGCGGCTTTTGACAGACCCTTATAATAGTCAGACCCTTTCTTCAGAGAGTTTTCCCAGTCTAATGTATCCAACTGCTTCTGCATGCGCTCCAACTTCTCTTGGTTATCGTCAAGGGCTTCTTGTTGTTTTTGCGTATCACTCTTAATGAGCGATGTCAAAGCGTCCGCGATAGCCGTCACAATCTGTATGGCTGCGGATATGATAGCAAGAATAACGGAGGCGGTTTCTACGGCACGGATGGCGGTCGCTGCTGCTGCGGACGTGGTTTCAATACCTGCAACCGAAAATACGGTTACACCCTCTACCTCCGTCTGCGTGATAGTGGACATACTACCAATCATCGGGATGAGTTGCAAGATAGTGTTTATACTACTACTTGCTGCCCCTGCTATATTGCTAATGCTCTGTACCGCTTTCTTGGCGTTCTTGGAGAGTACCTTGCCGAAAGTCTGTGATATAGCATCTGACGCTTTCTGCACCTCACTAAATCCTTTCGCGGTATTCTGCAATAGGTTGTTAGATACCAGTATTGACCTCTTTTCCGTTTCATTGGCTCTTTGCGCAGATGAGTTTCGCATCTCGTGGAGTTGGTTCAGAACGGCTTGGTTGTTATTCATCTGCCCCTGTATCTCCAACATGTTCTTTTGCAGGTCTATGTATGTCTGCATCTGCGCAAGTTGCTCTTCGGTCAAGTCCCCGTTTTCGCTCTTCAACTGCTCTAACGTCTCACTATTTTGTTGTTTCTCCTCATCGGTCATCTCGCGTACTGTACCATCCTCATTACGTGTCAGTCCTGTCTGCTCTGACCATTGTGCCTCGGCTATCTGCTCTGCACGTTTTTTGTCTTCTTCGCCTATAAGGTTGAGGTCTGTTTGGGATAGTTGCTCCTGTGTTCCCTTTAAGGTCTGAAAGAGTATATCGTTTTCATCTTTGATATCCTTTATAGCATCGTCAATGAGTTTCATAACAGAGTCAGCAGACAAAACTGCTGCTTTCCCTGCTATTTCAATGACAGACTGCAAACGTTTTTGGTCATCTTCGCCGAACATCTCTATTGACCCGAACTCCGTCTCTGCCTGCTCTTTTGCTGCCAAAAACAGCCGCTCGGCTTGCTGTAGTTTGTTATCTCTATTGAATTTATCTCCCTCATTGGCTTCTTTGACGGCAGTCTGATACTCTTCTTGTGCCTTTACCATAGCGGCAAGATAGCCCTGAAAACGACCGGAATAGTCCTCAACATCTTCGATATTCTCTTGAATACTCTTTTGCTGCAATAATGTTTCTTCTCTCTTTCTGAACTCTTCCTCGATAGCAAGAATTTGGTCGGTCTGCTCTTTGGTGAGTTTGGTCATATCACCATTAGAGTACGCCGTATATGCGGCAACTCCTACCGTTTCTTTTATTTTGTCGTTACGTTGAGAGGTGTTGTCGGTCTTAATGCGCTCCGTTTCCTGCTGACGAATAGCATTGCGGTAGAGGTTCTTCTGCTCTTGTGTCGCGGCAGAGTTCAATCCCTGTTCTAACACACTGCGGTTGATATCCACATAGAGTTGCAACCTCTCCTGTTGCATATCTTTTTTCCATTCGGTAAACTGCTTGGTAAGATTAGCAATGTCGAGTTCAAACTGGAGTTTCAGATTTTCCTCTTTTATCCTCTTGTTTTGTTTATACTTGGCGTTCTTCGCTATACCTGCGTGTTCTTTCTCATACTCTTTGGCATCGGCTCGCATTTTAGCAAGGTCAGCCTTATACGCTGCTGTGCGCTTGGCAACCTCGTTGTCAATAGCGGAACTCATTATTTTCTCCTGCTCGCGAATAGCCTCTTCACGCTCTTTTTTGAAAGTCTTTGCCCAGTCCTTGCCGCCTGTGAGAGTGGAGAGTTTGTCTTGCACCTGCTTGAGTTTGGAGTTCATATCTTCAAGGTTTAGCAAGTCTTCGGTTGTGATACCATTCTTTGCTATATTCTGCTTGATAGATATGATAGCAGCGGTTATCTCCGCTTCTTTCTTGATGAGTTCGTTAGTGTTAAGACCGATAGTGATATCCTCACCCTCTTGCAACACTTTCTTTTGGTTGCGGAAGATTGTAACTTTTTCTTTTTCTAAACCTATCTGTTTCTGTGCGACTATGACCTGCTGACGCTGTGCATCGTATGTCTGTTTTGTCTGCAACAGACCTTGTTTCTGCTGCTCCAAGATGGCTATTTGCTGATTTGCCCATACTTTTTGTTGGTTAGTAGAATTGACATCGTTTGCCATATTCTGATAACCTGCTATCTGCTGTTCCACCTCGGCTAACGCCTGCGCGTTTTGAGCCTCTACCTGTTGGTTTGCTGCTATCGCCTTTGTCCCGTCCTCAATCTGCTTGTGTAGAGCCTGCATACGAGTTTCCGCATTGCCTATCTCCTTGTTGAGTTCGTCATTGCTCATCGTCTGCGCTTCGCCTGTGAGAGCCTTTTTGAAACTGTCAAGTTGGCTTTTATAAGTATCCTCTTGGCTTTTTAGAGTCTGTTGGTTTGTATCGCTTGCATCTTCAAGCACAGCGGTAGTGGCTTGTGCCACATCTTGCGCAAAATTGGTTAATTGACTCTCTAAATCTTTTAGTTGCACTTTGGGCGGAGTTACCTTATTGGCATTACCGCCACCGCCCTCAACCATGTGTATCGAGCCATCATCTAAGCCATTCAACTCCTTTTTCAACTCTTTGACATTCTCTATGTAGTCCATTACGGCATTAGACACCTTTCGCCACGAACCTACCTGCTCTTTTAGTGCGTCTGTTTGTTCCTTACCAACTATTCGGCGAAATGCCGTTTCAAGATTTGCACGATTGTCCTCCGGGTTGTTATATTTATCGGGGTTGTCGGTTATCTCTTTTAGCACTTGTCGAATAACCTCCATTGAATTTCCTTGCGTTTTGGCATCTACCTTTTTGTCGTCCATTATACCACGCAGTTTTGTAGTAAGCGTAGTATCTTCCTCTTTTATTTGGTTCTGCAAGTCCCCTGTTACCGCCATCTTACCACGTTCATCATTCGCTTTTTTGATAAGTGCTGCGAGGTTAGCATAAGCATTTCCTCCCGCGATAACATCATCTATCTCTGTTCTCAAGAGGTCATTATACTGCCCATATTGTGATATTATTTGATTTTTGATTTTCTGATACTCCTGCATATCGCCCGAATCGTAGGCTCGTTTTGCAGCACCACGCAAACGGTCAAGTGTATCAATCTCACTTTGTGCTTGTGCCTCATACTTGGCTTGCTGCTCCATAAACTCTTTCTGCTGCTTTTCTCCCGCAGTCTCCTGTGAGAAAAACCTATATAGTGCGCTACCTGCCGCCCATAGAGCCGCAGCAATTTCAAGAATAAGCCCTATCGGGTTAGATGCGAAAGCTGCACTTATCTGTGCCATACCACGAATAATAGAACCTTTGACGGCGTTAAACATTGCCTTAAAGGTGAGTTGTGCCTTTATGTTTGCCCAAAGGGAGAGTGTTGCCGCCTTGATACTGGTGTTGTTCATATTCTGAACGGCGATACCTCGTTGCTGCACATTTGCCAACTGCTGTTCTGCCGCCATCTTCGCTTCGATAGCACGAGTATGCTCTTCCGTACCCTTCGCGCTGTTCTTTTCGGCTTCGGCGGCTTGCTCGATACATTCGTTGTAATACTGCTCTAAAACAACCTGCTCTTGTTTGAGTGCTTTTTCGTATTCCAACTCCTCATTTCGCAGTTTCTCTTCTTCGTTGAGTATCTGTTTGCGTGTAACTTCGGCTTCTTCCTCTTGGCCGAGTGACCGCTGCACCTCCATTTGGTCTTTAAGCGTTTCGATATTGGCGGCGGTTGTATCGACCATTGCCCGCCTGCTGTCGGTCAGGGTCTTCAAGTCCTCTATCTCCTGCCTCTTGCTGTCGTCTTGCACGACACCTATCTCTGCCATACGCATAGCAAGTACCTTGTCGCCTAACACCAATTCTTCATTGATTTGTGTAGAGCGGTCTGCCCACTGCTCATGCGCTTCCTGTACCTGCAACCGTCTGACTGCGAGTTCCTCTAACTGTTGGTCAGACAACTTGGTATTACCGACCTCGGCTTGTATGTTCGCTTTCTCCTGTTCTTTGGCTAACTCTTTACGGGCATTTTGTATATTCTGCAAGTTACGCAGTTCTTCTTGTTGTGATTTGGAAAGGCTCTCGCCATTCTTCTTTTGTATCTTTTCAAGTTCCTGCAACTCACGAATACGAGCCTTTTGTCCTTTGTTATCGGCTGGGTTCTGACCGTTGTTAGTGCGAGCCGCGACCTGTTTGCGTAACTGTAATTGGTTATACTCCTGCTCTTTCTTAATTACCTCATCAAGCATCTTTTTCTCTTGATTGAGGGCAAAGGTCACTTTGGCATTATCGAGAGCCTTATTGAAAGCGGCAACACCTTTATACACACCATAAGCGACAACTATCTTTCCGAGGATAGAAAGCACCTCTTCCCAGTTGTCTGCGAGTTCGGCGGTAAACTTCAGCGCACCGACCATTGGCTCTTGTATCTTTTCTCCCATAGAGGCGAACATACGAGTGACAGCATCTTGCAACAGACCGACACTATCACCGATAGTCTTCATCTTTTCCTCCATCATTCCGGCATACATGCCCCCGTCATTAGACACTATCTGCAAGGCTTCATCAAGGTCTTGAAAACGCATCTTGGTGTTTTTCAACGCTCCCTCGTTGAGGTCACGGGCTTGCTCTAACACTTTCTTGATGTCGATACCTGCATTTTTCAACTGTACCTCCGTGCGAGAGTCCACCACATCGGCTGCTTTGACTTTGTTGTACAAACCTACCATTTCGCCAATACTGCGACCCGTACCCGCCGCCACCTCTGAAAGATTATGCAGTTTGTCCGTTATGTCATTGACATCTGTACCATAAGCAAGGAGTTGAGCAGATGCGCTCGCAAGGTCTTTGAACTCAAACACATTATTGAAAGCGAAACTATTAAGCCTATCCATGAAAGCCTCTGCCGCTTCACTTGATTTGAGGAATACCTTAAACTGCGCCTGCGTGTTCTGCATTTCGGTAGAAACCTCTTTTATCTGATTGAGCAAAGCAAAACCGCCTGCCGACACACCTGCCATACTGCCCCATTGGAGCGCAAAAGACTTGACACGGGCAAGAGCCGAGTCGATGCCAGTTCCTGCTAATCGAGCCTGCTCATCAAGCGCATTAAACTCACGCTGCGCTGCCCGAAGTGAAGATATGAGAGGGTCAGAGTTTCCTGTTACTACAAATGATGCTGTTGCCATGACTATTTCTTTTTAAGTTGGCGTACTAACTGCTTTATCTTTTCCTTGTTGCGCGGGTCATCCATCTTTATCACTATGCCGTCAGTCGATACTCCGCATTTCTTCGCATCGTCTTTTGAAAGATACATAGTGGTGATACTATCCGCTAACATCATATTGAGTGTTGTGGCACTTATCTCCCATAAGAGATAATCCAATCGCCATTTATATCGCTCACATGCCATGTCGAGCAAAGAACCGAATATAGAACGCCCCCCGAAAGTAACACTGCTACTGTCTTTCTTCTTGAACTCGGAGATTTTCTCTTTCTGCTTGCGCTCTGTGTCAATACAGAAATGTTTGATAAACTGCTCTTGGTAAGTCATCCACCTCAACAAGGTAGAAAAGATTGCGGCAAGGTCTGTCGCTTCAAGCGGCTCTAATTCCGACATGCGCTGAAGGATTTTATCTTCATAGATAGCATCGTGGCGATTGCTGAAAGAGTGAATAGCAACAAGACGGAGCAGTTTTTCTCGCTGCTCTATCGCTATACGTACATACTCAAATTCTTCGCGGATAATGAAAAGGTCTTTGTTAAGATGTAACTCTCTCATCAAAGGTTGTGTGAGAAAGACTATGCCGACTGAAGGAGGAAATATATAAAAGTAATGCCCATCAAGTGAAAAGGAGATAGGCATTTCTAATATAGTTTCTTCAACGCAAGCATCTATATTGATATTCGGTTTTTCCTCTTTCTTCTTGCTCATAGAGAGTGAGAGAGGTTACGAGCCTCTACGCTGTTAGTGCGCTGCGTTCCGCACTCACCCAAAGAAAGGCATAGGGTATTTCAACCCTACGCCCGATAGATTACGCCGTTGGTGTACTGGCAGATGTGCTGTCATCACCGAACTCGCTTTCTGCTTCGATAGAAGTGAAGTTGAACGAGACATCGTTGCCCGTTTTGACAACCTCCACAACGCCCAACTGCATTTGTTCGGTATTGTTGTCTTTCTCGATAGCGGAGAATTTGATGTTCTGTGTGAAACCGTCAGCCGCAGTATAGTTAGTGGTGACACTAACAGCCACTTTCGGCATATACATACCATACGCCTCTTCATCTTCAGCAGGAACGACATATATCTCGTAGTTGCCAGCCACAAGACCGTCCTTTTCTCCAAACTGCTTTTTCTCACCTTTCTTGATGAAGAAATCGGCAGCAAGTTCAAAGGAGGACTTCTTGTACTTGACATCTACCAATGAGCCTCCCTCTGCTTTCGCTTCGTTCTTGTCGCCCTCTGAAGTGGTCAGTTGGGTAGAATCTTCCTTTGGCGTGGATAATTTACGCCACACCGCTGCATTGTTGCCAAGCAGACGGACGTACAAATCGGGTTTGCCCCATGAAAGTACCATATCTTTAAGATTTTAGAGTGTTAATAATTTTCCTGTATGAGTTTGAAATCCATTTTGAGAGAAACAAAATGCTCTTTCAAATCAGGCTCTTCTTCTGTCAGTATCATCTCGGAGCGTGAGAAATAAACCGCGCAGTCTTTGCGAATTGTCAAGGGCAAAACATCAAGCAACTCGCTTATCTCTTCGCACCGCGTCCTGTTCTTAAGGTATCTACCGCCGTTTGTGCGGATATCGGGGATATACACATTGACAAGACAAGTGCCTTTTGCCAACTCTCCGCCTGTGCCTGTGAGAACGGCTACCACACAATCTTCCTTGTGTTCGTCATTCTCGTTTTGCATGGGACGTGTACCACGGTAATAAACACCGCCGCTAATAGGCAGGTTTGCCGCTTTTACTCGCTCATACAGCAATGTTTCAAGTTGTTCACACGTCATAAATCAATGTGCATCTGCGATAATACCCCGTTCACAATCTTATCAATGTTCAGTATCGCGCCGTCAAGTACTACATGACCCGACCTTTCAACATAGGTTGCATACTTCATTCCTGCCACAAGTATGAGCCCGTATGAACCTTTCCCGATAGCAGCGGCTCGCTCTTGGAGAGTGGCGCGGCCTTGTGAGCCGCCCTCGCCCGACCCAAAACCACCACTGCTAACTACTTGACCTCCGACTACGACCCCGTAACCGATACTGGCGGTAAGATTACCCGTTTGGTCTTTGTAGGTTTTACTTGATTTTGCTTTATCTACCGCAATCGCACCTGCCTTGTCAAGAAGAGGCACGATGTTGCGGCCAAGTCTTTCGGGAAAGACGGAAAGAAGTCTTACGACATCTTTGCAGTTACTTTTCACACCCATATCTCAATAGTCCCGGTCAATTTGTAGTACTCTATGCGCTGAACTTGAAAATCTCCGAGATAACCCTTGAACTCATGTATGAGTTGTATGGTTTTCGGGTTGAAACTTTTGCCGACTTTCTCCATGTCACATGTAACGCTATACGACCCGTTTTTGTATTGTCCGTCCTCGTACCTGCCCTGCCTGTTTTCGGACTGCGCCGTGATAGTACATTCAATCTCATTCATATCTGCATCACATGCAGGAATAGGATTGCCGTTCTCGTCAAGGTCACTGCCCGCTGTGGCACTGGCATAGCGTAATGTTCCATTGGGGAAAATCTGCATAGTTTCTTACCACATATCTGACATATCTTCAATCGTTGAAAGGTCATCTCCTTTCTCTCCTATGAGGTCTTCACCGTACTTTTTATAAATAGCATTGGCTGTACCTCGTATGCCCGCCATATTCTGTGCAGAGATACTACCGCTTTGCGACAGGTTCACCATTGTCACGATAAACCGTAGCGTATCGGCATAGGCAAGTTGAAAGGCTTTTGACTTGGCGACATTGACAGAAAACTCCTCATCGGGGCTAATGTCCCTACCGACAAGTTTCTCCTCGGCTTGCGCGTCTGTCAAAGGGTAATTAACCCTCGCTTTCAATGCTTCAAGATTAGTCATAGTTCACCATTACTCTTACTCTGCTTTCTTTCCGCGCTTGGCGGTTTTCTTTGCAGTTGGTTCGGGTTGCTCTTCGGCGGTCTTTGTTTCCGATGCCGTTCCCTCCTCGGCAGCAGGCTCTGCTGTCTCTTCGGCTGCGGGTTCGGGATTGTCCTCTCCCTCGCCGTCCTTGTCAGCAGGTGCGTTTTCGGATGGGTTCTCATCGGTATGTTCGCCGTCTTTATTTCCGTTCTCGTCTTTCTTCTCCTCGCTTCCGTCCGCCTCTTGCTCACCCTCACTGCCTTTTGCAGGGGCAGTGGGGGTAGCAGGTTCGGGCTTGACAGGAGCGACAAACTCACCCAACCCACGTGCCACGATGTCCTCGGCGCGAGCATCGTCAAAGGCGACAATCTCACCAACACCATAGAGGTGGGTGTAGTTGAATTTGTCACGGAACTTCTGAAGCACTTTTATCTGTTTCATCTCATCAAGGGTTTTGTGCTACCATTAGGCTGTTACCTCGGTAGAGTTCAACAGATAAATCTTGTTCACGTTGTTCAGCACGGGAGCAACCATAGCCTGCGAAGCGGTGAACTCACGCAGCGGGTCGTTCTGTGAGTACTGGCTGACAAGAATGAACTCATCGGCGGTCTCGTAGGTTACGCCCGCAACCGGACGGGTTGCCTCGGCGCAGGTCGTCCATACAAGGTCTCCGACAACATCGCTGCAAACAAAGGCGGCAACGCCCTCTTGCCATGCGGTGAACTTGGTCTTCTCACCGTTAGCCTCGGAGAGGAAACGGCGTTCAACAAGGTGCAGACGGGCTTTCCACTTACGCAGGATGACAGCGGCAGCCTGCTCTTCGTCAAGAACAGGAACGGTAGCACCTGCGAAACTCTGTTGGAAACCAAACAGACCGCGTACACCGTTGTTCTTTTCAAAGTTGTCAAGCCAAGTATCATCAACATAGATGTCGGTGATGCGGTTGCCGTCCAACTTCGCCTTGTCAAATACCTGCTTGATGTCGGCAAGGATATCGGCATTTGCGTCACTCCATGCGGTCTTGACACCAAACTTGTTCTCGTTATAGAAGCCCATGTCGAGACGTACTCCCTGACCCACGTTGTTGTGAGACAGACCGACACCCGTAGAGAGTTCGGACTGGAACACGTCCTCCAACTCCTCGTAGATAGCCTCGATAACGCGGGGAACGTCCTCGAAGATTTTTTCCACGATGATGCGCTCTTCAATGCTCGTGTTGGCAAGCATATTGTCGATGTCTTTCATCTGCTTTTCCGACAAGTAGAGTTTCAAGCCCAACTTGGGGAGTTCGCCTGTGATGCGCTCCAAAGAGTCGCGGCTCTTGAGCGGCAGTTCAGAGTCAAGAGCAACGATGTCAGCCTTTACACGAGTGTATTTGGCTAACAGACTTGCCCAACGACCGTCAGCAGAGAAAGAGGGGCGAAGCATATTACGGAACAGGTAGGTCTGTGCCGCATCAGCACTCTTATCGTTCAGCAACTCAACGGCGGCTGACACGAATACGGGAAGATTTTTCTCCGTTAGTTGAAAATACAAAGATTTTTCCATAACTTATTCCTCCTCTTTTTAATTAGTTACTTGCCGACTCGCTTGCACTTGCGCTCTCCTCGGTAGAAGCAGCGGCAGCGGTTGAGTCAGCCACCTCGTCTTTGACGAACATGATTGTGGGCAGAGCCGACTTGATAGCAGCCTTGTGCGCTCCATAAGGAATCTCCACGGCAGCATCGTTCACTACGCCCGAAATCATAATTGCAGCAGACGGCTTCTTGGTCAGTATGCTGCGGTACAGAATACCCGCATAGGAGTAACCGTCAGGCAAACTGTCATAGGACTTAACACCCTCACTGGTCACTACCTTTAGCGGCTTGTACCCTCCGTTACCGTCTGTGATGATAGGATGACCTGCGTAAAGCACTTCATCGGTGATGTCGGTTACATCAAGGGAGCGACCGCCGGGAATACCTGCGATGTACTTCTGTATGATAACCGAATCCTTGCCGAATACGACTTGCTCACGCTCTTTGGTCAAATTTACATTTACCATAATCGTACAAACTTTTTTGGGTTAAACTTTCTTTTTTACCTGCGCAGAATACCCTTGACGATATTTGTCGCGTCCTCCTTGCTTATGGCAGCATTGACATCCTCGCTGCGGGCGAAAGAAGTACGTCCGGGGAGCATCTGCTTTTTGATGTTGGCTGCGATACCCGCCATTGCCTCGCCGATTTTCGTCTCGTCATACTCTTCGGGAATGACAAAACCCTCGTCAATACGCCACTGCGGAATACCTGCCTCTGTTGCTTTGGTGTTGATGAGTGTCTTGCGGGCTGCGGCTGCGGCTGCTTTCGCGGCTGCGTCCTTTTCGTCCTGCATTTTCTTCAACTGGTCGGAGTAGGTTTTGTTTGCTTCGGTCAGGGACTTGATAGTCTTATTTACCTCTGCAAGTTGTGCGTCCACCTGCTCCTTGAGTCGTTTCTCAATCTCACCTGTCTCTTGACCACCGTTACCGGGATGCTTGCTCTTGAACTCTTCGTACTCTTTTTGGAGTGCGGTAAGTTTGTCCTGCTCTGCTTTTAGAGCGGCTGCGTGTTGAGTGCTTGCCTTTGCAGCAGCCTCTTCTGCTTCCTTACGTGCTTTCGCGAGTGCGTCCGCTACCCGTTTGTCATTCGACTTTTGCAATGCCTCAAGATTGGCTTTCTGTGAGGCTACCACGGTTTTCAGGTTCTCATCTGTAACAAGCCCAGTCGCTGCCAACGCTTCGGCTCGTGCCATTAAGACCTCATCACCTAACCCAAGTTGTGGATATTCTTGTTTTAGGGCTTGAAAAATTTTGTCTTTCATACGTAAATCAGTATTTTGTTTGAATTTTCGCCACAAAATTACATCTTATACCTTATCTTAAATGCTTCGTTAGTAGTATTTTACTTGTGATTTCATTTAATCACAATACAAACCCGATAAAACAACCCGAAAGAGCCGTTTTTAAGACGTTCTGACGGCATTTTTTTGCCTTGATAGGCGACTTAAAAGCACACAAAGAAAAAGGTGCATATCTTCACAGATACACACCCCGAAATAATGTACTTAATGTTGTTATGAAACCTTTAATCGGCTGCATATAACAGCCGTCTTTTGCCTGTTATGCCCAGTTCATATTTGAGAAATAGCAGTCTGCAAAGTTATGCCATGTGCCAAGTCTCTTTACCTCTTTGCCGTGCATAAAGATAAACCTTGACATGCCACGTTCTACATTAACCCAGTCCCATAGTTTAGGGTTGTCATATTCATACGCATCAAGGAGAGGAATAAACCTGTCTCTGAAGAACGTCTCACTGTCGGTGCGGTCTTTTGTTGGACGTATCGGTAAAACGCCGTTGTGAGCAAACCATATATCATGCTCTTTGTCATAAAAAGGGTGGCAGTTTTTGCGTGATACCGAGCCGTGTGTTGCCCAGCGAAAATGTATGATGATTTCTTCACTGTCATCTGTCTTGCCAAGTTCAGACAAGAATTTATAAAAACTCATACCGTGCCATGATTTGCCGGACGAGGTGCAAAAACCTATGCCGTCACGATTGCGTAAAAAGCACGATTCAAGAATATGTAATTGCGGCATTTGAACGCCTGCGGGTTTATGTATAATAACACACATAGTTGTATAATTTTTATTCGTTAAACAAAAGATTTTCGATATTGCAAGGGCTTTATTCGTTAGCCCCTGCAATTTGATTTGCGCGATTTGTGAAATAGCGTTTTTCGGCGGCTGTCAAAAAAGGTATTTCGTTTATGCTACGTATTTCGGCTGTCAGTCTGTTTTCGGCTGACCAAGCAACGAGTTTTAAGCAGAATGTAGCCCACTTTTGTATTTTCTCATAGTTGGTAGTGCCGCCATGCTGACGAAACTCTATTGTGTTGTGCCGCTGCCAAGAGCAGACGTTTATTTTATAGTAGCGGTCGCCATTGAAAGCAGAATAGACATCACCTATGTTTTGTGCGCTTAAGAGTTGCGAAACTCTGACGTTGCCTCTTTGCACTGTGTAATGAAGAGCCGCTGCATATCTGTTGTCACGGCGACTTTGTGCCATGAAACTATCTATTATATTCTCAAGATAATAGTAGTTTACGAAAGTGTTTATATACTGCATTTCGGTAATCCCCCCCCTACGTGTACATGCAAGCCTGTTGAGGTATTTACTCTTGCACCTATTGAGTTAAGAGCCGTGCAGCATGATTTGAGAGAGTTAAAACCGCCTGCGTTGCCTTTGAGAATAGGCGAAACACACTCTACAGGGTCGTTGCCGCTTATGCTTGCATCGCTTACAAGTTTATAGTAGCGGCGGTTGTCTCTGTGATTGTAACCTTCAGACTGCATGTGAAGACCGTTTGAAGTAGCAGCGTTTAGCAAGACTGTACGCGGGGCGTTAAAACACTCTATTTCTACGCCAAACGTATATTTGCTAATGATACGTGCGAGCGTGTTACGCGCCTCGCGCCTGCGAGGTTCAGGTGCGTTTGCATCGGCTTCTACGCCGCTCATCTTAAAGAGTACGCGGACATCGAGATTTGTCAGACCTAACTTAATCAGTTCTTGACGCTTTGCGCTTTTTGATTTCTGACCGTTGATGATTTCGGTAATTTGTTCGTTCAAAGTTTTCATAACATTGTGCATTTAATAAATTAAACATTGTACATTATTTATATGAAATTAAAGTGTTGTTTTAATTTCACGCTGCAAAGGTAATACTTATTTTTGAAACGTGCAAATTTTTTGATACCTTTTTTATAAAAAATTTTTAAGTGAAATCATAAAACACTATAAATGAGTATTGTAGAAAAAGAAATTTTTTCAAAAAAATGCACTTTTTTGTTTTTTATTAGTCGTTTTTACATACAATTATATATAAGAACACTTGAAAAGGTTATATTTTTATATTGTTTTTTTGGCTGTTTACTTTATTTTTTGTACCTTTGTAGCGTATTTCAAAAATATAATTATATGAATGTAGTAGGTGTAATTCATAAGTACGGGTTCACTGTAAAAGAGGTGAGCAAACTGTTAGGCAAGCATGAAAAAACGCTTGATGTAATGATTGCCAAGAGCCGTGATACTAATAGTATGCAGGTTGCTACTCTCCGCAAAATAGCAGACGTGTTGGGTTGTTCTATAGGCGAGTTCTTTGATGATGAGCCTATCACAAAAAACGGCATTGTAGTACAGCCGCCTGCTCCCGAAGACAAAGGGCGGTTAGTTCTTGACATCAACGGTGCTATTGCTCGTAGCGGTTTGCAGAAACAGGAGGTAGCGCAGAAGATAGGCGTTACTACTGTTGCTTTCTCCGTTATGCTCAAGAACGGCAATCCAACATATCAGCGCATGTGCGAGATAGCAGACGCGCTCGGAATAACCATATTCGACCTGTTCACATACGAGGAAGAAGAAAAGGGTAAGAAGAAAAGGAAATAATACAATCTTACGAGGGTTATAGAGTTGTATTATGCAAAAGCACCCAGCCATTTCGGTTGAGTGCTTTTTGTTTTATAGTTGGTTGCGGCTTTCATCTGCCACTTGAGCCAAACCCTCCGTCCGCCCTGTCTGTCTGTGTCAGTTCTGCGGCTTCTACAACTTCGATAGACGGGTAGGACATTATGATGAGTTGCGCCGCCCTATCTCCTACATGATACAGACTGCCATCTGTCCCATTGTGTCTGAAATGCGCCCTTATCTCTCCTCTGTAGCCGCTGTCTATTACACCGACCGAATTGGCAAGAGACAAAGATGTCCTGCTGATAGATGAGCGCGGGAACAGCAGACCGACATACCCTTTCGGTATCTCTGCCACTATACCAAACCCCACGACATACAACTCTCTGCCTGCTTTATACTCCACGCTTGTGGCTACAAGGTCAAGTCCTGCATCGGTGTCGTGAGCGTATGACGGGAGAACGGCGTTTTCTGCGAGTTTCTTGAAACGTACCTGCATAATCAATCCTCCGTTGCACGCAAGATGTCAATTATAGCCGATTTCTTCACGCCGATAATCTCGCTGTCATAGTTGCCGAGGTTCTTTTTGAGCGAAGATACTGCATCCTCCACGGTGTCAGCCTGCACGAGGATATTCACTGCTCGCCGTTTCTCTGCTCCGTTTTCTTCAACGGTTATCATTTCCACCTTGCCCTCATACCAGTGGTCTGCTTCGCTTTCTGCGGGATAGATGTCGAAGAAGTTGCGCTTGCGTATGCCCGGCACTTCAAAATCTCCGAAGATAAGCGGCTTGATTTCGTCCAAAAGACGCTTTTCAACATCGCTCGGTGTTATTCCCTCCACCAAGTAGGTCTCGCTTACGCTACCAGGATTATCCTCGCCTGTCTGACGCTGATAGTTTGCTTTGATTTCATAGAAAATCATACTTGTAAAATTTTAGATGTTGTACACCTCTCTAACACGGGCGTTTATGTTAGCGAAATGTTTACTCATATCTGATACGCCCTAATTAGTCTCGTTGAGTATTTCTTTTGCGGCTGGGTCATTGTGATAAGGCTCTAATACTTTGCCGCAAAACTGACAATACACTTGCTTCCCATAACGCACTCCTACATATCTGCTTTTCTGATATTTCCACCCGTTTCCATACTTATATGAACGAACCCCTTTTCGAGGTCGCGATTGGTAGTCACAAACTGTCCTTATATGCTTGCCGAAAAAGCAAAAGACCCATATAAATACGTAATACAGCAAGCGGTCAATAATACGAATTTTACGTTTTGTCATAACTACTATTAGATTTCAGAATAGACTCACATGGTCATCATATTCGACAACTTTGTTGATTGTCTCTCCAACACAGAAACCATCATCTTCTGTAATAAAGATAATCTTTTTGTCGGGGGCGCATTGCTGCAATTTTTCTATTAGTTCTGATACTTTCATTGTTCGTCTCCTTTTGCTTTCGGCAGTCCGTTGTATGGATGCCAAAATGTTTCCCTGTGTCCACATCTCTTGCACTCATATACTACTTCACTAACATCACGACCGGGTGCTATCGCCTTATACTCGTGTTGCCCTTCCCATAAGATACATACTAAATATCTCAATAATCTTTTCATTGTTTGTGTCCTTTCAGTTTTCTAATTATATCATGTAACCACCACTCGAACCGTGTCAGCAGATATTTACGGTGCAGTTTGCGGCGGTACTTGTCTTTGTTTTTCAGGAACTCTTTGTAATCGAAGTCCCATCCATAGCACTCGCTAACATAGAAGCACCACTCATACCCGATTAACTCTCTTTGGAGCATTTGTAACTCTCCGATATAGTCAAAATCTCTCCCAAACTTTACATTGACTATACGGACTATATCATCTACGCAATTTAACTCTACATTTGTGCGTGTTGCGGCATCCCAATGCGAATATCTCACGCTGTTTCTCAATCGCGGATTTCTAATGTATGGAGTTACGCCAAGCAGGTAGTTTGCAAAATCATGCTTGATGAGGTATTTCCCTAACCTAAACCACGTACTAAGTCTAATACAAGCATAAATGTGTTCGCCGTTAATTGTCCCTATCGACTTTATGTCCTTGTTTCTCCGTCCGTCATAGTCGGATATACGCCATTCTGTAATAAAAGTTTCCATATTAGTCTCCTTTCTTTTTTTGTTCATCGTCAGATTCCACATGAATACTGATAAATGGTAGTATTGCAAGTAGCCACATCCATTTATAATTCTCGGTATGCACCGACAGGAATACTGCTGCCGCTATAATTGCGATAGCAAGCAATGTCATAAATGCGAAACAAATCACCTCTGCTGCTTTGTTACTCATCTCTACCTCCTTTCAGCAGTTCCGGGTTGTCGTGGATATTACCAATGACCTCACAATAAAACGGTTCCATAAAAACCTCACCAAACAAAGCAGGAGGATTATTTTTCTTGTACAATAAGAAAGCACCACAATGCGAGTCATCATAACTAACATAATATGTTCCTTTAACGAATTTCTGATTGAAATATACTATGTCCCCCTCGTAAATCTCTTTGCCGTTCTTGTCGTGCAAGCCAGTGTACTGACCGACCGTGTCCGGGTCTATATAAATCTTCGCCCCGTTCATATTGTGTATGTGAGGATGATTGCAGAAGCGGAAATGCAGGTCTCCGTACTCCCAAATTCCGTCGAGGGACTTCCCTCTGAATTTAATTTCTCTATTCATATTCTTATTTTTTACACATTTTGCGGTTGTACTCATCACACTCGCGCCAAATCTCATCGGGAATAACAATTATGTCATGCTTGTACCATAGATTTTGCCGCGCTTGGCGTTCACAGTAATATATGACACTCATTCTATTGGTCGGGTTGTCTTTCAGTCCATACAGCCATAAGGCAGAACGGCAGAGGAATTTGGGACAAACTTCTTTGTTTATCTGTTTCGTTGTGTCGTCACTATCAAATGTACCTTTGAAATATAGATATTCCTTCAGTACATTTTCAAGGCGGATATCCCGGTACTCTTTTATTGTCGGCTCTCCAACAAACATATTTTTGCCTATCATTGTTGTAGTTATTTAGATGTTAATAATCTATTGCGTAATGCCAACGCCCATTCATCGAGCGGACAATTCTCAATAATCCATTCGCAACCCTTGTAAATGTACTTGCAAAAGTTGCCGACCATAATAAAAGGGAACATTGGTATCAGATAAATCGCCGCGCATAGCAGACATACAAAAAACTTTTTCATTACTACGGTTGTTTAGTCATTTGATAAATACAATTATTCATAATGTTGGTTCTATATAAGTTAATTTTTCTGCTCGGCAAAGGTTTATGAATAATTCATCTATGGTTTTTGCTTCCCTGTAGCATAAATCATAATTATAAGCTTCAAAAAATCCTACTCCGCAACACGTTACCATAAAGCCATCATAATCGTGACTTGTCTCTCCTTCAGAATATCGGGCAATAGCCACATCGGTAGTCATCCTTGTCGGTTTTTTTCCATGATTCCAATCATAGGTAACAAAACATACAACCAGTTTGCCCGCACGCAACAACTCTACAAGGTGTTGGTAATCGGTAGAGACTTTATAATTTTGGTCGGATTTCATATTATAATTTTCTTATTGTTGTTTTATGGTCTTATATTGCTGTTTACTTTGCAAATTTTTAGAATGTGTTGGAGTTCATAGGTGTACTCCAGTCTGTAATTGTCAATAAAAGTCCTACATTTCCGTCCCTCAAAATACTTTGAAGACATCACCCATTCGTTGCCGTTGCCTGAATTATCGTGCAGAGTTATCGTTGTGCGTTGTGCGTTATATATAAAACAGTCTTCCTATTTGATATATACAAACCCGTTTTTTTCGAAAATCTTTGGCGTGAGGGGGATAGGGAATATGTCTTTCTCTTCTATTTCCTCACTCTCATATTCCGCCTCTTTTGTTATAATCGAGTTGCCTAAAATATCCTCGACTTGCGCAAATGGCAGATATTCGCGATTGGTGGCTATCCGGTCACCCTGCATTAAATCACTCACTTTCATAAATTTTCCTCCTGTTATTTATCACAATAAGTAATATAGATTTCGATTTGTTCTTTTCACCCCTTTGTAGTTTGGGCAATAACTATCCTCGCCAACCTCTTGCAGTTCGTCATTCATCCTACATAATCCCCTGCCAGTCGTTAGAGGCTCAAAGTACCTACATTTATAGCATCTTCCTTGATTTGCCATAACTCATTTCTGCATTTCATTCTTTATAGTATGATAATGCTTCCTTTCTTCAGATATACCTGCTCTTACTCTTTCTCTTACACTGTCAAGCAGCCGATAAACGCTCATATAATCCCTCTCTTCATAGAAAAACAACAAGTGCGCCCACTCGTTATATATGTACTGCCACCATATATGAACCTCGCATATCTTTTTGAGGTCATCATCGGTAATTCCCGCATATTCGCAAAACAGCAGACATCTTCGCAAGTCATCTGAATCATACGGCATATCTGCCTTATCGCACCTTACTCCGAGTAAGGCAAAACACATCGTTTTTGAAGATATACCGACCTCACCATTGGCAAGCCATTCTAATGCTTTTTGTATATTCATATTTGTCTTCGTTATTTATTCCCACTCGCTTTCTGTAATTATGTAACCGCACTTGCTACATTGATGTGTGTAGTTATAGAAAGGTTGGGTATGTTCCACTTGTGCGCTTTCAATACTGCCACAATTAGGGCATTTGATTGTTTCAATGTGAGAAGTCATCTTTATCTATTGTTTTGATTTTGAACATAGCGACATGTTTGTCATCGCCAAATATACTTACGCCCATATATATGTATATTCCTTTCTCTTTATTCAGATATATCCGATATGGTTCACCTTGTTGTGGTGAATCTTTGTCATATTCTATCTGATAGACCTGACCTTTTTTGAAATCTCCGTTTGTACGTAAACATTCAGCATCAAACTCTTGTTTCTGTCCCAATAGTACATCTACCTCATAGTCCTCAATGTCCTCCGCCCACTCATAACCATTGGCGATTGCATAATTGACTACTCTGCGAACCTCTCTATCTGTTATCGCACGTCCAAGTCCATTAACCGTGAAAAATCCGTGTAGGTTTTTCCTCCATATCTGCCGTTTCATTCCGGCAAGTGATGTTCTTAATTGTGGCATATTAAATTATTTTGATTTGTGTTTAATGGTTGTGTTTTGACCTCTATAATCAAAAATCTGTGGTTTGATGCCCTCTCTTCGCATTACCGAACTAACTACTGCTAATTCAGGACAATGCGCACCCTCTATTTCTTTTGCTTCTGCTATCAACCGTATGTCGCCGTTTACCTCATAGAGCAGTCCCCAGTTTACGGGGAGGTCTTTGGGTTTGATGATACCCTGCGGACAACAATAGTATCTGTATGCGCCCATATCTTTGGATGGGTTTTGTCTGTGTGGTTTTCTCCTGTCGGCAAGAAAATCAGAACGCGATACTTTACACTCAATCTGCACTCCCTCTGTGCCTCCCCAACCCAACACATCACAAACAATACTGCTGACAGTGTTCACCTCTACCGCTACATAGTTGCAACTGCGCCATGATCCTTTGTTCCCTTTTTTGAAAAGCCATTTAGCAGCAAGGATGCATAACTCATGGTGTGTATATACTTTTTTGTTTGATATTGTCTTTTCTGCCAACTCCAACTCACGGCACTCATAAATAGCAGCCCCAATAGCCACCTTATAGTGCGCAGGACACACATCTACCACGATACCCGTATTGAGAGACATCTGTTCACGATACCATGCGGAGTGCGGATATAATGAGTTCAAATCGTCCTTAATACGCACCCTGTCACCTATATCGAACTTGCCGTTTGTCATTCCTTTGCCTTGAAGTTATATATCGGTTTAATCACGGTTTCAATCTCAACCGCATCTTTCACGCACTCAATAATCTCGTCCATAGGTTTGTAAACCATAGGAGATTCGTCTATCGTATCCTCGCATACAGAGGTTGTATAGATGCCTTTCATTGATTGCTCAAACTCGCCCATTTCAAGTGTTTCTTTTGCTTTTTTACGTGACATAAGCCTACCTGCGCCATGAGGTGCGGAATAGAGCCAATCAATGTTACCCTTACCGATACATAATAGAGAACCATCACGCATGTTCATCGGTATGATAAGCCGTTCACCATTTTGCGCACTTACAGCACCCTTGCGGAGTATGTTTAACTTATGGTCGATATAGTTGTGTACGGTATGGAACGGGAATGTTGTCATCAGTATTTCGTCTATGCGTAATTCGGGTATGTGGCAACCTATAATACGTGCAATAACATGGCGGTTAATGGTTGCATAATGCTGACACAATTTCATATCGTTCAGATAGTCTTGCATATCATCACCCTCTAAATAGGCGAGTTGAGGGTCTATCGGAGTGTTACCTGCTTTTGCTGCTCTGACGGTTGCGTTAATCTCTTTCTCGCGCCCCTCTGCCTTGAGTTTTGCTATCAATTCACTTACATCAGTCTGTTTTTTTCTGCAATACCTTACTGCTTTATCTTGATAGTGTTTGCAGACACGTACACCGAGGTTGCGACTACCGGAGTGAATGACAAGGAATTTGTTGCTATCCGCATCTTCATCTATCTCGATAAAGTGATTGCCACCGCCAAGAGAGCCTATAGAGCGATATGCCATATCTTCGTCTATTGCACTGCGGCAGCGGAACTTATCGAAACTAAAAATGTAATCGCTGACCATTCGCTCTTTATGAATGTTGAACCCTGACGGAACATAACATCTTATTACCTTGTCAAGTTGTACAAGGTCAATATCATTTTTGCCGAGAGGAACGACAAACATACCGCAGCCTATATCTACGCCCACCGTGTTAGGAACAATACGGTCTTTTATACCGATAACCGTCCCTATTGTACACCCTGCACCCGCATGACAATCGGGCATGATACGCACCGTACAATCTTTATACGCTTCGCTTCTGCTCATCTTGTTAATCTGCTGCACGGCTTCTTCTTCGATAGTCCGTGCATAAATCTTTACTCGTTCCATATCTCAAAATTTATTTTCTGCTGTAAAAACTTATCCGCATACCATTTTTCATAACTCTTACCGCTTATCCACCAGTCAAAGATATTTTCTATTATCTCGTTTTCTTCTTCCTCTGTTATCCCCGCTGTATCGCAAGCGGGGCTTTCAGAAAACACCCCAGTATTCCTTTCTCTGTGATTTAATGTAAGCACCTCGAATTGCCTGTTGAACTCTATCGTTTCGTCCGTCTGCCCCCCCCTACGGCGCATATCACGAATGGCTTGTTTCCATTTATGAACGACATGAGGGTGTTCTTTCATATCTCTCCGCTTCTCTCTTTTGCTGCACATGGGGCATAAGATACAACCTATACGGCGATGCCCGTTGTCGTAAAGCGAGCAATGAGGAATTTTGACAACCTCGTTTAGAAATTCCCACACATCACGCACCGTCCATTCGATGATAGGACTAATTAAGATGCTGTCCTTGCCATTGACACATTTAACCGTGCTTTCTTGGTTTATGCTGAACTCATCAAAATTGGTGTTCTTTGGCAGTTTCTTCGCCATTCTTTTTATTATCTTCGCCGTCTGCTCTTTCTGCCACTCCTCAAACCGTTCCATGTCGCCCTTGAACTTATGATGAGAAATCTCAACCTCTTTGCGCTTTGAACGTTTTGTACTCTCTTCGTGCCGTATGCCTATCAGGGTAACTTTGCCCGCACCTGCCGTTTCTTTCAACTCTGCACAACACCACCGTATGTTTTGAGTAGGAAGTATGCCTTTTTGAACCGCAAGGTTGTATATGCTCTGCTTGGGTGCTATTATCTCTACATCGGGGTATTGTGAGCGCACAAACCTTATCACCTCCGCAGGGTCAATACTTGTCGCGTTCATGTGAGCCTTGAAACGCACGCCCGCTAACTTGGCAATGTGATAGAGGGCTTGGCTATCCTTGCCGCCGCTAAACGCCAAATAGAACCCGTCTTGTGGGTCATATTTCAGTGCTAATGCCTCTGCCTTACGGAGCAAAGTAATAGACTTGTCAATCTTTTGTTGTAGTGCCTCTCTCATACTAATCTGCGAAACTCAGTATGTCACTAACTCTGCGCATGGCAATCTTATGAAACTTCGGGTTTAACTCCATACCTACATAATGTCGGTCAAATTTTCTTGCTACCGCTGCGGTTGTGCCGCTACCCATGAAAGGGTCACATACCACTCCGTTTACTGGACACCCTGCCAACACACAATACTTAACCAGTTCTTCAGGGTACATAGCATAATGCTCTTCTTTGGACGGCCTGGGAGTTATCATCCATACATCGCGTTTGTTGCGGACGGTGAATTGCTCTTCTGCAAACCCCTCGGCTCTGCGGAGATGAATAGTATTCGGCAACTGACCTTTTACCGCAAGGTTCTTATGTTTAGGGTGATATTCGTTTCCATTATATGTTGCAAAATGTCGGTCTTCATTATCACCGTATTTGTTACCTCCGAACTTGGGCGCACTCTTCAAATCTTGCATTACGGCAGGCTCTTGTATAGCCTCGTAGTCAAAGTAATACTTGGGCGATTTTGTCATAAGGAATATATATTCGTGACTTTTTGTGCAGCGGTCTTTGACACTTTCGGGCATTGGGTTCGGTTTTGCGAAAATAATATCTTGTCGCAGATACCACCCATCTGCTCTCAATGCAAATGCCACCATCCACGGAATACCTATCAAGTCTTTTGGTTTTGCTCCTCGCCATAGTTTTTTTTCAAAACTATCTGATACCACCTTTTTGTTCTTATTCGTTTCGGTATTTCCTTTCTTGTTGCCGTTATAACTATCACCGAGGTTAAGCCACATAGTACCCGCAGGTTTGAGGCAACGTTTAACCTCATGGAAGACATCTACAAGCCTTGCGACATACTCTTCGGGAGTGTCCTCTAACCCTATCTGTCCCTCGCAGCCATAATCCCTCAACCCGTAATAGGGGGGGGGATGTGACTACGCAGTCGATACACTCATCGGGTAGTGTTCGGAGTATCTGCAAACAATCAGCATTATATATCTTATCCAGTTCGATAGTCATTTGTAATTTCTATATTACTCTGATTTGGTATAGAATTTATATGCAGGTTTCTGACTGCTATCCCAACTATCCAGTATATCACCATTCAAGCAACCTATAAGATGGTGAGCCGTTTCTACTAACATCGGACATTTATATTCTTTTGTCAGTGTTTCTGCTGTGGGACGTGTACTGCCGCGCTCTACCTTAAAACTATGCTCTTCAAAGCCGAGTTTTTTCAGAACTGGTCGATATGCGGGAGGACAATCCGGCATTACTTGTAACTCGCGCCCCTGTGCGCATAATAAATCATAGACTTCAATCCATGATTTGCCTGTTGTTGCAACAATAGCACGGACTACACAATCGCCTGCTCTTTTCTTGTTGCGCTTTACATTGGGTTGAAAATACTTGTACATTGTGCTTATAATTAAAGTTACTTTTTAATTCGCGCTGCAAAAGTAATACAAAAATTTGACATACACAAATTATTAGATAACTTTTCGCAGAAAAATTAAAAGACACCTTTAATTTTTGTCCTCTGTGCTCTTTTTACGGTCATTCCTTGCTCTTCTACAAACAGAAACCTGCATTGCGAGTTCAGGGTCTTTACAAGCCAGTTTTTTCATATTCTCATCCAAACAATTATCAAACTCTTTGTCGAATTGCGCTTTATATCCCTCTTGCATTGTGTCTGTAGATATAAATGTACGCAGTATAGCACAATTATCATCTTGGTCGTCTATACGTCCGAACACAGCTCCGTCATGACACGACAGCATTATCTCTTTCGGGTCGTCTTTTTTGCTTTTGCGCCGATAGCCCTCATTATACACAAACTCCATATTGCGTTTGATGAATGTTCTTATCGTGTCTATGCTGTTGTATGAAAATCCCATACGCTGACGGTAACGTTTGAAGACATGCGGCATAAAGAGGAAACCGCCTTTCTCCCTGTCATTGCCCATAGATATAGTGTACATCGCCAGCCCCTCATCGGTCTGTATTATAGCCTTTGCATACTCCAACGGTTCACCGAAAGCATCTGCCCTACTCGCGAAGATTGACAACACAAGGTAACGATTGCCGCTTTTTGTGCGGCACTCATGTATTATTTGGAATGGGAATTGCACACCTGCTGCTCGGACTTGCTTATAACCGCCTGTTGCCCTGAACCGCCTGCTGTCTGCCCGTAATTCGGGAATATCTTTTTGGTATTCCGCATATCTTTCTGCAAATGTCATTGTCTCTGTGTACATAATCATTCCTCCTCAACAAAAACAAAACCTTTCTCTTTCCATTCCGCTTTCGGATAACCATAGCGGCTCACGTCCATATCAAACCGAAGTCCATAATTACCCAACAGAGTGCCAACCTCATCACAGGAGACATTACCGAAATTCCGTATTCTCTTTCGTAATTCTTTCGTACTCGTTTGACACAACATGCCCAACGTTTTTATTCCGTAGTTTTCAAGTCCCCAATATGAACGGACTGACAATTCGCCCTTATCAAAGAGTTGTCGTAGCGTGATGCAAAGCGAAGTATATGTATGTTTACGGTCAGCAGTCTGAAGAATATCCAAACTCTCCTTTCTGTTTTTGGCTTGGTAGGCATTATCTGCTACTAACCGCAGCAAGTTCATCAATTCTTCACCTGTTATCTGAAAGACCACGTGCGTTCCACCTTTGGAAGCAAGTTCTAAAATCTGTTCTGCGTTTACCATAATGCTAAAAGAATATATTTGTTAATTGTTGCCATTTGTTTTTTACCACTCCCCATACGCACCAATCACCACGTCCGGGCGAACTCTCCGTAAGTGTTAAGTCATCTACCTTGCCAAAACGACCCACATTACCACACATATCTACAAGCCAACCGTTTTTACCCTCGGAGGGTCTAATCCCACGTCCTACGCATTGATACCATAGTGCAAGCGACATTGTAGGACGTGCCATTACTATTGTGTCTAATTCAGGATAGTCAAAGCCTGTTGTCAATACTCCTACATTAGCAACCACCTCTAATTTACCGCTTTTGAAGTCCTTTAGTACGCGCTCACGTTCTTTTTTCGGAGTTTCACCAGTCACTATTGCAGCGCAGTCGCCTAACTGACTTACAAGCCATTCGCTTTCATCAATGAAACGGGTAAATACCAATATGCCATGCCGCTTACTGCCGTCTTTTGGAGTACGCAGACGATTAACCACCTCAACAAGTTTTTTATTCATGTCTTGCGCTATGTAGGCTTTGCGGAGAGATTCTTCATCGTAATCTTGCCCCGTGCTGTTCTTTCTGACATTGCTTACATCTATCAACTGCATATCGAAATAACGCAGTTTTGCAAGATAACCGTCCGCCATGAGTTTCTGAATGGGTACTTGATAGATAAGTTTGGCAAAAATACGCGGTTTGGTGCGAGTAAGGAACTTAAGGATACAACCCATTGAATAACTAACCAATCTATATGGCGTTGCGGTCAGACCGAGAATATGACGGTTGCCCATCTCAAAAAACTTCTTGTAACGCCCTCCGCGTGCATTACACAAGTGGCACTCATCGACAATTATATTCTTGTACTCCTCAAATACTTCGGGGTTACTCATCACACTGCCGATAGTTGCAAAGGTAACACGCGCGCGTTTCTTGCTATTCATACTGGCAGACCAAACTGCGCAGTCATAAAAGCCATAGGAACGATATTTCTCATAGTTCTGCTCAAGAATTTCCTTACTTGGTTGAAATACAAGTAACTTGCCGTCCAAACGCGATGCAATATCCGCTACGATTAGACTCTTGCCGCTGCCCGTAGGACACACTATAAGCGCGTTCCCCTTGCCAAGTTTGCCGTTGAAGAAATTGACCGCAGCATCGGATGCCTCGCGCTGATAGTCGCGCAACACATACACCTTGCGTTTCGGCGGTTCTATCACAATCGGAGCAGGGTTGGTCTCGATAGGCTGATGTACGAATATGTCTAATTGCAGTTCGTCTGTCATTTTTTTATTATTTTCGATATATGCTACCCATATTTGTATGGCAGTCGCCCTCTATATCGCCGCAAGTAATACTCCCCATGTTCGTATGTACATCGCCCTCAACATTGCCGCCTATCTCAATATCACCATTCAAGGTCTTTACCCGTTTGGCATTACCTGTGATTTTGATACTTGAGCAATAGTCCACTTCCAACCGCTCAACATCGCCCTCTATGGTGATATTGATTACTTTTTCGTCAGTGTTTATTTCTTTGATTGGCTGACCGTCTGCTATTACCTCTCCGTTTACGATTTGAAGATGTCCGCCACTGATTTGACGTATAATGCCGTTGCCGTTTTTTACGATTACTATGCTCATAATATGTCAGAATTTTATTTAACAAGATTGTCTAAACAAACAAGCACATCGCCTACTATCGGTCGAAAAAACAACCGACTTGCTTTCTCGTTCAAAGGGAGTTCTTTCAAAAGTCCCTCTTCGTCAGCCCAAATGCTTTTGTTTTGGTATCTGCCTACCTGTTGAATATAACCGCCGACTGCCTTTTGCATCTCGCGGAGAGTAAAACCATGTTTGTCAGCAGGATTGCACTCTACGATAGTGCCGTCTGTTTTAATAATGTAGTTATCCATTGTCTTTTATATTTAGCTATTATTTCATGTACTTATTCAAATTTAGGATTTTGCAAGCACGCCACTACACAACCGTGCCGACCGCCAAAGTGTTTGCACTTGGTACAAATATAACTGCCAACCTTGCGCTCGCCTATGCCACGGGGGCACGGAGCGTAGCAAACACCGCCTATTGTAGTGACCTCTGCCTGCATTTTTACTATTCTTTTTCTACCTTGTACCCAACCAACTCAAGTTGCTCGACCATCAAGTCCTCTTTGAGGTAGTCATATATGCCTCTATTCTCAATCTCATCGGCTATGTCGCTGTCCGAAATCAGTCCAAGCCGTTCTTTTATAAACTCTTCTTTCTTCTCTTTTGGCAACTCATCAAACACATCTTGCACATCGACATCAAACGTCATATCAACGGAATAATAACCCATAATTCTTTATGTTTTGTCTGTTAATACTATTTCGCACGCTTTCGTGTTTTCTGCTCATGCTGTTTGGGCAACTGCCAACCTTTGATACTTGCTACGGCTTGATTGAATTTATACCACACATCTACATCTATAAACTCAAAGTGCATTGTGCCTTTTTTGTAGCCGCGTATTCTGAAGAAACCCCATTCTTCACCGATAGGCTTACCCTTTTCGTCTTTTTTGCAGCCTACCCAGTCATACCATTGTCCGTATGCAGGACGCGCATTTTCACAGAAAGAACCTAAAAGAGGCAATTCATCATAATTCTTGCCTGTCAGATAGCACAAAGCTTTTACCACGTCATCAATTCTGCCGCCTTTATATGCGGAGGGGTGTACATAGCAATTTGACCATGAATGTACATAGTATGAATCCACCATATAAGGCACGATAAAGCGGCGGTTAATCATATAGTCGGAGTTCGTTTTCCACCCCTCACCTACCGTACTATTCTCTGCCGAAAAACTGCAAATATGCTCAAAGGCTGTAACAAGGGTCTGTTGCATACGGTCGCCGTGTGTCTGAACGATAGCCTGCATTAGGCGGTATATATTATGCACCGTGAACGGCATATTTGCCGTTATCTCGATTGCACGGTTTAAGTCCTCAATTATTTTTTGTGTCACATACTTGCGCATGTTCATTTTTGCGAAAAGCGACTGCCATGCATCTTTTTGTAACTGCTTACGGAACTCATCACGACTTATATAACCGGGCTGCAATTCATACCTGTCTTTACGTCTGTGCGCACCGAAAACTATACTGCCACTGCCCACACTATTGCAGAGGTCATTTATACGCTTGTTTGCGCTCATTACATCGTCAAAGCACTCAAGCGCGTCTTTATATCGGCTTACAAGGTCTTGCACGTAGTTATACTTAACAACACCGCTACCTTGCATAATTGCTTCTTCATCTTCTGACAAGTCGAAAAAGCCGTCAAACTCATGCTCTTTGTCTTGTGGTTTGTATAGACGTACAACACTCACACATACATCTGTGGAACGCTCGCTGTTAGCAAACACACGTCCCAAAGTCTCACTGCCGCCGAAAAGTTTTATTTTTTCTCGCAGGTCTTGCTTGGCTTTCGTGTCTGCATATTCAAGTGTGTTGGAATTGCACAATGCCACTATCTCACAGCCGCCGGGGGCTATCTCATAGGCGTGCAATATATGTTTCTCATCTGCCGAAAACGGTGGATTCATAACAATCAAGTCCACATGGCTTATCATGTCGGGTGTGACTGTCAGAAAATCACTTGCTATAACATGGCATTTGTTAGCAACTATTGAACGCAGTTTGTCGTTTATCTCACATGCAATAACCTCACGCGCACCTTGCTCAATACAATAGTCCACGATATTGCCACTGCCTGCCGAGGGTTCAAGTACTATCTTGCCGCTAATCTCTGTCAGCGACAACATCTGCTCAATAACCTCACGAGGAGTGGGGTAAAAGTCCCTGTTGAATATGTTTTGTCTGTCTATCATTATTGCATTGTTTTTAACATGATAATAATTTGGGTATGTTGAGTTTCTCAAGCGCATAGTCTCTTGCCTGTATAAACAGAGCAAAAGCATTATTGCCGACACAAAATTGACCCTGCTTTAACTCTATTGCAAGAGTGCCTGTGTTATTTGCAACAGTCCAGCGTCCCTGCCATGGGTCTGCTATGTACGAATATGTCTCTTGAGAGTTTGCCATTGCTATTGTATGTGTGTCAAGGTTATTTTATTGCCAGTCAAACACCGCCACGCGGTGCATCGTTCTCGAATGAGAATTTGATTTTTGCCCGTACAAGCAAATAACGTACTTGTGCTGTATAGTCAGCATTTTTAATATACCGCCCAGTACCTTGTACCTCACAAGGACGTATGACCCTTAAATTGTTTTCAAGTGCAGCCATTATGAGCCGCCATGCCTTTGTGCCACGATACTGCCGTTTATTTACACGCATCTCGCTATCTGCCACCTTTTCAAGATTCTTAATTGCTGTTTCTGCTTTCATAACATTGTGTGTTTTAGGAGTTATACATTGTTTTCTTCATTGTCGAACCATTCTTCATGAGCAAACTGCTCTATTGTCGCTTTCGGTGCTATCTGTCTAAAGCGTTTGTAGCATGTGCAGCCTACTTGCCACCAACCCAATCGCCAACTCGGTTTGACGGGAACTTCGCCATCTGTAACCGTACCGTCAGGCAACCAGTGCAAATAGTGACCCTTACCTTTGCTGAAGTCGCGCTCTTTAATAGGCTTGTTGCATATCAAACAGCAATCTACATCGAAATCGTCTTTGTAGGTACGAATTTTATCTAAATCTATAGCTTGCATAAAGTAATTTTTTTATTTACATTCTACTACCTCAAAATCAAAGCACTCACCATAGCCGCGCATATAGTTGTATGCTGCTTGTTTAGTCGGGAAATAGGAACGCTGACCAAACCCGCCGTTGTAATCTTCTCTACTGTCATATATCGTAAGTTGCCACATAGTTCACTGTCATTTTATCGGTTCAACTTTAGTATTCATTTTTTTGTTAAGAGCATCGCACACTGCAACTCTATAGCCTGCTCTTACTATTATAGGTATGTATGCGCCTATTGCATCGTAGTGCATACATACCGTAGGGGTGTTGTCAGAACGCTCTGCCATTTCTTTTTGCAATATCTCGGACAACATCTTTGCGTCTTCAAAATACGCTTCATAGAAATCGCCAACTCTGAACAACAAAACGGCATTTGGGTATTGTGCCTTAATAGCGTTGTACTCTTTCAATTCTTGCTCTTTCATAACATTGTGCATTTAATAAATTAGGCATTGTACATTATTATATGAAATTAAAGCGTTGTTTTAATTTCACGCTGCAAAGGTAATACTTATTTTTGAAACGTGCAAATTTTTAGATAACTTTTTTATAGAAATTTTTTAAGTAAAATCACAAAATGCTATAAATGAGCATTGTAGAAAAAGAAAAATTTTTCAAAAAAAAGAAAGAGAGCGCATCCCTGCGACCTCTTTCTTGGTAACATATATAAACAACAACTAAATCGGCGTTTTGTCTTGCCAATCTTTATTTATTTTCTTTCTGTCTGTTGTCGAGACTGATAACAAAGAGATGATGACCCCTATAGGTTTTTATGCCGAGGATAGGCATTGTAACAGTTGTTCCGTTACAGTGAAATACAATATGCGTATATTTCTTGAAATTCGGTTCAACCTTGCCGCTGATGATGTCCGAGCGACATTGCTCAATATC
This sequence comes from Paludibacteraceae bacterium, assembly GCA_017479885.1. Classification (GTDB taxonomy): domain Bacteria; phylum Bacteroidota; class Bacteroidia; order Bacteroidales; family Paludibacteraceae; genus Colicola. The sequence continues at coordinate 141,768 of JAFVBR010000039.1, read as the reverse complement.
ACCATTGGCAGGTATCTCCACAAGCCTTTGTACCCAGTATGGCGACATATCGCGATACTCTACATTCTTTGTTCCCGCTTGTATCAAGTCAAGGTATTCTCGTTTTATTGCACAATGTAGGGCTTTCATGCTACCTCCTCACTTTCAGATGTTGATTCACTTTCTGAAACAGACTCTTCTATCTCTGTTTCTTCTCCGTTTTCCTGTTGCTTTTCGGTCTTGGCTTCTTCGCCTGCCAGCGTCTGCTCGATAGCCTGCATACGGATACGGTCTATCTCCTCTTCGGGGGCTTTGGCAAGTGCAAGCAATCCGACAGCAGTCTCCAATGAGAGCAGACCACTCTTATAGAGGTTGGCAATAGCAGACCAGTTGGCTTGTTCATCATCAGAGAACGGTTCGCCGAATTTGAAACCTATCTTCAACTCCGAGAGTTTGGCTGCCATAGTCGGGTTGGTGAACTTAAGCACCTCTATCATCACGTTTTTTTCACGGTCAATCAACTCTTCGTAAATCTCAATGTTACGCGCACGCTTGATATAACCGAGTATCATTGCGTTGCGTATAGCCTTGCCCGTAAGCGTTCCAAAGCCTTTCATCTTCTCGATTGAGAAATCGGGAGTGAATGTATCGAAAAGAATACTTACATTGAGGTCTTCTTTTTCCGCTTTGCGCAACTCGCTTGCTTGTGGTGGGTTGAGGTATTCAAGGCGTGATTTTTCGCCTGTCAGTCTAACCAGTTTACCACGTGTTTCAGGAGAGAAAATACTTTTGATAGCATCTGCTGTTCCCATAAGGACGGGGTCGGCAAAATAGTTATTATTGTCGCCTATCTTGCTGTCAAGTTCTTCTTCACGTGCAATACGTACCTCCGCACCGTCCCATGCTTTCTGCTGTTTGTAGTAGATGATATTTATCTTACCTGTCGGGTTGGGATATTGAACAACCTCCCAACCGATTGCTTTCTTCTCGCACTCGTAGATAATACTCTCCGTCTGTACCTCCCAACATTGTACTATACGTCCTTGTGCGTTTTTCCGTTTATAGCCGTATGCAAATGCGAGCATATTGCCGTATTGGTCGAACAGTGGGCGTAACATATACCCTGTGGAGCGAGAGAGAACGACAACCTGCCATTGGGCATTGTCATTAGCATCCCGATATATACGATATAGTTTAGCACACTCCGTTTCACTGCCTGCAATACGCTTTGTCTTGCGCATATTGGAGTTGAAACGGCTTTGGTCAATGAAGTCCGAGAAGAGTTTGAAAGCCTCGTCATCGCCCTCTTTCTTTTCCCATTTGATAGGCGCACCGAGGAGAAAAAACAACTCCACCTCATTGATATATCGCTGGCGTGTACGCGGGTGCTTGCAGGTTATATATGGCGACCTTCCACTGGGGTATTTGTTCGGTGTTTTCATTATCTTGTGCAGTTGTGGGTTATACTCCGACAACGCATTATCAACATCTGCGGTGTTATCATCGCACATGCGGATTGCCCGGTGAACATCTTTGTCATTCATCAACTGGTAAAAATCACGCTCTATGCCTATTGCATTGAGTGTTACATTGCGGAAGAATGTCGCGATGTTATTTACATAGGTCGAGTTTGCATTTACTATTGCCATATTGCTGTGTGTTAAAATACTACAAAATCTTCTTTAACCTGTCCACCGAGCGGAGGTAAAACGTTCCCGAAGATACATCCGGTTACATAATACCGTGCCGCATCGAGTAGGTGGTCATTCTCCTTTACGGGTTGGTTGATATAATTGCCGTTGCGGTCTTTGTCCCAAACATAGTTGCGGAGTTCGTATTGCAGATTATACGACCGCTTGGTTACATATATATGGTCAAAGTCCTTGACTTTTTCTATTCCTGCTACTACCGTCAGAGCGGACTTATCAATAGGATATACCATTAGTCCGTCATTGGCTATCTCTCGTATCAGCACGTCCGCAGCACTGTCTGCATATACTGTCAATCCCCTGTTCGATAACTTCTCTCTCAACGGAGTGAGGTTAAGACCGACCTCATAGAACTGCTCATCAAGATACAAATCGTTATTCATCACACCACACTTGACGCATGCTGTCGGAGCTGTAGAATAACCAAAGTCCAAACCCAAAGCGACCTCGCGGCATTGAGCAGGAAACTCATTGACGATACTCCAATTCTTATATATTGCCCCCTCTTTCACATCATCCCAACGCCCCATGAATACATGCGCGTATTTCTTCGGGTCTTTCTCTTTCATCGTCCGTGCCTCATTGATGAACTGCTCACTCAAATTCTCCACGTTGTCAAGATAGGTGGTATGTATATGCAACACATTCGGGTGCGTGCTTATCTGCACGGGAACACCGTCAAACATCACCTCCTTAAAAGTCTTTTCGATATACTTGCGGTATATGAAATGGTTGTTGTCTGTCGGGTTCATTATGATGATGACACGGTTCTGTATTCCTTTCTGACGAATAGAAAACATTATCGTATCATACTCTTGCTCGCTCGTCCACTCCTCTGCCTCATCGCATACAAATGTTGTCAGTCCGTGTATTGACTTCAGTTTTGCCGTCTGATTGCCGCTACTCGTCTTTATACCACGGAACATTATTCTTGCACCCGTCATGCGGTTTATCACATCTTGCTTGGTAGCGTGAAAATACTTGGCAGTACCGTCTATTTCCACTTTTTCCATGAACTCAGGGATAACAGATATTGCAGCAGAGGTCATAGTATAACGCGCATACAAGATGTTATGCACTATTTTCTGCACCTCACCTGCATCATCTATCACTTTGTTCAGTTCAAAGGTCAGTCTTTCAATGAACGCGGAGGTGGCAAAACTTTTGCCCGAACCTCGCCCCCCTGTAATGAGGATGACAAACTTTTCTTTGTCAGTGTATAGAGGATGATATATAGGGTGGTTTATTATCATTTGCAACGCTATAAAATATACTATTCTTAAGATTAACTCGGAGAAAGACTCAAAATTTCCCGCGAAAACACTTTTCAAAGTTGTCTTTTCTTAAGATTTACTCGTTTTTCCTGCTTACCTCTTGTTCTATCCATTTTGCCACATCTATACCGCTCTCTATCTCTTGCGGAATATCACTTGCTTCTTCGTCCGCACCTCTCTGTACCTTTCGCCAATCCGCATCGTAGTGGAATAGCAGCGTACTCAACGCCTGCATATTCGGAAGCGTCTTTGTTCTTGTCGTTGATACTTGCACCTCTTCATTGTTCGTTATTTGCCCGTCAATGCGGAGGTGTCGGGTAACGGTTGTCACATTCTCTATCTCTTGCCCACCAAGAGCCGCTTGCAGATATTTTCCGCGTATTGCTCTCAAAATCTGTTTGCGGGCGCGTGCTAACACTTTAGCCATTCGAGAGCTACGGCGTTCATTCTCTTCTGCACTCCACTTGTCGTATTTGCCGTTCTTCATCAGGCTGAATACGGTTTCGGACAGATTGAGGGCGCAGGCTATTTCCGAATCGGTAGCCCCATTGAAAGCGAGGTAGTATATCTCATCATAGAGGTCGTCACTATCGTAGTCGTGTTTGCGCTGCCAACCTTTTGTGGACATCCCTTTCCACGGTGCTATGACATTTTCTTCTGCCTGCTGCGCGGCGGCTGCGTTAGTTTTCTTCCTTGTAGATGATTTGTTTACTCTGACTTTTTTCTTCGCTTTTGTCTTGTTGTTAGTAATATCTGAACTGACTTCCATAATATCTTGAGGGCATTGTTTTTCTTATTCGTCTTGATTATAGACTTCTTCATCGTCATCGGGGGTTAGCATTGTCGCTAATTCTTCACCCTTGATTATCTGTGTATCGGGAGCGAATCCGAACATATCAAGAAAGTCTATCATGTTTGCAAAGTTGTCAAAGGAGAGCATTATATATGCCGAGTTGTCGGCTGCTCGCTGCGCGGCTTGCTGTTGAACCTGTGCTTTGACATCTTTCATGTGTTGCTTCTTCTCTTCGTATGTAGCAGGACTCTCCCCGCGTGGCACTTCTTCTGTGTGGTTGGTTGAGGGTGTCGGTTGTAACAAATCGGGCAGTATCATCTGCGTAATATCAGCTTCTACTTGCTTGTCTCCCACGGTAGGCATCATAAAGTCCACGCCTATCATTGAGAGGTCGGCATCGGTCAGACCTGCGTCCTTGTAGTCTATCTCCGGCACTATGGCACGCAAACGCTCATAGTCCCATTGTCCTTGTGCGTTAGGGTTGTTGAGGAGAACGACTAACTCTTTCTCCATTTTCTCATCATAGTCGATGAGTTCGCAACGTATGGAGTAATCGTTCTCATGCGTTTCAGGGTTGTATTTCTGCAAGTCGTCCATGACTGTTATACGTTGGTGTCCTTGCACAAGCGTGTTACCAGTCCGTTTATTCACGACTATACCGCCGACCAAGCCGTATTTGCGTATGCCACGGCGGAGGGTCTTAAGGTTCTCTTCCGATATGGTACGCGGGTTGTATTCTGCAAATTTTATGTCACTGCGGTTGAGTGTTACCGACTCGGAACGTATGTATTTAGACAAATCTTGCATGAATTGTATATTTTTTGAGGATTATATTTGCATATATCAATTATTTGTTATACTTTTGCAGTGTTGAAATAAGAAATATCTTTTTGGTAGAGTCATGATGTGGAACGGAGGGGGTGCTTGCACCTTATGAGTGGGTTCGAGTCCCACCGCCAAATAGATAGTTCTTATTTTATTTTTATGTACTTGCTTTCATTAAAATGGCTTGTACCTTTCATCTTGTCAATCGTTACAATCATTACTTTCCTTACCTTTCCGTTTGGCAATTTCACCTCTCGGCTTGGCTCAACAACAAATTTGTTAGTCCCTTGCTGATAGATAAAATTTTTTGCATGGGTATCATAGTAAAGGTTCATTTTGTAGCGATTAGCGGGAAAATCTATTATATCTTTATCCGATACTACTTTACCAACTTTTTGCTTTGGCTCTCTTATTGAGTGTAAGAGGCGTTCCTCTGATAAATAAAGTGAAGATGTCGCAAGTTCAATGTCATTTTCTTGGGCGAATTTTCGCATACGCTTTTCAACTCTGCCAATAGGGAAAGGTGTTACATCTCCATATACGGGCGTTGTATGGTCTTTTCTATGTTCAGCCTGCCGTCTATGCAAGACTTGTAACATATTTCGTATCTTTTGCCTTGCTGTTACTCTGCCGATGAATGTACTTACACCCTCACTATTCATAATTATCCTCCGTTTAGTCCCATACTGCTAACTCTTGTATGCAACCATTGCTGTGTTGGGGTGATATTCGGGTCTAATCCCTTTCTCCTCAAATTTTGTTCTACGATGTTGCGTGTTTTTTCGTAGGCTTTTGCCGCCCTATCATAGATACGTTTCCCCTCACCGCGAGTAGGGTTATCATACATACCAAATTCCCTATCATATCTACCATACTGACGATTTATACGATAGTGTAGCGATTGCCATTGTGTTATGACTTCAGCCAAACTTTTAGTTCGCCTTGCCCCCCTACGAGAGGCACTTGTTGATGTTCTTGGCATAATTACTCCTTTCTTTCGTTTTCGAGATTAGTATGTTCACACGGCTAACAATTCCGAGTGTTTATTGTTTGATTATTGTTTTCTTATCCGTTTATAAGCCCATACTGCGCATTGTAACGCCCAGTTGGTTTTGTGCCTTCTTCTTTGTGCCGTTGCCGATTTTCTTGCAAAGCACCTCGATAATCGCCGCTGTCTAATTTGCGTGCAAGGGAGTGGTAGTTCATATCTTCCACCTGACCCAAGACGATCCTTTTCATAGCATCGTTCCCGCGTCTGTGTCGGTCTATCAGAGCATCTATCATTCTTGCAGACATCCCCCATTCACGCGAGCCGGAGTTCGGCATTATGTCATTGTACAAAGCCCTTTCTTCCTCGCTTGTAATGTTGTACCTGTCACGGGTCTTAACGGTTCTCCGTTTCCTCTGTTGTGCAACATAAGCACTTACACTATTTCTTGTAGGCATAACTATCCTCCTTTATTGATTATTATAATGATATTCGTAAAGTATGCGCTTGGACTGGGGGAAAACTTCATAAATCTTCTCCAAGTCTTGTGGCGCATTTTGTTCCATCCACAGAAAGCAATCAAGATTAAAACCCACACCGTTACTCGCGTTCTTGCCATAGCGGATAGGCATCGGCAGACGATGTTGCTGCATGTATGCAAGCACCTCTTTCTGCGTCCACTCCGCTAACGGATAAACAAAGCCCTTGTTGATGTAATGCGTTTCTGCGTATGTGTTCAACATTAAACGGCGGTTCATTCCGTCCGCTTTCTTCATTCCGAGAAAAACGTATTCAAGTCCGCAACGCTCTTTCACCATATCGGCGATGTTACGAAGTTTGAGCAGTTTTTGTTTAGGGTTCTGTGTGCAGTACATACCACCACGATAGATGTATGTCAAGTTCCAATGCGGTACTTGCACTATCTCTACATTCTTATAGCGGCATATTACTTGGTTGATGAAACGGTTGATGTGGTCAAGGTTCGGGACAAAATACATAAAGACACAGACAATTCGTTTGAAATAGGGAGCGATGAGGTCTAACACCACAAGGCTGTCTTTCCCAAAGGAGTTGAATAAAATTACCTCGTCTGTCTGCTGGCGGACGTAGTTGATAGTGTCTAATGCCTGTTCCGCTTTTGTCATATCCTCATTCTCTTAACCGACTGACAATGCAAGTCCGTTATTATTTCCTTCAGTATAACCTTGATTACGCAAACCACGGATAAAACTCTCATGGTCTCGTTTGTTACGGCTGATATGAATATCGTAAAAAGGAGAGCCGTCTGAATGTGTCTTCTTGCCGTCATGGTAGTTCACAACGTATTTGGCACGTCCCACACCAGTCATAACATTGAAGTTCGGTTTATATCTTTTTCTTGCCATAACCATTTTTCCTTTCTAACCGTTTGCCATTCCCATATAGGCACGTTGCGAAATAGGTCTGTCATTATCACGATAGATACTGCCTGTTACTCTTCCCGCATTGTACATATACCTCAATCCTGCACTCATAGCCCTGTCATATCTTCGATTGAGTTGTTGCAAGCGGGCATTTCGTTGTTCCATAGGCACGCTATAATCACCTTGCAGGGCTTCTAATTCGCGAGCAAGAGTAGTCGTTATCCTGTTCCTTTGCTCTACTAATTGGTTTATGCTTTTTCTTCGTGGCATAGTTTTGTCCTCCTTAACCGTTTGCTAATCCCATGTATATGCGTTGCGAATACTTGCGAGCCTTAAACCTATCGTTAATATCTCTTGCCCTTTGTTCGGAATTGCTGTCTAAACTCCAAAATGCGTTGTTGCTTGCAATAATAGACCTGTCCCCACTCGGTGAGTTTCTGATATTTCTATCGTATGTTGCTGCGGCTCGTTGCGCCCGTTCCCATCTCTGCTGATTGTTGGGATTATTGGCAACCCACTCAAAGTCATCATTCAGTCGAATACCGCCCAGCGTGTCCACTATCCTGTTGAGTTGGGAGTTAATGTCATTTATGCTTTTTCGCCTTGCCCCCCCCTACGAGAGGCACTTGTTGATGTTCTTGGCATAATCGGTTGTTTTATGTAGTTAATAAAAGGCGGGGAGTGTGCAATTAAGCACATCTCCCTGCCGATAGTTGTCAGCCTACTGACAAGCCCATAGCGGCACGTATCTCACGGTAACGTGCTTCATGCGCCGACAGCGTACCATTAGGACTGGTACGGAGAGCGTTACGACCGCCACGGCGGTTCACTTCATCAACAATTCCCACTGGAGTGTTAGATGAACGACTTGCCGCAACACGGGCGAGCGTACCGTTTGCGCCTGTACCACCGTACAGACGAGTGTTCACATCTTGTGCGAACTCTGCATTGGTAGAGACACGGCGACCTCCGCTACGACCTGCGGTGCTGTAAATTGTTCTTCGCGTTCTTGGCATAATTGTACAATTTTAGCGTGTTAATACTCTTTACAACTGACTTTTCTTAAAACGCTACAAAATTACATATTCAAAGTTATTTTGCACCCATAATGAAACTATGTATCTTTGTGATTTCCTTTAATCTAAAATAATACTCTTCAATATGATACATATAGGCAAAAAGAAAGCGTGCGGAGTAATTCTCCACACGCTCTGAAGTGTATTATCGGTGAGTGGTTATCCGCCTACAAGTCCAAGCCTGCTTGCAGTTCCTCTTGTTTGTTCAAGTTTGCGGTCACGGTCTGCAATCATATCAGAATAACCGTCTTCTCCGTTGAAGACACGCACCTTTGATAGGTCTATTGTCCGACTTTTGTCGTATGCCTTGACAACCTCATCAAGTGAATTTGGGAGTATCATTGCAACCACATCGGGCTTGCCGTCCTCTCTGTTCCAATCATCGGGCGCGTATTCTTCGTTGAATGGTGTACGTCCGGTGGCTCTCGCGCCATAGGCAGCATACATGTTTTGCAAACCACCTCCGTAGCAGTCAAGTTTACGACCGCCCGCAGCGACAGCAAACGGGAGTAGTTTTCCCAACTTACCCCCCCCGCCTGCACTAAATAGAGAAACCACATCGCCATTACGCTTGATAGCAATGCCACTCTTGCCGTCAGCCGTAAGGTAACAGCGCATACTGCGATATTCCGATACACTATGCACATCTACCATCCAACCTTTCTTATTCGCAGACTTGCCCACAGAAATTGCCTTGTGGAATGTCGTTGCAGAAACTTGGCTGATAGACTGTGTTGTGTGAGGGATGTCGTGATTGCGCAACTCTCTATCTACACGCATACTTATCAAACGTGTACGGAGTTGCGGAGTGACTTTATAATTTCTCTTCTTTTGTGCCATTATTACATCTCAATCATTTCAGCAAACTCTTTCGGAGTATTGTACTGCATTGCATTGATGAGTACGTGGTCAGGATAATTCTTTACCTTTTCCACTTCTTGCTCCTTGTAGTTTGCAGGCGTTACTTGAGGGTTAATAGGCAGTGCTTTCAGTTCTTCAATAACCTCTTCGCGATACTGCTCGATTTGTTCTTTTGTAGGGTTCATTGTTTCAATCGTTTAATAACATTGTGTATATATCATTGATGGTATTACGTAGTTTATCGGCTTTCGGAGCGAGTCGCATTGTATTTTCGTCCATGTAACATCGCTTGTTTACCTCTATCATCAAAGACGGGTAGGCGAATGTCGTTTTAGGCGATATGCTGTTAGAGTAGGGAATGTTAAATGCCACCTTGTAGCCGTTTGCAATAAACTTGTCACGGACAAGCATAAGCGTTGTATCATCAGGTTTTGACCAATCCTCATTATAGCCTATACAAATATCTAAATCTGCCTCATCAAAAGGGAACGAATGACAGTCTATGAGCATGCTTTCTTTCGTCAAACACCCTCGCAGATTGTCGCGGTTCTGCACATAGTATGCCATAAGGCGTGTGCGTTCATCTTCATCAATGTACCGCTCACAACCATTGCAGGCATGTGTGTATAATATACCCCTGCCTACTTTCTCTAACGGGTCATTTTGCAAACGTTCACAATCCACCACAAAACGAGAGTATTCAGACATCACCACCTTTGTGTTCGGGATATGTTGGTCAAAGAGATAGTCCGTGTACCAATCAGTCCACCTGCGCACCTCCTCATATAGCAAACGGCGGTCTGACCAGTCGGCACTGTTCAAGCCACCGATTGCTGCATGAGGTATATGTAATACTAACCTTTTGTACATTGTGCTAATAAGTTACCTTGTCTTTCGGGTAAATTGTTTTTGCAAGTATGCGGCCGAGATTGTAAACAACCTGCGATACCTGCCAATAAGCCCCGTCATCTGCCTGCCACTCGATGATGTTACCCTCTTTGTCGGCGATGTACTCTACAAAAGAACTCTCAATTTCAACAAGTGCGCTGTCACGATGTTTCGCATTGCGTGCGCCCGTGATAAAGTGTATTGCATCGTACTTGATAGGAATAGCATTGCCATTCTCATCCTCAATGTCATACCCGTCTTTGTCTAACTGAACAAGCCGCTTGATGGTTGAGGGACGAATCTCGCGGAACTCTTGCACTTTGCGCCCTGCTAATATGGCATCAAAGTACTTTTGTTTTAGGCTAAAGGTGATAACCTTTTTGCCCTCTTGCAGCATCTCTGTTTTCTTTTGCTGCACCTCGCTTAATGCTGTCTTGTTTTCTAACATAATAAAACTGACTTTAAGTGAAACATATAATTATATTTCGCTGCAAATTTACACAAAATTAGAGATTTGGCGAAATTTACAGACGTTATTTATTGTTTTTTCGTCTAATCTAAATTTATTTAGTACGCAACTAATATAAACCCCTCTTTTTTGTCCTTACACAAAATCACCTTATAGCGTGCCGATTGCATACTCTTTACGTCAAGAATAGCGACATACCGTACATCTGACAATTTGGCAGTGCCATTTATAACTTTAACAACGCAGTCGGTAAGGCTTTTGAACCCACCGCCCTGCATTGAACCTTTTAGACTAAACCCCTCGCCGTATGCGTGAACTTGATATACGCGCTTGGGATTGATTTTCATTTCTGACATATTTTCGTTTTAGAAATCAAACAAATGTATCGTACCCACTTTTGAGGAGTCGAGACCGTTTCTTTGCATTGCCGCTCGTGCGTCTTCTTTTGTGCGGTAAAATGTGCCTATACGTACCGACCATAGCGACTCGCTCTCTGAATAGAACTTATGTTGCTCTACATCAAATAATACAAAACACTCTTTCATATCTTTTTTTGCTTATTGTTATGCCACTTTGAACATTTCGTTGTATTTGCCTAACGCACCGCAATCTTTGTATGCATCGCGCAAGTTGCCGCTAAAACCACGGTCACGCTCTAAAGGTAAGCCCAGCCCAAACACTTTTACACGCATGTTCAACAAGTCAGATAACATAAAGTATCCCAATTCTACCTCAAACAAACTCACAAGTCCAAAACAGAGATAGTCGCCGTTTTCTTGTTTTTCAGCCTCGGTAATATACCACGAACCTCTACCGTAAGGGTTAAAGATTTTGCATAACACCTTTGCATTATTGTTGCCCTCTTGTGAATAAAGAGGGTACTTTTCAAAGAGACTATAAATAGCCTTTGTCAGTTTCAAAGTTTTCATAACATTGTGCATTTAATAGATTAAACATTGTACATTATTTATGTGAAATTAAAGTGTTGTTTTAATTTCACGCTGCAAAGGTAATACTAATTTTTGAAACGTGCAAATTTTTTGATAGCTTTTTTATAAAAAATTTTTAAGTGAAATCACAAAACGCTATAAATGAACATTGTATAATATGAAAATTTTTTCAAAAAAGTATTCGCATTAGACAAAATCACCCTGTCTTGCGTATTTATCTTTGACAATCTGCATACCACCGTCCACTATTGCACGAAAATCTTTATACAACCGATAGAAATCTATAAGAGTAACTTTGTACATGTAGGCGTTATTCCTGTTCAGTCCCATAGCGTTGGCTATATCTGTCATTATCTGAAACCGCCCTTGTTTTTGCTGTATGAGCCGCGAGGGAGCAAACAAATAGAGCAATATCAGCATCTCGGCTCGTATGGCGGTAGATTTGTCATACTGCGTGAGATACGACTGCAAAAGTGTATGAACTTCGTGAATAAGGCTTTTGTCTGTCAGATATGGTGTTTCCATACGCGATAAAAGCCCCTGCGATTGTTCTATCGTGTTCCGCAATTCATTGCAAGCGTCCAGCCATTCAAGATTGATACTCATATTACTCTATTTGAAAGATTAGTGTATAGTTGTTTGTTATAGGCACATCACTCCGTCAGCAGCGCATCGTTTATAGGTAAATCGGCGATAAGGTGAAGAATTGTGCAACTCTGTTAAACAGCCCCCGACCTATTCCGATACGTTGCTCCTGCACTTCCCACCACCCACAGTCTTCTTCGTTTTTACTGTCTATGAATATCTTTGTTCCATTTTTGATATCCAACTGCCGCAGATGGTAGAACTTGCGCAGCACACGATTGTGATATGTATCTTCAAAGACGACAATTACCATAGCATCATTCCTCCTTTTTGAGAACTATACCGTAGCCCTTGCCCTCATCAGGCACATAGCAAGCCTTTACGAAACAGCGCATCTCCCTGCCTGTGTATGGGTTTTTCTCTGCTGCTCGGTGCTTTACATTGGAAATGTCATAGCCGTTTTTTATCTCGAAAATACGAATGGTATCTCCGAGGTGAAAACCTTGCAGACTGCGAGTAGCGATAGTAGCCGTCTCTCCTTTGTTAAACTGTTCTTTTATGCTGTTGAAAGCATCTTCGTGTAATGTAATTTGTTGTACCATAGTTGTATGAATTTTAGAATAACAATAATTGTCTTGTTTCGTTCTTTAATCTGTTTTGCGCAACCTCATAGTATTGAGGGTCTATCTCATAGCCGATATAATGACGTTCCGATTGTACGCAGGCTATGGCTGTCGAACCACTACCCATAAAGGGATCAAGCACTATATCCCCCCTATTTGTGGAGTTCTCTATCATGTGTCTCATCAGGCTAATCGGTTTTTGTGTTGGGTGAAGTTTGTCGCCGATGATATTAGGAGTGCGTAAGATATTTTTGCTGCCCATATCATTTATCCACCTCTCGCCGCCCTTTCGGAGCAGCAGAATAAACTCCAAGCATTGCATATAGAATTTGTTAGGTGTTCCGTTACCTTTGTCCCAAACGAGCAGATTTTGAAACTTAAATCCCACTTTCTCCGCTTCTGTTTGCAGGTCTTTGAGGTTGCGGCTGTTTATCATCAGATAACAGTGAGTATTAGGTTTCAAGACCCTATAGACATCAGGCAACCAGTCGGAAAATTTTATATCGTTGTGTGCAAACATCTTTCCCGCCCGGACATCTTCAACTGCATCATTCATGCAACCTCCAAGATTGACATGCTTTGTTCCATCTGCGAGTGTATGCCCATGCTCATTACCCGCTATCTTTGTATAGGAACGCTGACGGTTCATTATACCGCTCGGCTGTTTATGCCCCTTTGCCGTGCGATACTCGCCCTCGGAGCAACCGCCACCGACAAGCAGATATGGCACGTCAGACACTACGCAATCAACGCTCTCGTCAGATATGCTCTTCATGCCGACAAGACAATCTTCATTGTATATTTTATCGAGTATCATGCCATTCCCTCCGTGGTTATGCGACTTAATTTATTGAAAAGAATAGTGAGTGTTTGCACAAAAACCTCATCTGTAAACACAAGGTCGGGTGCATTTCTGCCAAATAACCGTTTCAATATAGCATCAACGATACGGCTTGCCGTGCGTGAAATAAACTCTATCTCCATGAACTTTTTATGCAAGTCGCGTTCTATCATATCGTATGAATAACAACATATCGTCATTACGTAGATAAGTTTGCAGACAATCTCTCTTTCTTTGATAGGAAAGTCCATGAGATGTCCCATAATCTGCCATTTTAGTATTTCCGTGTCATGTCTCACCTCTGTGGCTATTTTCTCCATATAGTCAATGAGCAGGTAGATTTCTTTTGCTGTCAGTCCTTTATAAAGAATACCGTTTTTAGCACTGAATATGGTGTGAAACTTTTTGTTTATTCCGTTATACCACATCTTTGTGTCTTGCCTGAAATATGACTTGTCAATCTCTTGAAACGCCTCGTATGCCATATCAATAGCGCACAACGGAGTAAGGACTCTCCCATTTATTTTCTGCTCATCAATATCACCATTCACATTCTTCACATACAGACCTATCTTGCGTAGGAATTTGTCGCGTATTACCGTGAGTGCGTTGGCAGTATTTGTTTTCTCGGTCTCCATTGTCTGTCTCATTTGATAAGAATACGCATACGCACCTTATCCCCCTTGCGCTCAATAGTCTCGTAGGTGGCATAGTTATATGTTATGTTGATGCGCTGACGTATATTGTTATAGTCTGTTGTGGAAACCCATTTCGTTTCCATAAACGCGCCGCTCTTCCCTTTGTTAGAGCGTATCCACTCGTAAATCTTCTGTCTGTTTGCTTTCGTCATCATAGTCGTTATGTGTTTTGTTAGAATAATCTCATTTGTCCACTCATCGGGAAACGTGTGAGCATTTGATTGTGCAGTGCTTGCGCTACTTGGTCTATCTGTTTGGCTCTTTGCTGAAGTGAAATAACACAGTCCGCTATTTCTTCTGCATTGGCTGCCACATAATACCCCTCGGAGGTCGCTACAAGGCACGGTATCATACCAGTAATGCGTATATGGTTCACTATCTTACGTATCCTCGCTCCATTGGGCTTTTGACCCGTGGCAAGCAACATACGCTCGGCTATATAGTCGGACTTGATAGCACTCCTGCGTGAAACATGTTGGCTCAACTCTTTCACCATTGCAGGGAGCAGGTGCATCCTTTCCCAGTCGGTGAGCGGCTTGGTTTCTTTTTCAAATGTGTTTATCATAATAGGTTCTGTTTTTTGAGTTCATCGTTTATCATTTTCTCGATACGTTCACTTGCGTGTTCGGGGTCTGTCTTATACAAGCCGATAGTCTGCTCTATTATTTTCAGTCTTACTTTTTGCGCCGCTTTCTCCTTTACCTGCTTCTTTTGCTCGCTCTTGCGATAGTCCATTCTTTCAGAGACTTCACCTACTAACCTCTCCAAGTTTCTGCGAGGGTTGTTTGGGGCTATCTCTCCTTTAGCCACTAACTCTTCATATTCACGTTGCCAGCGTTCCTCTCGTTCTTTTTGCTCTCGTTCTTCACGTTCTACCATACTTTCAATAGCCTTGTACTCGTAACCGCAGCGTTGTGCATCTTCAAGATAAACGGTGTAGTATTTGTTATCAAACTTAATCTGTGCAAGCGGCTTATGCGGTACTTTCAAAGCATTGTATTCCTCATAGGTAATGATATGTATTGACTTATCTACCCCGAATATGTCAGCCATTGTCAAGGTCGGGTACTTATGCGTCATTGTCAGATACTCCACGATGTAGTCTAATCTTTCTTTCGACAGACAGAGTTTGCGTGCCTGTTTGGTCGCGAGTCCCCAAAACAACTCCGGCATTTGAGGAAAACAAATCGCGAGTGTCATCATTGCCTGCGCAATATCTTCATCTTTTGCCACGGGCAGATTGCCAAATACAGACGGAATGGCAGGTGTTAATTCTGAACGTTCAAAAGGTTCAGATTGTATTATTGCCAAGTTCTGTGTTTGCAGAGTTAAGCCCTGCTGCGATTGCTGCGGCTGCGCGTTGCGGGTCTGTAAACTTACTGTTGCGTTGTGGTGTAATTCTTGCCGTTCCATTGTTTTGAGGGTTTATTTCGTTTCGTCTCGCCCACGTTGCCAGTCGGCGTGACAGTTCAAATGTTACTTGTAATTCAAAGCGCATTTTTGTGCCGCTTTTGTTAGGCTCGCTCCAATAACTGAAAAACGCCCTGACCATCTCTTTGCCGTATTGAGCGACATAGGGAATAAGACTATTGTAAAATTCTTGTTCGCGTTTTTTCATAGCCATCTGCTGTTGTATTTTTTTTTCGGCAGGGGTCATAGTTGGCTTTATCGTTTGTGGAGTAGCATCTATAACGTCCTCGACTCCCAAAGATGTTTCTTCTTGGATGGACGTAGCGGCGATAGCCGCGTCTTTTTCTTTTATTCTTTCTTTTTCCTTTTTCTTTTTATATCCTATCCTATCCTTTAGTCGAATTTCGTCCGTACAAATCTGCGTTTCGTCCGTATCTTGTACGGTCAAATCTTCATTTCGTACCGCATCCGTCCGTACATCGTCCGTACTTTTTTCAATTTCGTCCGTACAACGTCTGTACAACGTCTGTACATTTTGAGTTTTTGTCCGTACATTGTCGGAGAGTAAATTGTATTGTTCATCTATCTCGATATTGCTGAAACGGTCACGTTTTAGGCTTTTCATTGCTTTCATGTACCTCTCCTGAATGGATACAGAGGTTAGAATCCCCTTATTCTCGCACATTTCTTTGCTGAATAGTCCTATTTCAACACAGAGGTCGAGTATTTCTCGCACATCGTTTTCTTCAATCTGCCAATACTCTGCAATATCAAGCACTAAATCTTCCGTTTTCGGCACGTAGTAGCCCTTATCACGATATATCTCGTTCAGTGTAAACTCATAACAGACATAACCGATTGCACCTTTGGCGCGTTTTAACCGTCTTATTCGTACATCGCTGAATCTGTCTGTATCCGAAGTGTAATATGAAAGTCCTTCCTTTGCCATATATGAGGGTTTATTATATGTTATTTATTTGCTTCTATAAATTCATCATTTTCAATCAAAAAGCGGTCTATGCGGTCTTTATAATAGTAGAGTTTGCGCCCTCTCTGAACGGGATGTAGTCCACGTAGCAGATAATTCTTTTTAAGTGTTTCTTCCGAATCAACGCCTAACCAGCCCATCAACTCATCATTGCCGATGAGGAACGGTCGCTCCGCGATGCTGACTACTATTTTCTTTCTTCGTTTACTCATTATTTTTACAAGCCTTTTGTTGCGGAGGGTGAGGGATTTGAACCCCCGATACTTTTCTGTATGCCTCGTTAGCGGTGAGGTGCATTAAACCACTCTGCCAACCCTCCTTGCTATGTCCGCGTTTCGCAACGGGGACATGCCTTTTTGAATATGAACTATTAGTGTATGACACCTGCCGGGGCAAGGTGTTTTTTCTTTGCGCGGTGACAGGGTAACTCTCCCCGCTTGGTACGGCTGAATATGACATTTGGCAAAGAATGGATTGAGGAAAATAAATGTCATATTTTACAGACCAATTTTATCTGCACTTTTCACCGCTTACAGGGTGTGAGGCTCACCCTCTGATTTAACATTAACCTCAAATGAAAAAAGTTCTTTCACCACCGCCTCATCATGGTTCTTATCGTTCTGCGTATTTGGAGCAAGCCTTTGTCCCACGCAATATACCATACTTGCCATTTTCGTAATAGGGACATCGCAATGTTAGTGGTTTACCTTGAGGGTCTCTATTCCAAAAGACATCATTCCATGTCCCATGTTGGCAGTCATCACATATTGCGTTTAACCACGGCTCGCGTTCTTTTCTTGCAGCCACAGACTTATTTGTCGTTTTCTTCATAAGTTAGAAAGGTAAGTCTGATGCTTGCTCTTGGGAGATAGGCGGTGCTTGCTCTATCTGTTCGTATGAGGGACGGGACGGCTCTTTCTGTTCCCATTTTTTCAGATTACCGATGATGTAATTCTGACCCTCAACCTGCTCTTCTTTTTTCGGTGCGCATGAAATGAAATGCGTATCGCCGTATTTGCTCGGCTCTGTCAATTCCATGACTGCAAAATTGAGATAGATTTTACCATTATTTGCTGCCTTTAGAACCTCTTTGGGAATGTCAGACAGACAAATACTACCTCTTGCATATAAACTTGCCTTTCGACCCGTCGCCGGGGATGGCGTTTGAGTTTGATAATTATCCATTGTGTTTAATTTTATTGATTGTTATTGATTTTGTTAGTGATATTCAGTATCCCATATATACCTGATATTGGGCGTACATCGCTTCTTCGGGTGTCGGTAGCCGTATTCCGTATTCGCTTGCAGCGTCTGCTTGCACCTTATTCATAAAGTCTGTAAACTCTTCTGAAGATAGCCTGCTTGTTGAGCCTGCTATCGTTGCGCCGTTTGGCATAGTGACTGGCAGGAATATCTGACAATAGGCATCATGTACTTGTTCGGGCGTGATAGTTCGACCTACTGCCTCACTCCATGATTGTGCTATGATAGTAAACCACAACCACATCAGCCTGTTTTGCGGATTGGAGCGTGGGCGTTGCACTCTCTCTATCGCCATAATATAATTGCCATTACCTAACGTGTCAAGCCACATATCAAGGGTACTGTACAATTCTTGACGATTAGAGATTGTGCCACGCTCTTTTGTAAATTTCAACGCTCGCTTTGCCATTATTCGCCACCGAAAATTTTAGTGTTAGTTATTTCGCTGCGATGCAATTCAAGCCACTCAATAAGTCGCTCGCACATCTGTCGCAAACGTACCGTTGCCTTTTCGTGATTATAGGAGTACTCTTCTTTGTACATCTTACCTGTCATTGCTGGCTTGATACCGCTCGGTTTAGATAGCACGAACACGGTGTACTCAAAGGTTGCTACCTCTGTCATTTCACCGCTTTCAATCAAGCAGTATGGATAGAGGTCTTTTTGCCACCCATGCTCGTATTTACCAAAGGAATAAATACCCGTAGTCTTCAAATCTGCAACACTATTGCGACCGATGTAGTCGGCATAACCGTACAATTCGACTAATCCGTAACGAGTTTCAAGCGTAGCCCTTACATATTGTTGCGGTATCGTACCTTTGAAATATGCAGCGGCTTCTTTGCATGTGTTGATGTCATACAGGAACTCAAAACCGTTGATACGTGCGCGAATTGCTTTTTTCAAGCCACCCGTTGCCTCACTTTGTTGCTCGTAAACTTTGCCCTTTTCGTCCACCCAAACGCTTTTAATCTCTAAATCTTCGCGCTTGCAGGGGCGGTTTTCTATAAGGCAATCCACTATCTCATTAAATGCCGTGCCTTTATCAGCAGCCTCTATCGGCTCACCCTCTACACGGTTTATGAGGTCAAGCAACTCACACTCACGCAAGGCGGCGATTTCATCGGCAGTCTGCTTCTGTTCGCCGCTCTCGCGGTCTATGTTCATAAAGTCGTCTGCGTCCAAGTCGCTATCAAGAAAACGTTGATATGAGTTTAGGACGGAGGGATACAACCTATATTTTACATTCTTATTCATAGATGAGTGTGTTTTGTGATATTATTCAGCCTTTTGTTCGGTTGGTGCGTCCTCGTACTTTTTAGTGTCTTTATTATAGACAAGTCCGAGTTCTGTCACTTTCTCTTGGAAGAGACGGCGGGCAACAATCTTGCTGTTGAAAATATGCTGAATTGTGCCGATATTCTCAACAAAGGCATTTGCACCGTCTGCGTCTGTGATTTCATCCACATCGCTCTTGAGCCTGTCGATAAGCATCTCATACTCACCTGTCTGCTCTTTATTACGAGCCTGTGCCTCTTCATAGCGAGATATGATAGTTTGCAGGAATGTGTTTTCTGCAACCGCAATACCCTTGTCATCTACCGTTACAGGTAATATGATTTCGGTAGGCAGATTGCAGGTGTTTTTTGCATACCATTTTTCATCGGGGTCAAAGGTGATAGAGCGTTTCTTGCCTACTGCTCGCATGTAACCTACCAAGTCAAGTTCTTTGATAAGGTCATTTGCGGAAGAGCCGCCGATTTCGGGACGTTTTACAACCTCATCACCGCGCTTCTCTTCGCGCTCATGTGCTACATAGAATACATGCTTGCCCATGTGGGTTATGCGGTGATTGAAGTCAATAAACATCTGCTTTCTCACGCCGTAACCTTTGAGGGAAAGTGTACCATCTTTGTTCACCATGCCGCGCTCACCGCCTGCGATGATATGTGCGGACATGAAGTCTAACATCTTGCCCACTGTGTCTATAAGTATAGACTTTGTATCAGGCAGTTCACGCACAACCTCTTCAAGTGCATCAAGAGCCTCTTGCCACGAGTGTACCTGCACGGTAGGAACGCGATGTGCGCCGTTGATTCGCTGAACACCACCGTCAAAGTCAAAGAGGACAGGATTAGGTGCAGAGCATACGAGAGTTGTTTTGCCGATACCCGGCTCGCCATATACGAGTACAGAGATAGCGGTCTTCGTTTCGATTTCAGATGGTAGTTTAATTAAAGACATAATAGTAATTTTTTAATTGTTAAACATTGTTTTGATATATTTACCAATACCCCACGCGCTCGGACAGCCGAGGCGCGGGTAGTATAAGGTTCAAAGATTAAATGCGCAGAAGCCGGAACGCCCGGACATAGCTGCCGTCGTTCTTACCGTCGAAGTACATGTCACCATTGAACGTGTACAAGAAGTAAGCAGCGTACTCACTGCCCTCTGAACTCGACCAATAGCGGTAGCCCTCACCGAGAGGAACTGCAAGGTTCGGTGCAATAGCCGCAACCGCCTTAAGAGCAGACTGTACCTCATCCCAGTCTTCAAAAGCGATTGCCAAGTCTTCGGCTGTTGGCAGTCCCCAGTCATCGTAGTGCGCTGTTTTATAACGTGCGCAGCAGCACGCAGCAGGATAGTAGCCTTTGTCTGCTTTACATGTGATTTCGGCAGCAGTACGCCAATTTTCTTGCGCGGTCGCCATTGCAAGTAATGCCTTGTTGTTCGCCTCAAAGTTCACGCCATCAGCCAAGAAAGACGGTTTACTTATACCCTCGCCAAATAGCGGATTGGGTGTGCCGTCAGCCTTGCGAGATAGAGGAAGATAGGAGTCGTTGTCAGCATAGAAATAACGCTTGTCAGGGTCAGTCGATTTGTCGCCGTCTTCGTTGGCAAACTTACCGCTTGCAATGTAGCCATACCTGCCGTGTCCTTTCAGATTGTTTTCACGGTCTATCAACACCTGCCCACGCTCATCATCTTTGCCGTATTGTGTCAATCCCTCTACATGCTCGCCGTAACCACCGAAAGGCATACGCGCTTCGCTCTCGTTGCTTGCAAGACCTGCTTCGGGGTGATTGCAGGACATGTTTACAAGGGAGATTTCCATAAATGTGGTGCCGTCTTTTCTGCGGACAGTCACGGCTTCGGGTGTGTACTCATCAAGTGGGTACTTACCCGCCTTATAATCTTCGGGGGTTACAAAAGAACGATTGCCGTTTTTGTCGAATACGGTAATCAGACCTGAACGGAGTTTTACATCGCCTTTTGCGTCTTCAATCTTCACACCGCGCATCGTCTGTATTGACTCTTCGGGTATGCCTGTCAGTTCGATAATCTGCTTACGCAGGCTATCGAGGAACGCCACATCGCTTGCAAGTGCATCCACATGCAAGACTGCTTCGTGCAACGCTTTTGCTTTTGCACTCTTTCTCGTCTCTATTTGAGAGAGAACATTGTTAAGTTTGTCGTTTGCCATTGTGTTAATTATTTTATGGTTATTATTGAATTTATTTCATCATTTCTCTTTACCAGTTGCCATGCAAGGCTCATAACCTGTCGCAGTGTGTTTTTTACTTTTTTACTCATAACATTGTGCATTTTAGATATTATACATTGTGTTTATAGCCGCCCGTCATGCCGATAGCACAGCGATATATTTCAGAATATCAAATTAGCACCGCCGCCGTTATCTGTCCAGTATTCTTCAGCAGCCGCTATTTCTCGGTCTAATTCTCTCATCGTAATTGCAGCGCGTACTCGTTTGTCATCTTTGAACGAGGCAGATGATAGCACCTCTCTAATTGCATAAGCGAGGCTTAGTGTGTTTTCGCACTCTTTTACGCTGTTGTAGTTGAATAGATTTGTTAAGTTTGCCATGATTTGAAAATTTTGAGGGTTATTACTGAAAAAGCCCTGTGGCTTCAATCTTACGTATAATTTGCCACCTCTTTGAAAGCAGATAGGCAAGTGCCCATGTAAAAATTACAACGGCTATTTGCCCCGAAAAAACTGCAAGAAAATTTGCATCTTCAGTCGGCTCGCCACATAAAGCAACAAGTCCGAGGGTTGCCAAAATGCCAACTATTGAAAGTTGTACATAGAATTTGATAAGATTTCGTTTCATATTCAAAAAATTTTTCATTTTTACTTGCATATATAATTTTATTTGCGTAACTTTGCACGCTTTTTAAGTATGTAATTTTAGTTTGTTATTGAAATTACGCTGCAAAGGTAGTGAAATTATTTCAATCGTGCAAATTTTTTGATGAAAAATTTTCAGTAAAATTTCATTAAAGCACCAAATTGTTGAATAATTTACTATAAATAAGCACTTTGTGCAATTTATGTTTTAGAACATATTTTTGCCTCTGTTAGTCAAATATACCCGTGCGCGTGTAGTCGCATACCTTATTATATAATATACATATATAACGAGCACAATGTAATTATGATGAACGAAATTTCTCAAAAAGAAAGGTTGTTGCAATTTTTACAACACCTCGGAATTGGGCAAAATCGTTTCTCAAAACAAGCGGGTATATCTTCGGGTAACATCGCACATTGGAGAAACGGAGTAATACCGCCCAAGTCATTAGAAAAAATCAGAATGGCTTACCCCGAACTGAATGTAAACTGGTTGCTTACGGGCGAAGGGGAAATGATAAAAAACAACGATAGCCGTCCTGAAAAAGTAGAAATAAATACGATATTTCCTGTTTCTGACGACTTTAAGCAGGAGGTTAGTAGATTACAAGAAACACTACTCATTAAAGACAGGGAGATTGTCGAACTTAAGCAACGCATTGAAGAGTTGAAAGATGATAAGGCTACACTTAAGCATTATATAGAAACTCTTGAAGATGCTCTGCAAATGCTAAAAGAAAAAACATTGCCAGCACATGCTATAGACGCGATTGCAGGTTAAGAATAGCTTTCCGTATCTATTATCGCGGGTCATACTTTTGACAGGCGACAGTGGGCAGGAGATTAACAAAAGAAAATGAATAAACGGAATTGGGAGCAATATAAGAACTCTGATGAGGGGAAACGGGTGATTACCCTGTTTGACCCTGCAATAGTGAATTTTGCCGAAATATACAAATTCACGGAAACTCCTGCATATCCGTATAATGACGGTATGACTTATGCTGCGGAAGATTGGGATTGTAATATGCCGGACATTGATGCCGAAATACACTCACGCGAGGACTATGAGAAGATTATAGATGAATTGGAGTTTCATCGCGTGTTACAGATTACTGAAGACGGCGTAGTAACGTTTGAAGATACTGCTCTTATTAAGGCAGATGATTATAGGAGAAAAGTTAGCGCAATACATTATATATCGCTCATACTTTATTACAGAGCCGATTTCTTCAAACCACTTTTACACCCTGCCGATTTTAACACTATACAAACAGCAAGCAGCAAACTGGGTATAGAATTGCCTGCAATTCCTCACGGAAGAAATTATCGCGATTATTTGATATACTATTATGACATCTGTATTGCATTTAACGATTTCCAACAAGAGTACGGTTTGACTGATGCGGAATTTTGCGCCTGTTTGTATGATTATGCTTCCACTCTCGGCGATGAAGAGCATAAGGCGGAAATGGAACTACCAACGCCGACTAATATATGGCTGACAGGAGCAAGCAAAGAGGATATCGCAGCGATAGAAAGAAAAGGAAGCGCAGATGAGATGATATGGGCTTGTAACGAGCGAACACGCAGGGGTGACATCGTGATACTTTATGCTCTTACTCCGCATAGTTGCATACACTCGATTTGGCGTGCAAGTACAAGTGGGTTGTTCAACCCCTTTGATTACTATCAAAACCGCACTATTATCACCAATGGAGTGGATATACCACACATTAGTAACAAAGAACTGAAGACTCACCCGTATTTCTCACAGTTGCCTATCGTCAAGAAGAATATGCAAGGCGTATCGGGCGTGGAATTTAGCACAAAAGACTATATAGAACTACTCACACTTATCGCAGAAAAGGGGGTTGATACCGCACAATTACCAAATCTTGCTGCTGCCCTCACCGATTTTGTTACTCCTGATGTTAAGATAGAAAAAGACGTTGAAGATAAAATACTCATACCTCTACTGACAAAACTTGGATATTCCGAGAGCGACTATTCCCGACAACTGACGCAGAAAGCAGGTCGCAAACTGAAAGCCATACCTGATTTTGTATTTTTCCCGCAAGGAGAAGAGCATTTTCAGACTGCACCTCTCATCATAGAGGCAAAGTATGACATGGGTACGGTACAAGGATATAGCAACGCCTTTGCGCAGGCTCTTTCTTATGCTCGCATTATGCGGAGCAACATTATGGGGATATGCGACAAAGAGCGGCTTGTACTTTACGATGTATCACGTGGCACTGCGAGGCAAGAAACACCGATATTTGAGCAACATTGGGCTGTT
Source organism: Paludibacteraceae bacterium (assembly GCA_017479885.1). Classification (GTDB taxonomy): domain Bacteria; phylum Bacteroidota; class Bacteroidia; order Bacteroidales; family Paludibacteraceae; genus Colicola. The sequence goes on along the minus strand of JAFVBR010000039.1, from coordinate 117,691 downwards.
ATATATTCTGATACCTCAACGCTCAACAGATTGGTTAAATTGATAGGAAAAGAAACAATGTTAAATAAAAAAAGTAATGTTTGATTAAAAGCATTGGAGTGCAAAATATCCCAAAACCTTGCACAATCCTTGCACATGAAAAGTAATGACACTCTAATTAGTTCATTTATAACTTGGTTCGGTAGCTCAGCTGGATAGAGCAACAGCCTTCTAAGCTGTGGGTCCCGGGTTCGAATCCCGGCCGAATCACAAAGAAAAAAAGCACTGCTTTTCGGCAGTGCTTTTTTCTTTACACTCTACTGAGTTTATTTCTCCGCAGAATCACCTGCTACAGGTCTGCTGTCTTCTGGTTCATCTGAAGCAGGAGCAGGTTCTTCAGCTGCAGGCGCGGCAGATTTCTCTGCCTTTGCTTCTGATACTTCAGCCTTGGACGACTCAGTAACGGGAGCAGATGCCGACTCTTTCTTTGCCTCTGTACCATACGGAGTCAAATCTTCTTTGAGCGACAGATAGAAATGAGCATGAGCAGTGTAGATGTAGGGTTGAACAAACAGCATCAATAGACCTGCTGTAAGCATACTAAGCAGAATCCAGCCGATGAAAGTAAGGTCGAGAACAAACAAGTCCCACTTGTGACCATACATCATTTCCTCACTTTTCTTCATTGCCTCGCGGGGATCCATGTTGGGATTCTCCAAGGCAATATACTCTGTCATCGCATAAGCGTAAGCCTTGATGCAACCCGGGATAATGAACAGCAGCGACCAAAGGAATACAAACAGATTTTTCCAGAATTCTACAAGGAAATAGCGGAGACAGGTATCCTTGTCCTTGTAGGGGTCAAACAATGTTGCCACAGCAGGTACATCTTCACCTTTGGCTACCCCAAGAAAAGCCACCGTCAAAACAAAGGTCATTGGGAGCAAAGCTAAAGCAAGAAGCAGAAAAACAATGCGCCAACTTGTAGGGTCGCCACCTGAAATAGTGGAAATGACAAACGAAATTGCCATGTAAACCAACACGAGGAGCACTGCTGCACCCCACTTGCCTGAAAGCGAATCCCACGCTTTCTGACGATACTCAGAATAAGTGTACTTCATAAGAGATGAGTTTTTAGTTGTTTTTATTTAGTTTGATGTGTTTACTTATCAAAGCAGAGCCTCAAATTTCTGCTGCATGTCAGGTTTGCGAGCGAAACCTACATGACGGTTCACCAACTCGCCGTTCTTGAAGAATAGAACAGTAGGAATGCTCATTATTCCGTATTCCTGACAAACCTCTTCATTCTCATCTACGTTCATTTTTCCGACATACAACTTGCCATCATATTCTTCTGCAAGTTCGTCTATCACCGGACCCAGCATCTTGCATGGTCCGCACCATGGTGCCCAAAAGTCAACGACTACGGGTTTCTCTTGTGCCAGAGCTTCCTTGAAGTTGGCATCTGTCAATTCATTTACCATAACTATATTTGCTTTTATTATTATTTCGAATCTTGAACTTGACGGTGCAAAGTTATAAATAAGTTTTTACTTATGCAACTCTATTTGGCAATAATTTTACCATCCTCAGCCTCTATCTGTATCTCTTGGGGTTCACCGTCAGGCTGCGCTGTATTGCTCAGCAGATAGTCGGTCAGCATATCCTCCAGTTCGTTTTGTACGGCACGCTTCATCGGACGGGCGCCGTATTGCACATCATAGCCTTTCTTCATCAGTATATGGCGAACATCATCGGATACACGCAGTTTGTAACCCAACGGAGCCAGACGCTTGTCAAGTTCCTGAAGTTCAATATCCAGAATCTTGCCGACAGATTGCTCGTCAAGCTGGTTGAAAGCAACTATGTTGTCTATTCTGTTCAGGAACTCAGGCGAGAATGTTTTGTCAAGAGCCTTGCGAAGAACTGCCTTCGCATCTTTATCGCTTATCGATTCGCTCATTGAGAAACCTATACCTCTGCCGAAGTCTTTCAACTGGCGGGTTCCCACATTGGATGTCAGTATGATTATCGTGTTCTTGAAATCAACCTCATGCCCCTGACGGTCGGTCAGACGGCCTTCGTCAAGCAGTTGGAGCAGAATATTGAATATGTCGGGATGAGCCTTTTCTATCTCGTCGAACAAAACGATGCTGTATGGTTTTCTGCGCACCGCCTCTGTCAGTTTGCCGGCGTCTTCGTGACCCACATATCCGGGAGGCGCTCCTACAAGCAGCGACACAGCATGCTTCTCCATATATTCCGACATGTCGATTCTTATCATAGCATCTCTCGAACCGAACATCTCCTCTGCCAGTGTCTGGGCAAGATAGGTCTTGCCCACACCTGTCGGACCGAGGAAAAGAAAAGTGCCTATAGGTCTGCGGGGATCTTTCAGCCCTACCCTGCTCCGCTGGATACTGCGGACCACAGTCTTTACTGCCTCGTCCTGACCTATCACTTTCTTACATATCACGTCTGCCAGATTGCGCAAACGCACATTCTCTTCCTGGGCTATACGGTTCAGTGGAACACCCGACATTGTGCTCACCACGCCTGCCACATCCTCCACCGCCAATATCGGTTTCACCTCCTGCTGCGCCTCTTCCCAACGGCGGAGTTCCTGTTTGAGCCTGCCCTCCAGTTCCACCTCCTGTGTCCGCAGAACTACTGCCTTCGAGAAATCCTGTTGCTGCAGAAGTTCGGTCTTCTGCTGACGTACTTTCTTCAGTTCTTCCTTTATCTCTTTTATTGCGTTCGGAGTGACAGGCATGCTCACATGCTTCTTTGCACCCACTTCGTCCATAGCATCAATAGCCTTGTCGGGGAACACGCGGTCGGAGATATAGCGCTCTGTCAGGTCAACACAGGCACGCAACACTTCGTCAGGGTACTCAACGTGGTGATGGGCTGTATAATATGGTGCCAGCTGCTTCAGTATCAAGAATGTTTCCTCCTTGGTAGTAGGACGAACCATCACTTTTTGGAAGCGACGCTCCAAAGCACCGTCTTTTTCAATGCTCGTTCTGTACTCGTTGGTAGTCGTTGAACCTATGCACTGCACCTCTCCGCGGGCAAGAGCAGGCTTCAGCATATTGGCGGCATCAAGTTGACCGGCCTGGTTACCGGCACCTATTATCGTGTGTATCTCATCAATGAACAATATGATGTCAGGATTGCGCTGCAACTCGGTTATAACGGCTTTCATGCGCTCTTCAAACTGGCCGCGGTATTTGGTACCCGCAACCATAGATGCCACATCAAGCGTGACGATACGTTTGTTGAACAATATCGGCGATGTTTCCTTGCGAACAATCTTCATTGCCAGTCCTTCCACTATAGCCGACTTGCCCACACCCGGCTCGCCTATCAATATCGGGTTGTTCTTCTTCCTGCGCGACAATATCTGTATCACGCGCTCTATCTCCTCTTCCCTGCCTATAACAGGATCCAGTTTACCGTCTATAGCGGCACGCGTCAGGTCATTGCCGAACGAGTCTAAGGCAGGAGTGGATGACTGTTGTCTGCCAAGTTCATCCTGACCTACATCTGACAACATCGAGTCATCATCTTCGTCGGCAGCAAAGCCGGCGCCCATCCGAGGTTGCTGCTGAGGTTTCGGATAAAGGTTCTCCATCTTCTCGTACGTAACGCCAAACTTGTCTTTCAACAATACAGCCGCACCATTCATCGCCTCTTTCAGTATCGCCATCAGCAGATGCTGAACATCGGCGTTGTTTGCCTTATAAGAACGCGTTTCCAGGTCCAGAATACGCAATATACGGTCCGACTCCCTTGAATATGTCTGCTCACCGGGCAAATCACTGCCTGCTCCTTTTTTATCAAGAGCAGACTTGAGCATATCCATGTTGACACCAGCCCGCTGAAGCATATCCGTGGCAGCACATCTGCCAATTCGGCAGATTCCCAACAGCAGATGCTCGGGCATTATACTCATATTCTCAAGGCGCTCCGCCTCCTCACGGGCATATTGTAACGCCTTGTATAACTGATTCGTATAATTCATAACAATGCTAAATATTGATTATTTGTTAAGGTTGCATGTCTTATATCTGCAAGCATTATGCCAAATCATTATCTGTAAAAGTGCCATGCCAGACCTGCCCTGAATACAGGAGGATTTAACGGGTAGGACGGCATTGAAAAATATTCCATCTTAGGCATGAAGTATTTGTTGAAATGTGTAAACTGCACAAATAACTTCAGGTGCAACAGACGTACATAAAAGTTGGCATACACATTCAGTATCGGGTAGTTGCCCACCTTCACATCGTGCTGCTCGCAAAACTGACCCGTAGCAGGATTCAATAGTGGAGCATAATACGATGTGTGATAACGCATATCCACACCTATCTGTGCATCCAATGCTCTGAACCATGTGCCGTAATAATAGATGTTGTGATATAGTGTCAGCATAGGCAGTGCCAAGTGGTCTGATGATGACATCTGCCATACCACATTGTTGTCCATAGCAAAATAAGGGGCACGTATATTCAGTTGCGCATTCACAGCTATCACCTGTATGTTGCCGTCGTGCTGTTGTGGCAGACCGTTATCCGCAAAATAGATGAAGTTGGTAATGTTGGCAAAATCAACCGTGGCACGAGGCTGCACGTACTTTGTCGGGTAACTTACAGTACCTGACACACGCAGACTATAGGTTTTGGAAAAATTGTTATTCCATATATAGTGGTTCGAACGGTAATTCTGCAGAAAATAGTCAGGCGTCTCATTGCCGAACGACACGCGTGCATGCATGCTGAGTGTATCCTTTCCCGCCTTGAAATCTCCGTCAACATGACCGTTCACCTGAAACTCACCTATCTTGTAGCCCGCTAAACACACATCACCATTGAAGCCGTAGTGGACATATTTGCCGCGATTTTTGTACAATGAGCCGCCTACCCATGTATTGTTAACCCAGCGGTGACCCATCGTCGTGTCACCGGGCAGCAGAAAACCCCTCGATAGATACTGTGACAGACTTACATTCTGCACACTGTCAAACAAAGGCTTCTGGTCAGCTATACTATAGGCGTACCGCTGACATTCGTTTACCGCATACACGTCAGCACCGAAATGCAACCATTTGTTGAACTCCTCCTCAAAGGTCACCATCAAAGTGTTGCGTATGTTCAGCACATTGGCGGTATCCCTTGTGGACGAGGTATTAAAATAGTTGTTCTCATAGAAATTCTGACTGGCTGTCTTCTCTACATAACGGTGCGTGGACTGGTTGATGTCAAGCACATGGCGGAAAGTCGTTACCGGCACATACTCTATTATCACCGTATCACGGGGTTCCTCCTTAGAACCTCTGCGAGGCTTGATGGTTTCCTTCCTCTCACGCTCCACGCATATACTGTAATAATGATTCCAGAAACCCGATATATGCTTCATGCCTGCCATCGCATTCAACCTGACAGGTATATCCTCGGAATTCAACACACCACCAACTTGGCTCGGGTCCTGCACACCGCCATTGTCAAAACTGCTCAATGTATTAAACGTCACACCGCCCATACACGAATAATGGCTACCGTTATACGACCCGAATACACTGCCCGCAAACCTCTTACCTGCCTGAGCATCATAGTGACCCACTCCGTTCAGATAATTCAGTGTCAGACCCAGATTAGTCTTGCGGGTGATATTGCCTGTGAACATGAAGTCAATCTCGTTATCCTCGCGATAGGTCGTGAAACCTCTTTTATAGGCTATGCTGCTGTAAGCTATGTTGGTCTTGAAGAAACGGACATCGCCTGCTGTAAGCATAAAAGGGTCGAAAGCCTTTCCAAACAAAAAACCCGTCTTGTTCGTACGGTCAAAGAAAAGCTTCGATTCTATCGGGGAAACCATGTTGCCGTTATAGGCATTGGCAATCGAATAGTCATTTATAGCATCGCGCATCGGAAGGTCTATGTAACTTGTATCTACCCTCACACTGTCCGCCACACGCAGACCTTCTGCCAAACGCCAACTCCTTATTGACGCCCGGTTATCGGTCCTTGCCTGTATGCTAACACTAAGCAAGAAGAGTAATACCATTGTAATACCATTCCTCAATGATCTAACCATCTCTTATATGTCACTTGAGCATCATCTCTTGCTACTTTCCTGCTGCTTTCAACTATGGTCACTTTATTCCACGCTGCAAAGATAATCAAAAAAGTTGGATTAATAAAAAATACTTGTGCATCTTCAAAAATTGTTGTATCTTTGCCTGCTAATCTGCAAAAACAGAACCAAACCATAAATATTCAACCACATGAACGATTTTCTTAAATTTGCACGTAGCATGGGCATGAACACCATGCATGTAGAAAACACTATGAACGCTGCCATGCCCGCAGCAAGTTATATATCTCCATCCATCCTCGAGGAGCGCCAACTGAATGTCACTCAAATGGATGTATTCTCACGGCTCATGATGGACCGCATCATCTTCATGGGTACAGAAGTCACAGACTATAGCGCCAACGTCATTCAGGCACAACTGCTCTATTTAGACTCTGTGGACAGCAGTCGTGACATATCGCTATACCTTAACACCCCCGGTGGCAGCGTCTATGCAGGTCTCGGAATCTATGACACCATGCAGTTTATCGGTGCCAAAGTGGCTACTATCTGCACCGGCATGGCAGCATCTATGGGAGCTATTCTGCTCGTGGCAGGCGAGAAAGGTATGCGTGCCGCTCTGCCTCATAGCCGCGTAATGATTCACCAGCCAATGGGCGGTATTCAGGGCCAGGCATCCGACATCGAGATTACTGCCCGAGAGATTCTCAAACTCAAAGAGGAACTTTATCAGATTATCTCTAACCACAGCGGACAATCCATGGAGAAGATAATAGCCGATGCCGACCGTGACTACTGGATGACAGCAGAAGAAGCATTGGCATACGGTATGATAGACAAAGTGTTCACAAAGAAATAATGGCAAGGAAAAGTGACACTCCGGGACCTCGCTGCTCGTTTTGCGGCAGGGAGGACATAAATATCCTTCAGGGATTGAACAATGCTTTCATCTGTCCCGACTGCATAAAGCAGGGAAGCCTCATTCTCAAAGAAATGGGCTATGGGGCGTCTGCCGCAAACGCAGCAGCCGACTTGGACTTGAGAAACCTGCCCAAACCCGCAGAGATAAAAACATTCCTCGACCAATACGTAATAGGGCAAGACGAAGCCAAACGCTTCCTCTCCGTTGCCGTTTACAACCACTATAAGCGCATCATGCAGCCCAAGTCGGATGACGGCGTTGAAATAGAAAAATCCAACATCATACTCGTCGGCTCTACCGGCACCGGCAAGACTCTGCTCGCCAAGACCATCGCGAAGATGCTCAAAGTGCCTTTCACCATAGTGGACGCCACGGTGCTCACACAGGCGGGCTATGTCGGAGAAGACGTGGAGTCGCTGCTCTCGCGTCTGCTGCAGGAATGTGACTACGATGTTACCCGTGCCGAGCGCGGCATCGTATTCATTGATGAGATTGACAAGATTGCCCGCAAGTCCGACAACCCCAGCATCACACGCGATGTCTCAGGAGAAGGCGTTCAGCAGGCTCTCCTCAAACTACTCGAAGGAAGCGTGGTCAACGTGCCCCCCGAAGGAGGACGAAAACACCCCGAACAGGAGTTTATTCATGTTGATACACACAATATCCTCTTTATCTGCGGAGGGGCTTTCGATGGTATTGAGCGCAAGATAGCTGCACGGCTCAACACTCAGGTGGTAGGATTTGAGAATACAGGCAAGCGGCAAGTGGTTGACAAGAACAATCTGCTCAAATACATAGCACCGCAAGATCTCAAGTCTTTCGGACTTATCCCTGAGATAGTAGGGCGCTTGCCCATACTCACGTATCTCGAGCCTCTTTCAAAAGAGGCACTCAGAAACATACTTACAGAACCAAAGAATGCTATCATAAAACAGTACAAGAAATTGCTGGAAATGGACGGCATCGAACTCTGTTTTGAGCCCCAGGTACTCGACTATATTGTTGACAAGGCTGTCGAGTACAAACTCGGTGCACGCGGACTTCGCTCTCTTGCCGAAACCATCATGATGCCGGTCATGTACGAGGCACCGTCCAAACATCCCGGAGAAAACAACACCTACACCGTCACTCTTCAGTTTGCCAAAGAAAAAATCGAAGCTGCCGACATGCTCCGCATGCAGAACTCACTCTGATTCGCTCTACTACTTCACATTCATAATTCAATGACTATTAAAAGACTTCTTCTATATAGCCTTACTGCTGTTTGCCTTACACAATTATACGCGTCAGAAAAAACCGATTACATAAAGCAACTCGTAAAAAAAGGAAACGACATCGCTCTTACCGGAAATATGCAGGCGGGCATTGACATGCATCAACAGGCTCTCGATTGGGCTGCGGAAAACTGCGGACAATCATCATTCGAGTTTGCCTATGCCTACGGAATTTTAGCAGGAGACATGCTTTCAGCAGGACAAGCGGACAAAGCTCTGGAAATGGTAATGCAAGCAGAACAATTCTATATAGCAAGCGGCGATACAAGTCTTATCAACAAGTGTGAAATAAATTACGCAAAAGCATCTATCCTCACATATAACGGCAAACTGGAAGAAGCGGAGAAAATACTTAACGAAACAGAAGAACAACTCAAAGCGCGCAACGAGGGGAACTCCGTTTTATATGCCGTAATACTCGAGATGCACAGCGCCCTCTTCAACATGAGAGGAGACTCCAAATCATCACTTGACTATGCTTTCAAAGCCCTTGATTGCGCTAAAGACAAACTATACAAGGAGAAGCCCATAGATGCCGTCAACCTCCTGCAGACTATTGGTGTGCAATATAAACACATGGGGATGTACACTGAGTCCGCTGCATATTTTGAGGAAGCCATGCAACTATGTATTGAAAAATACGGAGAAAACAATATTTATTATGGAGCAATTCTTAATAATCTATCCAATCTCTACCGTGAACTGGGGAATTACCCGAAAGCAATTGAACTTAGCAAAAAATCCATTTCTCTATATGAACGCAATGGAACCGACAAGTCATTAGAATATGTCGGAGCACTCAACTCTTTGGCATCTTCATACATAAAGACTACTGATTTTGAAAATGCCAAACTATATGCAAACAGGTGCATAGCAGCTCTGGAAAATCTTAAAGGCACCGTTAATGATATTTACTACTATATATTTTTGAGCAACATAGGAGTAATGTTCGAACAGATTGGAGACTATGATAAAGCGTTGAATTATTATATTGGTGCAATAGAAGGCTTGAATAAAAACAACTTCAACAAACATGGAAAGAATTATGTGACAATTGTTCACAACACATCAAGCCTCTACTATAGTCAGGGTCAATACAAAAAGGCAATCGAGTACGAAGAAGAAGCATGCCGTCTGACAGAAAACAAGAATACAATTTACTATGCGGCTCTGCTCTCAGGATTAGGAGTTATGTACAAAGATTACGGTCAATTGTATAAAGCTCTGGAGTATATGAATCAAGCCGTTGAGTTGGCGGAATCCACTGCAGGCAAGGAGCATGACTTGTACGCTTTGTGTTTGAACAATATCGGCTCACTCTATGCCCAGATGTACGACTATGACCGTGCAGCAATATACACAGAAGAGGCTCTTAGAATCACGGAAAAAACCGTAGGTAAAGATCATGGAGAATGTGCTACAAAACTCACAAATCTCGGAGTGATAGAAAAAGAACGCGGCAACTATGAGAAAGCTCTGAACTATCTGAACAGAGCCGTAGCCCTTTCCGAAAAAGTGTATGGCAGTAATAACAACACTATTGCTTTTGCTCTTAATTCGCTCGCAATCTTATACAACAATATGGGTGACTTCGTATCGGCCGCTGATACCTACAACAAAGCTATTGACGTATATGCCAATATCTTCGGCAAGGAAAATATAGCCTACGTTCAAGAAAGACATAATCTTGCCACTCTATATTCTAAACGGAAAGATACGCAAAAGACACTATCCATCATTACTGAGAACAAGCATATTCTCAATAACATACCGAAAGAAGACCGAGGGACCAAATTCTATGGTCTTTATGTTGAGACCCTGCTCTTTGAGAGCGGACTTATTCAAGTTGAAAACCCCGAAAAGGCACGGCTACTTGTACAACAAGCTATGGAGATGGCAGAAGAACACTTTGGCAAGTTGTCGAAAGAATATATCCACGGGCTGAATTCTCTGAGCGATGTATCACTTTTGCTATTAGACCCTTACCCTGTCATTCTTAATCAGGCAGAAGCAACCGATCTTGCGCGAACTCTGTATGGAACACAAAATATTGAATACATTAAGCAGCTGACCAAACTTGTTGACCTGCAAAACTACATACCATTCACTACCAAAAACGACAAAAACAGCAATGCTGAAATCATTGGTTTCCTTAATGACAATATCAACCGTAATTTCACATATATGACGGAACGGGAGCGTGAAAACTACTGGTTGCAGTTTGAAAACATAGTCAATACCGTCAAAAAATCTATAAGCCGATCATCCGATAATCAGGGACTTTTGTATAATGCGGCACTGCTTGAGAAGAGTCTGTTGTTGGATGCCACTATAGGTGTTGCACAAAAAACTCAGGAAACCAACGACTCTGCCCTGATCAAACTGCATGAACAACTGCGTGCGTTGCGAGTAGAGGCATCAATCCTTAATGATGATGACACAACCAAAGTCAGCAGCCGGGTGTTAACTGCACAAGCCGATAGTGTGGAGCGGCTTCTGCTGAAAGGGTTGGAACAATACCACCTTACCGGCAATCATATCTTCACATGGCAACAGATACAAAGCGTCCTGAAGAAAAACGAAGCCGCCGTGGAGTTTCTTCACTACCGGCACAACGAGAAGGAACATTATGCAGCATCTGTTATCAGGCAAGGTTGGAAACATCCGCGAAACATTCTGCTCTTCACTCGGGACAGCCTTGCCGAAAAAACACTTGCTTCACAAGATGCCTACAACAATTCATCCGCCTACAATATAATCTGGAAACCTCTCATAAAACATCTGAAAGGAGCCACGCAAATCTATTTTTCGCCAGCAGGTATTCTGCATCAGGTGGGAATTGAATATCTTCAGAATGAGAATGGCGACAGAATGAATCAGTTGTTCGGCATGATGCGCCTTTCTTCCACCAAAGAACTTGCCGCCGAGCATGGTGAAGAAACACACAACAACACTGCAGCTGTATTCGGAGCCGCTGACTTCGACATGGATGCTGAAGATATGGAATTTGAAGCGGATATTTATAAACGCACGCAGTCTGCTACGCGCTCTGCGGTTGACTATAGCGAGCAGATGCAATGGTTGGAGTATCTGCCGGGCACGGAGACAGAAATAAATGTAGTTTCCGAATTGCTTCAGGACGATATGCATTACAGCACAATCACTTACTCAGGCAAGAGCTGTATTGAAGAGTCGTTCAAGAGTCTGTCAGGGCATTCTCCATCAGTCATTCATATCGCCACACATGGTTTCTGCCTCACAGTGCCTGACATCAGTTTTTCTGCATCGTCCACGCGTGAAGACATCAGCCTTTTGTATTCCGGTTTGGCATTTGCAGGTGCAAACAATCTACTAAGCAAATCATTTGCTGCACATAACATAGACGACGGAATACTTACATCACGTGAAGTTGCGCAAACCGACCTTCGCAAGACAGACATGGTGGTACTCTCCGCCTGTCAGACAGGGCTTGGATTGCTTACAGGAGAAGGCGTGTTCGGTCTGCAACGTGCATTTAAGAAAGCAGGAGTCAGAAGTATGCTTGTCAGTTTGTGGGAGGTCAGCGACTTGGCGACACAACTGATGATGACTTTCTTCTATCAGGAAATAGCCAAAGGATGCGACTATCACACAGCTCTGCGTAATGCACAGAGCCGACTTCGGGAACAAACAATCACACTGACTGATGGGACAATGCAAAGCATGGATAACCCGCTCTACTGGGCAGCCTTTGTACTGCTTGACTGACAACACTGCAATATGACTGACATGGCAAAATATTGGACTAAGATACTTCTGCAATCACTGATTATCACATTGATTGCATGGGGGCTGACATACCTTATAAAGTACGATGTTACTTCTCTGTCGGCATTTGCTCCTATGGAGAAATCGAATTCATTCGAGATGTCGGATATGTATGTGACAGTGGCAGACCGGCAGTCGCAGCACAAGCTTGACGACAACATTCTGCTTGTCTCTGTTGACAATTGTTCAAGACAAAAAGTGGTTGAGTGTCTTCAGACAATTCAGGCATATTCGCCTTTATGCATCGGTTTAGACGTGATTTTTCCATGGGAAACCGACAACGACGACGAACTTCTCAACATCTTGGCTGCGGGCAATGTTGTATTAAGCACCATGCTTGAATACAACGAAGAAACCTGCAATTTCAGTTGGCAACAGTGCTCATTCTTCGACTCATGGTTTATGCCGCAGGATTTCGGGTCTGTAAATCTTGCTATCAACAACCAGCAGGAAGTGATACGTACTTTCCGACCATTCTTCCCATTGACTAACGGAGACACTATTGCTTCTATGGCGGCACGACTTGCACTTTGGAAAGACTATGATGCATACGTCTTGCTGAAAAACAGAAACAACACCCATGAGATAATCGACTTTGCATGTAAGGAATTCTTTACTATCAATGCTGACATGCTGCTATCCGACTCGACTGACAGTGAATATCTTGAAGATGCAATAACAGGGAAAATAGTTCTTGTGGGAGATATTGAAAACAAAAACGACACATACCTCTGCCCGCTTAAGCAGACCTCCTCCGGTCTGCAGATACACGCATGTTCCCTTAGCACAATACTTTCTTACGACTATATCAAGCAAAGTTCAACTTTTGCCAACTGGTTTTGGGCGTTTCTTATTTGTTTCATAGTTGCAGTTGTCAATTGCTGGGCAAAAGAAAAATGGGATGATGTGCAGAATCTTCTGTCAAGGCTCATACAGATACTCACTCTTTTCCTCATATGTTTTGCAGGATGCCTGATGTTTGCCTACGTACATTATTACTATGACTGCAGCAATCTGTTGCTCATGGTTGGTCTCGGCTCACTTGCCTTCGACCTTACTTATGGAACGATATATGTAATAAGAAAAATGAATAATAAAAGAGTCAAAACAAAATGAAAAGGTTCGTCACCATCACACTTACTCTGTTTTTGGCAATATCTTCTCTATTCTGCCAGCAGCCGCGTTTCTGTCTGCTTGGTTTTAAAGGTCAGGTGTCTGTCAAGCATCGCTCCGATAGCGTTTGGACCGCACCGGCTTTACAATCCTCTCTGTCACTGTTCGACAGTCTCTGTCTTGCAGACAATGCTCTTGTCAAGATATGGGACAGAAACACCAATGCTGTTCTTCTCTACTCTGAAAAAGGAAAATGCAACGTTAACCAAATCAGACAAACCGTGTCCGGTTCCGGCAAGAGCGTCACCAAAAACTTAATAAAGGAGCTGTCAGAGAATGTGCTGGAAACGGAGCAAGACAAAACCAACTACAGCATAGGAGGTTATACCACGCGCTCCAAACAGATGGCTGAATCAGCCGAGGAGACTTTTAACTCCGTTTGGAAAGAAACACAAGAAAATGTGAATGTTGTCATGTCTCATAATCGACCTGTTTTGCCAGACAGCATTCTGCTTGAAACAATTTACCTGCCCGACAGTATTTTCTATTTCTCTTTCAGCAACCTGTCAGCAAAGCCTGTTTATTTCAATGTCGTGCGTGCCAATCATAACACAGGAAGAACCAACATGTGTCTTCTCCTTGACGAGTTACGCTCGCAGGCTGTACTCTGCCCTCCTTATACCCGACTCAATCTTGAAGGCTGTCTGTTTGCGGCTGAAACCGGCGATGTGTTTTTCCCCGTAGTAAGCCCCGTTGATTTCAACTGCAAGCGTCTTCAGCTCATGTTGCAAAACCTCAGATTTCCTTAAGACAATTGACAGGTTCATATATGCACCGCAGTATCACCGTAATCTAACCACAGGTTGGAAACAACACCTAAAGAACACATTTAAGGATATATAACAAGGATATATAAAGAATAAATTGAAAAAGACTTATCCGCTATCTTACGGATAAGTCTTTTTTGTCGATTGAACATTTTTGGTTAACTGGTGAATTGGTAAATTACACAACTCAGCAGTCCCACAGTTCACCGATTGGTCACTTACTCTGCTGCAGGAGCTTCTTCTGCTGCGGGAGCATCTGCCTGAGCAGCTTCTGCTGCAGCGGCTGCCTCTGCTTCAAGAGCCTCCTGACGCTTCTTTGCCAGTTCAGCTGCCTTCTGCTTGTTTGCCTCTACTTCGGCTGCAAGACGCTCTTTTGCAAGTTTCTGAACTTTCTGCAACTCCTCTGCACTGATTTTGCCGAGTTTGGCATCTTTCTCTGCCTTCCAAGCATCAAAACGCTTCTGGGCTGTAACCTCATCGAAAGCACCTTTCTTTACACCGCCTTGAAGATGCTTCATCAGCATAACGCCTTCGCGAGAAAGAATGTTACGGACTGTGTCGGTAGGCTGTGCACCTACATTCACCCAATACAGAGCACGTTCGAAATTGAGGTCAACTGTTGCAGGGTTTGTGTTCGGATTGTAAGAACCGATACGCTCAATAAACTTACCGTCGCGGGGAGCACGGCTGTCGGCTACCACAATGTGGTAATAAGCATAGTCTTTATGACCATGACGGGCAAGACGAATCTTTGTTGCCATTTGTTAATTTGTTATTTATGAGGCATCTCGTGCCTCTGATTAGTAATATGGGGACTATACTGTCTGACTTCTTCAACTGCCGAACAATATAATACAACCCGGTTAATAACGTGCTTTTTACTCGAAAAAGCGTGCAAAGGTAGTACATATTTTTTTATTACACAAATTTTTTGTAATTTTGCAACCAATTTAATTGCGGAATTATGCAGTTTAAAGATATTATCGGGCAAGAAGAAGTAAAGCCAAGGTTAAGGCTTTCTGTGCAGGAAGGCAGAATTGCACATGCACAACTCTTCTATGGTCAAGCCGGAGTGGGAAAACTCAGGCTCGCCATTGCCTATGCTCAATATCTCGCCTGCGAGAATCGCACAACAGATGACTCGTGCGGACATTGTCCATCATGCCTGCAATACGCAAAACTGCAACACCCTGACCTGCATTTTGCTTTCCCTATATTCAAAGAAAAAACAGGAAGGGAATCTGTATGCGATGATTTTATCGGGCAATTCCGCAATCTGATTCTAACCAGACAATATTTTTCATTGAACGATTGGTATGCTACCATCGGGGCGGAAAACAAACAAGGTGTCATTTACGAAGCGGAGAGTGGAGAGATACTGAGGAAACTCTCGCTCAAGTCGTATGGCAACGGATTCAAGACAATGATTATATGGTTGCCGGAGAAGATGCACCCTGCTTGTGCCAACAAACTGCTTAAGATAATAGAGGAACCGCCTGAGAAGACACTCTTTCTGCTCGTCTCAGAAGAACCAGAAAAACTGCTTGCAACCATTCTCTCACGTACACAACAGATTCATATTCCCAATCTGGACGACAACGTAATCGCCGATGCACTCCTGTCAAATAATGATGAACTGAGCACCGCTGACGCCAAAAATATAGCACACATAGCAAATGGCAGTTGGCTTAAAGCACTGCAAACAGTCGAGACCAATGAGGAGACACTTGCCAATCTGGAAATGTTCACCTCACTTATGCGCAACTCATGGCTGGTTGGGATGAAAAAGAAATACGATTCACTGCTGTTGCTAAGAGACTGGAGTCAGAAAATGGCAACTGCAGGCAGAGAAGTGCAGAAAAGTTTCCTTACTTACGCCCAAAAACAGATTAGGGAGAACTACATACGCAACCTCTCACAATCACAGCTCAACTATCAGACATCTGCAGAAGAGCAGTTCTCAGAACGCTTCTCACCATTCATCAACGAAAGGAACGTAGAGCAACTGCTTGAACAATTCACTACTGCACAACAACAAATCGAACAAAACGGCAATGCAAGAATAATATTTTTCGACCTCTGCCTGCAAACAATTGTTCTTATAAAAAAATAAAACATCAAACCACGTAAAACAACCATTATATGGACAAACGCTTTACACTAAATAACGGTAATTGCGAACTCGGCGCAGGCGCATGCCGGCGCAACTCTTTTCACATGCTTCCTGTCACCGACTGGTTGCACGACCTGCCGGAAAATCTGAATGAAACCGACCTCGTAGAAGTACAATTCAAGAACACACGCAAAGGCTACTACCACAACTCTGAACATCTGCCTCTCAAGAAAGGAGATATAGTTGCCGTAGAAGCCAACCCCGGACACGACATCGGCGAAGTGACACTAACCGGCAAACTGGTGGCTAAGCAAATGCAGAAGAACCACATCGACCTCACACGATACGAAATAAGAAGCATCTACCGTCTGGCCACAGAGCAAGACCTACGCAAACGAGATGATGCAAAGGCAAAAGAGCAACAGACGATGATTCGGGCTCGCAAACTCGCCAAAGATCTGCAATTGCAGATGAAGATAGGTGATGTCGAATATCAGGGAGACGGCACAAAAGCCATATTTTACTATATCGCCGACGAGCGTGTTGATTTCCGCCAACTCATAAAGGTATATGCTGAGACCTTTCGTGTACGCATAGAAATGAAACAAATAGGTGCACGTCAGGAAGCCGGCAGAATTGGCGGCACGGGACCATGCGGCAGAGAGCTGTGCTGCTCTACATGGCTTACAAATTTCCGTTCGGTTAATACCACCGCCCCACGATTGCAGAATATCTCGCTCAACCCGCAGAAACTGGCAGGACAATGTGCCAAACTGAAATGTTGTCTCAATTTCGAAGTACCTGTTTACGAAGATGCAACACGCGATTTCCCCGACCGTAGAATAACTCTCGAAACACAGGACGGCACATGGTATTTCTTCTCTGCCGACCCTTTGAAACGGGAGATAACATACTCCTCCGCCCCCGGCAAACCTGCCAACCTGCGTACTATCACTCCTGAACTGGCAAACGAGATCATAGAACTCAACAACTCCGGGAAAAAGCCATATACCCTGGGGGGTAAACAGACTTCGGCAGAAGCGGTGGAGAACTTACCTGACTACCAAAATGTGGTAGGACAAGACGATCTTACCCGCTTTGACAGAAAGAAAAAAAGCAAACGTCCAGACAACCGCAAACAGTTCAACCGTGACGGCATTCGCCAACGCGACAACAGAGATAACCGACCCAACAAAAACAACCGTGACAACAACCATAACGATGAAGAATAAACTTGCCTGCACTCTCGCACTTTTGCCATTGCTACTACTCTGCACTTGTACAAGGCAGACAATTTTTTCCGAGTATCACTCGCTGCCACGCAACGGATGGAATGCGGACTCTGCAATATGCTTCACTTTTGCGGCTCCCGATACTGTAGGCAACTACGACATTATCGTTTCCATACGCCACACACAGCAATATCCTTATCAAAACATGTGGTTATTTGTTGGGCAGACATCTGCTCAGCAACTCACAGACTCCGCCGTTCAACAACGCACTGACACAATAGAGTTCTATCTTGCAGATGAAAGAGGCAGATGGCTTGGCAACGGATACGGCAACATACGCGAAATGCCGGTACTCTATCAGCATGACATAACTTTCCCGAGCACCGATACCATCAGTCTTCTAATACGTCACGCCATGCGCGAAAACGAACTTCACGGAATTGACAAAGTAGGAGTTCAGATAGTCAAAAGTGAAGAATAAACAGATAATAGCAAACAGTTAATAGAGCATAGCACAATTTACAATAATGGGAAAAAACAAACTACGCAAGTTTGCGGAGATGGAGACATTCCCGAATGTCATCCAGTGCTCTGCAGGTGAAACTCCCGACCTCAATATCCCTCACTCCATTGCCGGCAATTGGAATTCTACATTCTTTCACAACAATAATCCTATAGTTCTCGAACTCGGTTGCGGAAGAGGAGAATATACCGTGGGATTAGCACAATTGTTCCCAAACAAAAACTTCATCGGCATAGATATCAAGGGAGCACGCATCTGGACAGGAGCAAAACAGGCAATACAATTGCAACTACGAAATGTTGGCTTTCTCCGTACAAATATAGAGTTTCTCACACGCTTCTTTTCCCACGATGAAATCGAAGAAATATGGATTACTTTCCCTGATCCCCAGATGAAAAAAGCGACAAAGAGACTTACTTCGACTTTTTTCTGCAACCGTTACCAACAGATATTGAAAGACGGAGGAATAATAAACCTTAAAACCGACAGCCCTTTTCTTTATAAATATACTCACGAGATGGTATCGGTCAACTGTTTTCCTGTCATTGCAGATACCGATGACCTCTACCACTCCGTACTCACAGACAACATACTTAACCTGAAGACGCACTATGAGCGCCAGTGGCTTGACAGAGGAATGACCATCAAATACATATCATTCCGTCTGCCTCACCGGCAACAATACGAAGAACCCAATATTGAAATAGAAAAAGACACCTATCGCTCTTATGGCAGGAACTACCATGTCAAGGATGAATAATTACCAAGAGAAAACGTGGTACTTCATAATCAAAAAAACACTCTGACCACTTTTATTACCTTAAAAATTTTATGTATCCCCAACAAATAATTGACGCATTACGCCATGTTCGCTACCCGGGCACAGGCAAAGACCTTATAGAAAGCGGAATGCTTGAAGACGACATTCGCATTGCAGGCTATGAGGTATCGTTCTCTCTTATATTCCAAAAAGAGAATGACCCATTTCTCAAGTCAGTTGTAAAGGCTGCAGAAGCAGCTGTAAAAACCTACGTTGACCAGAATGCGTCAGTTACAATTCACACCAAGTTCACAAAACAGATTACTCCCCTGAAAGAGGACCGTCCACTCTCACAAGTCAAGAATATTATTGCCGTCAGCTCCGGTAAGGGAGGAGTAGGCAAATCAACTGTTGCTGCCAATCTTGCTATCGCCTTGACCAAAATGGGAAACAAGGTGGGACTACTTGATGCCGATATTCACGGACCTTCACAACCAAAGATGTTTCAAGTTGAAGATGCTCGTCCAGTAATGGCAGTGGTTGACGGCAAAGAACTGATAGAACCCATAGAACAATACGGAGTCCGCATGCTTAGTATAGGATTCTTCGTTGACCCTCAGAATGCAGTTGTCTGGCGTGGAGGACTTGCCAGCAATGCCATCAAACAATTGCTCACAGAGGCCAACTGGGGAGAACTTGACTACATGCTCATAGACCTTCCTCCTGGAACAAGCGATATTCATCTGACTGTAGTACAGACCCTACAACTTACAGGTGCCATTGTAGTCACCACCCCTCAACCTGTAGCACTGATTGATGCAAGAAAAGGTATTGACATGTTCCGCAACGAGAAGGTAGGAGTACCTGTATTGGGAATAATAGAAAACATGGCATGGTTTACCCCTGCAGAGTTGCCTGATAACCGTTATTATATCTTTGGCAAAGACGGGGGCAGACGGCTTGCCGAAGAACTCAACGTACCTCTTCTTGGTCAGATACCTCTTGTGGAAAGTATCCGCCAAGCAGCTGACGACGGCACGCCAATTGCACTGCAAGACGGTCATCCTGCCGCAAAATTCTATGATGAAATCGCCAAAAAGATATAATTTCAAACACATTTACCACAAATATAGCTACCTACAAGAACTATAAGTTATAGAAAACAAATCACAATATAGCAACACACTTGCTCTCGGCACCGAACCAATAGGCAAACTGCTACGTCAATACGCGCTACCTGCCATAATTGCCATGACAGCAAGTTCTCTGTACAACATCGTTGACTCAATATTTATTGGTCATGGTGTAGGCGCTTTGGCTTTATCCGGTTTGACTGTAGCCAAGCCTTTTATGGATATATGCGCCGCTTTCGGCAGTATGGTGGGAGTGGGTGCAAGCACATTGGTAGCTATCAAATTAGGTCAGCGAGACTATGAGAGTGCACGTCGTGTATTAGGCAACGTGATAGTGCTTAACATATTGTTGAGTGCTGTAGTTACCGCTGTAGGACTTATCTGGCTTGACCCTATCCTCAGAGCTTTTGGTGCAAGCAATGATACTCTGAAATATGCACACGACTACATGTTACCTATTCTTATAGGAAACGTACTCACGCATATATATTTCGGGTTGAACAACATGCTTCGTTCCTCAGGTCACCCAAAGGCCTCTATGACTGCTACAATAGTAGCTGTGACACTCAACATTGCTCTTGACCCTATATTTATTTTCGTTCTTGACATGGGTGTACGCGGAGCTGCACTTGCCACTATGTTGTCACAGGCGGTGGCAGTAATGTGGCAGTTTACTATATTCTGCGACCCTAACGAACTTCTACACTTCAACCGCAAGATGTGGCGTCTTGACAGAAAGATAGTGCTGGATTCGTTTGCCATCGGTCTGTCTCCTTTCCTTATGAACCTGGCACACAGTGTGGTGGTAATAATTCTTAACAATCAATTGAAGCGATATGGTGGCGATATGGCTATCGCCTCCTACGGAGTAATAAACCGTGTCACATTCGTGTTTGCAATGATTGTAATGGGTCTCAACCAGGGAATGCAACCTATAGCAGGATACAACTATGGTGCCCGGCAATACAAGAGAATGCTCAGCGTATTCCGACTAACAGCAGTTTGGGCTACTGCAGTTACCACTCTTGTGTTTCTGTTAGCCGAATTATGTCCTACCTTACTGGTAAAGATGTTCACTCACGAAAGCGAGTTGATAGGAATGTCAGTACCTGCAATGCGGATTGTGCTTGCCGTATTCTTCTGCACAGGTTTCCAGATGGTGACCGGTAACTTCTTTACAAGCATCGGCATGGCAGGCAAAGCAATCTTCCTCTCCCTGACACGCCAAGTGCTTTATCTGATACCGCTTGCATTGGTTCTTCCGATGCTGATGCAGTTGAACGGAGTGTGGTTATCTCTTCCTCTGTCCGACCTCATTTCAGCACTTACCGCCGCCATAATGCTCTACTACCAGATAAAGCATTTTCACAAACAATAATGTTTCCGCGTTAAATTGCCACCGCCAGTTGCCGGACAAACTGTTCGTTGGTAAGGTCGCTGCGGTTTTTGACTCTTGTTTTATATGTATAAACGGTATTGACAGAGTAATCAAGAATCTGTGCTATTTTTTCATTATCACTAACTCCGAGTCTCATGAGGGCAAAGATTCGCAGTTCAGGAGAGAGAAGTTCACCCTTGACAGGTTGTATATGCTCATCTTCACGAAGCAGGGAATTGAATTTTCCGATGAAATCAGGGAATATGCGAAGAATCATCTCATCAAGCTGCTTGTAAAATTCTTTTCTCGTACGAGTGGCATTGAACTGTGGAGGCACAGCAAGAAGCTCGTCTGTTCTCCGCTCCTGAGCCCGACGTTTGACGAAGCGCTGATATTGTGCAAACTGGTTGAGAGTTTCAGTCTGATTGCAGAGGAAAGTGGAGATATATTCTTCTTTGATAGTATTAGCCTCTGCCAATTCGTTGTTGATGCGCTGAATAGTATTGTGAGCACGTTGAACAGCACGTACCCTGTTGTATAGCAAAATCATGACAATAAAGAGAACCAGCAACAAAGCATAGGTTATCAAACTGAGCAATCTGATTCGTTTGTTTTGTACTTCCAATTCCTCCATCTGTTGATATTCGATGATGGGTAGGATCTGACTTATTTCGAGTTGACGATGACGGGCATTATAGAATTTGGCATCGTCGAGTGCTACCCGTATATATCTCACAGCACGTTCAGTTTCTCCCTGATTGAAAAGTGCCAATGCCACATTACGTAACGCGACAGCTTCTTTCGTGGAATTTTTTATATCCGATATGGCTGCAAGAATATTGTAGTGCAGGCTCTGCTCCATGTCTGATGCTGCATAGTAGATATATCCCATTGATGAATAAGTGATAGCTTTTTCATGCTCAGATATATTCTGCGCCAAAAGCTGTATTTCGAACCGCTGAAGACTCCTTGAATAGTTCTGCTGTTTCATATCACGTACTGCCATCTCATACCAATATTTTGTCGTATCTCGGGGAGAAAGCAGTTCAAGTGCCAACTCAGAATACTCATTACCTTGACTTATATAGTCATAATACAAATCGCTACGGTTATAATCTGCAAGGTCATAGAGGAGCCGGGCATAAGTAGTAAAATACTTTATTCTGACAGCAGTGTCAGCATTAGAGATATCTATAGAATGAAACAAATCTGCACTCTCCTTGAAAAGTCCTGCAGAAAGGTAGGCAAAACCTTTGTTAATAAGTGCTTCACGCTGCATATTTGAGTCTTCGGCAGCAGTTGCAGCATCAAGCAGTCGGTTAACATAGAGATGTGCAGAGTCATAATTATAAGATGCATACTCATCGAACAACGCCTTTAGCCGTTCGTACTGCGTCAGCTGGCTGTCAGTCTGAATAGCAGCAATACGTTGTGCCTTCAGATTATCATAATATGCACGCTGCCCAAGATAGAAATCAAGCGAGTCGAGGTCATCTTTATTGAGAGCCTGCATTAATCCGGCAGAGACAAGAAATACAAGGATAAACAGAGATTTCAGATTAAGAAGTTTCATAAGCATATCTTCATCATTTTTTCAGAGGTTACGAGTATCCATATACCTGATTTCATCGGCAGATTTCTGCAGTCATTACAGACGCCTGCAAACACTTCATGTCCAAGGGGGGAAAGAATCCTAACATAACGCCCATTCAGAGAGTCGAGAATATCGCTCATGGTATCATAAGTTAGGTTTTCAACTACAGTATCATCACATTCCTCAATAACAAAAGTTGCCATGTGCGCCGACTGCCCGCCCTTAGTGCAGTCACTGAAAAGCATGTTACAATAGGTAGCACTGCCTTGTGCACCACTATAATAAATGCCGTATCCATCGGCAGAGACTACATTGATATTGCGCATAGAGAGGTTGTTAATCTTCTTGCCGTTCTGCCCTCTCAAATATATGGCATTAGAGCGTGAGTAGAATATGTCGATGTCGCTGAATGAGATATTGATTATATCATAGTTGGCAGTAGCAGAGAGAGTAAGTGCTCCCTGCATGTTACCCCAGAAGTCACCCGACTGCCCCCATGTTCCACTTTTGCATCCTGAGTGATGTATAGTAATGTCTGAGAACGATATCTCTCCTTCTGTTTTGAAGCCTGTGCCTGCGAAGTCGGTAGTAAGCCTGAGTCCGCACTCAAGCGCATCATAGATTGCAATATGGTGCGCCGACTGGTTCTGTCCTCCAAAGAAAGCAAGACTGCTTGCCCGCCAGTTGTTTTCAGCAGTGCAAAAACGGAATGTACATCCGGAACACAGGTTTCCTGTTGACCACGAAGCCATATCATCATCACCGTTATTGCGGAAACTGCAATACTGAACAACATGATTGGTAGATGCCTTGCACAGGTTTATTCCGTCAGCATAGTTGTTGCGGAAACGGCAATATTCAACAAGGAGTTTTTTCGAGTTATTACCCGAGTAATCAGCAATCCACCCGCCACATTCAAAATGTTCAACCCAACAATGACGTATCACAGAGCCTGTGCCGAAGCCGCCTTGGAAACCTTTACCAACCTGCTTTGAATCGGAGTTTTGATAATAACGTTTGTTATTGACTGTGTTCAGGCTCAGACCTTCAACCACAAGTTGGTCAGCACTGCCTTCTATACCTCGTTTGCTATATGTAGAACCATCATCAGAGGAAGCTGTAAAGTAGAGTTCGGTGTACCACTCACCGGCTCCAATCAAACGAGTTTGAGCAGTACTCATATAAATACGCGAAGGCACTTCTATTCTACCAGCAGGAACAAATATTGTTCTACCTTGATTATTCCACACAAAAGTATTGAGTGCACCATCGGCAGCAGGATCATATTGCAGAATATCGGCATATTCAGGGTAGTCGGCAGGAGTACGCGGAGCAAGAACTTGTTCAAGTTCTATAAAATCAATTGTGTAAGGGGTACTGTTATTGTCTGCCTTTTGAATAGTGACAGTAGCACCTTGAGGAACGGTCTGCGAGAGAAGGAAATGTTTCTCATCAAACTTCATACGCACCATTTTGTCAGAAGAAGGCGTGTTGTCAGGATAGTTGCCGTTACGCACAGTGTACTGCCACGCCCAATAAGAATCAAGGATAAAATCTTGCGTGAACAGTTCTTTGCCAGATTGTGATACAATGATTTTGAAAGTACCTTTTGTTCCGTTTCCATCGGGAGAATCCGGCAGAGAGAAGCGTACATTAACGCCCTGAGCAGAATCAACTACCACCCACTTGACATAATCACCTCCGTTAATCAGTTGCAATGCCTGCTGATGAGAAGCTTCACTCTGAAGAGTACGCTGGTCGTCAGATATTTCCAAGAATACTCCATTGGTAGTGCAATAACCTTCCTCAGCCTCATATCGCGCATAAGGACGGTTGAACCAGCCACGATTCTGAGCGTCTTCGGCGAACTCATACACCTGTGCATAGGCGGATACACTCAGCAACAGGGAACACAAAAAATATAGACTTTTCTTCATGACAAATATATTTTGACTTGACAAAGGTACACAAAGTTTTTCACAATTGAAAATACACCTACTTTTACAGAGCCAGAAAAGCATAAATATAGTGTTTTATAATCGGTATTATATCTTGATTTTAACAATTGGGCATATTTTATATACTGTTAATTATAAACAGCTTAGCATAAATACAAGCAAAATAATATTTATATTCGTCATATATAAATTTTATATAGTATAAACAAAGTGTAATTTTGCGATGTCAAAACAAGTTAAAAACATGCAGTAGAGAGCAGATTAGGAAAGGGCGAAAGAAGATAGCATGAAGATTGCATACGGTAGCAAATAGTTAGCAGGAAGGTATCGAACAATGTGACCGCAATACGACATATATCAATCAACACAATTAACAATATTTATTAACTTCTAAAAACTCATTTATCATGAAGAAGATTACTTTTATTATCGCTGCCGCAATGGTAGCATTGAGTGCAAGCGCTTACACAGTGAACAACCCTGTAGGTGCTGATGGTCGCTACATCGTTAAGTATGACTGCGCAAATGGTCAGTTTGCTGCTGCTAACGACATGGAAGTTGACGAGACATTCGTTTTTGCCGTTGACGTAACGGGCACATGGCTTGAGGAATGGCTTAAAGAGACTCCTACTGCAGAAGGTGCAAGCCGTGGTGTTGCTTTCAACAACTGGACAGGCTATGGTGATACCAACGGTGACTTCCGTCGTCTGAAACAAATCAGCGGAAATATTTTTGGAACGACCTGCAATTTCAAGCAATTAATGGTAGGTGAAGCTGCTCCAGAGGCTGTCAAGACCGATAGCGTAACCTATGTTTATGGTCAACTCTTCGGATTTGAATACACTGCCGACAACCCTGGTGCAGGTTGGTGGATGTGGGGCTCTGCTAATGAAGGTGAAACTACTCAAGCCGACGGCGCAGATTGTTTCTTTGCTTTTGCTCCTTATACAGGCACCAAAACCAGCGAAGACCTCTACGCTGACGACTATGATAATGGCGACATCTTTGGTTTTCAGATTACAGGTTATGCAGCTCCTTGCGTAGATGCAGTTACCGCAGTTGAAGATATCAACGCCAACCTTCAGGTTGTTGCAGTAGAGTACTACAATATTCTCGGCATGCGTCTCAACGTTGCTCCCGAGAACGGTGTTTACGTAAAGACCAACGTTCTTGAGAACGGCAAGCGCGTAAGCGAGAAAATAATTGTTAAATAAATACCTTATTATTAACTACGCAGGGTGCCGACGGCATCCTGCGTATTGTATTATCCAGTCATGAAGAGCATACTTTCCCGCATTGTTCCCATCGTGTTGTGCTTAGGTATATCGGTATCGGTCTTAGGCAAAGATATACAAGGCAAGGTGACTGATCCTGCAGGTGAGCCTGTAATCGGTGCCACAGTAATGGAACAAGGCAGCACAAACGGCACAGTTACCGATTTTGACGGTCTGTTCACTCTCAACATTGCCGAAGGCAAGACACTCGCCGTATCGTACGTAGGCTACAAGACCTACACAGTTGTCATCAACAGCAAATCTTCAGTATATAATATCCGCCTGGAAGAGGACTCTGAGGTGTTGGAGGATGTGGTAGTGATAGGTTACGGCACCCAGCGCAGGTCAGACGTAACCGGCTCTATATCATCGGTAAGCACAGAAGAGATACAGGATTTCTCCGCGAAATCGCTTGCCGAGAGTCTGTCAGGTCTGGCTTCGGGTGTGACCGTGACGAAAGGTTCGGGTGCTCCGGGAGAATCGGCCGACATACTGATTCGCGGTGCAGGAAGTGTAAACAGCATGCCTCCGTTGTACGTAGTTGACGGAGTGGCACAGGATGCAGGTTTCAACTTCAACATGCGTGACGTTGAGTCAATAGAGATTCTGAAAGACGCAGGCTCTGCCGCCATCTACGGATCACGTGCTGCAGGCGGCGTGATTCTGATTACCACCAAAAGCGGCAAAGCGGAAAAGACACAGGTCAACCTGAATGCCCGTGTAGGCTGGCGCAAAATAACAAGCAATATTCACCTTCTCAACACAGAAGACTGGATTCGTGCCCGCGATGCATGGGGCACGGGTTCCACTTTGGACGTTCTCGGCGCAAGCAGCGTCAGCGAACTGCCAAACACCGATTGGATGGACGTGATGTTCTCCACAGGTCTGGAACAAGAATACAACATCTCTGTTTCACAAGCCGCACAGAAGACCAAGTTCTTCCTCTCGTTCGGTTACATGGATGAGATAGGTACATACATGGACACGCGTGCACAACGCTTCTCCCTTCGTGCCAATCTCGATCATAAATTAGGAAAATATGTCTCCTTAGGAGAAAACATATACGGCAGTATGACCAAAACCAATCCTGCCACCAACTCAAGTATCTACAATCACACCATTCCTTTCCGCACAGTGCCCGTAGCAGAAGTAAAAGATGCAGACGGCAACTATGCCCAGACACCTATTCTGGCAGGCAGCGGCCCCAACTTCGCAGGTCTGGAAGACGCCTACCATGTGTTCCACGATGACAACTACAACCTGAATGCACAGGCTTACCTCAATGTTGATTTCACTCACGGACTCACATGGCGCACGACGGTTGCTGCCAATGTAGCAGCCTGGAGCCAGAACTACTTTACCGAATACAAAGACTTCGGTCCGGTGCAGGTAGGTGTTCCGGGAGGACAGCTCAATTCATACGCCGGCACGGCACTCCGCCTGATGTTCAACTCGGTTCTTACATACGAGCAGTCATGGGAGAGTCACAACTTCAAGGCCATGGCAGGTACGGAATGGTGGAAATATGACGGTTACAACCTGTCGGTAAAATCATACAACTTTGCCATTCCTGTGGCACAATCGATAGCACTCGCTTCTGCAGGTCCTACCAAAGACGCGTCAGACGGCATACCTATGGAAAGACGCGGTTCAGTTTTTGCCCGTATCAACTACGACTATGCAGGGCGTTATCTGCTTACAGCCAACTTCCGCGCCGATGCCTCCGACCGCTTTGTGAAGAAACACCGCTGGGGGTTCTTCCCCTCCGTCAATGCGGGTTGGCGTATATCAGAAGAGAGTTTCATGAAGGACAATGTAGGTTCGTGGTGGGACAACCTGAAGGTACGCGGTTCGTGGGGTATTCTCGGCAACGACAATATAGCCCAGTACATGTACATGTCAACGTTCTCGCTGTCAGGAGTGAGTCATGCTTTCGACAACACGAGCACACAGCAGACCGGTGCATGGGTGGCAATACTCGGCAATGAGAACCTCAAGTGGGAAGAGGTCAACCAGTGGGACTTAGGTGTTGACCTTGGTTTTCTCGGCAACCGTCTCACAGTAACCTATGATTACTACAACCGCCAGACACGCGACATGCTCTATCGCGGTTCATTGCCGCTATCGTCAGGTATGAGCTACTATTTTGCATCAGATGACCCCGCCAACACTGTTACCGTAATGCTCAATGCGGGTCTGGTGGAGAACAAGGGTCATGAGATTTCAATTGAATGGAAAGAGCGCCGCGGTGATTTCACATACGGCATTGCATGGAATGCATCTTTCAACCAGAACCGTGTGAAACGTATCGGCGATGCTCCCGGAGCCGCCACTATCAACCGCGGAACAGACAGTACATGGGCAGATATCACCCGTACCGAAGACGGTAACCCGATGTCGCTTTTCTACGGCTACGGCCTGCTCGGTATCTTCCAGAACCAAGAGGAGGTTGACCGCTACAACCAGTATGCTCTTGAAAAGTGGAAAGAGCAGAATCCGAATCATAGTTTCGGATTTGCCGAGAACGGTCAGCCTCTGAATGCCGACGGGCAGGAGATAGGCATATATTATCAGCAGAAGAACACAGGTGTGGGTGACCTCATATATGACGATAACGGCAAAGGGCGCGTCACAGCCGCCTCTCGCAAATACATAGGCAACCCCTGGCCAAAAATGGTGATGGGTCTAAACCTGTCATTCGGATGGAAAGGTATTGATGTGGCTGCCGTATTCTCTGGGGCATTCGGTTTCGACATCATCAATCTTGTAAAACCTTACACCCACATGTTCTCGTCAGACAACACCACCGCAGCCATATTCACCACCTCCTGCTTCGGCAAGGACAACACCACAGTTACCGACAATCCGCGTGTTGGTTACATCAACGAACTGGGGAGTATGATAGGTGACGGAGCCGCCAACAAGAACTACTCAACCATGTCAGGTTACCTGGTAGAGAGAGGCGACTATCTGAAGCTGAAGAACCTCTCCGTAGGTTACACTCTGCCTCAGAAATACTCACGCAAGGCGTACATGGAAAAAGCAAGGATTTATTTCAGCGCGCAGAATCTCTTTACCATCACCAAATATTCAGGCATGGATCCTGAGATAGGCGGTGACCCGCTAATGTATAATGTTGACAATATAAACCGGTATATTCCTTCAAGACTGTATTCCTTTGGTCTTGACATCACATTCTGACAACCACTCAATATTCAAGAATCATGAAAAAAAGTATCATCTCCATATTAACGGTCGCAGCGGTGCTGCTCACCTCTTGCAAGGATTTCTTCAATATTGAGAATCCGCAGACACTCAACCCTGACAATTTTCCTGCTACCATAGAGCAGGTTGACCTTGTGCTCACATCATCGTATGCACAGAGTCACGCCTACGGTCTTTACGCCTTCTACTGGTTTCCGATGGGTGTATGGCTTTACGACCATACCACCGACACCTACGGCAGTTATGATGAACGCGGTTCATCGCAAGACAACTACACCGATGTGGACTCGCGCTATACCACGCAGATGTACACAGACATGTGCAAATGGATAAAACTCTCGACACAAGCAATAGAGTCCATAGAGAATTACAGGGAGAACTATTCTGTTGAGACAGAGAAAGCCACACTCGACTATATGCGCGGACAGGCACTCTTCAACCGTGCTCTCGCCTATTGGCACGCCCAGATATTTTTTGAGATTGCCCCCAATGCCCTCGGATTTCCTATTATAGACAAGGTATATAGTGATGTGGAAATGCTAAAGCCTGCACGAGCCAGCGTGAAAGAAACATGGCAGTTTGTCATTAACGACCTCACCGAAGCGGCAACACTGCTCACAGGACACAACGAGACTTTCCGTGCCACGGAATGGGCAGCAAAAGCACTTCTTGCGAAAGTCTATATGCAGTCGCTGTATATCTTTCCTGAGAACAAGCCAGCTGCCAAGGCACTGATGGAGGACATAATCAACAACAGCGGCAAGCAACTCGTCAGCCCCGAGATTTATCAGGACATGTTCTTCGGGAATGTGGAAAACGAGCACAACCAGGAGTCGATATACGAACTGACCATGACTACCAACTACACACAAGACGGACCATGGGAGAACTACACCACCGGCTCCGGCATGCCTCTTGTCTATGCACCCTGGTATGTTGACCTTGACATACGTTTCCGCAAAGGCAGAGAAGACCAGACCGACCCCACCACTCTCGAGCATGACATAATGACTACAAAGAAGTCATCGCAGTGGGGCAACAACTTCGTTCACGACCGCAATATCGGACGGTTCGGCTTCCACAACTTCTACGGGGACACCATGCCGCGTTGGACGTTCAACACTGATTATGACTTCAACGGCACACGCAGTAAAGAAAATTTCCCGTACAAACTGGCAGAACCTGACTACAGAGCAGAAGCACTGGCGCTAAAGAATGATCCCACAAGAGTTGACCCACGACTCAAACTTTGTGCAGGGCAACCGTACGTTGACTCCTACATTGATGCCAGAGGACGGGAGACATGGTACGACCGCTCTACAGAAGTGAACAACCGACCCGACATCATAGGCTGGCAGCACAGGAAATATACCAATATCAGAGGTGTGGAAATGGGAGCTGCTCCATACGGCAAAAACGAGTCATCAGACTGCAACTTCTATATTATCCGGCTCGCCGACATCTATCTGCTCTATGCAGAACTCATTGCAGATGACAATCCCGCCGTAGCACTGGAATACGTAAACAAAGTACACCGCCGTGCCTACGGTTATCCGTCTGATGCCTCTTCACCTTACGACTACACCTCGCTCACCGATCGCACAAAAACGGCTTTCGACAACGACCCGCTTGCCAACGATGTAATCCGCTACGAGCGTTGGGCAGAGCTGTTTGCCGAAGGGCAGTGGTGGTTTGATGTACGCCGTTACCAAATAGGTGACAAAGAGGCAGAACTATACAACGAGACACACCACGGACCCATCACGTGGAAAGGTACGGCAAGTTATGTACAACCCATCCCGCTGCTTGAACTGGAAAGAAACGAAAACATACAGCAAAGTGAGGGTTATCCGAAGATATAACAGTTTGAAAAAGTATCTTAAGTAACTGCGAGTCCTAAGTATCGTAAATCATTACTAATTACTCTGATGAAAAAAGCATTATTATCATTATTGGCGGCAGCAGCAGCGCTGACCGGTTGCCAAAATAAGACAAGTGTCAGTTCGCCTGACAAACAGATAAAGGTGGGTTTCTCCATAGAGGAGGGTGTGCCCTGTTATTGCGTGGAGAAAGACGGCAAGTCGGTAATAGGAATGTCCCGCCTCGGCTTAGATGAGCACAAATATACCTTTGTTGGCAGCGAAACCACGCAGTTTGACGAAACATGGGAGACAACATGGGGCGAGGAAAGAAAGATACGAAACAACTACCGTGAGTTGATAATCAACCTTGAAGACGAGGAGAAATTACCACTCCAAATAGTGTTCCGTGCGTTTGATGACGGCTTCGGTTTCCGCTATGTGCTGCCAGGCGAAGGAGAGGGGAAGATATACAAGGAACAGACCGAGTACCGCTTCGAGAGCGAGCCTGTAGCATGGTCTATTCCCTGGAATACTCCATACTACGAAGGGTTGTGGACTGCAGCGCCGCTGTGGGAGAAAACGGACACTCTATGCTCACCATTGGCACTCGAATTTCCGGACGGCACTTACGGATACCTCCATGAGGCAGCACTCGACGATTGGGCTGCGCAGAACTTCTATGTAGATGATTCTGCTGCGTTGAAGACCTATCTCACCCCCTGGGCTAACGGAACTTCAGTATATGTGACCCGAGGCGAGGCTAAGTCGCCCTGGCGTATGCTGATACTCGCTGATAACATCACAGAACTGGCAGCAAGCAGGATAATGCTCAACCTGAACGAGCCTTGCAAGATAGAGGACACAAGTTGGATACAGCCGATGAAGTTCATCGGCATCTGGTGGGCAATACACCTTGACCACTACTCGTGGGCATACCGCATTCTTGACTCCAAAGGACGCGTAGTAGGTCTTGCTCCCAAGCATGGAGCTACCACTGAGAACATGCGCCGCTACATCGACTTTGCAGCCGAGCACGGCTTCGGAGGAGTGTTGGCAGAAGGCTGGAATGAAGGTTGGGACGGCGACTGGACGAGTAATCTGGCTTCGTTCACTACACCGACACCCGACTTCGATATAGAGTACCTGAGCAAGTATGCACAAGAGAAAAGTGTACAAATTATCGGGCACCACGAAACAGGCGGCAACATCAGCAACTATGAGCAGCAACTTGACACTGCACTCCGCTACTACGACCATCTTGGCATACACAACGTGAAAACCGGCTACGTGCATGCCAAACTCGAAGGCAAAGAGTGGCATAAGTCGCAATATGGAGTTCGTCACATGAACCATGTTATACGCACCGCAGCCACAAACCACGTGTGCATAGACAACCACGAGTGCGTAATGCCGACAGGACTCTGCCGCACTTATCCCAACCTGATGACAGGTGAGGGAGTTAGAGGGCAGGAGTGGGACGCATGGTCAACCGACGGAGGCTCGCCTGCATCACACCTGTGCATACTGCCTTTCACCCGCTGCATGGCAGGACCGGTAGATTTCACACCCGGCACGTTTGATTTCAGCAATCCCGTGCACCCTGAGACACGAGTGCACTCGACACTTGCACGGCAGTTGGCATTGTTCGTAGTTGTTTATTCACCGTTGCAGATGGCATCTGACATGCCGGAGAGCTATATGCAGCACCCCGATGCCTTCCGCTTCATCGAGCAAGTGCCGTGCGACTGGGAGCAATCAAAAGTTCTGGACGCAAAGATAGGCGAATATGTTGTTACCGCCCGTCAGGACAGATATTCGGCAGATTGGTACTTGGGTGCCATCACGAATGAAGATGAGCGGGAGATAGCAGTTGACCTGAGTTTCCTTGAAAAAGGTAAGACTTACACCGCCACCATCTACCGTGACGGAGATAAGACAGAGTGGAAACAGAACCCGTACGAGATAGTGATAGAAACACAGCAGGTGCGGGCTGGCGACGTGCTTCGTCTCACACTCAAAGCCGCAGGAGGTGCAGCAGTAAGACTAACAGAGTAAGGTAAAGAAAAGGTTGTGTTAATAAAGAAAGATGGTGATTCACCATCTTTTCTTTTTTCTAACTTACAGAATTAAACTATGTTTATCTATTAGATTACTCCTGAAAATTCTTCGTATTATCCTTGTCCCGTTTTTACTTTCACAAGACGTACCGCGCAGCCTTTATAAGCCTCGCACTTGACTCTGTTCTGCACGCCGCTCTCAGAGAACATCAGGATATATCCGTAGTAATAACTGCTCTCATTCACTCCTCCGCCCATCCAATAATAGCCGGCATTCCCGGCACCATTCATGGTCTTTTCCTCTCTCTGACCTGCAGCGGGGAGGAATACAGCTCCGGCATTTTCGAGTTTGTTCCAATCCGCCTCACTGAAAGTATTGGTTGAGAAATTAGAAGATGAGGATTTTACCGTGACTCCTGGATTTTCGAAATGGTCAGGGAAGAGAATCAGTCCCTTTGTGCCTCTCACAGTACACAAAGCGTAACTCAGTCCGCTGACTTTTCTGGTATTGAGCAGATACTCCCATTCATAGTCAGTCATTATCCGCCATGTGCCGGCAGGATCGTAGTTGGAACTGCTGTAATAGTAGATATTGTTATAGTGCCCCCAATCGTAATTGGTATTAATCATGTACTTCTCAGTAGCAGCCAAACAATACAGTGAAGAATTGTTACTATAATTATATGGGTATTTGTTATTATATCCGCTTGTACCACGACCGAACAGGTCAATGGCACTTGAGTTGGTAGAGGAGATATGAGTATTCAGCGAACCCTGATAGTTGTATTGGTATTGAGCGAATGACCATTTGCCAGCGGATGCCGTATAATACAGATTGGAAGGAGAGAAATATACCTCAGTACCGGAATTGTTGATGGTAAAGCTCTTCGGGTCATAGCCCGCACGATAAACGGTTACCACCCTCGTTATATTGCCGCAAACCACAGAGAATGTCGCCTGCGAAGTAACACTTGTCTCCGCCTCTTTCACTTTCACTGTTATCTTGGAGAACCCGTTTCCATAACCGGGTGAGACATCTACCCATGAAGCGGTATTATTGCTTATATACCAGTCGAAGTTGCAGGTGAGAGTTATTTCATAACTACCCCCCTCGGCAGGGGCATAGACGTTAGAATAAGACAGCGTCAGTTCGGGTACAGCCTGTGTCACTGTAATGGCGGCTGTTGACTCTCCGTTGCTGAATGTGACAACAGCCCCGCTATGGCTGTTTTCCCATTTACCCACCTCCAACTTTACGGAACCTGCCGTCTTGTCTTTTATTTGTACCCACGATGCACTGCTCTCAACATTCCACTCAATGTCACTCTTCACAGTTACAATGTATGAGCCGCCGTTGACGTTGAAGTTGAGAGTCTCGTAATTGAGGGTTATGGGTTTAGGTGCTCTGCCGGCACGGGTGACGGAAAGCGTTTCCTTTGTCTGACCGTTGCTGAATGTCACTTGCTGCTTGATCTGGGACATGGCAGATGCGGCATCGCAGATAATGGTAATGGTGCCGTCTCCCTCTCCCGATGCAGGACTTACGGTAATCCACGAGTCCTGAACCGTAGCCGTCCATGCAATCGAGGTAAGCACCTTTACTGTCTGGGTGCCGCCTTCTGCCGGAAATTCGATTGTTGCCGGACTGAGAGATATAGACTCGGGCGTTCTGCCTTCTCTGCTTATGCTTACTATTGCTTTTTCGGTACCTGCCTTCACTTCCACTTGCGCGGTTGTGGTTTCAAAGGTCTCGTTCGGAGCGACATTCAGTTTCAGAGAACTGTTGCCGATGCCTTTGTCTGCATCAAGCGTAACCCACGACTCAGATACAGCTGCAGTCCACTCATGGTTGGTTGTAATCTGGACAGTGTATTCTCCGCCCTTCTGAGGAACGGTTATTGAAGCAGGTGTGACTTTGACGGTTACAGGAGCGGGTTTGACCACCGTCACTTCACACGAGGCTGAGAGTTTGCCGCAGTAGGCAGTAATGGTGGCTGTACCTGTTGCCACACCTGTAACTCTGCCTTTGTCGTCAACTCTTGCAATCTTACTCCGGCTTGATTCCCATAATATTTCAGGAGCATTATCCTCAGCCTCCTCCGGCGAATAGATAACTGAGAGACGGACAGTACTACCGGTCTCTATTTCCAGGTTGCTCTTGCTGAGCGAAATACTTTGGAGCGAAGCTTGCGGCTCCTCGGAGTTACAGCCTGCCAGAAAGAGCAGTGCTGCCATCATGGAAAAGAAAGAAAGTCGCTTCATAATATTATCTGGGGGAATAAAAGTTGCTTAAGTTTCTGAAGATTCTTAAGTGATTAAAGTTAGGTTCTGTTACTGACAAAAAAGTTTGCGGGGTTCAGAGTACAACTCCAAGCCCCGCAACACTCATCTCTTATTTCTCGAACAACTTGCCGAAATCGTCGTAAGTGATTTCTTTTGTTTCGAGCTTTACGACACCCTTCAGGGCCTCGTATATTTTGTTCTCCTGCACCCTGTCAACAATTCCGCGCACTTGGTCTTCGTTCTTGAGGGTTTCTTGTGCATATTGCGTAAGCATTGCATCATCAACATTTGCAAGACCATATTGCAGGAACTGCATCCGGGTCATCTCTTTGGCATAAGCCTGCACCTCTTCGGTTTCCACCTTGATGTCGAATGCCTTGGCGAGTTGGTCTTTGGCAAGATGCCACTTGAGTTCCTCAATCATCTGCGGGAACTGCTTGTCAATCTCCTCAGCAGTCATCTTCTGCTCGTTGGTCTGCAGTAGCCATCGTTTGAGGAAGTCCTCGGGGAACTGCAGTTTGTCCATCTTCTTGAGAATGGCAGCCTTGGCATCGAGACCGAACTTGTAGTCTGCATCCTGAGTGAAGTTGCGCTTGATGTCGTTGCTTATATGCTCACGGAAGGCAGCCTCATCGGCTATATTGCCTTCGCCGAACACTTTGGCGAAGAGTGCCTCGTTGACCTCAGCCTTCTGATGGCGGGTGATACTCTCAATCTCGAAGGTGAACTGGTCGGCAAGGTCAGCCACTTCTTCTTTCTTGATGTCAAGCATAGAACTAATCTCCACCTCGTTGTTGTAGGCTTGCTTTGGGTTGAAAGTGATGACATCGCCTTTCTTTGCTCCTTCAAAGAGATGCTTCTGGTCGTCATTCTGCATATAATCAGGTGAGAGAACGGCATTGTCTTTCACCTTGCCGCCTTCTTTGAGTTCGGTCATCTTGCCTTTGAGCATGTCGCCTGCCTGATATTCGTCCACCTGCACATAGTCGCCAAAGCGCTGTGCATAGGCGTCTACCTGGTTCTGCACCTCTGTGTCGGTTACTTGGATGTCATAGTATGTCAGTTTGTTCTTGCCGTTGAGTTTGGCATCGAACTCAGGAGCGAGAGCGATATCGAAAGCGAAAGTGAAAGTAGTGTCCACATCCCAGTCGATAGCGGGTGTCTCTTCGTCATTGGGCAGTGGTTCGGCGAGAATATTGAGGTTCTGCTCTTTGATGTAGTTGAAGATACCATCGTTGATAGCTTTGTTCACTTCTTCTCCGAGTACGGCTTTGCCATACATTTTCTTAACCAAGCCGGCAGGCACCATACCCGGACGGAATCCGGGAATATTGGCACGGCGGCGAATGTCTTTGAGTTGTTTTTGGACTTTCTCTTCGTAGTCCTGAGGCTCAACCACCACTGTAAGTCTGGCGTTGAGTGCATCAATGTCTGTTCTGTTTACTTGCATAATATAATAATGTTAGAATATTTGTGGGTTGTTAAATCGTGCATGAATGCGCGATGCATGGGTAATTGGTTTATACTCTGTTCTGGCGCTTGCGTTCAAGTTCATCGAGAATAATTTTGCGTATGCGCATGTGTGTAGGTGTAACCTCCACGTACTCGTCCTCCTTGATGTATTCGAGTGCTTCTTCAAGAGAGAATATAACGGGCGGTGGCAGCGACACTTTGTCGTCAGCCGACTTGGAGCGCATATTGGTGAGTTTCTTCGACTTTGTAACATTAATCACAATGTCACCTTCCTTGGCATTTTCTCCGACCACCTGACCGGCATAGACTTCTTCCTGCGGATAGATGAAGAATCGCCCGCGGTCTTGGAGTTTGTCGAGAGCATAAGCATAGGCAGTACCAGTCTCCATGGCGATGAGCGAGCCGTTGTTTCGCTTTTCTATCTCACCTTTGTATGGCTGGAACTCAAGGAAGCGGTGAGCCATTATGGCTTCTCCTGCAGAGACGTTCATCACGTAGGTGCGCATACCTATAATACCGCGAGACGGTATCTGGAACTCGAGTTGCACCCGGTCGTTGACCATCTCCATCTTGGTCATCTCACCCTTATGAGTTGAAACGTACTCGATAATCTTGCCGGAGCAGTCTTCGGGTGTATTAACTGTGAGTTGCTCAACTGGTTCGCATTTGACTCCGTCAATCTCTTTGATGATAACCTGCGGCTGACCTACTTGCAGTTCGTAGCCTTCACGACGCATTGTCTCTATAAGTACGGAGAGATGAAGAACACCGCGACCATAGACATGCCATATATCCTCGTTCGGGTTCTTCTCCACGCGGAGAGCGAGATTCTTGTCGAGTTCACGCATGAGCCGCTCGTGAATATGGCGGGAGGTGACAAACTTACCCTCCTGCCCGAAGAAAGGCGAGTCGTTGATGGTGAACACCATTGACATGGTAGGTTCGTCAATAGCAATAGGTTTGAGTGGTTCCGGGACATTGATATCGCAGATAGTGTCGCCTATCTCGAAACCCTCTATACCTACAAGCGCACAGATGTCACCGCTACTTACGGCATCGGTTTTCTGCCGTCCAAGACCAGTAAAGGTATGCAACTCCTTAATCTTTGTCTTCTGCATGGTGCCGTCACGCTTTGCCAAGGTGACTGCCATTCCTTCACGAAGAGTACCGCGATGCACGCGCCCGATAGCTATTCGTCCTACATAAGGGTTATAATCGAGCGAAGTGATAAGCATCTGGGGGGTACCTTCGAGTACTTCGGGAGCAGGAATATGCTCGATGATGGCATCAAGAAGGGCTGTAATATCGGTGGTAGGTTTCTTCCAGTCACGGCTCATCCATCCGTTCTTCGCACTGCCGTAGATAGTTTCGAAATCGAGTTGGTCGTCAGTAGCATCGAGGTTGACCATAAGGTCGAAAACAGCCTCCTGGACTTCATCGGGCCGGCAGTTGAGTTTATCCACCTTATTGATGACCACAATGGGTTTAAGATTCATCTGCAGAGCCTTTTGAAGAACGAAGCGTGTCTGCGGCATAGGTCCCTCGAAAGCATCGACAAGCAGGAGGACACCGTCTGCCATGTTGAGCACACGCTCTACCTCACCGCCAAAGTCGGCGTGCCCCGGAGTATCAATGATATTGATTTTATAACCTTTATACTCGATAGAGACGTTTTTGGCGAGGATAGTAATACCACGCTCACGCTCCAACTCATTGTTATCGAGTATCAACTCGCCCTTAGTCTCGTTGTCACGAAACAGGTGGGCGGTATAAAGCATTTTGTCAACCAAGGTAGTTTTGCCGTGGTCAACGTGAGCAATAATTGCTATATTTCTAATTTTCTGCATATAAATTAATCAAAACAGCCTTTTAGTGCATTTTATTAAAAAGAGCCTGCAAAGGTACGGAAAAATCTCTATATATGAAAATTATTGTTGATTTTCCGCTATTTCTTCTGATGGAACTTCTGTTGTCGGCGTCTCTTCCAGTACAGGTTTCACGTCTTCTGTTACTTGCAGAACATATCGTTTGTAATAAGAGAGCATCACCGTTGTCAGCGGCAAAGCTATTATCATTCCCGCCACTCCCAGCAGACTCCCCCATATGGACAAAGCAAGAAGCATTACGGCAGGTTTCATGCCTATGGTCTTGCCCATAATGAGCGGAGTGAGGAGCATATCCTGAATGGTTTGCACAACGATGAATACGGCAGCAATTTCAATAAGGATAATCCAGTAAGCCGTACCTGTGTCAGCCGACTGAAGCACCCCGAGCAGCATGCAGAGGGGAATACCAGCCGCCTGAAGATAGGGCACCATATTGAGGAGACCGATGAAAAGTCCGACCACAATAGCAAGTGGCAGCCCCATAATAAGAAAACCTATAGAAAAGAGGATACCGACAGTCATAGCAATGAGTGCCTGTCCACGGAAATACTTGTTCATACCTGTCTCCAAATCAGCAAGCACATCAGTGACGGTTTTCTTGAACTTAGGAGGAATCATCTCTACCATGCCAGCGGTAATATTCTCATAATCAATCAGAATAAATATTACATAAAGGACGCTTACAAAAACAACGAGCAGACTGCCGAGCAAGCTGATGCTACCTCCAAGCAATCCACTGATATAGGGGGTAATCTTGTTGAGTACGTTCTCAATATTTCCAAAGGTGAGAAGACTCTGCCAGTCGTATTGCGCGAGCCAGTCACGGAAATCCTCCTGCCATGCTGCGGGCAGAACGGTATCGACACTGAGTCCGCTTACATAAGAAGTGATCAAGGTCAGCATTCTCGACAATTCGGCAGAAACGGGTCCGACCAATGCCGCAACAATACCTACGAGCAGAACAAGAAGCAGAACAAGCGTGGCAGCGACCGACAATGTGCGGTTCTTGAGCCGGCACTTATATTGGAAGAAACTGACGATGGGGTGGATAAGGTAAGCAATGAACCAAGAGACAACAAAGGGCAAGAGAACTCCACTGAGTTGCCGTGTCAACAAAAAGAGCACAATAACCACGACAATGGTTATGCACAGGCGCACGGTGCGGTCCAAATCAAATTTACGTTCCATAGGGAGTATCACGAAGTTTTTAAATCCTTGCAAAGATACGGCTTTTTCTGCAAATATGCAAACTGTTTGCGTATAACAAAAAAAAGTATTATCTTTGCAGCGCTCATAATATGGGGCACAAACGATAAACAACAAAACATTCCGGCTCTTGAAGAACAACATACCTGAATATCTGACTCTGAAGAAGAACGTGGTCTGGACAGTCTGCGGCACTGCGTTGTTTGCAGAGTTGTTCATATTGATATATCAGCCCTTCGGTTCGGCCAATTGGACAGACAATCCGTTTATATATCTTGGAGGAGCCACAGCAGTTGTACTTACAGCGATGGGTATAATAGCCATAAGCCGTACAATAATGTACAAATATGCGAAGAAACATCCTATAAAGATATGGGAGTACGCAACCTGGTTGGTAGCAGAAGTTATGGCTATGACCATTGTTTATTCGCTTGCTGCGTCCATTATCACAGGTGAATACAACAACTATTTCACATTCGTAAAGGAGGCTTTGCTTGACACGGTGCTTATCATATTCATTCCTTATGCAGCATTCACAATGTCGTTTGCCCTTATCGCCAAGGAAGAAGAAATCAACCGTTTGAAAGCCGAACTGCAAAAACTGACAGAAAACATTGCTTCCGCATCAGGAGACAAGACAAGTCTGCCTGCTCCAGACACTTACAATTTCCGGGACGAGAAAGGAGAATTGAAGTTGTCGGTCAAATCAACGGCTGTATATTATATAGAATCATCGGACAACTATGTAATAATCTACTATCGCAACGGCAACAAACTGCCACACTATGTACTCCGCAACACCTTGAAACGTATAGAACAAGACTTTGCGCAGACTTCTCTTGTAAGATGCAGCAGGT
This sequence comes from Paludibacteraceae bacterium, assembly GCA_017479885.1. Classification (GTDB taxonomy): domain Bacteria; phylum Bacteroidota; class Bacteroidia; order Bacteroidales; family Paludibacteraceae; genus Colicola. The sequence continues at coordinate 76,856 of JAFVBR010000039.1, read as the reverse complement.
CGCACATGGTGAACTTCAACACAATAAAGGTAGTGAGCAAGACTGACGATGGACTATTTATAGACTTTGGAGAAGATAACCTGCCACGTATTCCGGTATCAAAGACATACAGTGCGCGTTTTCTTGAAAAGTTTTCATAAACACGACTATTAACAACCAAATAAACACATACAACAATGAAAAAAACATTATTCTTAGTCGCATTGGTTGCTGCAAGCATGGCAATGAATGCACAAAACGTAACTCCCATCAATGTAAACATCGTTGATTTCAATCTTGACACAATTCGCCAGCAAGCAGGTAATGACGAACAATATGTGATTGACCTTGAGAGTATCAACAAGAAAGTAAAAGCAGACAAGGAGTCACTTAATCTTGCAGCCAAGACAGCCAAGAGCGAGCGCAACTACTACAAGGCACAGGTAAAACTGAACAAGCAGCGCAAGAAACAACTTGCAACCCAGGAGAAAGTTTACAAGAGTCAGGAGAAGGCAGACAAGAAAGCCCAGAAAGCAATAGACAAACAGCGCAGTGCACTGCTGAAAGATTCGGCTCTTGACCAACAGACTCTTGCTGACAACAACGCTGCACTTGACCAGCAGGAAGCACGTCTGAGAGACAACGAGCGTGAGCGCGACCACAACATGAAAGACATCAAACGCGACCGCGAAGTGCTGAAAGACGACATGATAGCCCTTTCTTCATACGAACTTGACCTGAAGGACAAGGAAGCCAAACTAAAGAACATGCAGGAGACCAACAAACTGCAGGACAAGATGATCAAAAACGAGATAAAGGCCACCAAGGCAAAAATAAAAGACAACGCCAAGATGGCCAAACTGCAAGCCGCAAAATGAGTTGAGAGTTGAAAGTTTAGAGTTGAACGTTATGAAAACTATCAATCTTTCAGAACAAAACTCACTACTGAACTCCTTCATGAGCGAGTTGAGAGACGTCAATATTCAGAAGGACTCTCTTCGTTTCAGACGTAATATAGAGCGCATAGGCGAAATTACAGCCTACGAGCTATCAAAGACATTTGTTTACAAAAGGGCAAACGTTGAAACTCCGTTGGCTACAGCAGAAGTAAGTCTGCCCACAGAGAAGGTGGTTATAGCCACCATACTGCGTGCGGGTCTGCCTTTTCACCAAGGTTTTCTCAACTATCTGGACCATGCAGAAAACGCCTTTGTTAGCGCATATAGGGAATACACCTCCGAAACAGAGTTTTATATTCATACTGAATACATAGCCTCTCCGTCGCTTGAGGGCAAAACACTAATCATCTGCGACCCAATGCTCGCTACCGGCAGTTCAATGGAGGTTGCTTACAGAGCATTGCTGCAGAAAGGTACTCCGAAGAAAGTATATCTTGCTTCGGTGCTTGCCACTCCGCAAGCCATTGACTATCTGCAGACCCTGATGCCTGAAGATATCACACTATATACCGCAGCCATTGACCCGGTACTGAATCCGCACAAGTATATAGTACCCGGATTAGGCGATGCAGGAGACCTTGCTTTCGGAGAGAAGTTATAGAAGATTTGAGCGACTTCGTCCTATTTGAGGATTAGAATGTAAATCTGCTGACATACTCTTGGATTAACTAACAATAACTCAATAATAATATGAAAACACTAATTAAATATTTAGGCGCACTACTCGTTATTTGCGGTGTACTCTGCCTTGTAGTTTATTACTTCTGGGTACCTTCGAACGCACTGCTTGCCTCAAGCCTTGTACTGGAAATCGTAGGTATATTGGCATATATCTTTATCAACCGTTTTGTAGAGTAAAACCGCTCTCACCCGATATTATAATCCACCATTAGACGCTCGGTGAGCGTCTGTTTCAGCGTAAGAGAGAATGAAAGAAGAAGACGACATAATAGGTACAGAAGAGAACTCAGATACCGTTTCCTCCACAGACGCAGCCACTGAAGACCTTTCTGCAGAAGAACAGCAGCAAGACGAAGCTTCTGCAGCTCAACCACATTCGCGCGGCACTTTCAACGACTCAATAAAGTATCACCTGACAGGCATGTATCAAGACTGGTTTCTTGACTATGCCTCATACGTAATACTGGAGCGTGCCGTGCCGGACATATACGACGGTTTGAAACCGGTTCAACGGCGTATATTGCATGCAATGAAAATGGTTGACGACGGCAGGCTGAACAAGGTTGCCAATATCGTAGGACAAACCATGCAATACCATCCGCACGGTGATGCCTCAATAGGCGATGCACTTGTACAGTTGGGACAAAAGAATCTGCTGATTGACTGTCAGGGCAACTGGGGTAACATTCTTACCGGCGACGGTGCAGCTGCTCCGCGTTATATAGAAGCGCGCTTGAGCAAGTTTGCACTTGAGACAGTCTTCAATCCGAAAACTACACACTGGATGCTATCTTACGACGGAAGAAAGAAAGAGCCGGTGAATCTGCCTGTGAAGTTTCCTCTCCTGCTGGCACAAGGTGTAGAAGGAATAGCTGTAGGACTCAACTCTAAAATCCTTCCACACAACTTCAATGAACTATGCGATGCTTCGCTTGCATATCTGCGCGGAGAAGGATTCCAACTATTTCCTGATTTTCCGACAGGAGGCACAATAGACGTAAGCAAATACAACGACGGGGAGAGAGGCGGAATGGTGAAGATACGCAGTAAAATCACCAAGTCGCAGGACAACAAGACACTCATCATCACCGAGATACCTTACGGGACTACTTCAGCCAGCATAATAGAAACCATCTTACGCGCCAACCAGAAAGGCAAAATAAAAATAAAGAAGGTTGATGATAACACAGCGGCAGAAGCAGAGATTGTGGTTCAACTGCAACCCGGAGCTTCATCGGACAAGACGATAGATGCGTTGTATGCATGCACAGACTGCGAAGTGAGCATCTCTCCCAACTGCTGCGTAATACAGGACAAGAAACCAGTGTTCACAAACGTAAGCAACCTGCTGCGCATATCAACCGACCACACCAAGGATCTGCTTCACTGGGAACTTGACATACAAAAAGGCGAACTGGAAGAACAGATATTCTTTATCTCGCTTGAGAAAATATTTATCGAACAACGCATATACAAAGAGAAAGGGTTTGAGGACTCTACTTCTCCTGAGAAAGCAGTTGCGTTCATACGAACGGCCATGGAACCATTCCTAAGCAAACTGATTCGCCCTGCGACAGACGAGGATTTTCGCAAACTGCTTGAGATAAAGATGATGCGTATCACCAAGTTTGACTCGAAGAAGGCAGACGAACAACTGAAGGCACTGAACGAAAAACTGCGCGAGGTGAAGTTCAACATTGCCCATCTGACGGAATACACTATCAAATGGTTTGAGAACCTGAAGGACAAATACGGAGCCAACTACCCGCGCAAGACAGAAGTGCGCAACTTTGCAACTATCAATGTAAAGACAGTGGTAGAGGCCAACCAGAAGATGTACATCAATCAGGAGGAAGGCTTTATAGGCACCTCACTAAAGAAGAACACGTACCTCTTTGACTGCTCCGACCTTGACGACATCATTATCTTCTACAAAGACGGCAAATACAAAATTATCCGCGTTCAGGAGAAAGTGTTTGTCGGCACCAATATTCTGCATATAGCAGTATTCAAGAAGAACGACGAGCGCACGATATATAATGTGGTATATCGCGAAGGCAAGACAGGTCCATACTACATGAAACGCTTTGCCGCCACAGGTCTGGCACGCGACAAAGAATATAACCTTACAACAGGCAAGCCAGGCTCGAAGGTAATGTATTTCACAGCCAACCCTAACGGGGAAGCGGAAGTTATAAGGGTGCAACTTGACCCCGCTCTCAAGCTAAAGAAAATGGAGGTTCTGAAAGACTTGTCAGAACTTGCAGTCAAGGGCAGGGGCAGCAGGGGCAATCTGCTGACCAAATTCAAGGTAAAGAGCATCACACTGAAGCAGAAAGGCGCATCTACACTCGGTGGCCGACAAGTATGGTTCGACCCCGATGTACTTCGTATCAATTATGACGGCATGGGTACTTATCTCGGAGAATTCCAGAGTGAGGACCGAGTGCTCGTAATAACACGAAACGGCGACTACTATACTACCACATTTGAGATTACTGCTCACTTTGAAAACAATATATACAAGATAGAGAAGTATAATCCTGAAAAGACGTGGTCGCTTGTACTTTGGGATGCAGACCAGCAATACTGGTACGCAAAGCGATTCATGCTTAATGCGACACCTAAGCCGCAGAATTTCCTCGGAGAGAATCCTGAATCGCGTATGCACTGTCTTACCGACAATGAGAATGCCACATTCCTCATACACTTTGCTGACACGGCACGCGAGGACATTAGTGTGATAATGCAGGAGTTTATTGCCGTGAAAGGTGCAGGTGCACGCGGCAAACGCCTTACAACATACGAAGTCGCCTCTATAGAAGATATTTCTCCTGAACCCGAAATAGCGGAACAAAGCGAAGAAGAAACATCTGAAGAAGAGACACAGGAGACTGCACTCGAATCTATTCAGGAAGAGACCACTGCAGAAACCGTGGAGACTGATATTGACGATATTCCGATGACAATAAATTCAGATGTCCCTGAAGACTCACTGCCTGTAGATGAGAAGGGCAAGGAGCACGACGACCAGTTATCACTGTTCTAATCCGTACTTCGCTATTCCGTGCAGTTGAGGCATATATCTATCTCACGGCGGTTCAACATCAGCCTGCGGCGAAACGTCTCCGCTTTGTCGGAATGCCAGACACCTGCAATACTCTCATTACAGATATTACCAAAGGCATAGTCAGCAGTCTTGTCGAAACAACAGGGCAAGAGATTGCCTTTCACATCAACCACTGCCCCACTCCACAAGCGCAGGCAGTGGTTTCTGTATGGTTTCTTCCTCACAAACCTACCGTCAGCCAACTGCTTGTAACGCGAATAGCGCTCATTATCCGGCATGAGAGGATTGCCATGCGCGAATTCATAGAACTGAGCAGTCTTCAATGTAAGGCAATCAGCACCAAGACGCTTGTAATTATCACGAATAAGCTGCCATTCGTGCTGATTGGATTTAAGCATAAGGCATTGCCACTCTATTTTGGTTTTCGCCTTCAGTTGATGCTTTGCCTCTGCCAACAGACGTAGTCCGGCAAGAGCTTTCCGGAAACTGCCTCCTACCCTGTATTCAGAATATGACTGCCGGCTAAAGCCGTCGATTGACACTATCAGCCTGTCAACACCGCTACCAATCAACGCGCGGGCATACTCGGGCGTGACAAGCAAGGCATTGGTTGAAACAATCGTGTAAATATGTTTCTGTTTTGCCATAGCAATGAACAATGGCAATTGGCGGTTAAGCAGGGGTTCGCCTTGAAAAAAGAACTGGATAGTATGAAGATAATCGGCACACTCATCAAGGATTTTCCGCATCAGTTCTTCACCAAGCAATCCGCGGTCATTGGTGCTCTTCTGTCCACGCCTGCCGACAGGGCATTCAGGGCAAGAGAGCATACACCAATCGGCAGGCTCGACCGACAAGAACTCAGGCATGTGCCTGAACCGGTATATGCCAGCGAGACTGAGCAGATAACTGAATCTGCTTCTGATGATATTGCCGATACGGCGGAGATACAAAGTGCTGAGATTAGCGGTTAACAGGTATCTTGTTTACGCGGCGCTCGTGTCTGCCACCCTCAAAATCGGTAGTGAAGAAAGTCTCCACCATCTGCAAAGCAAGGTCTTCGGACACGAAGTTGGCAGGCAAACCAAGCACATTGGCATTGTTGTGCTGACGGGCGAGACGCGCGAGAGGTATATCCCAGCAGAGTGCAGCACGGATACCCTGATGCTTGTTGGCAGTCATGCAAATACCATTGCCTGTGGAGCAAATGGTTATACCAAACAGATACTCACCATTCTCCACCGCCTGAGCAAGCGGATGAGCGAAGTCAGGGTAGTCGCAACTATCGGTTGAATAGCAACCGAAATCATGGACATCGGCTCCTTTCTCATGAAGAAAATTGATAACTGTTTGTTTGAGATTGTAGCCTGCATGGTCGGACGCAAGGGCTATACGAAGTTCGGAATATAGTTTCATAACGTATGTATTATTTTGCAAGTCGGTGTAAGAGTTTCAATTTTTGTCTCCTCGACAGGTTCTCCCAATCATCGGCAGTCATGTTGAGCACATTCTCGTCAGCACTCAACTCTTCATGGGTGGTAGGCTCTATCAGCATATTATAAGGGCAGACCTCTGCACATCTGTCGCAACCATAGAGTACATTCGCCACTGCTTTCTCGTACCTGGCGGGCAAGTCCTCTTTTCTCTCGATAGTGAGATATGATATACACTTTCTGGCATCAAACGGGTCAGCACGCAGTGCACCTGTAGGGCAAGCGTGAAGGCAAAGAGAGCAGTCACGGCAGATATCCTCGTCGAAAGGAAGGCTATAGCAGTCGGATTCTTCGTTCATCAGAAGGATACCTATATGAATATACGAACCAAGGACCGGACTTATCAACTGCCTGTTTCTGCCTATTGCACCTATTCCCGCCAATTGCGCCCATCTGCGTTCGAGTATAGGAGCAGAATCACAAAACAGATGCTGATGTGAAGAAGAAAACACCTCCTCGCCGAATTCCCGGGTTATTCTGTTCTCCAACTCGTGCAAGTAGGACTTCATAACCAGATGATAGTCACATTTAGACAAGCCGCTTTGAGAAATAAACGGGGCACCCTCCACCTGCTTTCTGCCTTTATTGTATGAAAGAACACAGACCATCACCGTCTTGCACCCGGGAACGAGAGCCTGAGGATTCACCCTCTTCTCAAAATCACGAGTCATGTATTGCATTGAACCATGATGTTCCGCCTCAAGCCAGCGACTGAGGACAAGCGCATCTTGATCCAAACGGCGGGCACGTGCTATTCCGCAACTATCGAAGCCCACGCTCTGAGCCAACTCAACAAGCCTACTTAGCGCAAGCATACGTCTATTGCCTTAGCCAATGCTTCGAAATCGGAATATCTGCCCAGTATCTCACCCTGCTTGTTGAAAAGATACAAGGTAGGAATCTGCTGTATATTGTATTGAGCAAAGGCATCTTCATACATACCATTCTCGCCTCTGACCGTAATCCATGGCAGATTCTGAGCAGAATCTTCCCAAAGCAACTTGTTGGTGTCGGCACTGACACTGTATATCTCCAACCCTTTAGAACTGTATTTATTGTAAATATCTCTAAGAGAAAAAATATAGGCGGCACTCTTTTCCATAGCAATAGCAGAGAAGTCGAGCACAAACACCCTGCCTCGCAAATCGGAGAGATATCTGAGTTTGCCGTTCTCATCAGGGAGACAGATATCAAGAAAGCTGTTCTCGGAATCGGCAATAAACTGTCTCATTGCCTGACGATTCGCCTCCTGACGCTCCTGCTGAATGGCATCAAGTGTCAGTTTGTACACTGCCTTGCTTCGCGGGTTGTCTGGCATGAAAACATTCCACGCCGTTGCCACAGCAGAGAAGTACGGACGGTCTGCCTTGTCGTACAAATCGAAGACAAACATGCCTGCTTTCTGCTGGAAGAGAGCGTAGTATGCCACCATAGAGCGCGGATCTTTGAGAATAGTCTCACGAGCCAACTGTTTATGATCTTCTGCAGCAGAGAAGCGCAGAGACCGGCGCAAGGCGGTTATCTGATTGGTATGTTGCGAGCCTTCAACATTGGTGAAGTATGAAAGACTATCGGCAGAAACAGCGAAAGATATATGCTCAGCAGAGTCAACAGCAAAGACAAACACACTCTTACCCAAGCGCAAACGATACAATTCAGAGAACTCAGGAGCAGGCTGTCTGAAACGGAAACTACCATCAGACGGGAGAACAACAGAGTCGAGAAGCGAGGTGTTGTCGAGAGCCAGTTGCTCAAGATACAATTTGCGTCCTTCTGCACCGGTGATATTACCTTCTATACGGAATGAGGGAGCAGAGCATGATGCAAGAAGCAAAACCAGTATGCCTATAAAAATGTTATTCTTCATTGTCAGTTATATTAGATATGCTGTCAGGGATTATTACCATATTGGCAGCGGAATCGGGCTGCACAACAGTTACTGCGATAGGTGTGGCATCTGCTGTCTGGCGGAATTTATGTACTGCCACCATTATGTTCGATGAGAATAGTTTAACGGCAATAGCCATTACTATGATACCGAAGAACTTACGGATGATGTATATACCGCTTTCACCAAGCAGACGCTGAATAAACTTAGTGGAATGGCATACGAGCCACACTGCTATCATGTTGAGCATAAGTGCAACGACAATAATCCAAGAGTCGTACTCGGAACGCAGAGTAAGCAAGGCTGTCATCACACCCGGTCCGGCAAACAGAGGAAAGGCAAGCGGCACGATGCTACTGGAACCCTGCGGACCATTGTTTTTGAACAACTCGACATCGCATACCATCTCTATTGCCATGAGGAAGATGATGAAGGCACCAGCCACAGCAAACGACTCAATGTCAATATGGAACAAGCGAAGCATCCACTCACCTGCAAAGAGGAATGCAAGCATAAGAAGGAAAGTTGCGATAGTCACTTTCCAAGCATTCACACGGTCGCCTTTCTGCTCAAGATTAAGCACAATAGGCATACTGCCAAGAGGGTCAATAATAGCAAACAGCATGACAAATGCACTTGCTATCTGAATAAAACATGTCCAATTCATAATATTATTGTTTAAAGTTGTTTAGGATGGTTTAAATGGTTTAGGATGGTTCTTCTTTGAGTGTGCAAAGGTAAGCATTTCTGCATAAATATGCAAATTCTGCCAATGTGAACAAGCGGCATTTGTGAGTTTGAGGAAAATATATTATCTTTGCAGCGGAAAAATATGCCCTGACAAATTGCTTAAGGCAATGAGGTATAGACAATACCACAAACAAATATCAATATCGCAAAAACCGTAAATATTAAATAGATTATTTTATGATTAACTCCCAAGACATCAAGAACGGCGTTTGCATTCGTATGGACGGCCGTTTGTATTTCGTAATCGAGTTTCTGCATGTAAAACCCGGCAAGGGCAACACAATCATGCGAGTAAAGTTCAAGGATGTTGTTGACGGTCGTGTACTTGAGCGCCGCTTCAATATCGGTGAGAAACTGGAAGATGTTCGCGTAGAGCGTCGTCCTTATCAGTATCTGTATCAGGAAGGTGTTGACTATATCTTCATGAATCAGGAGACCTACGAACAGATACCCATTGCTCATGATCTGATTACAGGTGTTGACTACCTGAAAGAAGGTATGGTATGTGACGTGGTAAGCGATGCCTCGACCGACACCGTATTGTTTGCCGAACTCCCGACCAAGGTAGAACTGCAGATTGTATATACAGAACCCGGTCTGAAGGGTGATACAGCCACCAACACACTGAAACCTGCCAAACTGGAAACAGGTGCAGAAATCCGCGTGCCTCTGTTTATCAACGAGGGCGAGATAGTACGCGTAGATACACGTGACGGCAGCTACTGCGAGCGTGTTAAACAGTAAACATGTGAACCGGTGAATTGTTACCTACACAGGTGAATTGCGGAGCAAGCACATCACCTAATAACCACATAGAATCGAGAGAGGTGCATCCGAAAGAATGCACCTCTCTTTATAGATGATGAGTTAGACAATGGCAATTAGGTTTAATACTCATCATCGTAAGTTTCACCGTCAAGAGCGTCACATAGCTATTCTGTTTCAGCTCTTTTCGGTTAGAAAATCAATAAGCGTCTTCTATCTCATCAACGAGTTCGTTGAGTACAAGGACAGTGCGGATACGGTCGGAGAAGTGCCCGGGTCCTTGCACATGGTTGAGGTCGATATGAAGCACTTCCGCACCTGATGCCTTTTCAACGAGAGTGGCATAGCCTTTGATGATAGCGCCTCCTGCATTGCCCCAGCCAAAGACAGAGCCGGCAATATTGCCAAAATCGAATCCTTCGATGACGAAACGTATTTCATAGCCTGCTTCGGCGGCATTGCGAGTAAGATGCATTCCCTTCTTGAACTCCTTGTTCCAAGTTTTCTTGAAGTTTTCTTCAGCCTCCTGTTTGATAGATGGCCAGTCCTTTACATATTTGGCATCCTCTGCCTTGCCTTCTGCAATTTTCTGTTCGTCTTGTTTCTGAAGATACTCGTCAATGGGCACAGGAGTGTTTACAAACACACCGTCATCGATGCTGCCTACCTGAGTCTTGCTCCAGTCGAAGCTGAAGAGAGCCACTGTGCCTTTCTGCTTCTTTATGTTAAACTTGCCGTTGAGTGTAACGGGTTCGATAGCCAAGATACTGCCTGCAACAAGCACAGCAGCAAGGGTTAGAATCGTTTTTTTCATGTTGTTGGTTGTTTAATGAATTGATTATTGGTGATTAGTTGTTTGTCAGAATTTGAGTAGTCCCATGAGTCCACGGACGAGCGACTTGCCGACTTCTCTTCCGATGGTGTTAGCCATTGAGTTGAGCGGATTGGCAGTAGTGCGACGGGTAGTGGTAGTGCGTCGCGGCTGCGTGTAGGTAGTGCGGGGAGGAGTGTAAGGACGCTGCCAAGTGGTCTGCCTTGGTACAGGTTGCTGAGCAGCCTGCCTTGCCCTCTCTTCCTCCTGAGTTATCTGCTGCAGGTCTTCGTAGGCAGACTGGCGGTCAACGGTGCGGTCGTACTTGCCATATAGGTTGCTCTGGCGGATGATGGTCTGTCGGGTATTGTCGTCAATAGCAGACATACTGCTCTGGGGGCATATAATCTTTGTCCTCTCAACCATCTGCGGTTTGCCTTCTTCATCAAGACAGGAGACAAGTGCTTCCCCTACGCCAAGGTCGGTAATGGCATCCTCAGTGCGGAAAGCAGGATTGGGTCTGAAAGACTGTGCTGCAGCGCGAACCGCTTTCTGCTCGGCAGGTGTGTATGCACGGAGAGCATGCTGCACGCGGTTGGAGAGTTGTGCAAGCACTGTCTGGGGAAGGTCGGACGGCGACTGGGTGATGAAATACACTCCCACTCCCTTAGAACGTATGAGTTTGACCACCTGCTCGACTTTCTGGACGAGCACTTTTGGTGCATCATTGAAGAGGAGATGAGCCTCGTCGAAGAAGAACACCATCTTGGGTTTCTCAAGGTCGCCCGCCTCAGGCAGCTGTTCGAACAGTTCGGAGAGAAGCCAGAGTATGAAAGTGGAATAGAGGAGCGGATGCTGGAAGAGTTTGACACAATGGAGTATGTTAACATAACCTTTGCCAGCAGGGTCACACTGCATCCAGTCGAAGATGTCGAGGTTGGGCTCTCCGAAGAACAGTTCTCCGCCTTCGTTTTCAAGTGCGAGGAGTGCGCGCTGTATTGCTCCGAGCGACTGCGAAGTCATGGTGCCGTAATCCGTCATGAAATCCTTCGTATGCTGTGCACAATACTGGAGCATAGAGCGGAGGTCTTTCATGTCGATGAGGAGCAGACCTTTGTCGTCAGCAATACGGAAGACGATGTTGAGCACACCCTCCTGCACTTCGGTCAGTCCCAAGAGGCGGGAGAGAAGCATAGGTCCCATCTCACTTATGGTAGTGCGAACAGGATGACCGGCCTGGCCATATACATCCCAGAAGCGAACGGGGAAAGCCTTGAAGACGAAGTCGGTAACACCCATTTTGGAGAGGCGCTTCTGCAGGCTCTCGTTCATCTGTCCTGCACGGCACATACCTGATATATCTCCTTTGACATCAGCGAGAAAGACGGGTACACCGAGGTCAGAGAAAGCCTCAGCCATCACTTCGAGCGTTATAGTCTTGCCTGTGCCTGTAGCACCAGCTATGAGTCCGTGGCGGTTAGCCATACGAGGGTTGAGGAAAACCTGTTGTTCCCCTTTGCCAAGCAATATTCGGTTGTCGTAAATCATTAGTAGAGCTGTTGGTTAATACGCCACAAAGGTAGGTATTATTTTCCAACTATGCAAATACGAGGTGATTTGGTTAATCAGTTATTTAATTATTTGGTTATTCGTTCTTTTTACGTCTCGTTTACGTCTTTTTTACGTCCTTTTTACGTCCTTTTTACGTCTTTTTTACGTAATTCTGCCTTATACCCAAGTGACATAATTGACACTGAACTCGATGGACATAGGTGTGATTAAATCGTAGGAGGGTTTTGTCCATTGCATCTTGTATTCCGGATGAACATATCCGCTGCCGAAATCTTCCTCATCATCAGTAAACCGCCTTCTTACACCATCTGCATCATAACCATAATGATGGCCTTCGTCATCTGATTCAGGTTCTGAATAATACTGGTAGCCGGCAGTTGTAATATTGACCATGTAGGACCCGTCGCCTAACAGGTCATATTCGCCATCAACGCAAAGAGTTTTGGGTTCATAGACTTTATTGTAGCGGTCGGTCATGGCGGTGATTTTGTCGAACCAGTATTTAGCTTGGTCATATTCGCAGACGACATCGCACTCAACATAAGTGACATTCTCCCAGTTGCAAGGTCCGTAGAAGATAAAGCGTTTGCCTCCGCCTTCCCAACCACGCTGACACTTGACACAGAAACGCTCAATCTTGCCCGTGCCATCGTAGGGGACAACCCAACGCTTGGTGTTCATGTCTTCAGGGTAGAGTTCGCTGTGCCAACCATCGTTATAGATGGTGTATGTCGGGTGGAACAAGTCGTTGAGAGCAACGAAACTGCCCTGTTTCTTGGCAAGGTTGAAGATTTTCTCGTAGGTGGAATTGAAGTCAGTGGCTTCGTCAATCTTCTTGAAGTAAGTCTCAATCATCTTGCCTTGATAGAAGTAGTCATCAAAGCCGAAGAATCCGGCAAATAAGGTCAATTGAGCATCTATCCATCCGGCAGTATTTCCGAACGACACGAGCTTGTCCTTGGAATAGACGGTTACAACATCGTCGTAGATGAGACCCCGTTTGCTGTCGTTTTGGGCAGTTATTTCATGGAAAGTGAGGTTTCCGTCGTAGGCAGTGATTGGTGCAATGACATCGCCTTCCGTGAGGTCCTCAATGACAAAAGCACTACCGTCGGCACAGATGGCGAGTATCTCGTTTTGATAATCCATTTCCATGCCGAAATAGATTTGGTCGGGGAGACCCTGGTAGATACCGGGGGCAACATGCTTGAGGCATTTCTGCCAGTTGGTAAGACCTTCATCTTCGTTGGTATTACCCTCGTTACCCTGATTGTTTTGATTGCCATTACCGTTTTCGTTGCCGTTACTGTTGCCATTGCCATTCTCACCCTGCTCTGTACCCTGCTGTTCGGGTTCTACAGGATTGCATGCCGGCACAAAGGCGAGCATCGAAATGCACAAGAGTGCGATAGATAATTTTCTCATAATTTGTTTGTTTTTATATGGTTTTAATGATAAAGTCCGGTTTCCTGAGAGATTCTGAAACAAGTTCTTATCTCTGTATACTGCAATGGTGGTTGACGAGATCCTGAAACAAGTTCAGGATGACGATTCCGCTTGTATCGAGCTCACGCTATTATTCAGGAAGTTTTACGTCAAACGCCGTTACCGACTCGTCCCATGAGGTAACCTCGTCTTTTTCTCTAAAGTTGTCAAACCCTACGGTAGTTTCTTCGCTAAAGACAAGGTGGGTGGCATCATCAACAAGATATACCGAGTTCTGGTTTTCATAGTCGTATTCACCCACATAAGTACGCGTATATTTGGTGCAGGGCCGCGAGCAGATCTCACTTTTTTCTTCTGTTTTCTTGTAAACAACGTCTATCGCGCAGCCATATCCCATGTTAACCGACGGATCGAGAAACGGTTTGTTGGCATTGATAAATGCAAATGTAGAGAAGCGAGAGTACTTGGAAGTAGCGGACCATGTAAGTCCTCCGTCGCCGGAAGAATATTCCTTAAGAGTCTTGCCGTCTTTGTCGAAACGCAAATAGAGAGTAACGTCTTCTTTTTCGGTCTTTGTACCTCCGTCAAAAAGGTATATTGTGTTAACACCATGACTATCCATCACCCAGTCTGCACCTATTTTGGTAATGGTAGAATTGATGGTTGTAGTGCCGGAAGACTGCGTTTTAATAATGCTGGTCTTAAACTTCACATTAACAGGCAGGTTGGCAACGATAACCTTATCTGTAAGTTCTTCTCCGGTATCCGTTTTGGTATCAACTTTGACATCGGAGGGTGTGGTTTGATTGCAGGCAGTGAACATAGTCAGCGCTGCAAGGCACATGAGTGCGAAGGTTGAATGTTTCATATTATCTGTTTTTATGATTGATTTTCGGAATATCGGGATAGCGGAATATCGTTATATCGAAATTACTTCTTAATAAACTCTACGCGGCGGTTCTTGGCGCGGCCTTCGTCGGTAGAGTTGTCGGCAAGCGGGTTGGTCTGACCTTTGCCTACAGCAGTGAGGCGGTCGGCACTGATGCCCATCTCAATGAGTTTTGCCACAATGGCTTGTGCGCGCTGCTCTGAGAGGGTCTGGTTGGCAGCGGCATTGCCGGTGTTGTCGGTATGACCCTGCACTTCGAAATTCAGTGACGGGTCATCGTTCATAAGTTTGACAATACGGTTGATTTCGCCCATTGATTCAGGTTTGATAACTGCTTTGCCTACATCGAAGGTGATACCATAGGTAATGAACTTCCCGTCCGTCATCATCCTGTCGTACAGCGGCTTAGCACCTTTGGCAAAACGCACGTTCTTGATATAGGCGGGATATTGCGTCTGCGCCCAACCGTAAACGAAACCGAAATGACCGCCATTGGGGTTCTTGTAACTCGGCACATTCAGCACACGCGTCTCGTCAAAATATATCTTCACGGCGCGTTTGTTAACCGAAATGGAAATATGGTGCCATTTGTTAAGTTCAACCTTGGGCATCTTGTTGTCATTATCCAAGGCTTGACCGGTTGATGTAGCCTCGCTGTCAAAATGGGTGTGAATGGTCTTGCTGTCATCTTTGTAATAACTGTGCGAAGATTCTGAAATAAAGATGGGGAAAACCACTTTCCACAATTCGTAATACAGAGTATGCTGGTTTTCCGGCATTATCATGAATTCAATCTCGCCATAGTCTTCGCCGGATTTCTCCAAAACCTCATAGTAGTCGAACTCGATGGTATAGACATCGGGCAGGTAGTTCCACATAGGCTCAATCAGCGGCATGATGCGTGCTCCGTCCATCAGGGCAATCACATTCTCGCCGTTTACTTTCTGTATCTCCGCCTCGCCTTTTATCAACTCCCACTTGGAGGGGAACTCACCGAGTTGCTCGTTCTCCAATTGGTCGTAGAAAATCACCTCATCGCCCGGCACAAAGTCAAACTTGTTCCACTCCGATGCAGCACGGTCAGCCTGCTTGGTGCCGTCACGCTTGGTGCCGCACTCGTCGCAGAAATTACCAGTGTTGCCTTCGTGTCCGCAAGAAGGGCAGGTCCACACAGCAGACTGTTCTTCGGGACGCTTGGTTCCACATTCGTTGCAGAACTTGCCGGTATTGCCGGTGTTGCCGCAAGAGGGGCATCTCCAGCCTTGAGAAGAAGAGGAAGAGGCTGACTGCTGAGGCTGATTGTAGGCAGGCTGCTGATTGTCGTAGTTCTGCTCCTGCCGTTGCTCCTGCTGCTGCGAAGAGCTGCTGTTTGAGGAGTTGTTGTGATTGCCTTCGAAGGCATCATCGATAGCACGGTCAATCTGACGGTTCACATTGCTCTGCACCGCATTCTCCGCAGCATTGCCTGCACTGCGGATAAGGCGATTGAGAAACTGAGCATTCACATTCACTGGCGCCATAAGCATAGCGGCTGCCAAGACAATCATGAGTTTTTTCATATTGTTCATATAATTTCGAATTTATAAGATTATTCCAATATTCCTAATTACGATTACGGCGACAAAAGTAGTATATATTAACATTTCTCACCAGACCCCAAATGTGGGTATTTGATGCGTAACATAATTGACGGTGCAAAATTATAGAAATCCCGGCACTCTCCATACCCCCCAAATGGGGGTATTTTAGGATAGGCGATTAAGATTTGGTGGTTTTATGTTAAAAATGTTGTATCTTTGCAGCATGAATCACGCTATGAAACAACATATCATACCTACTTTGCTATTATTGATACTGATGAGAGCATCAGTATATGCCGAATACAGCGATCACCGCAACCGTCACGTGGACTCACTGGAGAACGTGCTGAGCACCAACTGCCAACTGACAGATGACGAGTTGCTGAAGATATACAAGGACTTGATGTGGGGCTATCTGCAGACAGACGGCAAGAAATCGACATACTACGCCCGGCAGGCAGAGCAGACAAGCAAGAAGCACGGCTACCTGAACTCGGAGGCTGATGCACTGAGAATACAAGGACTGGTAGCATACGGCGGCAACGACTATGAGACAGCCTTAGGTTATTTCAACGAAGCTCTTGCCGTTACAGAGCGGATGAGAGAGTCGGACAGATACAATGAGAGCGATATAGACGACAACTTGAGCGCACTCTACGGCAGCATAGGCAATCTGTACAACATGCAAGACCGACTGCAACTTGCCATCACCTACTATCAGAAAGCACTGCCTATATTTGAGAAATACGGTTGGAGTGAATCATTAGCCACGCTGTATCATAATATAGCCGAACTGTATTTTTCAATGGGCAACCATGCCGAGGCAGAGAAGAACTACCGTCTTTCATTGGATGCAGCATTGAAGTCGAACGATTTTCTTCTGATAGCGTTACCTAACAAAGGGTTGGGTTTGATGTATTCCAACGGCGGGAACTTTGAGAAGGCAGAGCTATATCTGAACACAGCTTACGCTTACTACTCCGCCCATAAAGATTTGGAGAACGAAGCATACGTAGAAGTAATAAACGCACTCGGCAGGCGCGAGCTGCACAAACTAAAGAACATTGCCCGCGCAGAGAAGTACAAGCAGGAGGCATTGTCACGCATAAACGATGATACAGGTGCAGAGGCTGTTGCGGCATTATATAACTTCTGCTGTGAGATAGAGATGGAGAAGAAGCAGTGGCAGAAGGCACTCGAGTATGCCCGAATGGCAGTGGATGCCGACGGTGAAGAGACCTTCGACGACATAGGCACCTACGTATGGATGACACAGATATATACCGAACTGGGCGAGAAACAGAAAGCGAAAGAGCAGGTAGTGAGGATATACAACGGCATGGAGCAATTCGCAACGATGCACTATCAGTCGGGCATATCAGAACTGGAGGTGGCATACGGGACAGAAAAGAAGCAGGCTGCCATTGAGCAACTGGAGAGAGAAAGGCAGTGGATGCTGGTAATTGCATTGCTTGTGGTGGTAATGCTGGCTGCATTACTAATAGTATTCATACTGTTATGGCGCATACAACAGCAGAGACGCCGGCAGGACGTCATTCAGGCCCAACTCTCAGGCGAGATAGCAGAGCGTGTGCGTATCTCACGCGACCTTCACGACAGGTTAGGAGGAATACTGACGGCACTCAAACTAAAACTTACACCTCACTCTGAAACCGCCGACCTTACGGAAGAGGCAATACAGGAGATGCGAAATGTAGCCCACCACCTGCTGCCCAACTCTCTGAAGAGAAACGGACTGAAGACGGCTATCAGCGACTACTGCGCCACATTCAGAAATGTTCATTTCAGTTACACAGGCGAAGAAAGGCATATACAGAACGAAGAGGTAATATACTGCGTAGTGTATGAACTTGTGAACAATGCAGTGAAGAGCAGCGGAGCACAAAGAATAGATGTGCACATAGTCAGCGGTGAGGATTACATAGCAGTGAACGTAAGTGACAACGGTATGGGAATGTCTGCCGACGAGACTGCATCAGGCAGCGGAATAAACAACGTGAGAGAACGCGCCGAAAGCATAGGCGGCAAAATGTATATCAACTCTGTGAGCGGAAAAGGCACGGAGATAAATATAGAATTCAGTTATGACAAAGACTAAAGTCATCATTGCTGACGACCACCGAATGGTAGCCGAAGCACTGCAACAACTCATCAACAACACAGGCAAAGCCAATGTGTGCGCCATAGCAGGCACTATAGAACAGACAGCAGAAATAATCAAGCAAACACATCCTGACATATTTCTGCTTGACATAGCCATGCCCGACGGTGACGGCATTGATGCAGTAGAACAACTGAAAAAACTGTCGCCAAACACACGCATCATCATGCTTACCATGTATGCAGAGCCATCAGTCATTCAGAGGGCGATAAACAGCAATGTTGACGGGTATCTGCTGAAGAGCAACAATATAGAAGAGATGTGCACCGCCATAGAAGAAGTAGCCAAAGGCAACAAATACTTCTCAGAATCGGTAGAAGAAATAGCCGCAACACAAACCGAGAACTACACCACCCTCACTCCGCGTGAGAGAGATATTCTGCGCCTAATAGTCAACGGCAAAACCAACAAAGAAATAGCAGAAGAACTGTTTCTGGGTTTTGAAACAGTTCATTCCTATACCAAATACATACGCCAGAAACTCGGTTGCACGAACATGGCAACCTTAGTGCGCACAGCCATAGAGCAACACTTAGTTTAGAATTGAAAGTTGAGAGTTGAAAGTTGAAAGAAGTTTGGAGTTTCAAGTTAAAAGTTATCTCTGTATTATTAAAAACTTAAAACTTTCCACGGCTTTGCCGATTATTCCGAGCAAAGCGAGGATAAGAACTATACAACTTCTTTCCACTATTAACTTTCAACTCTCAACTTATTCTCAATATCTGCGTATTGCGCGAAGGTCGTGCGAATACTTTTGGCTTTCGGTTTCTATTATACCATTCGAATCAATGCGTTCCACCTTCACTCTACCCGAGCAATGAATAACCGTGTCGGGCGAGAGCAGTATGCCTACATGCGAGATATTGGTCAGTTCGGGGTTACGACTTTGGTGGTCGAAGAAGACAAGGTCGCCGCACTGAGCCTCACTGAGGAAACCTACCTCTGTGCCCTGATGCACCTGCTCACGCGCATTGCGCAAGAGGCGCTTGCCAAACAGCGAGAGCACCACTCCTGAGAAACCCGAGCAATCCATACCCATGCAGTTCTTGCCTCCCCAGAGATAAGGTATATTGAGGAAATAGCGCACTACCTGCATGAAGTTCTCTTTCGTCAACTCTATGGGCTGCTCAGCCACCATCTGAGGGTCAATAAGGAACTTGCTGCCAAGCACTTCGAAAGCACCATCCTTGTAGTTGCATAGGCGGGTTCCGGCTGTGAGAGGGAAAGTCTGGCCATTGCCTTCGCTGACTGCATAAGCCATAGGCATCTTCACCATGGCAGTGAGATCGGATGAGGTGTAAGTGCGATACTCCTCTTCCGACATCTTGGTTACCATCTTGAAGTCCACCCAGCCCTCTTGACCGTCGTAGTCGTTTTTGATTTTATACCAGCGAGGCACCTCATCGGTTATCTGACAAGTCTCGCCGAACAGCAGTTGCGTCTCCTGCTCTGCAGCCTCGTCAGGAGCAGAGCGAACCGGCACTACGGAATGAAGCACAATGGCGTAAGAGATAAAAGCGGTTATCATATGGTTTCAGGTTTCATGTTTTAGGTTTCAAGTTTCAGGTTTCAAGTTTCAGGTTTCAGGTTTCTGGTTTCAGGTTTATTACCAGATGGTGACGCGGTTTTCTGGTGCGACATAAAGAGGAGATTCCTCGGTTACGCCCCATGCCTCGTACCAAGCGTCAATATGAGGCAGAGCGCCATTAACACGCCAGCGTCCGAGAGAGTGAGGATCAGACTTGGTTTGCACAAGAATCTGCTCGGGTCGGATATTGTTAGCCCACACATTGGCGTAAGCAAGGAAGAAACGCTGTTCGGGAGTATATCCGTCGCGGGTGTCGAGAGGAGCATTACGCGTAGCATTCTTGAAAGCCTGGAAACTTACATTGAGTCCGCCGTGGTCAGCAATGTTTTCTCCGAGAGTAAGTCTGCCGTTTCCAAACACACCGGGAGCAACCTCTATTTGGTCGAAAAAGTCAGCCATAACCTTGGTGCGTGCCTGGAACTTGAGTCTGTCTTCCTCAGTCCACCAGTTGTTGAGATTGCCGTCTTTGTCGAACTGAGCCCCCTGGTCGTCAAAGCCGTGAGTCATTTCATGACCGATAACCACACCTATGGCGCCATAGTTGAAAGCATCGTCGGCATTCATGTCGAAGAACGGATACTGCAGAATACCTGCGGGGAAGCATATCTCGTTGGTGGAAGGATTATAATATGCGTTGACAGTCTGGGGAGTCATATACCACTTGTCGCGGTCAACAGGCTTATTGAGGAAGCTGAGACTATATTCCTGCTCGAATTTGGATGCGCGCTCAAGGTTCTCGTAATAGCTGAGTTTGGGGTCGATATCGAGTGCCGTATAGTCGCGCCACTTGTCAGGATAGCCTATCTTTACATAGAAAGCACCGAGTTTTTCGTGAGCTTTCTGTTTGGTCTCATCCGACATCCACTCCTGAAGGTCGATACGCTCGCCGAGAGCAGTCTGAAGGTTCTTCACCAGCTGCACCATACGTTTTTTGGCAGCAGGCGGGAAATATTTCTTGACATACATCTGGCCTACAGCCTCACCCAAAGTGCCGTTTACGACACCCACTGCACGTTTCCAGAGCGGACTGGGTTCTTCCTTGCCGGAGAGTATCTTACCATAGAAATTGAAATGCTCGTTGTAAATCTCAGTGGAGAGCGCGGAAGCAGCGCCGTTGATTGTCTGCCATGCAAACAAAGTCTTCAGGTCTTCCAAAGGTTCATCCGCCAGCATCCTGCCTGCTTCCTGAAGGTGGTTTATCTGTCCAACGCTCACGGAATCGGTAGTTACGTTCATTGCACCGAGGAAAGCATCCCAGTCAACCTCAGGCACAAGGGCTTTCAAGTCATCAAGCGACATCTTGTTGTAGTTTGCCATCGGGTCGCGTAGTTCCACATTGCTCTTGGCTGCTTTTGCCAAGCGCGTCTCAAGACGCAAAACAGTCTGCGACAATGCCTCGGGATTCTCATATCCGAACAAAGCGAACATATTCTTAACATGATCCACATAGGCATTACGAATCTTGACAGTATTCTCGTCCTGGTCGAGATAATAGTCCTTCTGACCAAGTGTGAAACCACCCTGATAGGTCTTCAGTATATTCATACTGCTATTCATCTCGTCGGCATCGACATACATTCCCCATATTCCGTAGGTCATGCTCTCACCCAGCAACCTGCTCAAACTGCTGCGGTCGGAGATAGCGGCAATTGCTTCAAGCTCAGGCTGAAGGGTGCCAATACCCTCAGCGTCACGGCGGGCTGTGTCCATAGCCAGATTGTAGATATCGCCGATTTTCTGCTCAATGCTTCCTTTTTTGTGCTGCTTGGAAGCAATATCTTCAATCAGTTCGTTGAGTTGTTTACGGTTGTTTTCTGCCAGTTTGTCGAAGCTACCGAAACGGCTGTACTCGGCAGTGAGAGGATTCTGCTCCATCCACCCGCCGCAGGCATACTGATAGAAATCGTTTTGAGGAACTGCGGTAGTGTCGAGATTAGTCAAGTCGATACCCGTAGTCTGCTGTTGTTTGCTGCATGATACTGCCATAATTGTCAGTGCGATTAGAAATAAATGTTTTGTTTTCATTGTATATAAAAAAATATGTTTGTTACAGAATGTTGGAGACTTAGTTTTATATTTTTAATAATCTATCACGGTGCAAAGGTATAGATTTTTTTTCTTATTCACAACAAGAACAGACAAAATAGGACGAACAATATCCAAATGGGATAATGGCAAAGAATTGGTTTGAAATTTTTATTTGCAGATGTGCGAGGTATTTTGTACCTTTGCGACACATAATACCCAAAGAAAACACCTAAGTAATGCAAAAACCTATTATTTATCAGCTCTTGCCACGCACTTTCGCCAACTTCACGGACAAGACAGTGCGCTCCGGCAGCCTTCTGGAGAACGGCTGCGGAAAACTGAACAACATCACTTCTAAAGCACTGCGAGAGATAAGGCGGCTGGGTGCAACGCACATCTGGTACACCGGTCTCATTGAACATGCTACCACCACCTCTTTTCCCGAGGCCGGCATTGAGGGCGACAACCCCCTTGTTGTCAAAGGCAAGGCAGGCTCACCCTACGCCATCAAAGACTACTACGACATTGCTCCCGAACTGGCGGAAGACGTTCCCAACCGTATGCATGAGGCGGAGGCTCTGTTTGAGAGGACACACAAGGCCGGGTTGAAGATCATCATGGACTTTGTACCCAACCATGTGGCGCGACAATACAAAAGCAACTCCAAACCAGCGGGTGTGCGTGACATAGGCGAAGATGACAATCCCGAATGGGCATTCTCGCCTCTCAACGACTTCTACTATCTGCCAGGGCAACATTTCTGCGTACCACTCACACAGGAAAAACAAAACATTGCCAACCTCACCTATACAGAATATCCGGCTAAAGCGACAGGCAACGACTGCTTCTCCGCTTCACCATCCGTGAACGACTGGTATGAGACGGTCAAACTCAACTACGGAGTGTACTATCAAGGCGGTATGGAGAAGCAGTTTTTCCCCCGTCCGCGCCTGTGGGACAAGATGCTGGACATACTCCTCTTCTGGTGTGGCAAAGGTATTGACGGATTCCGCTGCGACATGGCAGAGATGGTGCCTGTCGAGTTCTGGCATTGGGTAATAGAAGAGGTTAAAAAGCAGTATCCGAAGGCGATGTTCATAGCCGAAGTCTATAACCCCTCGCTCTATCGCAGCTACATCTTCGAAGGCGGTTTCGACTATCTCTACGACAAGGTCGGCATGTATGACTACCTGCGCGGAGTGACATCGCGCGACTTCGATGCAGAAGGCATAACGCGACAGTGGCAGAACACCGAAGATATACGCCGCTATATGCTCTATTTTCTTGAGAACCACGACGAGCAGCGCATAGCCAGCGGCTTCTTCTGCGGAAGAGGCATCTGCGCAGAACCTGCCATGATAGTGGCAACCTGCCTCGGAGAGAACCCGCTCCTGATCTATGCAGGTCAGGAGACCGGCGAAGCGGGTATGCAAATCGAAGGATTCTCAGGTATAGACGGCAGAACAAGCATCTTCGACTACTGCACCGTGCCTTCGCTTCAGGCGTGGACCAACCACGGCAATTACGATGGCGCTCTGATGACAGACGAGCAGCGCGAACTGAGGGCGTTCTACCACACTCTGCTCAATCTCGCAAACGCTGAACCCGCTCTCCGTGAGGGACTGATGTTCGACCTTGAGTATGTGCAGCAGGAGGGATTCAACAAAAAGAAACATTATGCCTTCCTCCGCAAGGCGGAGACGGAGACTCTGCTCATAGTAGTGAATTTCGATGCCCGCACAGAGCACGTGAAAATACAGCTGCCCCCTGCCGCATTCACCTATCTCGTTATGGAAGAACGCGACTCAGTTGCAATGACCGACCTGCTCACTGGCAAATCATATCAGCAAATGCCGTTTAACACCACTCAACCCGTAGAACTCCAAATCCCTGCATGGCAGGGACTAATCCTAAAAATACAAATGTAATATTAAGTTCCTTAAGTCACTTACCCCCTCCCAAAAAACTCTCTAAACAATCCAACACAACATGAAAGATATTTTCCGTCTCATTCGCTGGCAGAATCTCCTGTTTGCTGCACTCGTAGTATGGCTCATGGAGAAGATGGTGGCAGTGCCGTTGCTCGACCGTGCCTTGTTCGGTGAACAGTTGCCTTCGTGGCTGTTGGTAGTGCTTATGCTCTCAGTAGTGTTTATTGCTGCCGGAGGCTATGCCATCAACGACTACTTCGATGTCCGCATCGACAATATCAACCGTCCTGAACGACTGATAGTCACCCGCACTTTAAGCAAACAGCAGGCAATGCTAATACATCAGGTGATGACTGCCATTGGGGCTGTGCTTGGGTTGGTAGCAGCGTGGGTCACCCGCAGCTGGGTGCTTGCTATTGTGTTTGTCTTCGTGCCCGGACTGATGTGGTTCTACTCGTCAAGTTACAAACGCCAGTTCATCATAGGCAACCTCATAGTGAGTTTCTCTGCCGGTCTGGTGCCGCTCGTAGTGGCAATGGCGAACATCGGATACATGCGTCATCTTTACGGCGCGGAGGTAATGCAGTATTCTACAATCGGAAAGGAGATATACGTATGGGTGGGCGCTTTTGCCTTGTTCGCTTTTCTCACCACTCTGGTGCGGGAAATACTGAAAGACCTTCAAGACCAGACAGGTGACCGCGAACTTGAGTGCCACACTATGCCTATACTGATTGGCGAGACGTGGACCAAAGTGATACTTACGGTCCTGATAGCAATAATTGCAGGTCTGGCATGCTATGCTGTGTTTCTTTGGTTGCCCTTTGGACACGCATGGAGCAGTATGCCTGTGCGTTACCTTGTATTCGGACTCTTGCTGCCGCTCTGCTGTGAGCTGTATCTGCTGTGGCGGGCGTCTATACCGTCCGACTACCGCTATGCTCAAGGTCTCATGAAGTTTATAATGCTTGTCGGAGTGCTCTTCTCCATTGTAATAAGGATATTGCTGTAACCCGTCATGTAAAACACACCGGTTTGTCTGACACTCTCTCTTCATATCGTCTCCTTCTTGGTAGCAAGTCGCCTCGCCGCCGGGAGTTGCTCAAAGCACTTGATGTCGAGTTCAGCATCGTTGACATCAGTTGCAACGAGACGTATCCGCCTGCCTTTCAGGGCGGAGATATACCTATATATATTGCGAGAGAGAAAGCAGATGCTTATCGTGCCATGCTCAAGCCGGACGAACTGCTGATTACTGCTGACACCATTGTGTGGCTTGACGGGGCAGTGCTCGGCAAACCGCACGACGAGGAGGATGCATGCCGTATGCTCCGGCTGCTCTCCGGCAAGACGCATCAGGTATATACCGGGGTCTGCCTTACAACAAACCAACGACAGAAGGCGTTTGCAGATTGCACGGATGTGAGTTTCCGCGAGTTGACTGATGAGGAAATCCGCTATTATGTTAATAACTACCGACCCTTTGACAAGGCTGGTGCATACGGTATTCAGGAGTGGATAGGAATGGCGGCGTGCACCGGTATCAACGGGTCATACTTCAACGTGATGGGGCTGCCGGTACATCGCGTAGCGGACGAACTCAAGGGTATAGCTTTGTAAGTATCCCTGAATATAAACGAAGTACCCCCTGAAAGTACCCCTTGAATATAAGCAATCTTATATGTCGATGTATTCTGAGCTGTCTTTCGGACAGACAAATCCTTCTTTCTTTACCAGCGAGAAAAGCAGATCGTGACTTTTGCCTCTGTAGCCGCTCACTCCCCGAGAGTAACTCTGTGTCGGACTTATGCTGAAGTGCTCGTCATGCAGTATATATGAGTCGAACACCAGTTTTAATTGTTCGTCTTCCGTTCCTTCGGTTGCCAGACTGTACATGCTCGAGCACTTGCCGTTGTGGCAATATGTCATGCCGACGGGATTCTGCTGCAAGTCGCCGGCATACATCATAAGGTACTCTTTCGACACCCGCAGCAGGTCAACCCCGTATTCGCCGCGCATGTCTTCTTCCAGCCTGTCTTCAAGGAGAATAATGTAGTCAGAGAGATTCATTTTGCTGATAATTGTTGGCTACTAACTGACATTGGGAGGAAATTATTTTTCCTCCCAATGTTCTGTGGTCCCGCTTGGGCTTGAACCAAGGACCCCCTGATTATGAGTCAGGTGCTACTGACCAACTGAGCTACGGGACCCTCAATCTTCGAACAAAGTTCTCGATTGTTGCATTGCTGCTTACGCAGTATTTTCCGATAAGCGGGTGCAAAGGTAATGCATTTTTTTCTACCGTGCAAATTATTTTTTAATAATCCAACATTTTGTTGTATCTTTGCACCTACTTTGGTGATTCGGCTGTTCACAAAATCACCCTTTCATATCAAACAATTGTCAAACCACAGTCAAACAATTGTCAAACCACTGTAAAACGACTTTCAAACAACATTAAAACATATATCATGAATATCCTCCAGCAAATGACCGAGCGTGCGCAGCAAAACCCGCAGCGCATAGTGCTCCCCGAAGGCGACGAACCTCGCACCCTTGAGGCTGCCAACATCGTACTCGAAAAGAAAATCGCCAAACTGACGCTGATTGGCGACCCCGCAGTAATCAACCGTATGGCAGAAGAAAAAGGCTATACCCACATTGCGGAAGCCGACATCTTCAACCCCAAGACCGACCCGCGTATGCCGCAGTATACAGCTCTCCTTTATGAACTGCGCAAGAAAAAAGGCATGACAGAGGAAGAAGCAGCAAAGAAGGCGCAGGACCCGCTGTATTTGGGCTGCCTTATGATTAAAGCCGGCGATGCTGACGGCGAACTGGCAGGTGCCCGTGGCACCACTGCCGACACCATCCGTCCCGCATTCCAGATTCTGAAGACCAAACCCGGTGTGGGTATCGTCAGCGGAGCATTCCTCATGTTCACTCCCGCAACTGAACTCGGCGAGCAGGGTTTCCTCGTGTTTGCCGACTGTGCCGTCAATCCTTGTCCCAACGCACAGGAATTGGCGCAGATAGCCGTCTCTACTGCCGAGACCGCCCGTACTCTGGCACAGATAGAGCCGCGCGTGGCTATGCTCTCGTTCTCTACCAAAGGCAGTGCCAAGCACGAACTGATAGACAAGGTTACAGAGGCCACACGTATTGCCCATGAACTGGCTCCCGACCTTGCACTTGATGGAGAGTTGCAGGCTGATGCCGCTCTCGTGGAGAAAGTGGGACAACTCAAGGCTCCCGGCAGCAAGGTGGCAGGCAAGGCCAACGTGCTCGTCTTCCCAGACCTGCAGGCGGGCAACATAGGCTATAAACTGGTGGAACGTTTCTCAGGAGCCAATGCCATCGGTCCTATCCTCCAGGGTATAGCTGCACCTGTCAATGACCTCAGCCGAGGCTGCAAGGTGCAGGATATTGTTGAAATGATAATAATAACAGCAAACCAAGCAATTGGATAACTATATTTATCCGTGTTGCTTCGCAACATTAAGGCAATCAAGACAATCTATATGTTTCAATTGGAACTATATTCACAACAAATGGGAGAGGTCCTCAAACTATGCTTTGAGGTGCACAAAACCATAGGTGGTGGTATGTTAGAGCCTATATATCAAGAATGCCTTGAATATGAGTTCCAGAAGAACAATATTCCATACGAAAGAGAAAAAGTATTGTCACTACAATACAAGGATATAATTCTTGAAAAAACATATAAGGCTGATTTCCTCTGTTATGATAACATTTTATTGGAACTGAAATCTGTATATGACTTGTCATCCGAACATCGTTTTCAATTGTATAATTATCTACGTATTACGAAAAAGCCTGTCGGCATTCTTGTCAATTTCGGAGTAGAAGGACTACAGTTCGAAAAATACGGATATAACCATAGCAACAATAAGGTTTTTATGATTAGTCGCTATGGCATAGAAGATTGATACAGAAACAAAGATTGTCCAAATTGCCTAAATGTGTTACGTGGTAACACACGGAAAAGAAAACCAACACACATTCGTCATGAAAATCTTAGTATTAAATTGTGGAAGCAGCTCCATCAAGTACAAACTCTTCGAGATGGAGACCAAACAAGTGATTGCACAAGGCGGCGTGGAGAAAATAGGTCTCAAGGACTCTTTCCTGCTCGTCAAACTGCCTGACGGCGAGAAAGTGCAAATCGACAAAGAGATGCCCGAACATACCGTAGGTATCGAACTCATCCTTCAGACCCTCACTGACCCCAAGCTCGGCTGCATCAAGAGCCTGAACGAAATCAATGCCGTAGGTCACCGCGTGGTGCACGGAGGTGAGAAATTCAACAAGTCGGTTCTCATCACCGATGAAGTAATCAAGAATATTGAGGCATGCATCGACCTTGCTCCGCTTCATAACCCTGCCAACCTCAAAGGTATTCACGCAATAGAGAAGACTCTGCCGGGCGTTCCGCAGGTGGCTGTGTTCGACACAGCTTTCCATCAGACTATGCCTGACTATGCATACATGTATGCTCTGCCGTACGAACTGTATGAGAAGTATGCCATCCGCCGTTATGGTTTCCACGGCACTTCGCACCGCTATGTATCTGCACGCGTGTGCGAGTTTCTTGGTGTTGATCCCAAGCAGCAGAAAATAGTGACGGCGCATATAGGCAACGGAGGCAGTTGTGCTGCCGTCAAATTCGGCGAGTCAGTGGACACCTCTATGGGTCTTACTCCTGTTGAAGGACTCGTGATGGGTACCCGTGCCGGTGACCTTGACCTTGGTGCTGCCACTTTCATTATGGACAAAGAGCATCTCACTACACAGGAGTTTTCCACCCTTGTCAACAAGAAATCAGGTCTGTTCGGCGTGAGCGGTGTCAGCAGCGATGCCCGCGATATAGATGCGGCTATCCGCGAAGGCAACCGTCGTGCCGACCTCGCACGCAAGATGTTCATCTACCGTGTCATAAAGTATATAGGCGCTTTTGCAGCTGCAATGAATGGTGTTGACACCATAGTCTTCACCGGAGGCATAGGCGAGAACGATGCCTACATCCGCTCGGAAATAGTCAAAGGCGTCAGCTTCCTCGGCATCACTCTTGATGAGGCTGCCAACAATTGCCGCGGCAAAGAGGCTCTAATTTCTACAGCCGACTCCAAGGTGAAGGTTTGCGTCATCCCTACCGATGAGGAACTGATGATAGCCACTGACACTGCCGCACTTGTGTGAGACCGGATACATCTGCATTAATCAACCGCTACCCTCGGGCAGCGGTTTTTTTATGCCGGCATTTGGTAATTTGGCAAAATAGCATTACCTTTGCCTGCAAATTGCCGTAGCACATTAATCATAAAACTTTTGAAGATATGAAAACCAAAATCTTTTCTCTTGTTGCCCTGTGTTTGACACTGGCAATGCCCGCCAATGCCCGGAAGTCTGCACCTGTCACACCTGACAGGAGTATAGTTATTCTCCATGAAAACGATGTCCACTGCGCTATCGACGGCTACACTCACCTCGCCGGACTTCGTGATGCCGTCGGCGACACTGCCTACGTGGCGCTTGTCTCTTGCGGTGACTTCTTGCAGGGAGGTACTGCCGGAGCCATCTCGCGCGGACAATACATAGCAGACATCATGCGCTCAGTCCGCTATGATGCCATCACTCTTGGCAACCACGAGTTCGATTACCCCGTGTCACACTCTTCGCGCCTTCTCAAACATATAGATGCACCTGTCGTATGCGCCAATTTCTACAAGGTAGGAAAACGCAACCCTGTGTATGCACCTTATATAATAAAGCGTTTCGGCAAAACCAGAGTGGCGTTCATAGGAGTGGTAACCCCTACCGCCTTATATACCGAAGCCGGTGCGTTTATGGACGGTGACAGACAGATTTACGAACTCAAGCCCGGCAACTTGTACTCTCTGGTTCAGAAAGCGGTTGACAAAGTGCGCAAACGCGGAGCTGACTACGTGGTGGTTATCTCCCACCTCGGTGAAGACGACAATGTAACTCATATACAGTCGCACGGACTCATCGAAGCCACTCACGGCATAGATATTCTGCTTGACGGCCATACCCACAACGTGGTGCCGGGCGACAGTGTGAAAAACAACCTTGGTAAGAACATTGTTGTCACTCAGACCGGAACCAAGTGCAACAACATAGGCAAAGTGCTGATAGGCACTGACGGCAGAATAACAAACAGTCTTGTGTCTGCCGCCGAGTTCAAAAACTTCACCAATGCGCGCGTAACTGCCGTTACCGACAGCATTAAGCAACTGCTGCGCGAGCAGACACAGCGCGTTGTATGCCATAGCGATGTGCCGCTGCGTATACTCGATGAAAACGGTCGTCAGGAGGTTAGAAAAGCCGAAACCAATGCCGGAGACATCATCTGCGATGCCTATCGCGTTATTTCAGGGGCCGATATTGCACTTGCCAACGGAGGCGGCATCCGCACCGAAAAAACGGCTGGAGACCTTACATACGGCGATATAGCCGATGTACTGCCTTACGACAACAATATCTGGGTGGTGGAGGCAACAGGGGCCACCATTATGGAACTGCTTGAAAAGACCACTGCCAATCTGCCTCTTGAAGACGGCTATTTCCCGCAGGTGTCAGGACTGAGGTTCACTGTCAGTGTCGCTGACCACAAGGTAAGCGACGTAGAGGTGCTCAGCAAAGCCTCCGGCGAGTATGAGCCTCTTGATTTGAAACGCACCTACACCGTTGCCACCATCGACTATTGCGTCACGGGAGGCGGGTTCTACTATGTGCTCAAAGATTGCCGAGTCCTGAGCCGTGCCGACAAACTGTATCGTGATGTGTTTGTAGAGTATCTTGAAAAGAATCTCGGAGGACATATTTCCAACGACTATCTTGAGCCGCAAGGCAGAATAAAGATACTAAAGTAAAGAACTCTTCAAACAGCCTGACTTGTCAAAGTTTCTCACAAAAACAATCTAAATTTGCATAAATAAATAAAATGTTGTACCTTTGCACGCTATTTTGTGCAGGTGTACGTTTTTGTGCGCTCTGTAGAAACAGAAAAATAATTAACTAAAACATAAAAAACATGCAAAACAAAGGACTTGTTAGAACACTGGCGGTGTGCTTGACACTTGTTTCCGCCTTTTATCTCTCGTTCTCTTTTGTTACGAGCCATCACAACAAAAAGGCAGAAGAGTATGCTCAGGGTGATCCTCTGAAGAAATACTACTACCTTGACTCTATCTCGAGCAAGAAAGTGTGGATGGGCTACACTTACAAAGAGTGCAGGGAGAAAGAAATCAACCTCGGTCTTGACTTGAAGGGCGGTATGAACGTAACAATGGAGGTAAGCGTTCCCGACATCTTGAACGCACTTTCAGGTTACAACACTACCGACAACTTCACTCAGGCAATGGCAATAGCCAAAGAAAAACAGAAAGCCAGCCAGACTGATTTCGTCACACTGTTTATTCAATCTTACAAAGAGTTGGACCCCAACGCACAGTTGGCTGCCGTATTCTCCACTTTCGAACTGAAGGATAAGGTTACCACCACTTCTACCAATGATGAGGTGGAGAAGGTTATCCGCGAGGAAGTGGAAGGCGCCATCAATAACTCGTTCAACGTGCTCCGTACTCGTATCGACCGTTTCGGTGTTGTTCAACCCAACATCCAGAAACTCGACCAGGTAGGCCGTATTCTTATCGAACTCCCCGGTGTGAAAGAGCCTGAGCGTGTGCGCAAACTCCTTCAGGGAACAGCCAACCTTGAGTTCTGGGAGACCTACGAGATGCAGGAGATTATGCCCCAGTTGCTCCAACTCAATCAGCAGATTGCCGAGGTGAATGCAGCTACCGCAGAAGTGCAGGAATCTGAGAAACCTGCCGAGGTCGCTCCTGCTGCCGAGACCAACTCTATTGACAGTCTCGTTGCTGCCGCTGCCGAGGATACGGAAGCACAGAACACCGAGGCATACGAGAACTACAAGAAGCAGAATCCTCTGCTCGCCCTTCTCAACTACTCAGGGCAGGTATATCGCGGACCTGTTGTAGGAACAACTCTCTACACCGATACGGCTGCTGTCAACCAAATGCTCTCATCTCAGATAGCAAAGGGTATTCTGCCGCGTGACCTCAAGTTCTGCTGGACTGTTAAGCCTATCGATGAGCGTGAGACAATGTATCAGCTTATTGCTCTCAAGATGGTCAACCGTGACGGTCGTGCTTCGCTCGAAGGTGACGTTATTACCGATGCCCGTGCTGACTTCTCGCAGACAAGCGCTTATGCCAATGTAAGTATGTCGATGAATGCCGAGGGTGCCAAGGCTTGGGCACGTATCACGCGTGAGAACATAGGCAAGAGCATTGCTATTGTGCTTGACGGATATGTTTACAGCTATCCTACCGTGCAGAACGAGATTGCAGGTGGCAACTCTCAGATTACCGGTCACTTCACAGTAGAAGAGGCAAAAGACCTTGCCAACACTCTCAAGTCAGGTAAGATGCCGGCTCCCGCACGCATCATTCAGGAAGACGTTGTAGGTCCTTCGCTTGGTCAGAAGGCTATTCACGATGGTCTGTGGAGCTTTGTTATCGGCTTCGTGCTGATTCTTATCTACATGATTTTCTACTATGGACTCATCCCCGGACTTATTGCCGATGCAGCATTGCTTTGCAACGTATTCCTCCTTCTCGGTATCTTGGCTTCCTTCGGTTCGGTGCTCACTCTGCCGGGTATCGCAGGTATCGTGTTGACAATGGGTATGGCAGTCGATGCCAACGTGCTTATTTATGAGCGTATCCGCGAGGAAATGGCTGCAGGCAAGAACATGCGTAAGGCTATTGCCGATGGTTTCAACGGAGCAATCTCCGCTATTGTTGATGCCAATGTTACCTCTCTGCTCACAGGTATCGTGCTCATTATCTTCGGTACAGGTCCTATCAAAGGTTTCGCCGTTACATTCGTTATCGGTATCATCTCTTCCTTCCTGACTGCTGTGTTCATCACACGTCTGTTGCTCGAAGACTATGCCGCACGCGAGAATGCCAAGGAGCTGCCTTTCACCACTCCGTACATGAAGAACTTCCTCAAGAATACTCATGTGGACTTCGTGAAATTCCGCAAGTGGGCTTACATCATCTCCGGTGCCATCATCGTTATCGGTCTGCTTGGTCTTGAGCCTCACGTCATGGGTAAACTCAACCTCGGTATCGACTTCTCCGGTGGCCGCAACTACATCGTCCGCTTTGAGCAGCCTGTAAGCACCGAGGCCGTTAAGGAGTCGCTCGACAACGTGTTCATGCAGACTCTCGAAGGCGATGAAACCTATTCTCTTACCGTAATCACTATCGGTGACCAGAATCAGGTGCGTATCTCCACCAACTATCGTATTCACGACAACGAAGAGGGTGTTGACGAGGCAATAGAGCAACTGGTTTATGAAGGATGCAAACCTTTCCTGAGCGAGAACATCACTGCTGAAGAGTTCCTCTCTACTCAGGCTAATGAAGAGGTGGGTATCATGCAGAGTCAGAAGGTAGGTCCTTCTATTGCTGACGACATCAAGCAGGCAGCCGTTTGGTCTATCCTTGCCGCATTGCTCATCATCTTCCTTTATATCTTCATTCGTTTCCGCAATGCCGCTTACTCCGTTGGTGCTCTCGTAGCTCTTGCTCACGATACCATCATCGTGCTCGGTATGTATGCACTGCTCTGGAAGATAATGCCTTTCTCCATGGAGATTGACCAGGCGTTCATCGCTGCCATTCTGACCATCATCGGTTACTCTGTCAACGATACCGTGGTTGTGTTCGACCGTATCCGTGAGTACAATAAACTCTATGCAAAGCGTGACCGTGCTCAGAACATCAACGACGCTATCAACGCAACTTTGAGCCGTACGTTCTCAACCAGTATGTCAACATTTGTTGTCTTGCTTGCCATCTTTATCTTCGGCGGCGAGACCATCCGCGGATTCGTGTTCGCATTGCTCATGGGTGTGATTATCGGTACTTACTCTTCTATCTGCATCGCAACTCCTATCGCCTACGATATTCAGCAGGCAGTAGCACGCCGCAAAGCAAAAAAAGAGGGAAAATGAGTGAAATATGAAGGGTGAAAAGCGAAGAACTCTTTACCCCGAAAATGGCAAAAGCGGCTTTACACAACGTAAAGTTGCTTTTGTTTTTGACAAATGGAAGAAATGTTGTAATTTTGCACAGGAAACATAAATCTTTTGTTTTTCAATAACAACAGCACAAAAAACATGCACATTCATTTCATAGCTATAGGCGGTGCCGCCATGCACAATCTGGCTATCGCCGTTTCCAAAAAACAAGGCTACACCGTTACCGGTTCGGACGACGAGATATTCGACCCGGCACGCGCTCATCTTATCAATGCAGGACTGTTGCCTGCCGAACCCGGTTGGTTTCCCGATAAGATAACCGCCGACATTGATGCCATCATTCTCGGCATGCATGCCCGCGAAGACAATCCGGAACTCGTCCGCGCCCGCGAACTTGGCATACGCATCTACTCATTCCCCGAGTACCTGTACGAGCAGACCAAACAGAAGACACGCATAGTGGTAGGCGGCTCACACGGCAAGACCACCACCACAGCCATGATACTGTACGCCATGCAGAAAGCAGGCATAGAAGCCGACTACATGGTAGGAGCACAGATAGCAGGGTTCGACAATATGGTACGACTGAGCGACACTGCACAGTTTGCTGTGTTTGAGGGCGACGAGTACCTCACTTCGCCGCTCGACCGCCGCTCGAAGTTCCACTTATATCACCCCCATGTAGCCATTCTGACAGGTATAGCCTGGGATCATATAAATGTCTTCCCTACCTTCCCCGAGTATGTGGACACCTTCCGCAAGTTCGTCAGCCTGATAGAGCCGGGTGGGCGCTTCATCTATTTCGATGGTGACGAGAACCTGTGCCGCATAGCCTCAGAAGCACGCAGCGACCTGCACCTGCTGCCTTACAACACACCTGAGCATGAAGTATGCAACGGCATAACCTACATAGGCAAACAGCGCACTCCACTCGCAGTGTTCGGCAAACATAATCTGCAAAACATGCATGCAGCACAATTAGCATGCGAGGCAGTAGGAATAAATGAAAACGACTTCTACCGCTATCTGAACGACTTCACAGGAGCAAGCAACCGATTAGAGAAAATAGCGGAAAAGGGCGACTCGGTGGCATACAAGGACTTTGCTCATTCTCCATCGAAACTGAAAGCCACAGTGAACGCCGTGCGTGAACAGTATCCAAGGAAGCGGCTGATAGCCTGCATGGAGTTGCACACCTTCTCGTCGCTGATGGCAGATTTTCTGCCTCAATACAAGGACTGCATGGCTCAGGCAGACACTGCATTCGTATATTTCAACCCAAAAGTGATTGAGCACAAACATCTGACTCCCATCACGGCAGAAGAGGTGCAGCAAGCGTTTGGCACGAAAAATGTTACCGTATTCACCGACAGCGAGCAGTTGCAGAAGGCACTCAGCCAACAGGACTATACAAACACCGCCCTGCTGATGATGACCTCCGGCACATTTGACGGAATAGACATAAAGCAGTTTGCAGGCAAACTGTTAGTTTAACGTCCATCACCTGACGGACGGTTTGACGTTGTTTGACATTGTTTGACGTTGTTTGACATTGTTTGACGTTGTTTGACATTGTTTGACATTGTTTGACGTTGTTTAACGTTGTTTAATATTGTTTAAAGATATGACCAAGGAAAAACAATTCGACTTGCGCTATATGCAAATGGCGAGAATATGGGCACAAAACTCCTACTGCGTACGCCGCAAAGTGGGAGCCTTGCTCGTGAAAGAAAAAATGATAATCTCCGACGGTTTCAACGGTACTCCTTCGGGCTTTCCCAACGTGTGCGAAGACGAGAACAACGTGTCGCTGCCATACGTACTTCATGCCGAGGCCAATGCCATCACCAAGGTGGCACGCTCGAACAACTCGTCAGACGGAGCAACGCTTTACGTCACGGCTTCGCCATGTATAGAGTGCGCCAAACTGATAATACAGGCAGGCATCAAACGTGTGGTCTATGGCGAGAAATACCGCCTGACAGACGGAGTGGACCTATTGGAGAAAGTGGGCATACAAGTGGAATATATGCCCGAAACAACAGAATAATAAAGAGATAAAAGTTACATAGAGAATATGAAAAAATATCTTTTCCCTACCATCACCGTTATCTGCCTTATCATAGGTTTTTTCATAGGTAACGCCCTTGCCAACCGCGCCAATGCACAACTGCGCTGGGGCAACTTCACTCTGCAACTGTCGAAGGTGGACCAACTGCTGCAATATATGGAAACAGCCTATGTGGACTCCATTGACGTGGACTCCATCACCGAAGACATAATGACCGACATCGTAAGCAAACTTGACCCGCACTCAGCCTACATTCCCAAGAAAGACCTTGACCTTGTGAACAGCGAACTGAGCAGCAGTTTCTCGGGCATAGGCGTGCAGTTCTCCATTCAGAACGACACCGTCAGCATAGTAGCCGTGATAAGCGGCGGACCAAGCGAGGGTGCGGGCATACTGGCAGGCGACAAGATAGTAGAAGTCAACGACTCCGCTTTCACAGGCAAAGGCATCAACAATGAGAAGGTGATGCACACACTGCGCGGCGAGAAAGGGACAGAGGTGAAACTCGGCATACGCCGATACGGAACAGACGAGACTCTCAGTTTTACCGTCACCCGCGGCGACATACCGGTACACTCGGTTGACGCCTCGTTTGTCATAGAAACCAAAGGCAAGAAAGAGAAGATAGGTTTCGTGCGCGTAAACAAGTTCGGTCAGTCCACCTACGACGAGTTCATCACCGCCCTTGCCCGACTGAAGAAAGAGGGTGCGACCTCCTATATAGTTGACCTCAGAGAGAACTCGGGAGGTTTTATGGACCAGGCGATAAAAATGGCAAACGAGTTTCTGCCTGCAGGCGATATGATAGTGTATTCGCAAGGTCGTGCTTATCCCAAATATGAGGCTCATGCCAACGGTTTAGGCAGATTCAAGAGTGTGCCATTAGTAGTGCTTATCGACGATTTCTCAGCCTCGGCAAGCGAGATATTTGCAGGTGCCATGCAGGACAACGACCGTGCCACCATCATAGGCAGGCGCTCGTTCGGCAAAGGGTTAGTGCAGCAACAAGTGTCGTTTACGGACGGCAGTGCACTTCGTCTGACTGTGGCACGCTACTATACGCCTTCGGGTCGCTGCATACAGAAACCTTACGAACTGGGCAAGCAAGCCGACTATCAGAAAGACCTGTTAGAGCGGTTCGAGCACGGCGAGATGTTCTCGAAAGACAGCATTCACCAGAGCAGCGATACCACCGTCTATTATACCAAGCAGGGCAAGCCTGTGTATGGCGGCGGAGGCATAATGCCTGATATCTTCATAGGCAGAGACACCACGCTCAACACTCCATGGTTCAATCAGACGGTCAACCGCGCACTGACTTACCAGTTCGCCTATCAGTACACCGACCGCAACCGAAAGAAACTAAGTCAGTACAAAGACTGGCAGTCGTTAGAGAAGTATCTGCTCTCAGCCAACTGGCAGCAGGAGTTTGTGCGCTTCGCCGAAGACAAAGGCGTAGAGCCCAATGCAAAGGAGATACAGAAGTCGAAGCCGCTGCTGACAAGAATAGTGAATGCGTACATTGTGCGCAATATACTCGGCGACGAAGGTTTCTTCCCGCTGTTTGAAAGAGACGATGAGATAACCAAACGTGCAGTGGAAGAACTGCAGAAGTAAGCAGGCAAAGAAGCGGTAAAACAGGCAAACAACCTGTAAGAAAGAGAAGAATTACCAATCTGACTTTACTATATCAAAGTCAAGTTGTCGTTTCTCGAGGTCGGCTTGTGCAATGCTGACACGCAAAGGGTCGCCCAGACTGAGTTTGACACCGGTCTGGGCACCTTCTATAAAGAACGAGGACTCATCAAGGAAGAACCAGTCGTGGTAGAAGTCGCTGATGACGCGCATGGGCACCAGTCCTTCGCACTTGTTCTCAACCAGTTCGACATACACTCCCCAGTCGGTGACGCCTGTTATTATTCCATCGTACTCCTTGCCGATATTGCCTTG
Organism: Paludibacteraceae bacterium; assembly: GCA_017479885.1. Taxonomy (GTDB): domain Bacteria; phylum Bacteroidota; class Bacteroidia; order Bacteroidales; family Paludibacteraceae; genus Colicola. Next base: position 39,106 of record JAFVBR010000039.1, on the reverse strand, counting down.
CATAAACTCCGCTTGCTTGTATTTGACCGATGCACGCTCTGCTGCAACTGCGAGTTGTTCCTGCCCGGAGCAATGCCGGCAACGTTCTTCGGTCTCCTCTTTCGGGGCTTCGGCTTTGCCTTTCATATATTGCTTGAGCAGGCGGTGCACCATCATGTCGGGGTAGCGGCGTATGGGAGAAGTGAAATGTGTGTAGAAGCGGAAAGCGAGTCCGTAGTGCCCTATGTTGTCGGTTGAATATACCGCTTTTGCCATACTTCTGACTGCCAGCAGTTCTATCATGTCCTGCTGCGGAGTACCCTTGACGTCACTCAGCAGGCGGTTGAGAGAGTGGGCTGTAGTGGTGCGGGCTGAGACATCGAGCCGGTAACCGAAATGTCTTACGAAGGCGGCGAACTCCTGCATTTTGTCAGGGTCGGGCACATCGTGGACACGATAGACGAAAGTGCGCGGTGTCTCGCGTTTGCCAGCGAGTGAACCTATCAGTTCCGCCACAGTGCGGTTGGCAAGCAGCATAAACTCCTCAATGAGCCAGTTAGCCTCTTTCAGCTGCTTGAAATAGATATTCAGGGGTTTGCCGTTGTCATCGAGAGTGAAAGCGGGTTCTTCGCGGTCGAAAGCGACAGCACCATTACTGAACCTGCGTTCACGCAGCTGCTGTGCCAGAGAATTGAGCAGTGCCAGTTCTGGGGCATAGTCGCCTTGACCTGTATCAAGCCTCTGTTGTGCTTCGTCGTATGAGAAACGCCGGTTGCTACGGATGACGGTCTGCTTGATGTTGTATTTCTTTACGTTGGCTTCGCTATCGAGCACAAAGATGACGGAGAAACATAGTTTGTCCTCGTCAGGGCGGAGAGAGCAGATGCCGTTGCTCAGTCGCTCGGGCAACATAGGTATGACGCGGTCAACCAGATAGACCGATGTGCCGCGACTGAAAGCCTCTTTGTCGAGCAAAGTGTCAGGGCGGACATAGTGGGTGACATCGGCAATGTGAACACCGACTTCTGTATCGCCATTGTTGAGAGAGCGGACAGAGAGAGCATCGTCGAAGTCCTTGGCATCGGCAGGGTCGATGGTGAAGGTGGTGACCTCGCGCATATCTTTTCTGCGGAGGAGTTCGGCTTCGGAGATGCCTTCTTCAATGGCATCGGCTTCCGCCTCTGCTTCTGCCGGATATTGATAGGGGAGACCGAACTGGGCAAGAATGCTGTGCATCTCGGTATCGTTGTCGCCAGCCTGGCCAAGTATCTGTATAATCTCGCCCTCAGGATAGCGCTTGTAGCGTTTCCACTGAGTAAGGCGCACCACCACTTTCTGTCCGTTCCGGGCATCACCGAGCAGGTGGTCGGGCACAAAGACATCGGCACTCAGTTGGCGATGGTCGGTTACAACATATCCTCCGCGCCAGTTGAGTTGCAGTGTGCCTACATACTCCCGTTTCTCGGGCATACGGTCGGCAGGAGAAAGGCGTTTGTTGGTGGTTCTTGGTTTCACTGTTTGGGTTTGCTTTGTGCGGTTTTGGACTTTGAGGAGTGTTGTTTGGGTTTTCCCTTACCCGGTTTGCGACGGAAGGAGCGGCGTTTCTTCTCAGGAGTACGGGGGTTGAATGCTGGTGCTTCACCGAGTTCTTCGGGTACAGGCAGGCGGTCAATAGATTTCTTGAGGAAGCGCTCTATCTTGAGGAAGAATAGTTGGTCTTTCTCGTTGACCAATGTAACCGCCTCACCGCTGTTTTCGGCTCGCGCAGTGCGACCGATACGGTGCACGTAGTCCTCGACGTCGCGAGGCACATCGTAGTTGATGACAAGCGGTATATCGTCCACATCGATACCGCGAGCCACAATGTCGGTTGCGACCAGCACATCCACTTTCCCGTTGCGGAAATCGAGCATCACCTGCTCACGCTCAGGTTGTGTGAGGTCGGAGTGCATCTGTCGTGCCTCGAAGCCGTCTTTGCGAAGAGCGATATAGATATCTTTCACGTTGGCTTTCTTGCCCACAAAGAGGAGTACTTTGCGCAGGGGAGCCCCTGTTGTCTTCAGTCCGTAACCGCGAAGCAGGCGCTTGACGAGCGGCAGTTTCTGCATATCGTAGCAGATGCATGCCTGCTGGTGGATGGTCTCAGGCGGTCGTGAAACGGCAATGTTGACTTCTACAGGGTTGCGCATAAAGCCTTTGGCGAGCCTACGGAGTTCGTCAGGCATAGTGGCGGAGAACATTATAGTCTGTCGGTTGCGGGGCAGGGAGGACACTATCTTGAGTATGTCGTCGAAGAAGCCCATGTCGAGCATACGGTCGGCTTCGTCGAGAATGAAGTATTTGACGGCAGAGAAATCGATTTTATAGACATTCATGTGGGACAACAGACGTCCAGGGGTGGCAATGACGACATCTGCTCCGCGTGTGAGTCCCCGTTTCTGCACATCCCATACATTTCCGTCGCTACCTCCATAGACAGCCACAGAAGAGAAAGGCGAGTAGAAGGAGAACCCCTCCATCTGCTGGTCAATCTGCTGTGCGAGTTCGCGAGTGGGCGCCATGATGACGGCATTGATGCGGGAGTCATCGTGGTTGTCGGTAGCAAGGTTGTTGAGCAGAGGCAGAATGTAGGCGGCAGTTTTGCCGGTGCCTGTCTGTGCACACGAAATAACGTCTCTGCCCTCAAGAATGACGGGAATAGAAGCCTCCTGTACAGGTGTGCACTCCTCAAAGTGCATATCCCAGAGTGCATCGAGAATGTTGTCGGTAAGCGGTAGTTCGTCGAAATACATCGAAATGATTAGCGGTTTTTACAAAATACAGATACTACAATGAGGTTGATTATATGTAAGTTATAGGGAGACGATTGCTTGAGGTCTCTATCAGCTCTCTATCAGCTCTCTATCAGGTCTCTATCAGCTCTCTATCAGGTCTCTATCAGCTCTCTATCAGGTCTCTATCGGAATTGCTGCGGAATTGCTGCGGAATGGCTGCGGAATGGCTGAAGGAAGACTGGGGAAAGGCAGCGAGATTGCTGAGTAGCGGAGCGGCTGTTACTCCCAGCCGTCGAAGACGTGGGCATCGTAGATATTGTCTTCGTCAGGGTCATGGAGTGGATTCCATAGTTGGGCAAAGAACGGGTTGCGTCGTGCCTCCTTGTCCCAATGCCACGGTCTCTGTTTCTCTTCCGGCTCATCGGCATAAGGATAGGGGAAGCAGTCGGGGCACCAGTGTCCGCCGAGCAGAATGAGTCGGGGAGAGGCTTTGAAAACATGCCCTTCGGCGCATTGCCACTCGAGTCGGGTATCCCAGATAGTGGTTCCCGGTTCTTGGTTTTTGGCTTTTAGTTGTTCTTCGGTTGTCAGGCATTTGCCTCCCCGGAAAGCGGCGGCACGCTGCATATCTTCGATAGTAAACTCCGACATAGGTTTCTGCTCATCGTAGCCATGGTCGAGAATGACAGGTGTCTCGGAATTGTGGCTGAGGTCCATGTGTTTCCAGTCGGGTATAGCCTTGTATTTTTCGAGGCTGCCATAGTAGGCTGCGATACGCAGTTGCTGACCTTGTTTTATCCATGTCTGTGTGCCGTGCACTGGTTTGTTAGCCATAGCGCGCATGGCAAGTTTTACAATGTGAGGTACCAACTTGGCAGCTTTGGTCAGTTTGGCAAAGCGTATGCCTGCGGGTACAGACTTGCTGCGCGACATCTGTTCGAAGTACTCTTTGACGGGTACGTTAGCACGGAAATGGAGATAGTTCTCGAGCACATCGCCATCGAGATACCACATGCCGTGGAAATTGCGTGTGGTGAACCAGTTGGCATTGAATATCTTCTCCGGTGCGGGACAACCGATGGCATCAAGGAGCAGACATTCGAACTCGTAGTTGGAGATGCGGTATTCGGGTCCGGAGCCGATATTGTAGTAACGGTTCCAGAACTCGTCAGGCACTTCTGGTCTGCAAACACGCTCAAGCAGACGGCCGGAGTCTTCGACAGTAGCCCACTCGAGTACGCCGCGGATGGGCACGTGGAACATGATGGGGTCGTAGTTTTTGAGAATGGCGGGGTAGAGAATACCCGACTGACGAAGGCTGACCCATTTGCGGATACCACCGTCGGTGAGAATACGCTCGGCAAGCACTTTGGTTATACCGTAATGGTCGTATGCGGAGACACAGATAGGGTCTCCTGCGCGTCCCCAGTGGAGAGGTTCGCGCCTGTCACCCATTTGAGCAACGGAGCCGATATAGACCACTTTGGGTTGGTTGTCGCCTTGTGCAAGCACCGCTTTCCTGATGTTCTCTGCAGCACCGAGGTTGGTGCGGCGTGTGGCACGCGGACGATAGTCTGCCTGCGGGCTGACCATGCCTCCGACGTGCAGCACAATGTCGCTGCCGGTGACACCGCGGAGCACATCATCGTACTTCGAGAGGTCGCCCCACACAATGTCAACGTCCTGCTCCATACCGGCGAGTTTCTTTTTGTTCTTTTCACTCGGACGGGCGAGGATACGTATGTTATAGTTCTGTTTGTGGGCAAGGAGTTCCTGCAGTCCTGCCCAACCCATTGTGCCTGTAGCACCTGTAAGGAATACGGTAGTTTTCATATAGTTGAATGTCGTTTCAATTTCCAAGTTTCTTTGTTTTCTTTTTTTGTTTGCGGATTCTCCTGTTTTCCCGCATCATGACAATGAACTCACGCAGGAAATCAACCGTGTCGTCAAGGAAAGCGGGTTTCCACGTGCGCTGATTTTCTTCTATCTGCCTGTAAGTGGCTTGCAGTGTCTGTTCGTCGTCAGTGATGACAAGCAGTGCATCGCCGTCTTGCAGTACGGACTTGCCTGTCGGCACGAAGAACTGTGTGCCCCGCTTTACCATTATGGCGAGAGTGTTCTGGGGGAAACCCATATCCATCAGCCGGCTGCCGTGCTGCAGCATGTCCTCCGTGACACGTATCTCGGTGGCGACAGACTTTATCTCCTCCGGCAGGTCAATGTCGAAATTCTCGGGTTTGGCGAGGCGTGGTTCGTTGTCTTCTGCCATTCCCAACCATTTAGCCATTTTGTCGAGTGACATACCCTGCACGAGCAGACTGACGAGTGTACAGAGGAAGACCACGTTGAAGATAAGGCGGGCATTAGGCACTTCGGCAGCAAGGCACAATATGGCAAAGAGAATAGGCGAAGCCCCTTTGAGCCCCACCCAACTGACGAAGACACGTGCTTTGAAAGGCAGGCGCCGGAAGGGTGAGAGGGAAAGCAGGACAGCCGAAGGACGGGAGACAAATATCATTATCACACTTACAAGAGAGCCGAGAATGAGGACGTTCTTGTCGATGAGTTCATGCGGAGTAACCAAGAGTCCGAGAGTAAGGAACATTGCGAGTTGGCAAAGCCACGTGATACCGTCGAAGAAATTGACGGTGCTGCGTTTGTGAGCGAACTTGCTGTTTCCGAACACGAGACCTCCTATATATACGGCAAGGAAGGCGTTTCCGTAGGTAAAACTGGTGACGGAGAAGATGAAGATACAGCTTGTGAGGACAAGAATAGGATAAAGACTTTCGTTCTCAATGTTGACTTTGTTCATGAGCCAGACAAGCAGTTTGCCTGCAAAGAATCCGAGGAGTGCACCTATTATGAGTTGCCCTATAACATTGAGACACAGCATCCATACATTGGGTTGTCCCCCTGCCTGTACGACCTGAATCATGACAGTGGTAAGGACTGCAGCCATCGGGTCGTTTGATCCGCTTTCCAGTTCGAGCATCGGGCGCAGGTTATGCTTGAGCCTGAGTCCTTTGGAGCGCAGGATGGAGAAAACGGAAGCGGAGTCAGTGGAAGACATGGTGGCGGCCATGAGCAGTGCAGTGGGCAGAGCAAGCATGGCGCCTGCGTGAGTCCACTTCATGATGAGCCAGATAAGCACGCCCGTGATGACTGCTGTGAGCAAAACCCCGAGAGTGGAAAGCACAATACCTTCCTTGAAGACAGGGCGAATCTCGTGCAGTTTGGTGTCCATACCTCCTGAGAAAAGGATGACACTGAGCGCCACTGTGCCGATTGCCTGCGCAAGACCGATGTTGTCGAAAGTGATGCCCAGTCCGTCAGTGCCAAACAGCATGCCGACAAGCAGGAAGAGCACCAGCGAGGGCACTCCGAACCGACTGCTGAGTTTGTCAGTAAGGATGCTGGCAAAGAAGAGCAATGACAATATGAGCAGGAAAAACTCGACGTGCATGAGGAGTGGGGTTGTTTAGGGTGGTTTAGTGTGGTTTAGGATGGTTTGGTTATTTTGTGAGCAGGACTTCGGTTATTGCCTGTTTGAGAGTTTCTTTAGGCAGAAGACCTTTAGCCATTTGCGGACGACCTTCCACAGGACAGAAGAGCAGGGTTGGTATGCTCGTTATGCCGAATACCGCCGCCAGTTCGCGTTCGCGCTCGGTATCCACTTTGTAAACCACTATTTCTCCGCAGTATTCCTCGGAGAGTTCTTCGAGAATGGGAGCCAGCCGTCGGCATGGTCCGCACCATGTGGTGTAGAAATCGATGATACAGGGCAGTTCGCCCTGATACTGCCACTGCTTGTTTTTAGTATAGTCGAACACGCGTGCTTTGAACTGTTCGGTTGTCAGATAGGTCACATCCTCGGCATAGGCATGCAAAGAAAAGGAGCATGCGGCTATTATGAGCGGGAGACAAATACGAAGACAGCGTTTCATAGGTATAAAATTATTATTGGCAGAAGTTGACGTGGAAACAGAAGCTCCTGCCACTGCATGTTACAAATATCATGCAAAGGTAGTCATTTTTGAGGAAACACGCAAGACCGGTCAAAAAGACATATCAGATTTTGGCAGACTGAGCAGCCAATAACCGCTTCCGCCGTTGCTTCACAAGCAGGATGACCGCCTTAATATATGACATAAAAAACGAAAGAAAACATAATTTATTTGGAGCGTATGCATTTTTTTTGTAATTTTGCCTACTTGTATTATAAGATTTCTCCCGAGTAAGGACCAGAAGACAGAGGAGAAATGCACATATTATATTTGAAAGACGACCATGAAAAAGACACTGATTGTAACATATCTGTTACTGATTTCTGCTGTATGTTTCTGTCAGCAGGTAATATCTGACAATGCATTATCAACCCAGCGTCATCGCCGGAGCACGAGCCGTGCCCCGCTTGTCTATGCTCCCGGGGCAGAGTCGGTGCAGTCGGCATCGGGTGACATGACTTATGCCCCTTCTTTCCACGTCAACCCGCTGCCATCGGTCAGCAATAAGAGCGGTCAGATGGCATCGGAGATCTATGCTCCATTTCAGGAGGATGTGAGCAGCATGAGCCGCAGAAGAGAAGGCGGTTGGGGCTTGCCCGACCCCGGAGAGCGCGACCCGCTGTCCCCAGTGGGGAGCGAATGGATAATGCTGCTGTTTGCGGCGGCTTCGCTTGCTGCCGCCTACAGGAAACATAAGGGTACTTCTAAAAATTAGACGTTAATAGATACAACCCAACGAATTTAATATGTTAAACTTTTAATTTTCTTTTGGCTTTTTCTTGGTATCTTTTTGACTTTCACTCGGTCACAATGCCCGCATTGCTTCCTCACTCAAGCCAAAAATCTACTCAAGAAAAACCTCAAAATCAAAATAAACTAATTATTAGAAGTACCCATAAGAAAGATTATGGCAGCAGGGCATGAGAGATACACATGGATACAGAAGTGCAAATATATAATAAATCGGACGAATCTATTGTTGTCTATAATAGCATGGATAATGCAGTACAATTGGAGGTGCAATTGTCCGATGAAAATGTGTGGCTGACAACTAATCAGATGGCGTTGTTGTTTGACAAGGACGATTCTAATATAAGAAGGCATATCATCAATATTTTCAATGATGGAGAACTATCGCGAGAGAATAACGTGCATTTTTTACACGTTAATGGGGTAAAGAAACCTGTACCGTTTTACAATCTTGATGTTATCATTTCAGTTGGCTATCGTGTTAAAAGCCAAAGAGGCGTGCAGTTCCGTCAATGGGCTAACCGTATTTTGAAGGAATATCTATTACGTGGATATACTGTAAATCCGCATCTTCGCTATTTAGAGCAACGCATTGATAACAAACTACAAGAACATACAGAGCAGATACATGAACTGCAAAATAAAGTTGATTTCTTTATCCGAACATCTCTGCCGCCTCGCGAGGGAATATTTGCTGACGGACAGATATATGATGCATATCAGTTTATTCAAGGATTGATAAAGTCAGCAAAAAAGACGATACTGCTGATAGATAATTATATTGATGAATCGGTGCTGACAATGATGAGCGAGAAAAACAATGGCGTACAAGTGGATATTTATACGAAAGACATTACCGCCGCACTCCAATTAGCAGAAACAAGGTTCAACAGTCAGTACGGCGGATTAACGCTACATCAAACAAACAACATACACGACCGCTTTTTGATACTTGATGACAAAATGATATACCTTATAGGTGCATCGCTGAAAGATGCCGGTAAAAAACTATTTGCATTTACAGAATTGGATGCATCAATGATAGCAGAACTAAAAAGCAAACTATAATTGCAGCCGTCATGCTCTGCCTCGTGACCCTCGGCGCGGGAGAGATGCGGGGGTGAAAAAAAAGAAAATAACAACAATATACCTCACAAAAACTGAAACAGGCTGTTTCACAATTTGAGGAATACTCAACACAACAATATAATCGTTTATATCAATGACTTTTGATAAGTTAGCAAATAATATCCAAACTATTCAGGATAGTTTACAACGGCAAGCCGTCCATGCGGTCAATGTGGCACTGACTGCTCGCAATTGGCTTATGGGGTTTTTCATTGTGGAGTTTGAACAAAATGGTGAGGATAGGGCAAAATACGGAACAAAACTACTAAAACAGTTAGAAGAAAAAATACATACCAAAGGTCTGACAGAACGGCGCTTTCGCGAGTTCAGACGAATGTATATCATATATCCGCAATTAGGAACTGAGGTTATAAACTACATTGGAAATTCTCTCTCTAATATTCCTCTAACTGACATCGAACTAAAAACTTTAACGCCTGAAAATAATGGTCTTACAATTCGGCGGTCAGCAACCGCCAAATCTAACGCACTAATTCGGCGGTCGTCAACCGCCGAATTACAAAAGGAGGATTGGCAAGTACCTGCCGACAAGCTGTTTTATCGTATTCCTACAACACATCTGATTGGACTTTCAAAAATAGATGACCCGCTGAAAAGAGCTTTTTATGAGATAGAAACAATCAAAGGTTGTTGGACTTACGATGAGCTTGACCGTCAGATTTCCACTCTCTATTATGAAAGAAGCGGACTTTCTAAAGACAAAGAGGCTTTGGCAAAACTCGTAAATCAAAGTGCAACTGCATTAGTACCAAAAGATGTTTTACACAATCCGGTAGCATTAGAGTTTCTTGACTTACTACAATATGAGACAACCGATGAATCAACTATTGAGCAGACGATACTGGATAATCTGCAAAAGATGTTATTGGAGTTGGGAAACGGATTCTGCTTTGAAGGACGACAAAAACGAATACTCATTGATGGAGATTATTGCAAGGTGGATTTACTTTTCTATCATAGAGTTTTGAAATGTCATGTGATAGTGGAACTAAAGATTGACAAATTCCGTCACGAATATGCTTCACAACTTAATCTGTATATTAACTACTTCAAACACGAAGTACAACTTCCTGACGATAATCCGCCAATCGGTATTTTACTATGTACTGATTATACTGATACGTATGTAAAATATGCCACAGGTGGCTTGGATACGAATATATTCGTACAAAAATACCACGTTCAACTCCCCACAGAAGAAGAACTGAAAACCTTTATCGCAAATAGTATAAAACAAACCAACGAATAATAACATAAAATCATATAGTTATGAAAACTTTAGAAATAATCGGATTCAAAATGTCTGAAGTTAAACAACAAAATATAGTGAATCAACTGCGGAGAATCGCAGCCGTCATGCTATGCCTCATGACCCTCGGCGTGGGACAGATGTGGGGATAGAATAAAAATAGAAGTATATTTCGTAAATGAAAAGAGAAAATATGACAGACACAATAATATACAATAAAACAACCGATTTATTAGCAGATGCCAAACTGATTGTTGAATCGGCACGACAAATAGCCTATAAGGCAGTTGATGTCGTATTGGTTCACCGCAATTGGTTTCTCGGTAAACGGATATACGAAGATAATTTAGAGAATGTTTCACGAAAAGACCAATATGGTAATCATGCTATTACACTATTATCACAAGAATTAACCTCTCTCTATGGCGGAGGTTTTGACCGAAGCAGTTTGTACAAGTATGTTCGCTTTTATCAATGTTATCCAAACATTGTGGACACAGTGAATCCACAATCTTTTCTACTAAGTTGGTCACATTACAGGGTACTGCTTCAAGTTGATGATTCAACAGCTCGCAATTGGTATGAACAAGAAGCCGCAAAAGACTCTTGGAGTGTCAGGACATTACAACGAAACATTTCAACACAATATTACTATCGTTTTTTGCAAAGTCCAAAACCGCGAAATGTACAACAGGAGATGAAACGATTAACAGCTCCTTTGCAAGATAAGAATGAATATATTAAGAATCCCGTTATTGCAGAATTTCTCGGACTTTCAAATAATACCGATTATACAGAAACACAACTCGAGAAAAGCATACTTTCTAACCTGCAGAACTTTCTTATGGAACTTGGCAAAGGATATGCTTTTGTCGCACGCCAGCAACACATCAAGACAGAAAAGACCGATTATTACATTGATTTAGTCTTTTATAACTACATACTCAAATGTTTTGTACTTATAGACTTAAAAACGGGAAAAGTGACACACCAAGATGTTGGACAAATGGATATGTATGTAAGAATGTACGATGAGTTGAAGAAAGGAATAGATGATAATCCAACAATAGGCATTGTCTTGTGTGCAGACACAGATGAGGATATTGCTCGCTACTCAGTACTGAAAGGTAACGAGCAACTCTTTGCCACTAAATATCAGCTCTATTTGCCGACAAAAGAGCAACTACGAGCAGAAATAGAACGACAGAAGGAGATTTTCCTGATGCAACATGAAGATAAAACCAACGAATAATAACATAAAATCATATAGTTATGAAAACTTTAGAAATAATCGGAGTCAACATGTCTGAAATTAAACAACAAAATATAGTGAATCAACTGCGGAGAATTGTAGCCGTTATGCTCTGTCTCATGACCCTCGGTGTGGGAGAGATGTGGGGAGTGGATTATTATTTAGACATTTCTAATTTTACAAGTTGGACTCCCGAGTATAACAATAATACTCAGTACACTTTATGGGATGGTAGTTCTAACATCCATAGTACCTATGTAGCCACAAACTTGTATAAATTTACCACAGACGAGACTCCAACCACATTATACTTTAAGCGTAAAGATAGTAACAGTAATGAGTTTTCTGTTACACGCAGTTCCACATATAATGTATACAAAGTTACGAACTTGAATTCTGGCTCGTGTGCAAATTACAACATCAGCACTATCACAAAGACAAATTACATATACTTCGACAATTCATCTACGAGTTGGTCAAATTCATACAAATATTTTGTTATTGGACATGATTATCCAAGCGCTTATTCCAAAGTATATAGTATGTCCGCCATAAGCAATACTAAACTTTGGTATGTTGCGCAGTCCTCTGATTCTTGGAGTGATGCTACTTATTATGGTTTTTGCAATCCAACAAGTTCTTGGGATGCAGGGAATTGGGAGAGTAGCAATTTATCAAACGGAAACAAATATACAGCGGCATATAAAAGCAAATATGATATGAATAATGGCAGTTCATATCTATGTATTCCTTCGGCTTCTTCAAATGGCAGTTCATTTACAATAGATTACAAAAATGGTTATAGCGCCCTCAACTCTACTCAAACTATAAAATCTTACGTTAAATGGGCAGGACAAACAAGTTATACCTTAACTAATGCACCCGGAACAATCAACATCACGAGTTATGAGATGACCGGAAACGGAACTACAACAAAGCGTACACCTACAATTTCCACTTCTCAAAACAGCAATACCGTTTCAGCAGCACGCACAGCAACCACAACACTCGTTGCACCTGATGTTGATGGATATACTTTCGATGGCTGGTACGAAAGCAATAATACAACACTGCTCTCAAACAACAAAGAATATACATACTATCCTACTTCAGCAACAGAAGTACATGCCTGCTACACCCGCAATATAACCGTTTCTGCCACTGCATCACCAACAACCATACCGCCAAGCACTGCAACTGACATTACATTTACAGTAACTACCAATGCGCCTTCAAGTGGTGCGACAATTCCATATTATTATTTAGTATATGGATTTGGTTCATCAGATGCCAATACGAGAAGTAACTTGAATGGTGATCATGCTGTTTCATCCGGATTAACGACCACCCCAAGCGTTACTCTTGCAGCCGGTACATGGTATACTCGCGTTGCTGTCATCTGTAATAGCGTAGTTATTGCCACCTCTGACAAAATAACTATTACTTCAGCCAGTTCGACATATACCGTTTCCGTTGGCGTTTCGCCTGCCGGAACAGGTACGGTTTCTTCTGCATCTGTCAGTGCGTCACCTGACAGTTGGAGTAGTGACATCACCGCAACGCCCAATGCAGGTTATAAGTTCGTCAACTGGACATATTCAGGCGGAGAAATAAGCCTTAATGGTGCTAATACAGCCAACCCGACACAGATAAAAGCCACAAGCACCGGCGGTACACTCACTGCCAATTTCACTGCTGCAACATATCGAATAACACTTGACAACCAATCAGCAACGACATCCGGAACAGAGTACATGGATGTTGTATATAATACCACAACGCTTTCATCTGCTATCACCAAGCCGACAAAAACCAACTACTCTTTCGGCGGATATTACACGGCAACAGGCGGTGGCGGCACGCAGATTATTGATGCCGATGGCAACTGGCTCGCCTCAAAATCAGGCTTCACCGACAGCAGCAAGAAATCTCTCGTTACCGAGGACAAAAGACTCTATGCCAAGTGGACGGAAACGAAATATGCCGTAACCGTAGCAGTAGATGCAGCATCACATGCGGCAGGCAATATCGACTGTTCGGCAGCAGGTTGGGTTGCAAGCAAATCAGGTACAGCACAGATAGGTAACGTGACGAATGTTACCATAACCGTTCCTGCCGGAGCAACCGGCTACACCTACACAGGCGGTTCATGGACTCTGACAGGCGGTGTAACACTTGTGAGCGGCTCACTTACAAACCCTTCTATCACAGTCAAAGCAACAGCCGCCGGTACTGCAACATTTACATACGCAGAAGACCTGAATAGCCCGTGGATTGTCGCCGGTGGGAACAAGATAGTAACCTCCGGCACGACTTGGAGGACAACAGCTGATGCAAATAATAAGATGCTCAAGAAAACAGGTCATTCAACTGAAAGCGTGGTATATTTCACTGTCCCTGTCAGTGCCGTATGCTCAGGTGATAATAATGGCGATTATCAGTTCAAGCTCTATAACACCACCGATTCTAAATGGTATGCACTGAATGCTGATGGCCATTCTTATTATCTTTTTCAAGCAGAAAGCGGAACAGAGAAATCGCTTGTTGAAGATGGCAAGAACATAGAACTTAGAGCCTATGTGACCGGCGATTATGTGCTTAAATTAGATTATTCTGCATCAACGCCTAAGCTTACTGTCACATGGCCCACCGTCAATCAGTTGCAGATATATGATGCAACTCCGGCAGATGCCACCAATACAAACAATTTCGATATGACTGTTAACGGCACAACTATGAGCAAAAAACTCACGCTTAATGCCGAGACTACATATCTATTCAAGATAGTGTATAACTCTCAGCACTATGGCAAAAACAGTACGACTATTGACGGTAATAACAAAAGCGCTTCGGGTTTATCTGCCTCAGGAAGTAACATCAGCCTTGCCACAACTGTAGCCGGCGACTATACATTTACCTTCAACACCTCGACAAAGGACCTTAGTGTAACCTACCCGACTATTCCCGACATGACAGGCACATTGTCGCTTAGCTGTGCCCCTGCCGTCAAGGGAAACGGAACGACTGATTCGCCATATATAATATTCAAAGACAAATCGTTCACCTTCACAGCCTCACACTCGTCAAAACCGAGCAGTAACACCGATCATATATGGTATCAATTCACTGACGATGCTACCGACAAGGCGCCTTCTAAGACCGAACTCACTTACTCGCCCGCCACATCATCAACAGGCGAGAATAAGACGCTGAGTGTGAAATCTTACTATCAGTTTGGTCCTGAGGGCCACACAGTACGCGGTAATAATATCTCTGCTACCGCTTATTATCAGGTGGTGGCGGAACCGACAGTCATTGCTACTCTCTCTGCCGATGAAGTGCGCGCCGGAGCCTCTTTCACCGGCACCATAACTGCCACCGGCACCAACCTTGGTATTACTGCCGCTACTTATACTTGGCAATACCGCGCACAAGGCTCGTCAGAAGCTTGGACCGATTATGCCGCAGCCGATGGCAATACCACCAAAACGCTCACGATGGCATCAACAGGCTTCTATGAGTTCCGCGTAAAGATGACATACGGCGGATATGACTGGTACTCCAATACAATGAATATATGCGTTTATAATACTTATCAAGTAACTATCATCGATGAGAACGATGTATTGTGGCTAAGCCATATATACGCCTGGCGCACGTCAGACAGCAAAACTCCGTCGTGGCAGAATGCCGCCTATCCCGGCATCAACAAAGATGTGGCTTGCACGCAGGTGGAGGACAATGTGTATGTATATGAGTTCAAGACACCTGTCTATACCCATCTGATTCTCAATGACGGAAAAAAAACAGGGACAAGCAAGACCAATGATATTGCCATAACCGCCAATACCTGCATCACACTGAACGGGAGAAGCGGTAGCGGCAACAATTATCGCTGGGCATACACCATTGAAAACAACTGTGATAAAGCTTACTACCGCATTCGCTCCACTGTCACCGCCACCGGCAAGACTTATTACTCAAATGTGGTAAGTCAGAACGACGATAAATTGTCGTACTACGCCGCCAAGACGGGCGATGGCAGCCTGACAATGGAGAAGATGGTTAACGGTACATGGACAGACGACCACACCGTATCCACTCCTGCTACAGCAGGCGTCTATACAGCCACTTTCAACGGCTCAGCCATTACTTCAAGCTCGGTAGAACCATATACCGGCGATTATTACCTGTATTCTCAGGCAGTGGCATTATCTACCAACCATACAGGCGAAGGCGGGAATATATTTACTCATTTTGTTGACGGCAATGCGGCATATACCTCCAATCCGTATTATTACTATTGGGTTGACTGGATAGGCGGAGCCGGGAAAGATGTAACAGCCACAGTAGGCAATGAAATTAATAATTGTCTTGCTCAAAAGATAGAGACTGACAATTTGTTCCCTAACGGAGTTACATTAGGCAGCGGAGCTGATGCCGGAGCCAATGTAAGGTTTGCATATAATCCTTTCACCAACTACTTCGACCGTGCCGCTCTTGCCGGTTCTTCCGACAAAGCAGACAGATTCCTTATGGTTTATGACGAAAAGGGGAAAACTAAATTCCTTGATACAGACACAAAGGACACTTATGTAGCAGTAACCGGTCCGAATACTCCTGCTGATAAAGCATGGTGTGGAGTATTCGATGATGTAAGTGACTGGGTATATGAACTGAATGTTAAAGCAACAGGCGAATCAAAAGTAATTGCTCACGCTGCATATTATGGTCAAGTACAACACTTGTTTGGTGAAAAAGAGGTATCCTTGATAAATGAAGATATTACAGACGAGCTTACCATCAGATTGATATACGACTTCAAAACCAACCGCATCATCACGGCATGGGTACCTGACGGAGAGATAACGAATACCATTGATTTGGATGCTGCAATGATGATTGTACGTAAAGGCAACAGAGACAACGGTGTACAGCAGATTACACTGAGCGGCAGCAGCAAGGTAAACAAGATAGAACAAGTGTTCACCCTTTTAGAGTTGGAACAATCAGATGTCACAGGCAGCCCCGCGAGCTTCTTCCTGTCTTTGCCATACGACTGCAAAGTGAGCGAGATATTCGGCATTGAAGGCGGTTATCTTAACCATTGGGCACTGCTCAGATATGACGGAGCCACACGCGCACAAAAAGGCTTGTTCAATGATTCAGGCTCTTTCTGGACGATAGTAGGCAAAGATGAGACATTGAAGAAAGGCGGAGGCTATCTGCTGCAAGTAGCAGGACTAAGCTGGGACAAGAAGATAGAACGCAACAACAAAGAAATAGCTATCAACCGTCTGTATTTCCCGTCATCAAAAGTTAACGGCATAACCCTTGAATCAAAAGCTGAAAGTGTAGTGGTTCCGCAACATGAATACAGCGGTCCCACTCATTCAGGCAGCGGCATTGACCACACACAGTCAGACCGCGATTGGAATCTTGTGGGTGTACCGACCTACAGCGACAGAACGGCGACTTTCAGTCCGGAAAATAACGGTATCACAACATGGGGAGAAGGAAAGTCTAAAGACGCAGCCTACTTCTACTACAATTGGAACGGCAGCAACTGGATAGCAACCGCAACAGCAGGTATGACTTTCAAAGCCACCTACTCATACATGATGCAGTGGGCAGGCACTATCAGTTGGGCTGCAGCACCTTCCACTCCCGCAGCTATAGCGAGAAGGCATGCTGCAGAAGAAGTCAACACGGCTTTGATGGAATTGCAACTGCTGCGCGGCGACCAACTGCAAGACCGTACATACATACAGATGGCAGACGAAGCCACCTCAGGTTTCGACATGGGTCATGACCTGACTAAGATGATGAACACCGGCGACAATCTTTACACCCGTTGCTACAACGGGAGCCTGCACAACGACCTTGCAGCCAACAATGTTCCGATGAGCACTACGGAGGTGCCATTGATAGTGAAAGCATCCGTCAACTCCGACTACACCTTCAGAAAGAGCAAGGATTGGCAAGGAGTGAATGCCGTCATCTATGACCGGACAGAAGACCGATATATCGACCTCGACTTCCGCGACTACACGGTGAAGCTGCAAGCGGGGACTTACGAAGACCGCTTCGTGCTTCAGATAAGCCATAAGTCAGAGATAACTACCTCAACGGAGCAGACAAGAGGCGGCTACAGCATACGTCAGTCAGAAGGCAGACTGTTTGTGGGCGGTATAGAAGGCAATGCAGATGTGGCATTGTACGACCTTGTGGGACATCTGCTTTACCACGGCACGGTCAGCAACGGCGAGAGCATACCCGCACCCGAGCACTCCACATATCTCATCCGCATCAACGGTGAGACACAGATGGTGCACTCGCTGTAGGCGGGGGACAATGAAGATATGCAAGGCATAGCCGTTTGTTGAAACGGCTATGCCTTGTTTGTTTGCGGATGGTTCTGCGAATGGAACATTAAAAGAGACTGGACAATCTCTACCGTAGTATCACCGTACTTTCACCGTAGTATCACCGTAGTATCACCGTAGTATCAATGTAGAATCAATGTAGAGTATCGCTGTAGAGTATCGCTGTAGAGTATCGCTGTAGAGTATCGCTGTAGAGACTGAATATATTCAGTCTCTACTGTATGCAGGTATCACTATGACTGTGGTATCAATGTAGAGACTGAATATATTCAGTCTCTACTGCAATCATTCTCTACTGCAATCATTCTCTACCGCAATCAGTCTCTACTGCAATCATTCTCTACTGCAATCATTCTCTACTGCAATCATTCTCTGCGGCATTCAGTCTCTATTATACTGTGACTAAACCTGTTTCCTGATAAGACTCCTCAACAGCCGGAGACTGTCCTGCTGCCGGCACTGCATCAGAATCCGCTGCAGACAACTTCTAACTGCATAGGATTACTCTTGTTCTGCGCACTGCGAATCTCGGTGACACTGACTGTGTTTCTCTGATGAACGGCACGAACTGTGGTTCCGGAGGAAGAAGTGGAAGCTGATGTAAAATCAACCGACACGGGCAGAAGATACATGTGGAGAGTATCTGTATTGTCTTTCTGCCTCAGCTGGTTGGTGAGCATAGCCGAGAGGTCGTAAGAATAATAATAAATGGTATTTCCGAGCGAGTCGATGCCCTCGGTGAGGTTACTGAGGATGGCGCAAGTGTCGTCCGGCAGTCCGCTTCTGGTGAAGAAGCTGTCAGCCGCGGACTGCTTGAGGAGCAGCATGTATGTAGCCGGCTGTCCCCAGTTGTCGGCGGTCTTCTGCGAAGTCTGTCCTGTATAGACATTAAGCACATCTATTTTGAGGCGTGCCATGTTGACGTATGGTCGCTTGCCCTCCATCTGTTCTTTGAGCAGGATAGTGTCTGCCATGGCATGTATAGGAATGCTGAGGGCGGTGTACATACTGGCAGGCGAGACTATGTAGCTGACACTGTCTTCCTGACTGCTCAGATACTCGAAGGGGATGTCGGTATAGACAATACGATTGACGCTTCTTACTTCGGGATTGGCATAGAACCACCGTTCGTTGCTGACGGTAGTGTCGTTGCCAAGGCGATCGTAGGTATAGTGATAATACACGACTGCAATGACATTTGTCACATGCAAGAGATTAGCGCTTCCGAAGCCGGAGGTCAGATACAGTCCTTTCATCTGCTCGGCGTATGCCTCCTGCGAGGAGAAGTCCTGCTTGCGGAAAAAGCGCTCCGCCCAGTCGGTGTTGGCACGGAAACGAATGACATATCCCATAGAAGCTACCGAGTCGGTATTGGAAGAAGGCACGATGATGCGGCTTCGCTCCGCAACGACCGTTGTATCCGTGCGGCTGCAATAGTCATCGGGGTTGATGTTGCTTTTGTATGCCTGTGTATATACGAGGCTCTGCTTGTCAATCTCAAAGATGCTGATGCTCATAGGGCTTTTGCCGTCGCCGAACCAACTGGAGTATGAAACGAGCAGGATGACGGAATCGAGTTCTGCATTGTCTTCATAGCGATACCCCTCAGGGCATGCGAGTTGCGTAAGAATATCGGCATGAATAGTGCCAAACCGTGTGTCACATTCGCCGAGAAGCATCGAGTCGGGCACATAGGAATATATGTATTCACCTTCGAGCAGTTTGCTCTTTACTCCGAAGGTATCGACACTGACAACGATAGCGTCCTCTTCAGTCAAAACAGAAGTGCCTGTGCTGATTAAATCACTCTTGCAGGCACCCAGAAATACGGTCAATATGAACAGATATACTATTTTCTTCATTAGTAGTCAGACAGATTATGCTTTGTCAATAAGACTGTAGAAGAAGTCGAGATACTTGGCAGGGTTGTTGCCTTCCACATACTGCATGTACGGTATTCCGCGCTTCATGGCGTAACGTTTGACCACGGAGTTGACCGTCGGCTCAGACTGCACAATAGCATCGCTGTAGTCAACCGCCAGTTTCATCAGTTCGTTGTAGCCTGTTTTGCGTCCGTAGATTGTTCCCACGTCCTCTTTGCATATTCCGTCAATCAGCACTTTGTCGGCAAATGTCATGCCAAACGGAGTACGGAACCCGTCGTCGGCAAGCGAGAGCACTATTTTTGATTGAGTAAAGAAAGGAGTGTCGGCGTATGCCTTCTTCAGGTAAATGGGTGCGAGTGCCGACATCCAACCGCTGCAATAGACAATGTCCGGAGTCCAGCGCAGTTTCTTGACTGTTTCTATCACACTGCGGGCGAAGAAGATGCAGCGCTCGTCGTTGTCGTGATACTCCTTCCCCTTTTCGTCAGCCAGACCACGGCGGCGACGGAAATAGTCATCGTTGTCGATAAAGTAAATCTGAATGCGGGCATTTTGTATTGATGCCACTTTCAGCAACAATGGATGATCGGTATCGTCAATAATGATGTTCATTCCCGAGAGGCGTATCACCTCGTGCAACTGGTTGCGCCGCTCGTTTATCTCTCCGAACTTGGGCATGAACGTACGAGTCTCAAAACCGTTTGCCTGACATACCTCGGGCAATAGGCGGTTCAGTTGTCTGATAGGGGTTTCTTCTGCCAAATATGGAAATATCTCCTGACAGATAAACAAAATGCGAAGCGGCTCTTTCATAACACGGGTCCTTTCTTTTTGGCACTTATACGCCTTTAACCTCAGCAATACAAGGACGATAAAATTCGATAAGTGCATAAATTGCAGTGCAAAATTACGAAAAAAGTTTGATATAACAAAATTTTTTGTAATTTTGCAGCCCCAATCGCGCTATGACATCGCGCATGAATGCACTATAACAAATAACAACCATCAAACAACATATATGCAAATCATCACAACCAAGAAGGCCCTCCGCGAGCAGGTGGAGGCATGCAAACAACTCGGCAAGACCATAGGACTGGTGCCCACGATGGGCGCACTGCACGCCGGCCATGCTTCACTTGTAAAGAAATCCGTGGAAGACAACAAAGTAACTTTTGTCAGCGTATTCGTCAATCCCACACAATTCAACAACAAAGAAGACCTTGAGAAATACCCGCGCGACCTCAACCGCGATGCCGAGTTGCTTGCTTCGCTTGGAGTGGACTTCGTGTTTGCACCCACACCCGAAGAAATGTACACCAAGGAAGAAATGGACACCACTTTCTCATTCGACTTCGGTGGTCTGGACCTTGTTATGGAAGGGAAGATGCGCCCCGGGCATTTCAACGGAGTAGTGCAGGTAGTGAGCAAACTGTTCCGGCTTGTAGAACCCGACAGAGCATACTTCGGAGAGAAAGACTACCAGCAGCTTGCCGTCATACGCCGCATGGTGGAAGTGATGCAGTTCACCGATATTCAAATAATAGGCTGCCCGATAGTACGCGAGGAGTCGGGTCTTGCCCTCTCAAGCCGCAACGAACGACTCTCGGCTGAGGAGAAACAGACGGCAGTCAACATCTCGCATATTCTCTTTGAGAGCCGCCAGCTCACCAAGAGCCAGACAGTAAAGCAAGTGGAGAGCTGGGTGATTGAGCAAATCAACCGCGTGGAAGGACTGACCGTAGAGTATTACGAGATTGTGGATCAGACCACTCTGCAGCCCGCCGAGGACTTCTCCCATGCCATCGGTTGCGTGACTGTCTATTGCGGACCGGTGCGCCTGATAGACAATATCAAATACTGATAACAACATACACCAGTAAACACACCTCAGATTGCTTGTTATTGCCGACAAATATATTCCCTTCCTCAAAGGCATATTGGAGCCATACGCCGAAGTGCGTTATCTCGAACCCGATGAGATAACTCCTGAGTCAGTGCGCGATGCCGACGCCCTGCTTGTCCGCACCCGCACCCGCTGCAATGCCGCTCTGCTGGAGGGCAGCAGGGTACGCTTCATTGCAACGGCAACCATAGGATACGACCATATAGACACTGCATACTGCGAGTCGCACGGCATATTCTGGACCAACTCCCCCGGCTGCAATGCACAGGGAGTGTGCGACTACGTGGAAGAAGCCTTAAGAATAGTTGAAAGTTTAAAGTTGAAAGTTTAAAGTTTAAAGTTGAAAGTTGAAAGTATAAAGTCGGAAGTCGAAAATGCATCAACTCCTACTCTCGGCATTGTTGGAGTGGGTCATGTAGGTTCTCTTGTAGCCAAGATGGCAGAGAGAAAAGGTTTCCGCGTACTTCTGAATGACCCGCCAGTAGAGACTGAATATATTCAGTCTCTACAATCGAATCCGTCTTCTAAAAAAGGCAATCCTTTTGTCTCTCTCGACACCATAGTCCGGGAGGCGGACATCATCACTTTCCACACCCCGCTCACCAAAACAGGTGCTTATCCTACTTACCATCTTTGTGATGAGGCATTTCTTCAGAAGTGCAAACCGGGTGCCGTGATTATCAATGCCGCCCGGGGAGGCATAGTTGACGAACAAGCCGCACTCTCGGACAGGGAAAGAGTATTCATAACTGACACTTGGGAAAACGAGCCTGACATAAATATGCATTTTCTCCGTCGCTCTTTCATAGCCACCTATCATATAGCAGGTTACACCCTGCAAGGCAAGATCAATGCCACCAACCTCTGCCTCGATGCCTTATGCCGATATTTCTCTCTCCCGCAGCTGCAGATACCGGCAGAAACACTGCCCCCTCAACCGCAGACAAAGCCCGGCTGGATAGGAGATGTTGACCGGCAACTGCGGCAACACCCCGAACTGTTCGAGACTCTGCGTGAGACCTACCCCCTCAGATAACAAAACCGAGACAAGCAATTGCCTCTCAAAGAGAATATATTTCGTGGTTGCGCTTTCAATATTTTTGTATTACCTTTGCAGCCCGAATTGAGAATAACGCAAAACAACATCATATAATGGCAAAATTTGACAAACTGACTTCGAGAGCCGAAGATTACTCGAAGTGGTACAACGAACTGGTAGTGAAGGCAGACCTCGCAGAGCAGTCTGCAGTGAGAGGTTGCATGGTGATAAAGCCCTATGGTTACGCCATCTGGGAGACGATACAGGCAGAACTCGACCGCCGCTTCAAGGAGCGTGGCGTAAAGAATGCCTATTTCCCGCTGCTGATTCCCAAGTCGTTCTTCTCTCGCGAAGCAGAGCATATAGAAGGCTTTGCCAAAGAGAGCGCCGTGGTAACGCACCACCGCCTCAAGAAAGACCCCAACGGCAAGGGTATCATCGTTGACCCCGACTCCAAATTAGAGGAGGAGATGATTATCCGTCCTACATCGGAAACCATCATCTGGTCAACCTACAAGAACTGGATTTCCAGTTACCGCGACCTGCCAATCCTCTGCAACCAGTGGTGCAACGTGATGCGTTGGGAGATGCGCACGCGCCTGTTCCTGCGTACTGCCGAGTTCCTCTGGCAGGAGGGTCACACTGCTCACGCCACTCATGATGAGGCATTGGATTATGCCCGCCAGATGCTTGACGTATATGCAGACTTCGCAGAGAAGGTGATGGCAATACCAGTAGTGAAAGGTGTGAAGTCACCCAACGAGCGCTTTGCAGGAGCACTTGAGACCTTCTGCATAGAAGCCATGATGCAGGACGGCAAGGCACTGCAGGCTGGTACCAGCCACTTCCTCGGACAGAACTTCGCCAAGTCGTTTGACGTGCAGTTCCTCTCGAAGGAGAACAAATATGAATATGTCTGGGCGACCTCGTGGGGCGTTTCAACCCGCCTGATGGGCGCTCTCATTATGACTCACTCCGACGACAACGGACTCGTTCTCCCGCCACATCTTGCTCCTATACAGGTAGTAATAGTGCCTATCTTCAAGAAACAGGAAGACCTTGACAAACTGCTGGCAGTGCTCAATCCGCTTGCTGACAACCTCAAGCAGAAAGGTATCCGCGTACAGGTGGACACCAGCGAGAAGCAGACTCCGGGCTTCAAGTTCGCCGACTACGAGCTGAAGGGTGTGCCCGTGCGTATTGCCATGGGCGGTCGTGACCTTGAGAACGGCACTATAGAAGTGGCACGCCGCGACACGCTCACCAAAGAGACCATTCCGTTTGCAGGAGTGGAAGACCATATCTGTCAACTGCTTGAAGACATACAGAAGAACGTATATCAGAAGGCTCTTCAGTTCCGCCTTGAGAACACCCGCGAGGTCAACTCCTATGAAGAGTTCAAGGAGGAGATAAAGAAGGGCGGTTTCCTGCTCTGCCACTGGGACGGCACTCCCGAGACGGAGGAGAAGATAAAGGAGGAGACAAAAGCCACTATCCGCTGCATTCCGTCGGAAGACAACATCCTCTTCAAAGGCAACCACACCATCTTCGAGGAAGGGCGTTGCATGGTGACAGGCAAACCTTCGAAGCAGAGGGTAATATTTGCAATAGCATACTAAAGGGTACTCCAAATTTTATTAAAAGGGTGTTATCACCCTTTTTATTTTTTTGTTTTGGCAGATTGAAAAAGTTGATTTACCTTTGCAGCCGATTTCGGCACAAACAAGGCATATACCTTAATTATAGAGCAACACTGCCGCAACATTAAACATTATACTTGCAGTCTCTGACTGCGCTAAACATTGAAGCATGAGCAAGAATCTCGTCATAGTAGAGTCTCCGCACAAAGCAAAGACCATAGAGCGTTTTCTTGGCAAGGACTACCGTGTGTTAGCCTCTCAAGGTCATATACGCGACATTGAGGGCATAGGTAAAAACAGCATGGGCATAGATTTCCAAAACAACTATGCTCCCCACTATGCCGTTGACCCGAAGAAGAAACGCCTTATAGAGCAACTGAAGGACGAAGCAGCAAAAGCCGACACCGTGTGGCTCGCCTCCGATGCCGACCGCGAGGGAGAAGCCATTGCATGGCACCTGAAAGAAGTGCTCAATCTTCCTTCCGACAAGACACACCGCATTGCTGCTTTGGAAATAACCAAGAACGCTATTCTTGATGCACTTGATCACCCGCGTGATATCGACTACAACCTTGTCAATGCACAGCAGGCACGCCGAGTTTTGGACCGTATAGTAGGTTTTGAGCTTTCCCCTGTGCTATGGAAGAAAATCATCCCGGGTCTGTCGGCAGGACGAGTGCAGTCGGTTGCAGTACGACTGATTGTAGAACGCGAACGCGAGATACAGAACTTTACTCCTGCAGCTTCATACCGCATTACGGCAGAGTTCACAGGCAAAGCCGTCAATGGCGAGGAAGTGTCTCTGCGTACCGAACTCAACCATCGTTTCCAAACCAAACAAGAAGCTGAGGCGTTTCTTGAGCAATGCCGCGACTCGCAGTTTGTTATCCGCTCTATACAGCACAAACCCGTCAAGCGCCAGCCAGCTCCTCCTTTCACCACCTCTTCTCTTCAGCAGGAGGCGGCACGCCGTCTGCGCTTCCCCGTGGCAAAGACGATGCGCCTTGCACAGTCGCTCTACGAGCACGGATTCATCACCTATATGCGTACCGACTCTGTCAACCTCTCGGGTCTGGCTATCAATACCGCCAAGCAGGAGATTACAGCTCAATGGGGCGAACAATATCACAAGGTTCGTCAGTTCCACACCTCCGCCAAAGGCGCACAAGAAGCCCACGAAGCCATTCGGCCTACATATATCGACCGCCACACAGCAGGCAGCAACGATGACGAGCGAAGACTCTACGACCTTATATGGAAACGCACCGTGGCATCACAGATGGCAGATGCAGCATTAGAGCAGACACGCATCGAAGTGAGTGCCGAAGGTATGCCCTATCTGTTTGTTGCAACAGGCGAAGTAATCACCTTTGACGGCTTCATGAAGCTCTATATCCAATCTACTGATGACGAGAGCGAAGAGACACCCGCTCTTCTGCCGCAGATGCAGGAGACTGCACCTCTTGCTGCAAAAGAAGTGGTGGCACAGCAATCATTCACCAAGGCTCCGTTCCGCTATACAGAAGGTTCGCTTGTAAAGAAGATGGAGGAGCTGGAGATCGGCCGCCCTTCTACGTACGCCACCATCATAGAAACCATACAGCAGCGCGGATACGTAGTAAGGGCAAGCAAACAGGGCGAAAAACGCGAATACACCGTGCTCACCCTCAAGAACAAGAAGGTTACTGAGAAACAGAAAACCGAGACCTTCGGTGCCGACTCGCAGAAACTGATGCCTACCGACCTCGGATTTGCAACCAACGATTTCCTTGTGGAGCAGTTCCCCCGCATTCTCTCTTACGACTTCACCGCCAAAGCTGAAGCCGACTTTGACGAGATAGCCGAAGGCAAACTGGAGTGGGTGGAGATGGTAGATGACTTCTACAAACAGTTCCATCCCGACATAGTGAATGTCGAAAGCGGCAAACTCTCAGGACGCGTGCTCGGCACCGACCCCAAGACAGGTCGTCAGGTGATTGCCAAGATAGGCAAGAAAGGTCCGTGCATACAGATAGGCACTGCCGAAGACAAGGACAAACCCCTGTTTGCTTCGCTTGACAAGGATCAGTCAATCTACACCATCACACTTGATGAGGCCCTCTCCCTCTTTGACACACCCTATCCCTACACCATTGGCGAAACCGAAGGCGAAACACTTATCGTGAGCGAGGGAATGTACGGACCTTACATCAAACTTGGCAAGGAATACTTCTCCATACCAAAAGATACCGACCCTCTTCATGTCACTATGGAGCAGGCGCTTGAGATTATTCAGAAAAAGCGTCAGGCCTCGCTGCCGCTGCACGAATGGGGTGATTTGCAAGTGCTAAACGGGCGCTTCGGACCATACATCAAGCAAGGCAGCAACAACTACAAGATTCCACGCGGCACCGATGCGACAGCACTTACAGAAGAAGAGTGCCGACAGATAATAGCCTCATCGGAGCCTACAGGGGCAAAAAAATCAACACGCACAAGCAGAAAACGCAAATAGATTTTGCCAAGTCAAAAGAATATTGTAATTTTGCACGTTCAAACGACAAACTCATCTCTAACAAATAAAAACATACGGTTATGAAAAAAACATTATTTATCCTTACTGCCTTGCTTGCAGTGGTTTTTACCGGTTGCAAAGTTGAAACATCGGAAGTAACAGTTTCAGTTGTTGACACAGAAGGTAATCCTATGGCAAATCGTGATATCCTTTACACCGATTTGGCTTCTGTTATTCTGGACGCTACTCTGCCTTCACCCGAGTCTTTGATAACAGGTATTCCCGAAGGTTGGGAATATGCTTCCACAAATGCTCAGGGCGTTGTTACTATCAAAATCGACATGTCTGTTTCCAAACTGACCTACTACTTTGAGGTATTTGACTACGGATCCAACAAGTGGGTTGAGGAAAAACTCAAACTCAAGAAAGGCGAAAAAGCCGAAGTTAACTTTGTAGTTAACAAGTAAAACCTTTGTGGTGAGGTAATCACCACATTCGAGAAGTAGCGCAGTTGGTAGCGCACCACGTTCGGGACGTGGGGGTCGGGCGTTCGAGTCGCCTCTTCTCGACAAAAAAGCAGGAGAATCTTGATTGGTTCTCCTGCTTTATTATCATAAGTGCAGAATAGTTCAGTTCTGCCTTTTATTCTCTTATTTCTTAGGCTTGATATTCAGTTTCACAGGATGAATCATGTTCTCAGGAGAAAGGATAGTATCAAGGTCCTCTTTCGAAAGAATGCCATGCTCAAGAACAAGGTCATAAACCGATTTGCCCGTCTGAATAGCCTCTTTGGCTATCTTGGTTGAGTTCTTGTAACCGATGACAGGATTCAGTGCAGTCACTATTCCTATGCTTGCACGTACATAGTTGCGGCAATTGTCACGGTCCGCCTGTATGCCCTCAATGCAGTATTTGCGAAGCACGTCGAATCCGTTCATCATCAGTTCGGCGCTCTCGAAACAGCATTGCGCCATCACTGGCTCCATGGCATTAAGTTCCATTTGCGCTGCTTCATTCGACATTGCCACGCATAAATCGTTGCCTATCACCTTGTAGCAAATCTGGTTCATCACCTCGGGAATAACAGGATTCACCTTACCGGGCATAATGCTGCTTCCGGGTTGACGGGCCGGCAGATCAAGTTCGTGCAGTCCGCACTTCGGTCCAGATCCTAACAGACGGAGGTCATTGCAAATCTTGTTAAGTTTAGTCGCTATACGACGCATTGCCTGACTATATCCGACCATCGACGATGTATCGCTTGTTGCTGCCACAAGGTCAGGAGCCAGTTGAACATCCCAGCCTGTTATCTCGCGCAAAGCCTGAATACATTTTGAAGAGTAACCGGGCTCGGAGCAAATTCCTGTACCGACAGCCGTTGCACCCATGTTGACCGTCAACAGTTCGTCGGCTGCTGCATTCAAGTGCTTCACCTCTTCCTCAAGTATTTGTGCGAATGCCCCGAATGTCTGACCGAGCGTCATCGGCACAGCATCCTCAAGTTGTGTACGCCCCATCTTCAGCACATCCTTGAACTCTTCTGCTTTCTGACGCAATGCCGCTATGAGTTCGCTGTAGTGACGTATATACTTGAGATGCGTTGCATACAAACCGAGGTGAATGGCAGTCGGGTAAGCATCGTTGGTTGATTGCGAGCAGTTGACGTGGTCATTGGGCGAGCAATACTGATATTCGCCGGCTTCATGCCCCATAAGTTGCAAGGCACGGTTGGCTATCACCTCATTGGCATTCATGTTGGTGGTGGTGCCTGCTCCGCCCTGAATCATATCAACAGGAAACTGGTCGTAATGTTTGCCGGCTATTATTTCATGACATGCCCCCATAATACCGTTATACTGGTCAAGGGTCAGCAGTCCGAGTTCGTAGTTGGCCATGGCAGCGGCTTGCTTTGTGTATGCCAGACCTTTGATGAAATCAGGATACTCATTCAGGTGAAACTTGCTGATTGGGAAATTCTCTATTCCTCGAAGTGTCTGCACTCCGTAAAGTGCATCTTGGGGTACCTGCATTTCGCCAAGCAGGTCAGATTCTGTACGAAAGTTATTCATAGTATCACTATGTTTGATATATTGGTTTGCTATATAGTTTTGTTTACACATTGAAAAGGAAATGCATTATATCACCGTCCTGCACAAGGTAGTCTTTGCCTTCAACTCCCAATTTGCCTGCAGCACGACATTGCGACTCGCCGCCAAGAGCTATGAAATCGTCATATTTTATCACTTCTGCACGAATAAATCCGCGCTCGAAGTCTGTATGTATCACACCTGCACATTGCGGTGCCTTCATTCCTTCGCGGAAAGTCCATGCACGCACTTCGTCGGAGCCTGCAGTCAGGAAAGTCTTGAGCCTTAATAATGCATAAGCCGCTTTTATGAGTCTGTTAACTCCCGACTCTTCGAGACCTATCTCTTCCAAAAACATCTGACGCTCATCGTAGGTCTCCAGTTCGGCTATCTCCGACTCTATCTTGGCTGCCAGTACCAGCACCTCTGCATTTTCGTCTTTCACTGCCTCGCGCACCTGCTCTACATACTTGTTGCCTGTAGCAGCACTTGCTTCGTCAACATTGCAGACATACAGCACAGGTTTGGCAGTCAGCAGGAACAAATCTTTGGCTATTGCTTCTTCATCTTTGTTCTGAAGTTCCACAGTGCGTGCCGACTTGCCCTGATCAAGCGCAGCCTTGTATTTGAGCAGCACCTCAAGCACAGCCTTTGCCTGCTTGTCACCGCCTGTTGTGGCCTGTTTCTGCACTTTCTGTATGCGAGAGTCAATGGTTTCAAGGTCTTTCAGTTGCAATTCGGCATCTATTATCTCTTTGTCTCTTACCGGATCAACCGAGCCGTCCACATGCACCACATTGTCATCATCAAAACAGCGCAGCACATGCAGTATGGCATCAGTCTCACGTATGTTGGCAAGAAACTTGTTGCCAAGCCCCTCGCCCTTGCTTGCGCCTTTTACCAGACCTGCAATATCAACTATTTCAACAGTGGTTGGTATCACACCGCGCTCCGGATGACATATTTCCGCTAAACGGTTCAACCTCTCGTCAGGCACGGTTATCACACCCACATTGGGTTCTATAGTGCAAAAGGGGAAATTTGCCGACTGGGCTTTGGCGTTGCTTAAACAGTTAAAAAGAGTCGATTTGCCTACATTGGGCAATCCTACTATACCGCATTTGAGTGACATAGGATGTATTGTTTGATGTTATTAATACTCAGGTTTTCCAAATAGTTTGCAAAGTTACTCATTTTCCTCGAATAAGGCAACCTAAAACTGATAATTCTTGTACAGGTACGATTTTTGTAGTAATTTTGCAGCATCAACAATTAACACGGATTTTTATTCTATATAGTATTTATGCAACAATTATTGGAATTACTGAATAATCCTTGGATTCTGGCAGTCGCATTGATAGTCGGACTCGTATTGCTTGTCAAAGGTGCCGACTGGCTTGTTGACGGTGCGTCAGGACTTGCCAAACGTTTCGGCATAAGCGATCTCGTCATAGGTCTGACTGTCGTTGCTTTCGGCACCAGCATGCCCGAGTTCGTAGTCAACATGGTCTCGGTGGCAGACGGGGCAACCGACCTTGCCATCACCAACATCCTTGGCTCCAACATCATCAACACCTTTGTCATTCTCGGTCTTACTGCACTCGTTTACCCTGTCGTATCACAAAAGCGTTCGCGCGACTTTGACATACCCATGTCAATGATTGCCGGTGTATTGGTATTTATTATGGTTGCGATAACTTTCCCGGGGTATGAAACAGCCAGAGGTATTTCACGCATCGGAGGAATCGTACTCCTTGTGCTCTTCTGCTATTTTCTTTATAACACTTTCCGCCATGCCAAAGATCATCCGAATGACGCTCTCGCAGGCGAAGTGAAACCCATGAAAATATGGAAGGCAATACTGCTTGTGTCGGCAGGTCTCATAGGATTGGTTGTCGGAGGAGAGATGATAGTGAAAAGTGCCGTAAAGATTGCCACCGACCTTGGCGTAAGTGAAGCAATCATCGGTCTTACCATAGTTGCGCTTGGCACTTCACTGCCGGAACTTGCCACATCGGTGGTTGCCGCCTTCAAGAAAAACAGCGACATTGCACTCGGCAACGTGATTGGCAGCAATATCTTCAATGTGTTCTTCGTGCTCGGCACAAGTGCCACCATTCGCCATCTGCCAGCTTACACAGGCATTGAAATTGACGCATGCGTGGCAGCATTAGGCAGTATTCTTGTCTGGCTGTTTGTCAAAACCAACAAGGAACGCGAAGTAAAGCGCTGGGGAGGTGCAATATTACTAATAGTGTATGCAGCATATTTAACATACAGATTGCTAAACATAGCATAATCTCACTATTACATAAGAGAAAATCAGCATTTTTCAATGCTGATTTTTCTTTACTCTGACTCCTCTTTAGTTCTTTCTGTACTCTTTAGGAGTAGAGCCGGTATGCGCCTTGAAAAATCGGTTGAAGAATGCCACATTGTCGAACCCGAGCGACATGGCAATCTCCTTAATCTGCAGATTGGTTATTTTCAGTTGCGCTTTAGCATCGGTAAGAATAGCGTCAATAATAAGGTCGCCGGCAGTTTTTCCGCTTACATTCTTCACGGTGGAACAGAGGTGCGGCAGCGACAGCCTCATTGCTTCTGCATATTGTGCCACATGATGCCACTCGTGGTAATGGTCGAGCACCATCTTCTGATACTCCTGATATACCTCGGTTTTTCTGTCCTGCGGGCGGGCAGGAGTAGGATTCTGCTGCTTGGCAAAATCGGTATAGAACAGCTGGAAGATATTGAATATGTGCACCATCTTGTCGGTATTGATGAGCGACGGCCGGCAATTGATTGCCTCGAGCATAAGTGAGAATGTGTGAGAAAGCACATTTGCCACCTCGTCGGTCATGTGGACAATGGGCGAATTGAGGTGCAGGGTCTGGGTACTTATGCGGGCGCTGTAAGAATACTTGTCAAGAAAAGATGATGAGAAAAGCACATAGTAAACCAGTGCATCTTCAGAGAACTCATGAATGAGAAGGAAAGTGCCGGGTTCGATAAGCAGAAGGTCGTTCTGCCGGAAATCCATCTGAGTGATATTGAGTGTTGCTTTGGCGGTGCCGCGCACCATATAGGCATACACGCCGCACTTTATCTTACAGGGGAAACGCCCGTATTCGTTCATTATTTTTCCGCTTGCATCACCGATAAGATAATCGGTAGGACAATCCAACAAAGGTATATTCGGCTCCATATATTTTAAGATATTTATTTGTGAGTGCAAAGGTAAGAAAAAGTTTTGAACTTACAAACAAATATTAACAAAAGTAATGTTTTTATATGAAAGAGAGAGAGTTTTTTATCCAAGGCATTAAAAAAGTACATATAGACAGATCCTAATAAAATGCTTGCAAGGCATAAGCAGAAAGAGGGCAGTCTGTTGTTAGACTGCCCTCCTTGAAATATGAGAGAATCGATTATGCGAGTTTGTTCACGTAAACTGCCAAACTTGATTTGAGGTTGGCTGCTTTGTTCTTATGAATGATGTTGCGCTTTGCCAGTTTGTCGAGCATAGAGCTAACTTTCGGGAGCATCGCTGCTGCCTCAGCCTTGTCGGTAGTAGCACGTACTTTGCGGACAGCATTGCGAGCGGTCTTGGCATAGTAGTGATTGTGAAGTTTACGGGTCTCGGTCTGACGAATTCTCTTCAAAGATGATTTATGGTTTGCCATCTCTTTAATGTTAAATTAAAATGTTTATATATTACCAAATTTTGTAGCCCATAGCAGAATCGAACTGCTCTTTTAAGAATGAAAATCTTACGTCCTAGCCGATAGACGAATGGGCCTCGTTGAAACTTGCGTACTTTTTCTCAAAAGCGGCTGCAAAGGTACGTCAACTTTTTGAATTACGCAAATATTTTTTGAAAAAAGTTGATTTTATAGACTTATTCATACTCTTTTAGATAGCAAAAGCCGCTATGAATAGCGACTTTTGCAAGCATAAACATACTGCGATTGTCAGAGTTTGTTGGCAGCTTCGCAGTCTTCTTTGCTCTTTGCAACTTTGAATTGGGTAATCTTAGCCTCACCACCCAGAGCTTCAAGAGCCTTCTTGAAATCTTCTTTTGCTTTGGTGATGTCTTCGCCATCACCATAAACATAGATAGGATCTGCATCAACGGTAACACCGGCAGCAGTTACCTTGGCGTCGAGACGATAGCAACCTTCTCCCTTGTTGCAGGAGGTCATGATTCCGGCTGCGAGAACTACAGCCACAGCAATAAGCATCTTTTTCATAAGAATAAATATTAAATTGATTAAACTTGTTGTTTCACACAAAAGTGCATGCAAAATTAGCATAATTTTTTATTTCTGCCAAAAACGCAGTTGTTTTTGGGGGAAATATATACATATAGAAAAAATATGAAGAACATTTAGACACAAGCAGGCTAATGGCATTTTGTGATATTTATTTAAAAAAATATACGATTATTAAGACAGAACTTAAAAAACTGCACTTTTGCCGAAAGAGAAAAGATAGCTAACACTGAGCTTGGACATAGCTTACAGAGAGCTATCCGTTTTTTAAGGCTGATATTAAAAAAGTGATTAGGTACAAAGATGAAAGATGAGAAACAAAAAAAGAACATTGCTGTTCTTCTTTCTGTAGCGAGGCCCGGGATTGAACCGGGGACCTCATGATTATGAATCATGCGCTCTAACCAGCTGAGCTACCTCGCCGTCGTCGAAACTCGCTCGGGCTTGGACTGACCTCACTCTTCGTTCGGTCATTATTGCCCTCGCGGTTTCTCCTCTTTCCTCGCAATACACTATATTGCTCGGAACGGGGGGCTTTTTCTCAAAAGCGGGTGCAAAAGTACAACAAGTTTCTGAAATACGCAAATATTTCGTTAAAAATTATCACATTCTGCCTCAAAACACTCCTTATTTTTATATGTAAATAATTATTCGTAACTTTGTCGCACGTTATATTATTATTCTCAAATATGAAAAAACTACACAGAAATCTTATCCGCGCTATCAACATGGTGCTTGCTTCGATGATTGCCGCTTTGGGAGTGGCAGGCTGTTCGCATCAGAAGAATGCCGCCAAACAGCAAAAGGCAACTGAAGATGACCAGCCTAACGCAGTAGAAGAAGCGCAAGTCAGCCAAGTGAGAGACGAAATGGTGTGCATGTACGGAGTGCCGCGCGCACAATATGCGGTAAAAGGAAGAGTGGAAGACATGAGCGGCATGCCACTGATAAGAAAGGAAATAATTGTGGAAATAGGACGCGACAGAATAAATGTCGAAACAGACGGAAACGGCAAGTTTGACGTTACCTTCGACGGATTCCCTGCAGAAGAAATCACTTTCGAGATTGACGGACAGAGATACACAGAGAAAGTGACCTACGACAGCGAGCCTGTGGATGCATGGAATCGCGGCACAGCCACAATGAACGTGCTGATATATCATGCCACGCCCCAGCAGCACCGCCCGATAATGGTGAAATACGGGGTGCCGCCGACAAGAATGGAGAAGTGAGCGGAGGGAGCTCATATTTGATGTTTTGAAGATTTGATGAAAACTAAACTTCGGATAGCACTCGAGTTGGAGAGGCTGAGAAGGAAAAACCTGAAGACTCTCCACCCGTTGCAGCAACTCTTCTGGGAGAGCACCCTGCGTTGCAACGTGAGTTGCCGGCACTGCGGCAGCGACTGCCGGCAGGAGGTTACTACGCCTGACATGCCCAAAGAAGATTTTCTGAAAGTGATAGACGAAGAGATACTGCCTCATGTTGACCCTCATCACACAATGATAGTCATCTCAGGCGGCGAGCCAACCATGCGCCGTGACCTGGAAGAAGTGGGCGGCGAACTGCAGAAGCGGGAGTTTCCGTGGGGAATGGTTACCAACGGTCTGGCCCTGACGGCCGAGCGTTTCAAGTCACTCAGAAAAGCAGGTATGCTATCGATGACAGTGTCGCTTGACGGGTTTGAAGAAGACCACAACTGGATGCGCGGACACAAACTGTCGTTTCAGAACGCTACACGCGCCATACGTCTTGCAGCAGCCGACAAGCGTCTGACTTGGGATGTGGTGACCTGCGTCAACCGCCGCAACATAGAGTATCTGCCTGAGTTGAGAGAGTATCTGTGGAGCTTGGGAGTAAGAAACTGGCGGTTGTTCGGCATAGACCCAATGGGCAGGGCAAAGAACGACCCCGAACTGCTTCTGACAGACGAACAGTTTACAAGAATGCTTGATTTCATAGTATCCGAGCGCGAAGCAGGCAGACATGTAAGTTACAGTTGCGAAGGTTTCCTCGGTGACTACGAAGGCAAAGTGCGCGACCACCTCTACCAGTGCGCCGCCGGTATAAGCGTAGCCTCCATTCTGATAGACGGCAGCATCAGTGCTTGCACCTCCATCCGCGGCAAATACTATCAGGGCAACATCTACCGCGACAAGTTCTGGGAGGTATGGGAAAACGGGTTTGAACAATACCGTAACCGGCAGTGGATGAAGAAAAAAGAGCCGTGTAACGACTGCAAGATGTTCCGCTATTGCGAAGGCAACGGAATGCACCTGAGGGAAGAGAACGGCGACTTGATGGTATGTCATCTGAAGAGAATAGTTTAAGTTGACTTAGAAAGGTTTGATATGGCAGAACAAACACCAATACGGCTTGATGTGGAGGCGGTTGTAAGGAAGAAATTGGGCAACCGTACCCCGCGTTTTGTAATCAACTATCTCAAACGGATTGTTCACGAAGACATCTTCAACCGTTTCTTCAGTGAACACCCTGACTTGAAGAACTACGACTTTATCCGCGAAGTTATAGGCCCCGGTCTGCTGAATACCTCTGTAAGCGTGAGCGGCACGGAGAATCTGCCCAAAGACGGCTCGCCTGTATGCTTTGCAAGCAACCATCCTCTCGGCGGGCTCGACGGCATGATACTGGCACTCTACTTGGGAGAGCAAAGAAACTACAACGTACGTGTGATAGTGAACGAACTGCTGATGTATCTGACACCGCTGCAAGGCATATTCGTGCCTGTGCATGTGTCAGGCAAAGGCGGACAAAACAGGGAATACGCACAAAAAATAGACGAACTGTACAGTTCACAAGCCGACATACTGACATTCCCTTCAGGCAAATGCTCGAGGAAGATACAAGGCAAGGTGCAGGACCCCGAGTGGAAAAAGTCGTTCATACAGAAGTCGGTGCAACACAAGCGCGACATAGTGCCTATCTATTTTGACGGACAGAACTCAAGTTTTTTCTACAACCTTGCACTCTGGCGCACACGACTCGGAATAAAAACCAACATAGAAATGCTTTATCTTGCCGACGAGATGTTCAAGGCTACCGGCAAACATTTCAGCATCAGGATAGGCAAGCCCATACCCTACACCACTTTCGACCATTTGCGCACACCTGCCGAGTGGGCACAATGGGTGAGAGGAGAAGTGTACAGGATGAAATAGTGAAGAGCGAATAGCTAATAGTTAATAGTGAATAGCGAATAGCGAATAGCTGATAGCGAAGAATCTTTGAATACAACATATATGCATGCAATCATTCCCCCTGTTGACAAGGCTCTGATAAAGAAAGAGCTGAACAAACAAAACTTTCTCCGTCCTACCAACAAGGCAGGCAACGAGATATATGACCTTACTGCCCATGAAGCGCCCAACGTGATGCGCGAGATAGCACGACTGAGAGAACTATCCTACCGCGAAAGCGGAGGCTCCACCGGAGAAGAGATGGATATAGACGGAATGGACACCATGGCAGTGCCCTACCACCAACTCATTGTGTGGGACCCCGAGAACGAAGAGATTATAGGCGGTTACCGCTATCTCTGGTTGCGTGACTGCACTTTTACAGAAGACGGGCAACCCTACATCACTTCGGCACATCTGTTCCGTTATACCGACTATTTCATAAAGAAATATCTGCCTATCACCATCGAACTCGGGCGTGCCTTCGTGCAACCCAAATACCAGTCACGCGAGATGGGAATGAAGGCGTTGTTTGCCCTCGACAACCTGTGGGACGGACTCGGAGCAGTAGTATATAACCACCCGGAGGTAAAATACCTGATAGGCAAGGTGACCATCTACCCTGCCTACGATGATACCGCCCGCAACCTTATCTACGCCTACCTGCGCCGCTATTGCTTCGACACCAAAGGTCTCTTCATGCCCTACCACCCGATAGACATCAGTCAGGAAGGACAAGAGATGGCTGACGACTTGTTTGAAGGCACTGACCCTACGGAGAATTTCCACGTATTGATGAAAGCTATCCGTGCACGCGGAACTACCATTCCGCCTATGTTCTCAGCTTATCTGAACCTCACTCCGAGTCTGCGCTTCTTCGGCAATGCTGTCAACGACGAACTGAGCAACGTATATGAAACAGGCATAATGGTGGATATAGACGACGTATATGAAGACAAGCGCCGCCGCTACATAGGTGCTTACATCGACTATATAAGCAGCTATATCTCAGCCCGCCGCAACCGCAACCGTATTCTCAAGAAAGAAAGACTGGAAAGAGAAGAGAGGGAGAAAAAGAATATTGGCAATTAACAGTTTACAAAACGATTATACACACCATGCATATACGAATAGTTTCTCCATCATCGGTTATCGACCCCAAGTATATTGACGGTGCGCAGCAAGTGCTTCAGTCGTGGGGACATGAAGTAAGTATAGCGCCGCATGCCAAAGGGCGATATGGCGGAGCGGCAGGCACAACCGAAGAGAGACTGCAAGACCTGAATGATGCTTTTGCCGACCCGTCTGTTGACATGATTCTATGCTCGCGCGGAGGATACGGACTGGCTCAGATAATAGACCAAGTACGGGTCAATCCTCACAAACTTCTCGCCGGTTTCTCCGACATCACCTGTCTGCACTGCCTGTGCGGCAAAGAAGGAATACCCTCGCTGCACTCCATTATGGCAAAACATATAGCCACTCTGCCTGCCGACAGCGAACCCATAAAAGCACTGCGCGCCGTTCTCAGCGGCGAAGACATACGCTACACTCTGCCTTTGTCACCCTACAGCAGAGAAGGAGAGGCTGCAGGCATACTGCGCGGAGGCAATCTCTCTGTTTTCTACGGACTGCAACGCACTCCGTTCCAAGTGATTGACAAAGACAGTATTCTCTTCATCGAGGACATCGACGAGCCGCAGTATCACATAGACAGGATGCTGCAGAACCTGCGTCTGAGCGGCGTGATGAAGAATATAAAGGGTCTTATTGTGGGGCAGTTCAGCGACTGTGCAGACGATGTGGAGCGCATGTCATGCACTCTCAGAGAGACCATCAGCAGGGCATCGGCGGACTATGCTTATCCCGTACTCACCGACTTCCCCGCAGGGCATGTGGAACTGAACCTGCCGGTATTCATGAATACACCATGTCATATCAAGGTCGAAGCAGACAAAGCCCTCTTCACCCAGACCAATCCTCTCAACTCCCTTATAACACCACCGTAGTCTCACCGTAGTCTCACCGTAATCTCACCGTAACTTCAAAATAACCCCCATTTATAATCCATTCAATATGAAACGTACATCCATCATTATCCTTCTTGCACTGGTTCAGACTGTCTGCTGCAGTGCACAGATAAGCAAAATAATCGGCGACTGGGTAACGGTTGACGACAAGACAGGCCAGAACTACGCAGTGGTAAGCATCTATCGTGCCGATGACGGCAAATACTATGGCAAGATAACAAAAATGCTCATCCCGGGTACAGAGAACGAAAAGTGCATAGAGTGCACAGGCGAGGACAAGGACAAGCCCGTGCTGGGCATGGTCATCATCCGCGCCATGACGGAAAAAGACGGAGCTCTTGTTGGAGGAAAAGTACTTGACCCGGAAAACGGAAAGTTCTACTATGGCAGGATTTCCTACGACAACGGTCGTCTGAAACTGCGCGGTTCGCTTGACAAGGCGGGCATTCTCGGCAGAAGCCAGTACTGGGACAGAAAGAAATAGCTGCGCCACACAGTCCTCAACACAACGTCACCAACACGCAGTGCGCAACACACTTGTTTATATCGTTCTTCTTGCAGTCTGCTTTTCTTCCTGCTCTACAATGGAGCAGCGCGAGGCGGCACTGCAGACCGTTGCTATGGCTGACAGTCTCGACATGAAGGGCGTGTTATACTCTGATACTGTACGTCTTAGTCAGGCTGTCGATGCCTTGTGCCGGTTGACTCACCGCACTGAAAAAGCCAAAGCACTATATTATTTGGGCAGAAACCACTCTGTCACAGGCGAAGATGCCACTGCGGTTGACTACTATATCGAAGCAGACAGGCTACACCCAAAAGATCCGCGACTCAAAGGAAGACTATATGCAAACATGGCATATATATGTGCCCAGCAGAACAAAGACAGCCTGGCTATTGTTTTCTATGAGAAAGAGTCAAGAATATGGGAAGAACTGCAGAATAAGGATTACTTTGTTTCCTGTCAGTTAGATATCTGTAATTCTCTATGCAAAGAAGGCAAAACTTATTTA
>JAFVBR010000038.1 GCA_017479885.1 Paludibacteraceae bacterium | reverse complement strand
TAAATAAGTTTTGCCTTCTTTGCATAGAGAATTACAGATATCTAACT
Organism: Paludibacteraceae bacterium; assembly: GCA_017479885.1. GTDB lineage: Bacteria > Bacteroidota > Bacteroidia > Bacteroidales > Paludibacteraceae > Colicola. The sequence goes on along the minus strand of JAFVBR010000038.1, from coordinate 45,863 downwards.
GACAGGAAACAAAGTAATCCTTATTCTGCAGTTCTTCCCATATTCTTGACTCTTTCTCATAGAAAACAATAGCCAGGCTGTCTTTGTTCTGCTGTGTACATATATATGCCATGTTTGCATATAGTCTTCCTTTGAGTCGCTGATCTTTTGGGTGTAGCCTGTCTGCTTCGATATAGTAGTCAACTGCAGTGGCGTCCTTGCCTGTGACAGAGTGGTTTCTGCCCAAATAATATAGCGCTTTGGCCTTTTCCGTGCGGTGGGGCAAGCGGCACAAGGCATCAACAGCCTGACTAAGACGTACAGTATCAGAGTATAACATACCCTTGATGTCCAAACTGTCTGCCATAGCAATGGTCTGCAGTGCCGCCTCGCGCTGCTCTGTCAGAGAACAGGAACAGAGACTGATACTCAACAGAATAACAACTGATATGATGCTTGAATGTCTGATAGTTCTGTTTGTTTAACCCAAATAGTCTAATGATCACTTTGGGTTTAACTGTTTCCGACTGCAAAGATACAAAAAAGCAATGAATTGCTAAAACGCAGATGAGAGCACTCATGTAAATGCTCTCATCTGTGGTTTGTTTGTATTGACAAGTCTTTTTTAATAGAAGTTGCTGCGGTTGTCGGTAATGTCAGCCTTTTCCTGAATGAGGTTGAGAGCCATGTAGGGCAGACTGTAGGAGTAGCGCATGTTGAGTTGCTGAATTTCCTGTTCAACATTTACTTCTGCCTCACTGGTCTGTTTGCTTACCGACTGGAGTACATATACACCCTGCATACCTTTGACAGGAGCGGAGAGTTCGCCTTCATTAAGACTGACTGCTGCACCAATCACGGCAGGCTCCATGCCGGCATCTCCGAAACGATAGGAGTTGAGGTTGATGCCTTCGGCGGTCTTTATCTCGGCAGAAGCAAGATCGGCAGCCTCCTGCAGGGTCTCTGCATCCTGTAGTTTCTTGATGAGTATGTCTGCTCGCTTGTCACGGAGAACCTCCATGCGGAGTTCTGCCTGAACATCGTTGATTGAACGATACTCGCCGTCTTTCACTTCGGTAAGAACAGCAACTACAAACTTCTCGCCACATTCGAACACATCGCTTACTGCACCTTCTTTGGCCTTGTTTGCCCAGCGAACGATAGCACGCGACTGTTGCAGGTCGTTAACCTTGTTGGTGTTCTTTTGCAGGTTGTAGGCGGTCTCTATCTCCATGTTGCCTTCTTCAGCGGCAGCCTTGAATTTTTCTTCTGTGTTGTTGTTGACAACAAACTGCTTGGCCTCGTTGTAGAGAGCGGCATAAGTCTTGCTGCTCGGAGTAACCGTGCGGGAGAGGATAGCCACTTTGACCTTGGGAGTGGCTGCGGCTTTGTTCACAATCTGAATTGCCTGAACGCCGGTGCCGTAAGGAACAGTGAAGATAGCGCCCTTCTGACCCTCGAATGCCTTGTCTGCAATCTCGCGAGAGAGCATGGTCTCGGTAACCCACTGGGTTTCCTCGGATGTTCCGAATTTGCCCTGCTTCCACTCGCGCTGCAGAGAGTCAAGTTGGTCGGCACTTGCGAGGATGGTTCCGCGGAGTTCTACTGAGTCGGCAAGAGTGTAACCTGCCTGCATGATGCGGCCGAGAGCATAGGTGTTGTCCTCGAAGATAAGGTCGGTAACATCTCCTGCTTTTCTTCCTTTCTGGAATGCCCACTCCTTGAACATTGCGGGAATGGTGGCATCCGAGTAGTTCTGACCGTTGTAGATGATGTCGCTGTTGGGGTTGACCACACCTGCGATATCATCGGTAGTGTTGAACTCTTCCTGCAGTTTCTTGATCCATGCCTCTGCATCCTGGAAATCGGTCTCAGAGGGCTGAATGTTGAAGGCTACATACTCAAGCGAGCGGGTAGGCTCCTGCTTGTATTGCTCTTTCTTCTGCTTGTACAGACTGCGGATGTCGCTGTTGCTGATTTTGATGACAGAGTCTGGCACACTGTAGTAAGGCTGCATAACGTATTGTACGTTTACGTTGGTCTGAGCTGCCTTTCCGTTCTGCTCGGCATCAAGTTTGTTGGCGCCAACCAGCTCTTGCAGCAGGTCGGTATATTTCTCCTGAAGCCATGTCAGACGAACGGCATTCTCCCAATACATCCAGTAGGTTTGTGCCTGCTTGATGTTCTGTGCCTGCTCGGGGTCTTGTGCAGCCTGCTCCAGTCCGGCAAGGAACTGTATGAGGGCAACGCGGTTGAATTGTCCGCTCTGGTCGCGGAAAGCAGGGCGCTGGGCTATAATCTGATGCGGGTGTTCGCCGAAGCACTTGTCTGCAAGCTCGTCAGCGGTTACATCCATGCCGATTTTCTGTGCCTGAGCACCGAGAGTGTGCTGCATGAGCATCAGTTGCCATACCTGGTTGTTAATGTTCGATTGAAGTTCCTCGTCAAGGTCGTTTCTGCCGGTCTCGATTTTGTAAACCTCTGTCAGTTGTTCGCGTGCATTCTCAAAGTCGGTGATATGAATGTCTTCACCCTCAATCTCACCCACATACTGCTCTGAGCGGTGGAAAAAACTGGAACCGGAATTCATAAAGTCACCCATGATGAATGCCAGCATGGCGAGACCTACTATGATAAGCAGCAGGACGCCATGTTCTCTAATCTTTTGTAAAGATGCCATATTATAATAGTTGTTTTAGTTATTTTAGTAAATGTTTGTTACTCTGTGCTGACATATGTATGTCGGTTTATTTGCGAGTTGTTTGTAAGTTTTTCACAAAAAGCCTGCAAAGGTACAAATTATTATTCACTCTCACAAATCTTATAGTATAATTTTAATTCTTTCGATGCGGTTGCCTCCTGTTTTGATGCATTTGAGGCGGTATTTGCCTACACGTATTTCCTCGTTCACTTTTGGGAAAGTGCCTGTCTGGTTGAGTATCAGTCCGGCTATTGTGTCGTATGCCTCGTCTTCGGGCAGGTTGAGTGCAAACTGCTCATTCAGCTCCTCCACCTCCATTCTCCCGTTGACCACTATCTCGTTGTCGCTCACACGTTTGGCGGTGAACTCCTGTACATCGTGCTCGTCTTCTATATCGCCGAATATCTCCTCGAAGATGTCCTCTAAAGTTACTATGCCTGCCGTGCCGCCGAACTCGTCAACTACTACTGCAACCGACTTCTTCTGCTGCATGAACGTGCGCATCAGCTTCTCGGCAGCCATGTTCTCGGGAACAAACGGCATCTTGTTGATATGGTCGCGCCATGTCTTTCTGTGGTGAAACATCTCAAGGCAGTGAATGTAGCCGATGATGTTGTCAATATCGCCCTTGTAGATGGGTATCTTTGAAAATCCTGTCTCGTCGAAAGTGCGTTTCAGCTCGTCTTCATCCACCTCGTATGGCAGGGCTACTATGTCGGTGCGGGGCACGTAGCAGTCTCTTATCTTCACTTTGGAGAACTCCAAGGCGTTCTTAAGTATCTGAATCTCGTTTTCTGATGGAGCCTCTTCTTTGTTCGCAGGGCTTTCAGTGTCGGGCTGAGGCGCTATCTCTTCTACCAGGTAGTTGAGGTCGGCTGTGGAGAAACTGACATCGTTATTCTTCGGAATCTTCACGCGGAAGATGCGGAGCATACCCTTGGATAGCCACATGCAGAAGACGGCAAAGGGGTAGAGAATTATATATATTAGGTATAGCAGTGGCGAGAATACCCTAAGCCAGGTGTTCGGGTTGCTGTGCATGAGCATCTTCGGCAGATATTCGCCGAACAATAGCACTATGATGGTTGCAATCAGGGAGACAAGGAACGATAAGAGTACCTGATTGTCGCTGAATGTGAAGTGCGGAAGCAGCAACTCGTTCATCTTTATTGAGAATACCACAAGCACTATGTTGCCGCCTATAAGCATTGTCGTGATAAACTGTTGCGGCTGCTTGTAGAAACGGCGGATGATGGTGGCCGTCACGCTCTTGTCGGCGTTCTCAACTTCAAACAACAGCTTGTTCGAACTCACAAACGCAATCTCCATGCCCGAAAAAAAAGCGGCAAGAAGCAGAGCGCAGGCGATAATAATGTAAATTTCCATATTTTGGAGGATAGTTTGCCAAATATAAACGGCTGCAAAGTTACAAATAAAAGTCGGAATACGAAACAAAAATAGTGCTCGGGAACTCGTTTGTAACGCTTCGACTTCGATAACTCAATGATGAAAGGCTGCCGAAGCAGCCTTTCTAAAGAGGTTAGGGCGGTTGCCTCTGGCAACCAAATATACTGTTGCAGATCGCTCTGCAAATCAGTTGAAAACAATAGTTCTGCTCTGTGCAGAATTAGAACTTGTAGCGTACACCGAGGCACAATGAGAGCATATCCCAATAGCAGCCTGCTCTTGCTCCGCCCTTGCCGTCATCAATAAGACCGACGCCGAGAGTGGGACGATAGTCGATTGAGAGTTGGAGCGGGAACCAGAAGTCATATTCAACGCCTGCACGGCCTGCACCGCCGACAAAGCCCCAGTTTGCATTGGTACCAACTGTACCTACACCCTTCTCGTATGTGTTGCCGTACCAGCCGTAGCCGCCTGCACCACCGACACCAAGATACCAGTGCCATTCGCCTTTGTGATCCCAGGGGAAAGTTGCACCGAACGGGTCAATCCAGTCGTAAGTAACGGCTGCCTGAATGTCATGACCGAACATGTGCCATTTCGTTCCGTCGCTGGTTCTGCCGTTGATACGGTTGCCCCAGTAAGTACCGAAGTTGAATCCGAGTTCTACTTCCAACATGTTGCTGTCACCGAAACTGTGCTGGTAGCTCACACCGTCGAATGCACCGAGGCGACCACCGATTGCGCGGGGCTGGGCGTTTGCCACCACTGCGCATGCTGCCATTATGGCAACAAGAATAATACCTTTTTTCATTGTAGTAAATAATTTATTATTGTTGTTTTGTTAATCTTAGCGGGCACAAAATTACTTCAACTTTGCCAAATATGCAAATGCTTCACTCCGAAAATAACAAATGGAATGTTTTTATAAAAATATGGCACACTATTAACAAAGGCAACCTCGCGGCTGCCTTTGTTATGTAAAATATTTAGTCGAATCAATTTATTATGATGGGTTCTTCATTCCCGTCTTCCTCGCCTACGTGTTTATTATTGATGTATGCATCGTCAAGCTCCTTCACACCTGCTACGCTGAAATATTTTACCAGTTTGCCGTGAATGAGAATCTCTTGACCGAGATTGTTCGGATTGTCCTTCAGATTTATCTCAGTGCGGAATTTCGTGCTGTTTTTCAACTCTACAGGAATCAGTTTCTTTGTCTCTTTTTCTGCTGCATCATCTTCTGCTGCATCATCGGCAATCAGAATGTTCGAAACAATAGCATTGTCTCCGCTTTCAAAGACTGGTTTGCTTATACTGCCGTTAGCCGAACCTACAATGTATCCCTTTACCCAGAACGGACCTTCCAAAGCATTGTCCAGCGCAATCACGTCTGCTATTGTATAAGGATTCTCTTTAGAACCGTCACCTGTGAAATCGTCAGGGTTGAGAGGCACAGTGCCGTTTCCTCTCTCGATAACCTCTGTGATGTAACCGTGGTCGACCTCAGGAGTAGTCTCTTGATACATCGTCAAAGGACCAACCACTGATATCTTGCTTCCTACAGGAGGAATCTGGTCGGCTGCGGAGAACGGCATGTTGTCTATATAGTTGGTGCGGAAGCAGGTAATCGAACCTGTCTCGTCCTTCAACGTGAAGTCAACATTTGTATAGGTGCCGGGCACGTTCGTTAGGTCAGTTGAATATGAATATACAATACCTGTCAGTTTGTAGTTGCCTTTGTCGCCAGCTTTGGCTTTCTCAATGGCTTCGGCAATAGTGATAGCTGTCGCATCTGCTATAATTTCACCGCCTCCTGTGCCTATCTCAATGATTTCGCCTATGTATGCCTCGTAGAACTCGGGTGTGCTTGTCTCGTCTTTGGTGTACATCTTTACCTTGCCGATAACTGTCAGTTTGGTTCCTACAGGAGGAATCTGGTCGGCCGATGTGAAAGGCTTGTTGTCAATGTAGTTGGTGTAGAAGCAGTCTATCTTGCCGGTCTCGTCCTTCACTGTCATGTTGATATTCGTGTATGTGCCCGGTACTTTGTCCTTGGCTGTCTTCACCTCAACAACAGTGGCAGTCACACGGTAATTGCCCTGATCTCCGGCTTGTGCCTTCTCTATAGCCTGTGCTACGGTGATGTCTGTGTAATCTGTTACAGGCTCTGCTCCGACAAGCAGCGGATTGGTGGAGGCATAGATGTAACTGCCCGAATTCATCGGAGTCTCGAAGGTGTTGTTGTAGTTGGTCAACTTGCATTTCAGCACTACATAGTCGCCTACCTGAACGGCATTTACATCAGTTATGCTCGAGTTGTCAGGACCTTTCACGCGGTATGCATAGAGGTCGTCACTGTCGTATGTCTCGTTGCCCTTCTCATCTACCATTTTGTTTTCGCTTATGTAGAACTGGGCATTGTGGTAATCTCCTTCAATGGCGGTGGTGTTGGCACTGTGCAGTTTCTTTATCCAGCCGTGAACAAAGTAGAACTCTTCGGTAGCGACATTGTTCTCCAACTTCTCGCAGATGGCACGAGCCTTACTTACTGTGATGGCACCTTCGGGAATCTCTATGCCGTCGGGAATAGCTACAGTGTCAACTACTGCACCCGGTTGATTAGGGTTTGTCTGGTTTGGATCCGGTTCTTCTGGAATGTTCTGATTGTTGCATGCAGCAAAAAACATTGCTGCGGTCAGCATGAGTGCTGAATAAATCTTGTTGAGTCTCATAAGAATTGATGTTTTTTTTATAGTTGATATTATTATTCGAGGTTATTGTCTCTGCCCGCTATCCGTATGGGCGGATTGTTTGACGTTGCAAAGGTAATGTTATTTATATTAATGTGCAAATAAACCGATAAAAATAATTTTTTTTGCCCAAATACTTGCCACATATAAAAATATGTTGTACCTTTGCACGCTTTTTCAGTAATCAATCCGTCAACTGACGGACAAACAACGTCAAACAACGTCAAACAACGTCAAACAACGTCAAACAACGTCAAACAACGTCAAACTATATCAAACTATATCAAACAACGTCAAACTATATCAAACAACGTCAAACAACGTTAAACAACCGTTAAACAACGCCTATGGCATTGCCTCAAAAACCAAAACCTCAGCGTCCCGGACGCGTAATCAAAGAAGACCCGCATCGCATTAACGACAAGATTCGTGGTGTACAAGAAGTCCGTCTCGTGGGCGACAATGTTGAGCAAGGCATCTATTCCTACAAGGAGGCGATGCGGATTGCTGACGAGCAAAACCTTGACCTGGTGGAGATTTCTGCCAAAGCCGACCCTCCTGTCTGCAGGATTATCGACTATCAGAAGTTCCTCTATCAGATTAAAAAGAAAGAGAAAGAGCAGAAGCAGAAGTCTGCAAAGGTTGTGGTAAAAGAGATTCGTTTCGGACCACAGACCGATGACCACGACTACAACTTCAAGCTCAAACATGCGCAGGAGTTCCTCAAAGAAGGCAGCAAAGTAAAGGCTTACGTCTTCTTCAAAGGACGCTCTATCGTTTACAAAGAGCAGGGAGAACAACTGTTGGCTCGTTTTGCACTTGACCTCGAGGAATACGGCAAAGTCGAGCAACTCCCCAAACTTGAAGGAAAACGCATGATTCTCTTCCTCGCACCCAAGAAATAATGGATAAATAATTCCATAACAACGAGACGAACAGGCTAAAGGCTGCCTGACGTCTCATAATTAACAACTAATTAAATTATCAACAAAATGCCAAAAGTTAAAACTAATTCCGGTGCAAAGAAACGCTTCAATCTTACCGGAACAGGAAAAATCAAGCGCAAACACGCTTACAAGAGTCACATCTTGACCAAGAAAACCAAGAAGCAGAAACGTAATCTGACGCATGTTTCAATCGCTGACACTGCCAACACTCGCAGCATCAAAGAAATGCTTCTTCTGCGCTAACCAACAGTATTAACCGAATGACCGGCATCAAGTCTGCCATAAATAGCAGCGCCGGCAGTCAAAACAACTTAACATTATGCCAAGATCAGTAAATCATGTTGCTTCGCGCAACCGTCGTAAAAAGATCATGAGCCTCACTCGAGGCAACTTTGGTGGACGCGCCAACGTTTGGACCGTTGCCAAAAACACTTGGGAAAAAGGTTTGCAGTATGCTTACCGTGACCGCAAAAACAAAAAACGTAGCTTCCGCGCTCTCTGGATTCAGCGTATCAACGCCGCTGCCCGTCTCGAAGGGCTCAGCTATAGCCAGCTTATGGGTGCTCTCCACAAAGCAGGTATCGTCATCAACCGCAAGGTGCTTGCCGACCTCGCTATGAATCAACCCGCTGCTTTCAAGGCTATCGTTGAAAAAGCTAAAAACGCTTAACAGAAAAGCAAAGAATGCTTGACTGCATTTGTCAGATTCGTACTGACAACCTGAGAAGATTGCATTGCAGTCTTCTCTTTTTTTACGTCTCTCTCTATTCTCACTTACAAGCTTGAGTCCTCATGGCCTGAGGTGGAAATCATCTATGTATCCGACCGCGACACCAAGTCGCTCAGCACCAACTCAAAAGTCCTGAAAGGCATTCAGAAGAAACTTATGAAACAGTAGAATAGCAGCAAATAGCAGTTCTGTCCACGCCTCGGCAAGCGTATGCCTCACCCGATGCCTCACTATCCGTGGTGTATTGGCGTGTTATTAAAATATATATTTTTGTTGCGTATTTTAATGGAAAATAGTAATTTTGCACCACGATTCTATACATATAGAATCCTTGTTCACTAAACACTAAAAACTAAAACCTAAGAACCAATAACTAAAAACCAAAAATTAGGGCGTAGCCCTATGAAACGAACCATCCTCATATCAATTCTGCTTTTGCTGCTTCTCGCAGTGATGTTTGTGCTTGACCTCACTTTCGGCAGCATACGTATATCTCTTGCCGAACTCTTTTCTGATGCCGAAAGCATCAACCGCCGGATTATGCTTGACCTGCGTCTGCCGCGTGCCATAACGGCTGTGCTTGCAGGTGTGGCACTTTCCGTGAGCGGTCTCATGATGCAGACCCTCTTCCGTAACCCGTTGGCAGGACCTTACATACTGGGTGTATCGTCCGGTGCCACATTCGGTGTAGGTTTGCTCGTGCTCGTAGGTACATTGTTCGGCTTTGCAGCAACCAACCTCATGACAGTGGTTGCCGCCATTATAGGTGCCACTTTCTGCCTTTTGCTGGTGCTTGCCATCTCCTACAGGGTGAAGAGCAATGTGTCGCTGTTGATTATAGGTATGATGATAGGCAGTATAGCGGGTGCATTGGTCAACCTTATGCAGAACTTCGCCAACCCTGACGCACTCAAACTCTTCATTGTGTGGTCTCTTGGTTCGCTCTCATCGGTTACATGGCACGAGATGCCCTATCTGCTGCCCATCTTCCTCATAGGTTTCATAGTGGCATTGCTGCTGATTAAACCTTTGAACGGACTCCTTTTGGGAGAGAACTATGCCCGCGGACTCGGAATAAACGTGAATCGCGTCAGATTGCTCATTGTGCTTGCAACAGGACTCTTGGCAGGCGGTATTACAGCTTTCTGCGGACCGATAGCTTTCGTCGGTGTGGCAGTGCCTCATATAGCCCGAGGACTCTTCTCAACAAGCAACCATCGTCTTATCATGCCTGCATCTGCACTCATTGGTGCCGACCTGCTCCTTGTATGCGATTTGCTCGCCAATCAGTTCACCTATCCTCTGCCTATAAGCACACTCTCGGCACTCTTCGGAGCACCGATTATCATCTGGATAATTCTTAAGAAAAAGTAGAAGGAATAAAGACCGTTCACTGCGTTCACTAAAAGATAAAAGCCTATTATGGTTCGTCTCAGAGACTATTCATATCAGGCTTTTCTCTTTCAGCGCAGCAATCTTTTCTCTTTCAGCGCAGCGGTCTAAGTTCTGTATTCGGGAAATAGTGGGCGAGTATCTGCTCGTACTTATAGCCTTGGTCTGCCATTACTGCGGCACCTATCTGGCACAGACCGACTCCGTGTCCCCAGCCTGCACCTGTGAGGGAAAAGATAATGGTTTGCGAATCGCTTGAAGTCTGTTTGTCCACTACAAATGCTGATGAATACAAGTGCGAATGTGAGAGCCACTTGCGTATCTCCAACTCTTTACCCACTATCATAGTGCGCTTTTCGCCTACTATCTTGAGTTCGTAGATTCGTGCCGAAGGACCGCGGCGGATAGGGATAAGTTCCTCAATCAAGCCGAAGTCTATTCCGCTTCGCTCGCGCACTATCTCGCTCAACTCTTCTTGTGTGTATTCCACTTTCCACCGGTAGAAGTCCTGCGTCTCTTGGTCGTAGTTGTTGAGCACTTGCTGCAAGATTCGGCGGTCCGATGTGTTGCAGAAGGCTTTCGGAGCGGTGCGAATCCAATGCTCTGCCTCTGTCTCGTTGGTTAAATCAGGTAAGATGCTGTCTTTGTCGTCGCGAACAGCTCCCAGATATGGATAATGTTCGTCTGCCCAGCAGTTCTCAAACAATTCGGTAGCACCTCCGCAGGACTTGTAGAAACGGGCATCGCAAACCTCTCCGTTATCAATGCTGCGAAGCACCAAACCGCGAGTCTCGTCAATAGCACGCTGCACGTTCTCCGAAGTCTGCTTGGTTATACCCTGATATCGCTGGCAATGGTCGTCAGCACATACGTCGAACAAGGAGTGGGCATCGCGCTCATACCAACGGATAATCCTTTTCTCAGTCTCTATAGATGTTTGATGATTGCCTCCTGCGTGCGGATTCAATATAGGGTGCAGAAGCCAACTTCGGGATATGACTGCATGGGCTTTCAGGAGCTCAAACGAAGAAGTAGCCGACATCTCCGAAGAGATTACCGACACCAGATAGTCCTCCACGTCAATCAGATTGACGGCTATCAGTGCAGGCTCATTGTATAGCACTCTGTCATGTCCGGCTGTTATCTTCAAGTCCCCTTTGAACGACTGGTCTTCTTTTCTCTGCCAGTGGAAATTCACTCCTATTGTTACTTCGTGCAGAGTGAAACTATCTCCGCCGCGGAAGCACAATTCTTCATATTCTTCTCCGCAGAAACCAACTCTGCCGTTTTCTATAGTAGCCGTGTACTCGCCTTGGTAGTTCTTGCCGTTGAATACATACTTGCCTCGAAGCGAGAAACTTATGGTCGGGGCTGACATTATGCCCACGCTGAGAAGTCGTTTCATCTATCTGTCGTATAAGAAATCAGGATTCAGATATGTGGTTTCTATCTCATCTATAGCTGCCATGTCTTCTGCAGTCAGATTGTAAGTCTTGTCACTGAGAGCTTTTATTAGACAATCAGATAAGTCGTAAATATCACTAATCTTATTGTCAGCCATCTCTTCCAGTAGCGGCTTCAAGTTCCTTACTCTTTGACGTACCGACTGCACACCATGTTTCTCCAATTTAGCTGCGGGTGGAGTTATTGCATGCTGCATTTGGTCGAAGTCTAAGTCGTAAAGCATAGTGCCATGCACAATCGTCCCTTTCTTCAGTGCGTAGCAAGCATTGCCCGACACTTTCTGCGAGTCAACCAAAATATCATTGTGTTCCGACTTGACTGCCGCTAATCCTATTTTGGTCAGAGTTGCTGATATGTCGTCAAGATATTGTTGAAACACTTGCTCAGCATGTGGAGAGGGTACTACGTATGAGAGCATTAGGTTACCCCTGTCTGCATAAACACACCCACCGCCACTTTTGCGGCGGTAGGTGTAAATCCCATGCTCCTGACAATAATCAAGATTAACTTCTTGTGCCATCACCTGATGACGACCAAAAATCACTGTTGGGTCAACCACCCATGTGAAGAACACTCCGTCGGGATATTGCTCTATGTTCTGACCAACGTATTCTTCCATTGCCAAGTACCATACAAGGCGCTTGTTTGAAGGAGCAGGAATATAAATCATATCGAAATGTAGGTTTAATTGATTCAGTGTGTATTATTTACTCTGCTTGGTTCATTTGAATTCTTGCTTTCAACTCCCAAGTGCGGATGCGGTCTTTGTAGAGGTTGTTGCGGTTCATGCCTTCTATGTCCACATTGGCGTCCGAGTTGTCGTCCCAACGGCGGCAGTTGTAAACCACGTCGTATATTCTGCCTATCTGGTATTCACGGCTTACACGCAGACCCACTGCATAATCCTCTCCGTATTTGGTGGTGGGGAAGTTGATTTGGCGCAGCATCGGCGTATAGAACCCGCGCGGAGCACCTAATCCGTTGATGCGCAATGCGTTGTTGCGTCCGTTTTCGGGAGTCCACTCTCTGTGGTCGATGATTCCCGGAGGCAGTGTTTCCATGTGGAAGTTGGTCATGCGGTAGGTGCCTACCACCATGGCGCAGTTCTGCTCATGGAAGGCGTCAATGAATTTCTGCACGGTGTTCTCATCGTAGTAAACGTCGTCAGAGTCAAGCTGTATGGCGAACCTGCCGCATTTGGGATGGTGGAGTGCCACGTTCCAGTTTCCGCCGATGGCGTGCCACGACTTGTCCTGAGCTATATACACCAGTTTCTCGTCGCCGAGGAACGACTTTATTATATCCACCGAGCCGTCTTCCGAGTTGTCGTCAACCACAATGACATTATATTTGTAAGGTGCACGCACTTTCTGCGAGAGGGCGGAACGGATGGCGTCACCTATGGTGCGGACGCGGTTCTTGCAGGGGATGACCACCGATGCTTCGTACTCGAAGTCACCTGCTGTCATATCCACGTCACGGAACTTGGGCTCAAGGTAGCCCCCTATGTCTTTCAGATGCTGTGTGCATGCCTGCTCCATTTCTATCTGTACACCGCGGTTCTTGGGGTCAACATAGTCGAACAGTTTCTCGCCCGACTTGCGGGTGTCGAGTTCCACGTCGTAGTACAAGTACTCGTTGATATGCTCCAGAGCACCAAGCTGACTCACTTTCAGACGAAGGTCGTAGAGTCCGGCATACTGGTAATCAGTGTCCATACGTCCTACTGCATTCAGCAGTGCGTCAGTGCGATACAGAAGCACAGAACCGAAGTCGAAGTCATCACGCAAAGAACCGAACTGATAGTCAATAACAGGCGCTTGTGTGGTGATTACCTCAAATTCGCCTTTCGACTTTTTGCTTTCGACTTTCGACTGATTGAAGTGGTCGGCATACACCATCATGGCTGCTGAGTCTTCCATCAGGGCAACCATTCTTTCAAGTGCGAAAAGCACGAACGAGAGGGTGGTGTACTTGGTGTAGATGAGGGTGTAAGGTGTGTCGGCATGCTGAGCTATGTAGCGCATGTTTTTGGTGGAACGGATGTCGCCGTCAAGCAGGAACACTTCCTTTACCAACTCTTGTTTTTTGAGGTTTTCAACCGTCTGAGCTACTTGTTCTTCACTCTGAAAAGGCACAAAACAATTGATTGTCTTCATTGTATTTTATCTTTATACTTATAACTTTATACTAAATGACTTCTTTCAACTCTCAACTTTCAACTCTCAACTCTCAACTATAGAATGTGGTATTGCACAAATGCTTCTATTGCCTCGTAGTTGGCAAGACCTAATTGTGCATACAACTCTGCCGTGGCATGGTTGCGGTCTTCGGCACGTTGCCAGAACAGACGCTCGTCATTTCCGAGGAACGGAGCCGACTCCATCTGACTCTGGTGGTTGAGTATCGTGTTGCGTTTGAAACGCAGTTCCTCGGGCGACATGGGCACTGCCATCTCTATCAGGTCAACTTCCCATTCCATCCATGCGCCTCTGTACATCCAGATTCGGCACTCATGCAGCCACTTCTCTGTGTCTTTCAGTTCGTCAATGGCGGCAAGCACTGCGTCAAGACATACCTTGTGCGTGCCGTGCGGGTCTGCAAGGTCGCCTGCAACAAACATCTCGTCAGGCTTCAGTTCCAGCAGCAGACGTTTCACTATGTCAATGTCTTTCTGACTCAGGTCACCTTTTTTTATCGTTCCTGTTTCATAGAACGGCAGGTTGAGGAAATGAATATGCGACGTGTCAAGTCCCATGTGGCGGCAGGCGGCTGTTGCCTCGCCTCTGCGGATTAGAGCCTTCAGGTCAAGTATCTCGCGTGTGTCCTGGTCTCCCACTTTCTCGTGCTTGAAGAAGTGCATATATTCCTCAAATTTCTGCGGAATGACCTTTGCCTCGGGGATATGCATCTCGGCAAAGCCTTTCATGAAGTCCATGAAACGTACCACTTCAACGTCTCCTACTGCAATGCAGCCCGAGGTCTCGTATGCTACGTGTACATCGTGTCCCTGCTTTATCAGACGGGCAAAGGTGCCGCCCATCGAGATAACGTCGTCGTCGGGGTGGGGGGAGAATATGAGCACCTTCTTCGGAAACGGAGTGGCTCTCTCCGGACGAGTGGAGTCGTCTGCATTGGGTTTGCCGCCCGGCCAACCGGTGATGGTGTGCTGAAGTTGGTTGAACACCTTTATATTACAGTTGTATGCCGATCCGTGAAGTGTGATAAGGTCGCTCAGTCCGAACTCATTATAATCCTTGTTGGTTAGTTTCAGAATGGGTTTGCCTGTCTGTTGGCAGAGCCATACTATTGCACGGCGTGTCAGTTGGTCATCCCATTCGCAACTGGTGACAAGCCACGGGTGACTGATACGCGTCAGTGCGCCGGCTGCCGACAAGTCGGCTACCACATGGGCGTTCTGGTGCAGTTGTATCGCGCTTGCGGGGCACGATGTCTCTGCCTTGCCCTCAACTGCCAGTCTCAACTGCTGCGACTTGTGTTCCCCCCAGGCAACCATTATGATTTCTTTTGCACGAAGTATGGTGCCTATACCCATAGTCATTGCACTTACCGGAACTTGTTCTGCAGAACCGAACAGACCTGCTGCATCATTCTTCGATACGTTGTCAAGAATTACCAGACGGGTCTGGCTGTTGAATTGTGTGCCGGGTTCGTTGAATCCGATGTTGCCGCCGCGCCCTATACCTAAAAGTTGAAGGTCTATTCCGCCTAACTTCTCTATGCAACGCTCGTATTCGTTGAAGGTCGCAAGCAGACTCTCTTTTGCCTGCATGCCGTCGAAAGAATATATGTTTTCTGCGGGAATGTCAATCTGGTCAATCAATTGCTCCTTCAACTGGTGGTAGCAGCCTTGTTTCCTATCCAGAAGAGGGTAGTATTCAAACAGGTTGAACAGAATCACATTGCTGAAACTGAGTCCTTCCTCCTGGTGCATGCGTACCAGTTCCTGAAAGATGTCTGTCATGCTTCTGCCTGAAGCAAGAGAGATTACGGCTTTTTCGCCCTTTTTCTGCTTCTCCAAAATCAATGAGGCTATCTGTCTGGCTACAATTATTGCACCTTCGCGGGCGGTCTCATAAATATCTGTTCTGACTTGCTCAAGGCGTGTCACGCGCGAAAGCTCGAACACATCCTCAGGGCGGTAGAGCCGTTTCTGCACGTGGCTCAGCGTGATGAGTGAACTAAGATTGTTTCGCATATATGTATGGTTTTATTATTTCAAATGTAAGTAATAATGTATAACTCACCGCATTTATAAGCGGAAAAGCCGCAACTTGCATGCCCTGAATTCCCCACTGCAAAATTACTGCTTTTCATTCCTGTGTGCAATACCGTTTTTTATGTTTTTGAGCATGTTTTTCGGTAAAAAATACATATATTGAATTTGCTCCTTTCATATTCGAACGATTTGTTGTAACTTTGTGCGCTATTTTGTGCGATAACTAAAAATAACCACATTATATATAAAACCAACGTGAGTTCGATATAAGCGGAATCGTCATCGTCATCCTGAACTTGTTTCAGGATCTCGTCAAGCATCAATGCAGTATGCAGAGATAAGAACTTGTTTCAGGATCTCGTAAGCCAGCAGTGCAGTATACAGAGATAAGCACTTGTTTCAGAATCTCATTCCTGCCGAAGTACCACCATCAAGAATATAAACTTCATATATCGAACTCACGTATAAACCGATAAATTTATGATCCTAATCGCAGACAGCGGCTCAACCAAGACACATTGGTGCCTGATAGCCAACAATGGTGATGCCAACGAATTCTTCACCGACGGTATCAACCCCTTCTTCCAGACTTCTGAGGCAATGCAGAACTCCGTTAGCAACCAGCTCCTTCCGCAGATGGGGCATCTGATGTGGGTAGGGCCTGTAACCAACGTCTTCTTCTATGGTGCAGGGTGCACTCCCGAGAAGATTCCTTTTGTTGCCCGTGCACTTCAGGCTGTGTTCAAAAAAGCACAGGTTGAGGTCAATTCCGATATGCTCGGCGCAGCACGTGCTTTGCTCGGCGACAAAGCCGGGGTGGCTTGCATACTTGGTACTGGCAGCAACTCTTGTCAGTACGACGGTGAGAAATTCGTCAAGAACGTGCCTGCTCTCGGCTTTATCCTCGGCGACGAGGGCTCGGGTGCCGTGCTCGGAAAGAGACTGGTGGCAGACTTGCTGAAGAATCAGCTTTCCGACGAACTGAAAGAGAAGTTCCTGACACAATACAACACTTCCCAAGCTGATATTATAGAGAATGTATATCGCAAACCCTTCCCCAACCGTTTCCTTGCTAAACTCTCCAAGTTCGCTGCCGAGAATATTGATAATCCGATGATATACAATCTGGTTTATGACCACTTCAACCAGTTTGTTATCCGCAACCTCAAACAGTATCCGCAAGAGTTGCCTGTCGGGTTCGTAGGTTCTATCGCTTATTATTACAAAGATGTGCTTGAGAAGGTGCTCAACGACAATGGCATCCAACTTGCAAACATTCTCCAAGACCCTGTCGAAGGACTGAAACAGTATCACAAGAAAGACCTGATTCCTGCCTGACATGAATGCCGTTATATCAATAGGTTACAGCAATCGTTAGTATGTGATTAGTATGTGATTAGTATGAGATTAGTATGTGATTAAGCTGACTCTATGCTATAACTGCTTGATTTCTTCGTCACTATCTACCTTAAACAACCATAATAACACCATCTATGTTTACAAAAATAACAGAGCAACCTTCGCTGCACGACAATCTTGACAAGAAGTCGGTGGGCGAACTCCTTCGTGAGATGAACGAAGAAGACCAAAAGGTCGCATTGGCTGTACAGAAAGCCATTCCTCAAATAGAAAAACTTGTTGAGGGCATTGTTCCCCGTATGAAACAAGGAGGCAGAATCTTCTATATGGGTGCCGGCACTTCGGGCAGACTCGGTGTGCTTGATGCCAGCGAAATTCCTCCTACCTTCGGTATGCCCAACACCTACGTCATAGGCCTTATTGCCGGCGGCGACATCGCTCTCCGTAACCCTGTCGAGAAAGCGGAAGACGACCCCGAACGCTCGTGGCAGGAACTGCTTGAACACAACATCACTACTTTGGATACGGTCATAGGCATTGCCGCTTCCGGCACTACTCCTTATGTGGTAGGCGCTCTCCGCCATGCCCGCGAGTTCGGCTGCCTTACGGCAAGTATCTCATGCAATCCCGACTCTCCTGTGGCTCAGGAGGCTGAGATTCCTATTGAGGCTGTCGTAGGACCCGAGTTCGTCACAGGCTCCACCCGTCTCAAGTCGGGCACGGCGCAGAAACTTATCTGCAACATGATTACCACCACCACCATGATCCGCCTCGGACGTGTCAAAGGCAACAAGATGGTCAATATGCAGCTCAGCAACAAGAAACTTGTTGACCGCGGCACTCGCATGTTGGTCGAAGAACTCGGCCTGCCTTACGACGAAGCACAGCGACTGCTTCTGCTGCATGGTTCCGTAAAGAAGGCAACTGACGCATACAGAGGAAGTTAAGCATGACTACCTGCAAAAACATGTTTTATAACATATAAATTTTTCTTGTAAAGATGGGGGAAAATATGTAATTTTGCCCGTTCTATTTTGAACCCTTTCAAAGATATGGGGTGCAGATAATAAGAATAAATAATTCATGAATTACACAATATGAAGAAAATCTACTCGTTACTACTCGTATTGCTGCTTGTGCCTTACGCATGGGCGGCAGTTACGGTTACCGGCAAGGTTACTTCTCAGGCAGACGGTGAACCTGTCATAGGCGCTTCAGTCATTGAGAAAGGAACATCCAACGGTACTATCACCGATTTTGACGGTAACTATTCAATCACTGTAGCGGACAAGGCGACACTGGTGTTCTCGTATGTCGGTATGACCACGCAGGAGTTGCGTGTCACCGGCTCTGAAATGAATGTCAAACTCAAGGACGATGCCATCGCAATGGAAGAAGTGGTGGTAACGGCTATGGGTATAGTGCAGGAAAAGAAACGCATGAACTTTGCCGTGCAGAACGTCAAGTCCGAAGACCTCACTGCAGGTAAGAACGCCAACTTCGTTAATGCCCTCCAAGGCCAGATTGCCGGTGTGCAGGTTACCAACGGCTCCGGTTCTCCTAACGCCGGCTCACAGATTATCATCCGTGGTATATCATCTATCAACACGTCTCAGTCAAACGAGCCTTTGTTCGTGCTTGACGGAATGCCGATAAACGGTGGTGCTACTGCTGCAGCAGATATTAACCCTAACGACATTGAGAATGTAACCGTTCTGAAAGGTGCTGCCGCTGCCGCTCTATACGGACAGGAGGGTGCCAATGGTGTAATTATGATTACAACCAAGAGTGCTGAGGCCGGTAAGGTCTCGGTTCAGGCAAATGGTAGCTGGCAGATGGATACACCGTCGAACTTGCTGAAGCAACAGACTTCTTATATGCCGGGTTCCAACGGCTTCTATCGCGACAAAGCCTCCGGAGGTTGGGGACCGTTGCTCTCGCCGGAACAGCAGGTGTATAACAATCTGGAGAACTTCCTTACTATGGGTTTCTATCAGAAATATGATGTGAGTGTGAGTGGTGGTACGGAGAAATTCCAGGCATACGCTTCCGCCAATTGGTCGAAAGCGGATGGTGTGATTCCAAACGACTATAGGCAGAAACTCGGAGCCCTGCTAAAAGCAAGCTATTCCCCTGCCAAATGGGTTACTATAAACGCTTCTGTGAATTTCAGCAATACCCGTTCCCGTTCGACGAGCGGTGTGCAGACAGCCTACGGCTGGCCTCTGACTGATGATATGACTTATTACGAAGAAGCATCCGGCATGCCCCATTTCCGTTATTATACCGATGGTGAGGGGAAAAAGTACGCTTCGCCCATCAGTCCTCTCTACGGAATCCATCATGATAACGGTTTGAGCCGTGCAATGCGCAACATACTTAATGCTTCGGTGGTGTTCAAGCCTGTTAAGGGGTTGGAACTTACAGGACGTGTAAGTTACGATATGAAGTCTGTTTCTACCGAGAGTTATGTGGTGCCGCGTTGGGATGATTCAAACGTGATACAGTCAATTGCCAAGCCTGCTACGGAAAGAGACGGTACCAACGATGCCGAATGGGATGCTTATGAGGCATATCTGGCTTATCTGAGTGGTGATTACTTGACAGATACTTATTTGACGACAAAGGATATAGAGAATATGGGGTCGCGTAACAGCTATCTCGGTTACTACTCGTCGTCCTCCAGTATGAGTGAACTTTTGAACGCGGGATTTATGGCGACATATAATCTTGAGTTGCCTAAGAATTTTGGTATGAACTTTATGGTTGGTGGTGACCTGAAGAGCGCAAGCAGCGTGTCTAAGTCAATGACGGGTTATAACTTCATCATCCCCGGTACATACTCTATGAGCAATACCTCAGGCGGCGATGATATGGCAGTGGCTGACCGCACTTCTACCATCAATCAGAAACGCACCTTTTCCTACTATTGGGAGGTGAAGGCGGATTACAATAATCTGGCATCTATTTCCGTTACCGGCAGGTGGGACTGGTCGTCGGCACTGAAGACAAGTCCGTATTTCTATCCGTCTGTTACTGCAGGTCTTGTTTTCTCGGAACTTATTCCCGGTTTGAATCAGACGAAGAATAACTGGTTCTCTTACGGCAAACTCCGTGGTAACTTTGCAGTTGTGGGTAAGGACACATCGCCTTACGGCTATGACCGCTCATACAAGCAGTTTGCCACTTATCCTGACGGCGGCTACGGCATTGACCCCACTATGGCAGCCGCCTCGCTCGAACTTGCTCCGGAGATGTCAACATCATGGGAGATAGGTGCCGACCTGCGTTTCTTCAACAACCGCACACGTCTTGACCTCGCCTATTATTCCACTCAAGTTGACAACCAGATAGTGACAGTGCGTGTTTCTCCCGCTTCGGGTTATATCCTTCAACGCCGCAATGAAGGTTCTATCCGCAATCAGGGCTTTGAGTTTACACTTGAGCAGGATATTCTCAAAAAGAAGAATTTTAATTGGACGATGGCGCTCAACTTCGGTCTGAACCGAGGCAAGGTGGTCTCTCTGCCGGAAGACGTGCTTGAAATAACAGGCGTTCAATATGGTACGGTGTTCACCTCTGCATATCTCGGAATGTCTACGACTTCGCTTTCAGGCAAGGACTATGAGCGTACTGAGGACGGACGGATTATTTGTGACGAGAACGGTTATCCGACAATATCTCCTATAAAGAATAAGTATATCGGTAATCGTGAAGGCTTGTTTTCTGCCGGTCTTAGCAGCCGTATGAGTATATATGGTGTGCAATTCAGTTTCTTGTTCGACGGCAGAGTGGGCGGCGATGTATTCAACTTCACCCAGCAGTCGCTTATCTCAAGCGGACAGGCTGCCATTTTGGAACAATACCGTGGACGTCAGGTCGTGTTTGACGGTGTGGTCAGCGACGGCAACGGAGGCTATGTGAAGAACACCAAGCCTATTACGTTAGATGCTACAACCATCATCAACTCCTTCTACAATGTAAGTTCCAACTTCATAGAAGACGGATCGTATCTACGTCTGAGTTATGTGACTCTTGGCTACGATTTTGCACAACTGATGAAGAACCAGAAGGTGCTGAAAGGTCTTAACCTCTCGTTTACGGCAAACAACCTCTTCACTCTTACTCGTTACGCAGGTTCTGATCCGATGTGTAACGCATCAACAGGTAGCGGCGGTACAGGTTCGGCAGGTATAGACTCTTTCCCCATACCCTCGCTCAGAAGCTATAACTTCTCACTTAATGTTAAATTCTAAAAACAGGAGGAACAGAATATGAAGAAGTATATAAATATAATAATGTGTGTGGCTGTCCTCTCTTTCTTGACGGGATGCCAGGATTGGCTGGATATCAATACCAATCCTAACCAGCCGGTGACCACTACTCTCGATCAGGCTCTGCCTCCTATCATCTTCTATGCGGCGCAAATCAACTACGACCATGCAGAGTACGGGGTGTATATGTCGCAGGCACTGACGACCTCTTCCAAATCGCAAACAGGCTCTTACCCGTATAGTCAGGGTTGGGAATTTCTCGGTATCAACCGTCACCCGATGTGGCGTCGCCATTTCTACGACCTTGGTGCAAATATACGCAAAATGATAGAGATAGCTGAGGAGCAGAACTCTCCAAACTACGAGTTGATAGGTCGTACCATTCGCTTGCAATCTACCATGATGACCACCGACCTCTTTGGGGATATGCCGCGTTCGGAAGCATATTTGAAGAACTCACCTAAGTATGACTCGCAGGAGGAAGTGTATGAGTGGTTGTTTGAGGAAGCTGACGAATTGGTGAAACTCTATGCTGATCCTGCTTGGACGGACAATCCGGATGCAAAACCCAT
Organism: Paludibacteraceae bacterium; assembly: GCA_017479885.1. Classification (GTDB taxonomy): domain Bacteria; phylum Bacteroidota; class Bacteroidia; order Bacteroidales; family Paludibacteraceae; genus Colicola. The sequence goes on along the minus strand of JAFVBR010000038.1, from coordinate 24,048 downwards.
AACGGAAAAGCAGGACAGGATTTATAAGGGTGATATGAAAAAATGGGCGGCTTACGCCAAGGCTCTCCGCTGCCGCCTGTGGCTTCGCAAACTCCCCAACTGGGACAACACTCCCGCCACCTGCCAGAAGATAATACAGATGGTGGACGAGGTACTTACAGACCCCAACTGGGAGGAACCAAGATATCACTATCCCGGCGGCGTAACCGAGAGCAACTGCCCATGGGGCAGTACTTGCCCGAAGATCAATTCATGGGAGAGTCGTGACAACCGCTTGTCATCGTCTATCCCGACCACATTCTTTGCCAAGGCTATTCTTGGAGCATATCCTACCAAAAGTACTCTCTACGGTTATGCCCTTGACCCGCGTGCAGAGAAAATGATGACTCCGCGCAATACCGGAACTGCAGGCAGCGAGGCAATACGCTGGCTTGAAAGCAATATAGGTATGGACAACTCAATGAAAGTTACCTATTATCCTGACCTGTATGCCGGAAGCGGACATAATCCATATACGCAGAATACAGGTTACATAGCTCTCATTACCGAAGAGGAACTTCTTTTCATCAAGGCAGAAGCGCAATATTGGGCAGGCGACAAGGTTGGCGCATTTGCTACAACACGTCTGGCAACAGAGCAAAATATGATGCGTTATGATGTGAATATGGGTTCTACTCTGACACAGTTATTCTTCGACGTGAAATTGCCAGGTGAAACCGAGTTTACCATTGCCGACCTTATGCAGCAGAAATATGTTGCGATGTATCTGCAGGAAGAGCAGTGGACTGACATGCGTCGTTACAATTATTCAAGCAAGACCAACGGTATCTACTATGACGGCGTGCCGGTATATACGGCTAAAGTACGCGTGGGCTCCAAATATGTTCCCACTGCTTATACAGGCGAATATTCGCTTCGACGTCCCTATAACCTCTATGCCCCGTATTGGGATCAGGATGACTGCTATGAAGACCCGTCTTCCAAGGCGATATATTCACCTAATGCCTGGGTCAATCGTCTGAATCCTGATACCGAGACCGAGACAAAGTACAACTCTAAGGAACTTATCCGTATAGGTGCTTGTAATGCTTCGGGGCAGGTTGATTACCACTGGATGCAGAAACACCTGATTTGGGCTAAGTTCAATCCTTCTGTATGCACCTGCTCAAACGCAATAGAGTGGAAATGATAGTTGATAATTTATAATTGATATATATTATGAAAACCAGAAGCATATTTATTTTAACTGTGGCGGCATTCATGCTTGTCGGGTGCGACAAACACGATTTCTTTGATGACCTTACGATTACCGGTGAAGTCGGACCTCAGGCTTATTGGGAAATTGGGAGTTCGGCAGTGTCTGCCGGACAGTCGCTCAGTTTTCAATTGCAATATTACACGGCATTGAAGGGTGTAAGTATTGATCGCTCTGAGGCATGGTACAACCTGACAGAGAACATTGAGCGCCAGGTTTCGTGTCCGTGGGTCAGCAGTTTTACCTATTCGGTCATATCTTCTGTAGCCGAAGAGAAACGCATAGAGCAGAAAATAAAGACCTATGCTCATACTGAAGACCTGTGGAATGACTCGCTTCATGCCTACTATATTGAGGAGTCGTTCCCCGTCAGCAGTACACTCGCTCCTTTCTCATGGACCAATCCTGCGGTGTTTGAAGCTGACAAGATGAATCAGTATTTCGGTGAAGGTTTTATGCAGCATTTCAAGGACAGTCTTGAGCAGAAACTCAAATATGCCGACTACCGCTCTATGATGATAGGCCTGGGACTGGTTGATGACTTCATGCAATATACCGACTCTACGTTCGATGTGAACTCCGATGCATACGTATATCATTTCAAGTGGAATGCCGACTCTACCGCCCAGCCTGTGCCGGACGAACTGACGACATTGTATCGCGACAGCGTAAGTTTTGACCGTTTGATATACAGTTCAGCGGATAACAGTTATTCCGTGTCGTATATTCGGAAATACAATATTCGCGCTTTGATTCGTGTTTATGACGACAGAGATGTGTATGGCATAACAGAGCCTAAAGAGATTGAAGTAATCCAATAATAACGTAATTTTTATTGTATGAAAGCAAAATATATATTTCCGCTGTTATTTTCCCTCATGTTGGTCGGTTGCCGGGAGCATGAGCCTAAAGTAGAAGACCTGCCACAAGAGGCAGTGCAGTTCACTTACGTCATAAACGGTGATTATACGCTTGATTATTATGTCGATTCTGAGATAACATTCGAGAATATATCACCCACTGAAGGAACTGCAGTCTGGAATTTCGGAGACGACACTGAAGAGGTGCGCACCACCGAGCCGACGGTTACTCATGCCTACGACAAGGCTGGCACATTCTATGTTGTGCTTACTATCGAGAAGAGTAACGGAGAGAAGGTCACGAAGAAGCAGCCTATTATGATTTCTGACCTCAAGCCTGTGATGGGAATCAATCCGTATGAGGGAGTGTGCGAGGTGCTGACAACCAGAATCAGTTTCAATATTGACCTGCCTAATCCCAAAAAACGTACGGCAACATACAATTGGATATTCCCCGAGGGCACTACTGATGCCGAGGGAAACCTGCTTGAGACTTCTGACAAGGAGTTGCCCGGCGAAGTGATTTTCTCAAATGTAGGTTCGCAGACCGTGCGCTTGCAGGTGGCTCTTGACGGGCGCATGCTTGAAGAAGCGAGCATCAATGTGCAAGTGGGTTACAATAAGGATGTTCCTACGCTGTATTATGCTGTGAAAGACGGCAACATCATGGCACTCAAACTTGCCTCTGATGCACCCGAGGGCATGAAGATAATGCCGTACGACCTTGGATTGTCTTCCGGTTCTCATCCCTTCAACCTCTTGTTTGCAGACTCGCTATTGTATGTGCTTGATTGTGGCAAGCAGTTTTACTACGTGAACGACACGGAAGGCAGTATGGGCGATGGTAAGATTTCGGTTGTTGCAAAAGACGGGAGCAAACTTGAAACGATGATAAGCAATGTCGGACAGGCTGCTTTCGACGACCCGTTCTATGGATTTATTGACGGCAGTGTGCTTTATTATGCCAATCGTAATACCGGCATAATTCCTGTGCCCCTGACAGACCGCAACAAGAAATACAGCGCTTCGGAATATCCGTATTACGTACAGCACAGTACGCTCGAATACTACAATAACGGTTGGGGCTATGGCTGTATCGGAGGATGTTTCGGTAAGGTTGAAGGTACATGGTATTGGTGCAAGACTTATAACGGTACCGGTATTTTCCGCTTTACTGATGCTGACATTCTGCCTGCTGCCACTGCTCAGGGAACCAATGCCCCCGCTGCAGGAATAGCACTGTCATCAATGTGCCCGAAATCCTATGTTTACAACAAGGCTACCGGTGAGTTCTTCTTCACCCTCTGGGACGAGGGTTACGGAGGCTTCTATCGCTGTCCTACCATAGCCGACCTTGACGGTATCGGCACCAAAAAAGCCAACCTGGCTCCTTATAAGATTCTCCATGAATCAGGTCTGGGCTTGGAGCCTAATATATCAGGCAAGCCTGCCGCTTACGAAGGCACGACCTCCGAGCCTGTCGCCATCTGTCAGCTGGCTCTTGATGAGGCTACCGGTTGCATCTATTTCGGCTACCGCTCGCCCGGAGATGCCACCAATGCTCCTTCAGGTCTGATGTGTTATAATCCTGCTACAGGAAAGGTTGAAACCGTTATAGAAGGAGTGGAAATATACGGTGTGGTTGTTAATCCTACACCATCAAAACTGTTCTGATGAAACGTTGTTCGCTAATATTATTGCTCTCTGCACTCTGCGCTTTTTCCGTGCTCTATGCTACTCCCAAGCGCGAGATGCGCTCGGCATGGGTTGCCACGGTCTGGGCACTTGACTGGCCTGCTACATCTTCCGGCAGTTGGGTCACCGATGCTCAGCAGCAGCAGCAACTGCTTGTGCAGATGCTTGACTCAATGCAGCGCATGAACATGAATTGTGTTGCCTTGCAGGGACGCACGATGTCAGACGCTTGGTATGAGTCAAAATATGAACCGTGGAGCCAGTGGATAACGGGTACACGCGGTAAGACACCTTCCTACGACCCCATGGCTTTCGCAATCCAAGAGGCTCATAAGCGCGGCATGGAGCTCCATGTGTGGATAAATCCTTATCGTTATTCATCTTCGGAAACGCAGTTCGATACCAACAAGGCGAATGCCGATGATTATGCCAACACTCACCCCGAATGGCTGATGAAGTACAACGGGGCAAGCATACTCAACCCCGGTCTGCCTGAGGTCAAGACACGCATCTGTGCGGTGGTTGCAGACCTTTTGGAGAAGTATGACGTTGACGGAGTGTTGTTTGACGACTATTTCTATCTCTCAGGTTCACCCCTTTCTATGGATGCCGACCTATATAAGGCAAACAATCCCGGTGGTCTGAGTCAGGCTGACTGGCGTCGTGAGCAGGTGAACGATATGGTGCGCCGTGTGCAGGACACTATACTCGTGACTAAGCCGTGGGTCACTTTCGGTATCGGACCTGCCCCGCAAGTGGCTTCCTCAAAGGCGCATGCCGACCAATACGGTGTGCCGCAAGGGCCTTTCTCCGATTGGCAGTACGGCGGTATCTACTCTGACCCGTTGGCATGGATGAGTCGCATGACGATAGACTATATTTCACCTCAGATGTACTGGCATGTGGGCAGCAGCACTTGCGACTTCAGCAAACTCTCGGAGTGGTGGAGTATGATAGCAGAGAAATACGGCAGACATTTCTACGCCAGTCACTCTGTGGAAGACAGCAAGGCGGCAGAGACAGAGAAAGAGGTTGTGGTGTTGCGTGAGGACGACCGTATTGATGCTCCCGGCTCTGTGCTGTATAGCATCAGAAACGCTATATACAAAAATTCGGGCTACACAGCCTATATGCGCCAGAACGTATGGCAGGCTCCCGCTTTGCCGCCGCAGAAGTGGTGGCGCAAGCAGCCGGCACAACTCTTTGTGAGTGACATAAAGTATTCGTCTTATGTGCTCTCATGGACAGCTCCGACAGAGAACAGCAATGTGCGCTATGCGGTTTACTATCTGCCCAAAGACAGTGTAGGCAGGCACGGACAGTTCTATTCGCCGGCATATCTGCTCGGTATGACTTACGAAACGAGCTACAAGGTGCCTGTGAAGCAGAACTACGTGTATGCCGTTTCGGTGGTTGACCGCTATGGCAACGAGTATGCTCCTATGGTGAAAGATATGCCGCGCACTACGCTTTCTGCACCTGTGCTTACTTATCCTGCCCGCGATGCGGCACCCTTGCTGCCGACCTATTTCCGTTGGGAGGCACCTCAGGGGGCGGACTCATACTTTATTGAGATTGCAACCGACGAAGAGTTCAAAGATATTATTTCGTTTGTCGAGCGTGGTGAGCCGCGTTTCTATACGGGTGATATAACTCTTCTTGAAGAGGGCAAGACCTACTGGTGGCGCGTTACTGCCCGTGGTGCCAATGCCGAGGATGTGACTTCGGAAGTACGTAAGTTTGTAGGTAGTCCGTTTGCAATGGTTGCACCTGCCGACGGAGAGAGAGATGTGGCACTGGCACCTGAGTTCAGGTGCGACAGTTTGTCAGTGAATGGTGCACAATATACTTTTGAAGTGTCAAGCAAGAACGATTTCTCTGCTCTTAACCGGGTTTGGGAAGGTTCAGCTTCGGTTCCGCGTGTGCAGATGCCTGACTCCGTGCTCAAACCTGCAACCGTTTATTATGTGCGTGCTTCGGTAACAGCGGGTGAGATCTATAGCATGTCGAAGGCTTTCGCTTTCCGCACAATGCCTCTGCCGGTGCCTGAGCCGGTGATTATCACTCCGCATGACGGTGACACTATTGCCGGCGCTGAAGTATATGTAGAGTGGCAGGAACAGAATGCTGCAGCCTTCCGTGCCGAACTATCTACTATCAGTTCTTTTGCTCCGCGTGTCACAAAGACCGCCGTTACCGCTATGTACGTCTATAATGCTACTATTTCTGCCGTTGAGCCCGGTAACTACTATCTGCGCGTAAGGGCTACGGCTGATAATGATTATGTATATTCTGACGTATTGGAGATAACCGTTGTGCAACCGACTGCTCTGCAAGAGGTAGAAGGAGAACAATCTGAGATTCGGAAAGTACTGCAAGACGGACATGTTTACATACAGATGCCCGATGGCACAAAATATACACTACTCGGAGAAAAACAAACAAAATAAATAATAATTAACCGGTGACGAGTCACTGAGGGCGTGCCCCTTGGGGAGGAGGAACCACAATATTAACAACTTTACTTAATTAATAGATCTTATGAAAAGACTAACAACTTTTTGTGCTGCCGTAATGATGGCAGCAATGTCGTTCGCCGCTGTGGAGTACGTGCTCCCCACAGGTGCTGTTACCAACGATTATGGTTGGATGAGCAAAGTGGACATGTACAATGACTTCATGGCTGCTTGTATTGCAGGATATCCTGAAGGTGTGCCGACTTATGACCAGTTTATGGCTATGGACAACAAGTATTCAGGAGAAGGAATCGGCAAATATTTGCTAAACACTGCCGGTGCTTATGAAGATGCAACAGGCAAATGGGATTGGCTTAAGAATTATCTGATTGCTACTGTTGACGATTATTTGACACAAGACGGACATCTTAATGCTTCGGCTCTTGGAACTGCTGCTTTTAATTCTGCCCATTGGCGTTATGAGTCAGGTGCATTCTTCTTTGCAGGGCAAATGACAGGCTGGCCATATACAGCAGATTTTGCTAATGCAGGTACTTATGATGTGTTTAAAACTGCTTGGAAACATGGCTTTGACAACCCGACAGAAGTAGCAGAGGGAGTTACATGGACACTTAATGCTCCTTATCTTGAAGGTGAGAGTTTCCGCGGCTGGTTCGACAATGAAGCAGGTTCGGGTACTCCTATCAAAGAGATAACCTCTGCTACCACAGGCAAGTTGTATGCAAAGTTTGGCGAGTATATCCCTTCAATCAAGGAAGTCCGCACAATGGAGGCAGGCACTGAGACCAAAACTCATGGTGTTGTTACCTACGTAGGCGGTAAGAATGTATATATCGCTGACGGCGGTGTTGGTATTCTGGTTTATCTGACTGCCAACTACAATACACTTGATGGTTGGAAAGACCTCAAGGTGGCTGATGATATTACTATCAGCGGTAAATATACAGTCTATATGACTTTCCCCGAGATGACAAACAACACCCTCATTTCTGCTGCTGCAGGAACTCCTGCCACTGTCACTACCACTACATTGGCTACTATTGTTGCTGATCCTCAGGCGCTTTATGGTACTCCCGTATTGGTTGAAGGTGTGAAGATTTCGAAATATGATTCTTATGGCAATGTGTATGTAACTGACGGTACAAACGAACTCGAGGGTTACTATATGACTCCTGACCAGACTGCTCTGCCTGTCGGCACCAAGGTTAACATCAAGGCTGTTGTTGCCAACTACAACGAGAATGTTCAGTTCGTAGGTAACACCGAAGATGTTGTTGCCGCTTCGGCAGCAGGAAAAGACACTTACGCTTATCCTGTTCGTGATGCAGAAGGTGACTTCGAAGGCTACACTCTGACAAACGAGTGGATTTATGCCAACACTTATGACAACTACTCCGACAATGCTCCTGGTAATGTAGACCAAGTGCGTGGTATGGTGGCAAAAGATGGTAAGATGTACTTTATCAACAATAAAGGCGGAGGAGTAAGTGTTAAAGGTGTCGGATCTCTGACCGTTGTTGACGGTGCAACAGGTGAAATGTTGGATCCTATAGCAATCCAAGACAATCACCTTTTTGAAGCTGCAAATGATGAAGGAGAATATTCAATGTGTGCAACTCTTTCTTTCAATGATATTAAACTTGATAATGCAGGTCATGCTATTATCGGTGGTTGTGTATCTGGCGGCAACCGAGTTCAAATTTACGTTGTTGACCTTGCAACTGGTGCTGCGACAGAACTTATCAACGAGCGTCTGTATGATTCGGAAGATACAGTTATCAATAAGATAAATTATCGTTTCGATGCATACGGTGTTTACGGTGATGTTACCAAAGATGCTACCGTTATGGCTTGCAATTCAAACGGAATGAATGCTTTCCGCTGGCACATTAAGGGTGGTGTTGCAGGTAAGGCTGAACTTGTAGAACTTACTCCCGGCGATGGCGTTAAGTCGTTCATAGTGGAAAATGGTGCTTGGAATTATTCTCCGAATAGCACTGCTCCTCAAATCTTCCCGCTTGAGGGCGACATGTTCTATGTTGACTATCACGGCACACTGCCTATGCTCTTCGATGCAGGCACAGAGTCTTATGCTCACCCGGGTGCATACGAAGCATCTCTGCTTGATGACTTTGCAAACGTTCCGACAGGTGTGTATGTAGGCAATGCTGAAGGTGATACTTGCAGAATGAATCAGGGTCACAACGGCTTGGCTGAGTTCCAGATTGGTGATGAGTACTTCCTTGTTATGGCTGCAACCAATACAGAAGGTACTCCGTCATCAGCTTATGCTCTCTTCAAATACAAAGATGCTGCCAAGTCGTTTGCTGAGATGGAGCCTATGTGGTATTTCCCTGCAAACGGTATGGGCAAGGCTACAGCAGGCGCACGTTCTGCAGTTCCTTATGTTGAGGTTAATGGTAAAGTTGCAAAGATTTATCTCTATACCCTCAATAACGGTTATGCCGCTTACACCTTCACAGGTAAGGAAGGCACAGGCGATGGTCTTGAGAACATCATCGAGCAGAGCTTCGAGAAAGCACAGAAAGTGCTTGAGAACGGTGTTATCTACATCTATCGCGATGGCGTACGTTACAACGTAATGGGTGCACAGGTAAAATAATGCATAGCTCTTAATGCACAATGCATAATTGAGTGCATTGGAATATAAAAAAGCAGGATGGCTTTGGTCATCCTGCTTTTTTGTTTGCAAAAAAGAAAAATATATCTTAACTTTGCAGTCCATAACAATATCTACTATGAAGCACACCTCTCTTCTGACGCTTTCTTTTGCGTTACTCCTTGCAGCACACGTTGGTGCACAACCAGTTACCTTCGGCGGAGTAAGTTATAACATCGACACCGTAGCCTTCTATCCCGTAGGCCCGGGTACCGACTATCTCAAACTGCGCATGACGCGCACTTCAACCGCATCATATCCGCTTGATGTATTTGTCATGAGGGTTGACACACGCAATCCATACGTCAGCATTGAGCAGGAACTGGGAAAGAACAAGGTGGTCGGAACAGAGCGTCCTTCGGCAATGGCGCAGCGCATCACCACGCCCACTCATATCGCCTTTGCCGGTACCAACGGTGATTTCTTTGCCACAACAGGCGATGTAGGCCGTCCGACAGGTCTTACCATCGAGAATAACGAGTATGCTTACATCGGCTCCACAAACCGTCGTGTAGGTGCTGTGACGGCTGCCGGCAAACCCGTAGTTGCCACCAACTGGAAATACACCGGCCGACTCTATACATCAGGCAGCAAGGATACTCTTGTCATCAAGCATGTCAACTACTCGCGCAATACCGACGAACTTGTGCTCTACAACCAGCATCAGGGTGCAACCACAGCCACCAACCAGTATGGAACCGAGCTTCTGGTCCGCCTGTGCGAAGGCGAGCAGTGGAAGACCCATGGACGGCAGAAAGCGGTGGTCGTTTCCAAAGAGCAGAACAAAGGCTCGATGGCTATTCCTGTAGGGCAGGCGGTGTTGTCGGGGCATGGAGTGATGCAGAAAGCGCTTGACTCGCTTGTCAACGTTGGCGACACTGTCATCATCCGCTTCACTCTCAAACTCGATGATGTCAATACCAATCTCAGTCAGGCTATCGGAGGCGACAACTATGCACTCATTCTTGACAACGGAGTGGCAGAGACATCCAACTTCTGGAATGAGATTCATCCCCGTACAGGCTATGGCGTCAGTCATACGGGCGACACTGCCGTGTTCTGTGTCGTTGACGGGCGCACGGTGCAATCTTACGGTTGCACTACGAGTGTGCTTGGAGAGATTATGCACCACTATGGCGCTTGGCGTGCAGTCAACTGGGACGGCGGCGGCAGCAGCTCTATGTATGTACGCGGCTTCGGCAATCAGGTAAACAACGGTTCCGACGGGTCGGAACGTGCAGTAGGTAACGCCATGTTCGTTGTAGCCAATCTGCCTGAAGCAGACGATGAGGTGGCGCAGCTCGTACCGTATTATGCTGTCTATAGTCTGCCCTACTGCGGCTTCTATACCCCTCGTTTCCTGGGCTATAACAAATACGGAGTGATGATAGACACCGATGTGCAGGGCGTTACGTTGTCATGCGACCAATCGGTGGGAGAGATACGCGATAACGGCGCATCTTTCTTTGCTTCAACCAAAAATGGCGGCACGCTTACAGCCACCAAGGGCTCTGCCACGACCGAGATAGAGATACGTATAGTGGCAGGCAATATGCACTTAAAGTACGACTCTGTTGTGCTTGACAAACGCTCTGACTGGCAGGTGGAGGTGGTCAACGTCAATCGCGACGGTGAGCAGGCGGTTCTTGCACCTGCGCTCTCATGGAAGAGCCTTAATGAAGATATATGCACTATCAATGAAGATGGCGTTATGAGTGCGGTTGCCAACGGCAAAGCGCAAGTGGTTGGCTCGCTTGACAATCTGTTTGCTGACACAATGCTGGTGAGCGTGGAAACGCCTTCGGCACCTGTAGTCGGTGCTGAGGATTTCTCTTCGCTCGACAACTGGGACATCACGTCCATGAGCGGCTTCAATCCGCAGCCGGCATTGCAGGATGGAGCACTCAATGTGGCGTTCAACTTCTCTGTAACGCGCAAGCCATACGTGCTGTTTGAAAAGCAGATACGCTTCTACGGTATTCCTGATACAATAAAGATTGATTATGACACGGATGCACAGATAGACAATGTTCAACTTACGCTGTCTTCAGCAGCAGGTCAGAACTGTATGAAGACTTTTACGGAGCCTCTGTCTGGAACGGGCGCGCAGATGGTTGTTCCTGTTGCAGATTTGCTTTCGGCAAAAGAGAGCAAAGAACATTATCCGCTTTCGTTCAGGCAACTGCGTTTCTATCTTGCTTCAAGCACCACGGCAGGCGCACACTATATCCGCCTTCGTGGCATCACGCTTTGTTATCAAGGTATAGAGGTTACAGCCCTTGACGGAGTCAGAGAGACTTCGCTACGCGTCTATCCCGTGCCGGCAACCGATTATATTCATGTTCTGGGTGCAGAGGCTGGCTGTCCAGTGCAATTATTCACCACCGATGGCAAGTGTCTGTTCTCCGGAACTCTTGACGGCAACGCCATGCTTGACATGCATATTGCCGCTCCGGGAACCTACCTGCTGCAGGTGAATGGCGAAACAGTGAAAATACTTAAAAAATAGATATCATGAAAAAGACGTTACTTGTTTGTGCTGTCTGCCTGTGTGCAGTGGCAACTATGGCTCAGCCGATACGTGTGTTGAGCAATCAGAAAGTGGCTGACGGTTGGAACCCGCGTTTTTCCGCCGATTCAAAAGAGTTGCTCTATGTGGCTCAGGAGGCGGACGAAGTGCCGGTTGCTGTAGAGCTGACCGACATCTATGTTGCTAACGAAGACCTGCAAATTGCACTCTACCGTAATGGTGAGCGCCGTGTGCTCACTCCTCATGGTGAGGATGTAAACTATGTGTGGATTTCTCTTTCACCCGACAAGCAGAAAATCCTCTTTAACACCCTGTACGGTACCGGTGTCTGCGACTTGGATGGCAACGAACTTGCAAACCTCGGTCCGATTGATGCTCCTGTTTGGTGTGGCAATGACAAGGTTGTAGGTATGCTTGACACTCACGATGGTGATTTCTTCACATCTTCCTGCATTGCTGTTCGCAGTATTGACGGCAGGCTTAATCAGCAACTTACCGATCCCCAGGAGTTTGGTATGTACCCCGCCGTTTCCGAAGAGACGGGTATGATTGCATATAGTACTCTCAAAGGCGAGGTGTGGCTCTTGCAGACTGATTTGGCTGATGTGCGTATCGCTCCGCAAGTTCGGCGGGTCGCACCGATGCCCAAACCGTTGAAAGCTGCAAAGGCTCAATACACAAGCCCTTCACAAGTGAAGATTTATATCAACCCGGGTCACGGAGGTAATGATTCTGATGACAGGAATATGGTGGTTTATCCCTTCAAGGGTGGTGATCCAAACGGTTTCTGGGAGTCAACATCCAATCTGGACAAGGGTCTGAAACTTAACGAATGGTTGCAGCGTGAAGGCTTCCAAACCAAGATGAGCCGCACCCAGAACCGCACCGAGGACGACCGCGCATTGTCGGCAATCTCTGCCGAAGCAAGTGCCTATGGCGCTGACTATATGCTGTCTATCCACTCCAATGCCGGCGGTCCGAGCAACTATGTGCTTGAACTCTATTCCGGTCAGGAAGAGAACGACACCCGCACGTACCGTAACCCCGCTCCGCGTCAGGCAGAGAGTAGGGCAATATCTACCGTTATAGCAAAGTGGCTTACGAAGAACCAGGTTACTACATGGTCGCCTGCGAGCCGTGCCAACGGATGGGTGATAGGTGACAAGACTTTCGGCTACACTATCATGGGCGGCTGGACTGACGGCTACGGAGTGCTCCGCAAATTGTCTGTCCCGGGTTGTATCTCCGAAGGTTGCATGCACGACTATATCCCTGAGACATACCGATTGCTGAATATGGACTACAAATGGCGCGAGTCGTTCTACTTTATGGCGGCATTCTATGAGTATTTCCTCGGCAAGACATTGCCATACGGAGCAATAGGCGGTCAGGTGCGTGACTGGTATAAGAAGATAGAGTTCCCGAAGATGACCAAGATACGCGGCAGTCGCGACGAGTTGCTTCCGATACACGGAGCAAAGGTCATTCTGTTGCAAGATGGCAAGCAGTTGGCAACTTATACCACTGATACTCTTTATAACGGGGTGTTCTTCTTCTGGGACCTGAAGCCGGGCACATACACTTTGCGTACTGAGATAGACCACTATTATACAATGGAGAAAGAGGTGACAGTGGTCGCCGGCGACATAGCATATCAGGATATGCTTGTCAATGCAAAGCGTGAGACCCGTCCGGAGGTGGTAAGTTACACTCCGCATGTGGAGAATATAACCGATAGTGTGGAAGTGTCGATAGACATAGTGCTGAACTTCAACTGGGACATGAAGGAAGATGATACCCGTGCCGCATTCAGTATCACTCCTGCTGTTGAGGGGACTATTGTTTTTGAAGATTCATATCGTACACTCCGTTTCAAACCGGACCGTATGTTGGAAAAAGGAACCGAATATACAGTCAGATTGGCAAAGTCGGCATGTCATCCTGACACCAGTTTTGCCAACACTATGGCGGAAGACTTCATTTTCAAATTCAGGACGAAAGACAGACCTAATTTGCGTCTGCTCTCCACGTATCCTTCGGTAGGTTCAGGGGATGTGCCATTGAAACCGTCATTCATTCTGATGTTTGATGAACGTGTAAATACCAGCACAGGCAAGTCGAACCTTTCTGTTGTTGATGCAGGAGGTAATGCCCAGAGCGTGAACTCCCGTTTGTTCAAATACAATATATTGGGAAATACGTGCGGATTTATATCATTCGAATTGGTCAACAGCCTGGAGCCTGATAAGGATTACAAACTGATAATATCTCCCAATCTGCAGGACGTGCTCGGTGTGTATTATAATCAAACTACCGAGATACCGTTCCATACTACGGCGGAAAACGGTAACACTGCCGGCTCACTTGTTGACAATATGGAGACGCTCTCGTTCAATTACGATGCTGATGCCAGTCTGTATGTGACCAATGCTTCCACATTCCTCAACAAGGAGAAAAAATATGCCAATGCCGCTTCCAATGAATTCAAGTATGAGTTTGCCGATACAGAGGGTATGGCAATGTACCGTTATACGGGAATGTTGTTCAACGGCAACGGCAATTGCAAACTTGGAATGTATGTGTACTCCGACTTCTCACAGAACGAATTACAGGCGGTATGGGACGCTTCCGGTGATATCAAATACACGCCTGTCTGCACGCTTGATTATGCAGGATGGCACTACAAGGAAGCCGACATGAGCGTACTTCCGACTGATGTTGATTACCAGTTTATGGGCTTGCGCTTGATACGTAAGGAAGGTGTTCTCTCGCAGACTGGTAGCATATTTGTTGACAATATGTATTACGAGCGTCAGGAACCTACCGGTGTTGAGCAGATGCTGGCAAAAAGTGTAACTGTATATCCCAATCCTGCCAACACTGTTATTGCCGTGGGCGGACTTGAGGAAAGTGCTGAGTTGAGGCTGTTGGGTCTTGACGGAAAGCAATTCAGATCAGCATTCGGCAGCCTGATGCCGGTAGCGGACATAGATGCAGGAATGTATCTGTTGGAAATTACTACACCAAAATTGAGAATAGTTAAATCAGTTATAATAAGTCATTGATATGAAGCGAATTTTATTTGTGCTCGCTATTGTGTGGGCAGGGATGATATCTGCGCAGCAGGCAGAACCTAAAGTTATACAATTGCCCCGCAAAGGCGGTAATGGAATCACCACACCCGAACGCGTAGGCACTCACGGCCAGATATACGAAATCACCGAACCGCGGATTGATGTCTATCTGCCCAAAACAGACAAGAAAGTTCCCATGATGCTCTGTTGTCCAGGGGGAGCCTACCAGTATGTGTCCATTCCCAACGAAGGCATTTATGTAGCGCAGTGGGCTATGCAGCAGAACATTGCTGTGGCAGTGCTCAAATATCGTATGCCCAACGGACATGAGAATGTGCCTCTGGAGGATGCCCTTGATGCTATGCGTATCTTGCGCGACAGTGCCGAAGTATGGAATCTTCTGCCTGACAAGATAGGTGTGATAGGTTTCTCGGCAGGCGGTCATCTTGCAGGTTCGCTTACCACAATGTACACCGACAGTAAGACCCGCCCTGACTTCTCCGTGCTTGTCTATCCCGTACTCTCAATGATGGGTGATACGCATAAGAAGACATGTCAGTTGTTGCTTGGAGATAATCCTACTGAAATGCAGCGTGCCAAATGGACCCTGAAGAATAATGTAACATCTGACACACCGCCCTGCTTTATTGTTGCCTGTCAGGACGACAAAACAGTGCAGGTGAGCAACAGCATTGATTTCTACTCGGCACTTACCGCCAACAAAGTGCCTGCGGAACTGTTGATTATGCCCACAGGCGGTCATGGCTTCGGTTTTCAGCGCGAGATACCGCAAACTGCTGTCTTCCGCCAGTCTCTGCTCCATTGGCTTAGCGAGTTGTAGTTCTTATATCAGCTACTTAAGATTCCTAAGTCACGTATATGCTAAACCTCTTATGGGAAACTGTCAATTTGGCAGTTTCCCGTGCTTTATACGACTGTTTTTTACAGCGGTATGGTTTTTGTTGTTGCTTATTCGGCGGAAAAGTAGTAACTTTGCACGCTAAATATGCAGTACCAAGAATATAAACAATATTAAACCGCAATAATATATGGGATTTGTAGAATTTTTGCAGAAGCTGTTCGGCAACAAGTCACAGCGTGACTTGCGTGAGATTATGCCGTATGTGGAGAAAATAAAGGCACAATACGAACAGATTGACAAACTTGACAACAACGAACTGCGTCAGCGTACCGAGCAGATAAAGCAGCAGATAGCCGACTATGTGGCACAAGAGAAGCAACGTATTGTTGACCTCAAAGCCACTGTGGAGGATACTCCGATAGAGAAACGCGAGAAGATTTATCGCGAGGTTGATGAACTGGAGAAGACCATTACCAAGAAGTACGAAGAAGTGCTCCTTCAGGTGCTTCCCGAGGTGTTTGCTA
Organism: Paludibacteraceae bacterium; assembly: GCA_017479885.1. GTDB lineage: Bacteria > Bacteroidota > Bacteroidia > Bacteroidales > Paludibacteraceae > Colicola. The sequence continues at coordinate 8,091 of JAFVBR010000038.1, read as the reverse complement.
TAGTGAAGAGTACCGCCCGCCGCTTTGCAGAGAATGAGACGATAGAAGTGATTGCCACTCAGATGGATAAAGACCTGAGTATCGACCACGATTTTGTGCATATTGAGGGCGATAAGGCTGTCTATCAGAACCACTGGATGGCGGGAGGTAACGAGATTACCTGGGACATGGTGCACTATGACGTGCAGCTTATAGGCGGCGTGGTTTTGCATCAGGGAAAGATAGCGGAGATGGCAACCGGTGAAGGTAAAACCCTCGTTGCGACGCTACCCGTATTCCTCAATGCCTTGACTCACGAAGGTGTACATGTTGTTACTGTCAACGACTATCTTGCCAAACGTGACTCCGAGTGGATGGGTCCGCTCTATATGTTCCACGGGTTGTCGGTTGATTGTATCGACAAATACAAACCCAACTCCGAAGAGCGTCGCCGTGCATACGCCTGCGATATTACCTTCGGTACCAACAACGAGTTCGGTTTCGACTATCTGCGTGACAATATGGCTTTCTCGCCAATGGATCTCGTGCAGCGCAAGCACAACTATGCAATCGTCGATGAGGTTGACTCAGTGCTTATTGATGATGCGCGTACACCGTTGATTATCTCCGGTCCAGTGGAGAAGGGTGAGGAGCAGATGTTCGATGAGTACAAGCATCGTGTCGAACTGCTTGTGCGCAGTCAGCAGCAACTCACCACCCGTCTGCTTGCCGAGGCACGTCAGAAAATGCCGTCAGAAGACAAAAAGGTGGCAGAGGAGGGCGAGTTGGCATTGTTCCGCTCATTCAAGGGCATGCCTAAGAACAAGGCTCTCATCAAGTTCCTCTCCGAACAGGGCAACAAGGTTCGTCTGCAGAAAACCGAAGAGTTCTACATGCAGGAGAACAACAAGAACATGCACATCGCTACTGACGTGCTATACTTTGTCATCGACGAGAAAAATAAGTCTATCGAGTTGACGGATAAGGGTATAGATGCTCTCACCGGTTCAACCGATGACCCACAGTTCTTCGTACTGCCTGATGTCGGAAGTGAAGTGGCCGAGATAGAGAAGATGAATATCTCTGCCGAAGAAAAGCAGCTGAAGAAGGATGAAGTTATGCAGCAGTACAGCATCAAGAGCGAGCGCGTACACACTGTCAACCAGTTGCTTAAAGCCTACACTTTGTTTGAGAAAGATGTTGACTACGTCATCATGAACGGTGAGGTGAAGATAGTGGACGAACAGACAGGCCGTATCATGGAAGGTCGCCGTTGGAGCGACGGTCTGCATCAGGCTGTTGAGGCGAAGGAGAACGTGAAAGTGGAAGCAGCAACACAGACCTTTGCAACCATCACTCTGCAAAACTATTTCCGCATGTACTCCAAACTTGCGGGTATGACCGGTACTGCAGAAACAGAGGCAGGTGAGTTCTGGAATATCTACAAACTTGATGTTGTGGTTATTCCTACCAATCGCCCTGTTGCACGTATTGATATGAACGATCGTATCTACAAGACCAAACGCGAGAAGTACAATGCTGTCATCGAAGAGATTGAGCGTCTTGTGGCAGATGGCAGACCCGTGCTTGTAGGTACAACTTCAGTCGAGATTAGTGAGTTGCTCAGTCGTATGCTCGACCGCAAGAAACTCAAACATAATGTGCTCAATGCCAAGTTGCACCAACAGGAGGCAATGGTTGTCAAAGAGGCAGGACAGAAAGGTGTCATCACCATCGCCACCAACATGGCAGGTCGTGGTACTGATATCAAACTTACTCCTGAAGTACGTGAGGCAGGCGGTCTGGCTATTATCGGTACCGAGCGGCACGAGAGCCGCCGTGTGGACCGTCAGTTGCGCGGCCGTTCAGGTCGTCAGGGTGACCCGGGTTCATCTGTTTTCTTTGTCAGTCTTGAAGATGACCTGATGCGTATGTTCGGCAGCGAGCGAATAGCAGGCCTGATGGACAGAATGGGGCTTGAAGAGGGTGAAGTGATTGAGCACAAGATGATAAACAGCAGTATCGAGCGTGCCCAGAAGAAAGTTGAGGAAAACAACTTCGGAATCCGTAAGCGTCTGCTTGAGTATGACGATGTAATGAACCAGCAGCGTAACGTCATCTATGCCAAGCGTCATCATGCTCTTATGGGTGAACGTCTCGGCGTGGATATCACAAATATGCTCTACGACACTGCAGAAGCTATTGTTCAGGACTACCATAGTTTCCTCGATTACGAAGGATTGCAGCAGGAGTTGCTGCAGACATTTGCTATGGAGGTGCCTTTCTCCGAAGATGAGTTCCGCTCGTCGCGTGCAAGCAAATTGTCCGATAAGGTTGCAGAGGCTGCTCTTGATACTTTCAAACGTAAGATGGACAAACTGACTCAGACCATCAATCCTCTGATCAAACGTACCTACGAATCGCGTGGCAATATGTTCGAGAATGTACGTGTTGACCTCACCGACGGCAAGCGCGTATATCCAATTATTGCCAACATGAAACGCACTGTAGAGAACGAGGGCAAGGAGATTGTCAAGGAGTTTGAAAAACGCATATTGCTTTACGTGATTGACGATGAGTGGAAAGAGCATCTCCGTCAATTGGACGACCTCAAGCAATCGGCGCAGAATGCAAGTTACGAGCAGAAAGACCCGCTCTTGATTTATAAACTTGAGTCGTTCAATCTGTTCTCTCAGATGCTCAACAACTTCAACCGTCGTGCCATAGGCATTCTGCTTCGCGGACAACTATATATGCCCAATCAGCAGGAGGCTCAGCAGGCACAGGCACCGCAGAGACGTCAGGATATGAGCCGCTACCGCATGCAGAAAGACTCGCTTGAGAACCGTGCTCAGCAGCAGGCTGCAGGTCGCGACACACGTGAGCAGCAGCGGCCTGAACCAATCAGACGCACTGAACCGAAAATACGTCCTAATGACCCGTGTCCGTGCGGAAGCGGAAAGAAATACAAACAATGCCATGGTAAAATGGCATAATAATAAATTCAACTGTTAACCTGAAATTAATGCTCTCTTTCGTTACATGGAATGTTGACCCGGTAGCCTTCAGTCTTGGACCGTTGGAGGTCCGTTGGTACGGCATATTGTGGGCTGTGGGTATCTATCTCTGCTATCTGATGCAGGTGCGTTTGTATAAACATGACAAGGCTCCTGAGGACTGGCCTGACAAAATCTTCATCTATATGGTGACAGGTGTCATTGTAGGTGCACGACTTGGACATTGCTGGTTCTACGAATGGCATGAGGCCTCCACTCTCGGACTTGAACCCATACAGATATTTGCATGGAACATCAATTATCGCAACCCGTATATAGAGCATCCTCTTGAATTGCTCAAAATATGGCAGGGGGGACTATCATCGCATGGCGGGGCAATAGGATTGATTACTGCCGGTATCATACTCAACAAGAAGCATTTCCATACCGGCATCAATTGGATTTTTGACAGGCTCGTTATCGGTATTTGCATTACAGCCACACTTATTCGCCTTGGCAATCTCTTCAATTCGGAGATTTATGGCAATCCTACCGACTTGCCATGGGGATTTCTTTTCGTACGCAATGGTGACACTCTGCCATGCCATCCCACGCAAATATATGAGATGATGTACTGCATCGTGGCGTTCATAGTTACTATGCTCATGTATTACAAGTGGGATTGCGGTAAGCGGCAGGGACTTATTTTTGGTGTCTTTTTTGAGATTATCTTTGTTACGCGTTTCTGTCTTGAATTTATCAAGCTCGATCAGGAAGCATTCGAGGCAGGCATGCTCCTCAATATGGGTCAGTGGCTCAGTATCCCCTTTATCATATATGGTATTTGGCTGATATGGCATTCTCTGCGTAAACCGCCGGTAGAGGGATTACCTCACAACCGTTGGTGGGAGTAAATAGAGCAAACAGACTTGTAGAGACATTCGGCGGAATGTCTCTCAAATAGTGAAAAGTTATGCTTTCTCGGCGCAAAATATGGTGTGTGTTGTTTTGCTGCATGTGTGCTATCCGCATTCAAGCAACAGACATTGTGCTTAGCAACGACCAGCTTCTTCTCTATCTTGTTGAGCAGCAGGGTAGAGAGTTGCATGAGAAAGAGTTGGCTGAACTCCGGAAGCGCTTTGTTGAGGACACCACCACTGCTTTTCCGTATCATGTCGGTTTGCGCGACTCGCTGCGTATCCGTAACTATAGCGAGATGATGTGGCAGGCTAACCCTTTGCTTATGCCATTGCTCTATGTGCCTCTTACGGATGATGCTCTCTCAATGCCGCAAATAGACTATCGTTCTAACCGATTGTCAGACCGGCTAATCACCGACGGCTTTGCCGAGCGTTCATTCTTGGAAAAGAAATCAACTAATAATCTGTCTTCCAATCAGCAGTCTATCCGCTATATATCCACTTATCACCCCGAATTGTATGTCGGTATTTACCGACCTGATATACTTGCTGATATACGCAATAGAGAGATTGAACCTGAGGTCATTCCAATAAGGCATATAAAAGCGTTGGTGCCTGATCCGCAAGAAGACAGGTTGGACCGCCTTCGTGCTATCCGACAACGATATACTTACTGGTATAAAGAGGCTACCACTATGGTACAGTTGTCTCAGAACTACGTTACCAAAAACTGGTATGCAGGCGGTAACAGCAGTTTCGCCGTTCTCGGTATTTTGCAGGGTAAGATTATTTATAATAATCGCAGGAATATTACGTGGGAGAATACCGGCGAATGGAGATTCGGTTTTAATACAGTCAGTGCTGATACGCTTCGCAAGATCAACACCAATGAGGACCTTTTCAAACTCTACTCCAAGTTCGGTATCAAGATAGTGGACAAACTTAGCGGAACGCTGTCTGCCGAGTTCCAGACGCATTTCTTCCATACTTGGAAGGAAAATACCAAAGAGGCAAAGACTGCACCCTTTACTCCTGCCCGTCTCAATCTGTCGCTTGGTCTCGACTATAAGCCGGTGAAAGGTCTTTCGCTGTTGTTTTCTCCGTTAACCTATCGTATGGTGGCTGCTGCTGACACCATTCACGCCTCACAGACTTCATTCTCTATCCCCGCCGGTCAGAAAGTACTTAATGAAGCGGGTTCATCCATTCGTGTGGAGTGGCTCTACAAGCCTGTGCGTGAGATCAGTCTTGACAGCAAGTTCTATTTCTATACCAACTATTCGCGTGTGGAACTCGACCTTGAGATTGCTGCCGATTTTCTTATCAATCGTTTCTTGTCAGCAAGAATTCTTTTGCACCCTCGTTATGACAATACAGTCATCTTGCCTGACGATGAACGTGCCAAAATCCAGTTCAAAGAGTTTATCTCAGTAGGATTTTCGCACAAGTTCCATTAAGGGTTAAAATATCTTTAGGAATTCAATTACTCGAACATTTCGCGCCATCTGTCGAAACGTTGTACAGCTTCGTGTCCGTAACGCCAGATGTTGTATCTCACTTTGTCGTATGGCAGTTCCTCGCCGAGGTGACTTTTCGAGTAGAATTTGTCGGCGTAACAGATTATCTCCTCTTCGATTGTCTGCGGGCAATAGTCGCGCTCGGGTAGTGGCAGTTGCTCTCTGATAACCTGCTCAAGCGTAATACCGCTTCCGGTGTGTCTTTCCGCCACCCCGGCATGCAAGGGGAGACCTTCTTTTCTCAGCAGTTCGGCTCCGAGATAGCCGTGCTCAATGTATTTATGGCTGCCATGGCAGTGAATTTTGGGCGCATCGCAGTAGATTATTCCGATGTCATGCAGCATGGCAGCCTCTTCTATAAAACCGCGATCGACCTCAAACTTAGGGTGGAGGTCGAGAATCTTCAGTGCCCGCTCGGTCACCTGCCTGCTGTGAGTGAGCAGTACTTGTTTCAGTTCGGGCACATGCGAGTAGTATTTGTCTATGAGGCTAATGTAATCCATTCAGATAATCTTTTACCGTCATGCGCCGTTTGCTTGGGAGTTGTATCTCAAGCAGTTCCAGTGGACCGTCAGCACAATCGATATACAAATGGTTCTTTTGTTTGTCTTTAGCGAGTGCAGTTTTGTATATTTTCACTGTCTGCTCTTCGCCGTTGAGTTGCATAGTGCACCATGCGGCAGGGTAGGGACTCAGTCCCCGCACAAAGTCGTGGACTTGTTGTGCGGTCTTTGTGGGGTCTATCCTGCATGTCTCGCGAAATATCTTTGGTGCGGGTCGCAACTCTGATTCCGGCAGTTCGGGTTGTGGTAGAGGATGAACATCATCGGAGAGAATAAGATCCACAGTGTCGCATACCATCTTTGCCCCCATAGTCATCAGTCTGTCATGTACGCTGCCGGCATCTTCTTCCTGAGCGATGCTGATGCGCCTTTGCATAATGATGTCTCCGGTATCAATCTCGTGTTTCAAGAAAAACGTAGTTGCTCCCGTCTCTTTGTCTCCGTTGATGATAGCCCAGTTGATAGGCGCTGCCCCGCGATATTGCGGCAATAGTGAGGCGTGGAGGTTGAATGTGCCGAGTCGTGGCATAGCCCACACCACCTCAGGCAGCATGCGGAAAGCCACCACAATCTGCAAGTCAGCCTTATAACCGCGCAACTCCTCCACAAAATTCTCGTCTTTCAGTTTCTCGGGTTGAAGTACGGGGAGACCTGCTTGCAGTGCATACTGCTTTACGGGAGAGAATTGCACTTTGTGTCCTCTTCCTGCCGGTTTGTCGGGCATGGTGACCACAGCCACCACATTGTAGCCTTGTTCCACCAGCGCTCTCAGACTTTCCACCGCGAAGTCAGGCGTACCCATGTATATTATTCTCAGTTCTTGTTTTGTCATGTTGTATTCGTAGTTTCTTGAGATTCTTGTTTTTCCTTGCTGTTCTTCCTATTCAAACACGAGTGAAACTCCTACATGGTTGAAGTTCTTGTGGTTGCGGAACTGCCCGTATGGGTTGTTGCCGTGATATGCACGTATTCCCATTGAGAACCGCGAGAAATATCCGTCGTATTTGGGATTGCACCAGCGTGCGCCTGCGAAAACATTGTAGGTGAATACTCTTTTTTCTGGTTGCATTTCGTAACTCAGTGCTTCATCCTTGTCCCGGTTGAAGACGGGGTATCCGTATAAGGCACGGTTGCGCACTTCGGCCGACACCACAGCCTGAAACCCGTGTTTTGATGCACGTGACTGGTATTGGTATTGCAGATACAGTTCCCATGGTGAGACTCGTGGCTGTGCCAGAGTGGCGTCGCCGTCGGTCTCGTCGATGAAGTACCAGCCTTCCTTGGGTGCCCAGAGCAGCATCAGTCCGAGGCGCAGAGTATGACACTCCGCCCGGAAATCCTCAGCTTCGTTCACCGTGAAAACATACTCTGAGTAGTTGTAGCTGACGTTGACCCGTCTGAGCGGAAAGCCTTGGTCAACATGTTGTAGCACCAGTTCGTCGCCTATGTGCGTGCTCTCGTGCTTAAAAGGTGCGACACTGACGGAGTAGTTTCTGAGGAACCCTTTGTCAGCTCTGTGCATAAAAGTCCACACGGGCAATGCGATACGCCAATCAGCATTCACGACTGGTGCTGTCACATGTTCGAACAGGTCGAGCCAGATGGTGGCAGACATAGGCCATGTAACACTCAGTGCATATTCGTGGCTTACGATATCTCCTCTCCACAATGGCAATGCGAAGCCGAACACGGCGAAGGTGTTGACCCTCCATTGTTTGCCGGTCTGCCCCCAGTCCCATTCGGAGTGGTTGCTTATTCCTCCTACGTCAAGCCTTACGAAGTAAGGGTGCACATCGCTCAGTAGGGAGTGCCCGTAGGGAGCATATCGGAACACGCCTTCTTTGAAGGGTGTTGCTTGTGCAAGCGTACAACCGATGCTTGCCAACATCATTGCGAATATGAATAATGTCTTTTTCACTTTTGTCGGAGAATCAGAATCGTGTGCCTATACCTATTTTGAAGAACGAGTCGAGACAAGGCGGCGGTTTTGCCCTGTGTTGCGCGTGGCCGCTCCGTGTGACAGCAGAAAATATAAAAGGGGGTGGGAAAAAAAGAAAACAATAATCAAGCGGAGCGTAGCGACACCGAATTAGAAACCGCAAGACAAGAGGAGCGC
>JAFVBR010000037.1 GCA_017479885.1 Paludibacteraceae bacterium | reverse complement strand
TTGCTTAAAGAAATCACTGCTGCGACGATTATTTGCATCTGATAATGTAGAGCGATGAATGACATAGTCCACACCGAGGTGGCGTAATTTATGAGCCTCTGCCTGCATGCCTATAATTAACTCTCTGAGAGAATCATAGCGCATCAGTACGGCAAAGAGCAATGCTACGAAATGAGTGTAGCCATTCAGGCGTTTTACATACTTGTCATGACCTCCATCATGACTTATTTTACGAATTTTTGACCTTTCTGTCAAATTTAATAGCTGAACATATAGCGGCTGTCCGCTAAATTTTGTAATTTTGCCCACGATTTACTTGATTTATGTTTACTGCTACAAAGTAAATCAAAAGGGCTGACTCCACAAAGGAATCAGCCCCGTTTTTTTAACGGCTCAAAAAGTTTTAGCGGACAGTAATAACATATAATCATTCTGTAGCACTTTTGGCGAGACGAACAGATTGACCGTAGCGGCGACTGGTGTAGTACAAGGGGTCGAATAAGTTCTCGCTGAAGTACACGCGCTGCACATACTGCCAATAGGTGCCATGAGACGTAAACGACCAGTAGGAGCATCCGTCGCCAACGTCAACCACTGTAGAGCCATCGCGGTAGCCCACAGCGGGCAAAAAGAGTGCGCGTCAGCCGTTGTTTTTGCCAATCTTGCGGAATGACAAAAAGTTAGTCGCTGAGAGAGGCAACGAGGCGCACCGACTGACCGTCGTCGCGATTGTAGTTGCCCGCGGCATAGAAGTAGCCATCGTCGAAGTACACGACCCACGCGCCGTTCGTGAAGTTAGCGGAAGACGACCAGTAGTAGCCGTTGTCGCCTACATCGTACATGCCCGTACCGTTGCGGTAGCCAGCAGCGGGAAGGAATACAGCGCCTGCGGCTGCCATCTGATCCCACTGCGTAGCATCGTAGGTGTTGTCAGCAAATGCATTGTAGCTGCCTGCGTTGAAGGTGAGACCAGCGGGGAGAGTCCATGCATCCTCATCGGGGAGCACGATCAAGCCTGTCTGACCGGCAACGGTGGCCTGCCCAAAGAGCGAGGCGGCATTGGTGCGGGTGTAGAACAGATACTGCCACTCGTCGGTGCTAAGCGTGTACCAGCCCGTGCCAAGGTCAGCGGCTGCAGCTGTACCCCAGTCCTGAGACCAAGCGTAGTCGCTGTAATTGTAAGAAGTCTTAAACCCTTTGGGCGAATTGGCGTCGCCTGTGTCACCCCAACCAAAGAGGTCGATGATGCCTGTCTTGTTTTGGATATTGGTAGCGTTGGCATCGCCTACGATGGTGTATTGCGTCTCGGCAAACTGCCACTTGCTATCGGTGTAGTTGTACTGCAAGTTGCCCGATGAGAAACGCACTATCTTGGTTGGGCTAACCGAGAAACCTTTGGGTTTGTCTTTCGAGAGGTTGATGGTGGTTTGGTCTTCGTCATCTTGCAAGCCCCAGCCCTCAACGGTTGTTACGTCGAACATCACTTGCTTCAGACCGAGTTGGATATTCAGGATAGAGGTCATGCCAGCCTTGAGTTCAAAGCCTGCAATCTCGTCGGAGGTGATGTTGTTCTCAATAACTGAGCATTTTGCAGCCAAAGTCTCATCTTTGGTGATAACCACATATTTAACGCGTACTTTGAAGTTGGTGCCCTGACCGGGAACAAACATCGCGCCTTGTGTACCTTTGGTGAGGTTTTGTTTTGCGGTGCCGACACCTGTGTGTGTGCCTTGTGCTTCGTAAACGCTTTCTGAACCAGTAGGAGCAGTGTAAGCGATATTCTCTGTCATGTCAGTGAGGTCGAAGTTGTAGGATGTAACGTCACCGCCTTTATCTGACCACTCGGGTTCGTTGGCTGTGGTGTTGTTAAGAGAGAGAGTACCTTGGGTGTAGAACAGAGCCTTTGTGTTGTCAGAAGAGAGCAGTTCAACTTCTTTCAACATAACCTTGGTGTTGTCTGCATCGTATTCGGCATTGTCAACATACAGCGAGACGGTAGCGCCAAACATACCGAGAGCGTGACGGAAGTGGAAAGGTATCTTCTCGTTAGCAGTGGTGGGCTTGATGAGATTGAGGAAAGGATAACCTGCATTCACAATCTTGGTGTCGCGGCTCATGTAATCCTCTTTGGCCACACCCCATAAGAGGTCCACGCCTGTACCTTCTTTGGTTGCGCGATACTTGATGTAAGGCGCACCTGTGGCATCGTTGGCACTGATTTCGTAAATACCCGTCTCAGTGGTTTTGTCTGCAATGGCCTCTACGTCTGCAGTGCTGACATAAGGAGCATAAGCAAAGAAGGAAAGGTGGTCGGTGTTGCCGTCGGTAGTGGTGTTTCCTTCAAGGGTAGCGTTCCACTCGTTGGGCCAGTACTTTACAGGAGCGTACTCCCAGATGGTACCGTTCCACTCAACCTTCTGGTTGTACATGAAGTTTGGAATGCTGTCCTCAGAGAACTCCTCTTTGTTGGTGTAGAAACCGAAGACACCGAACTTCTTGTAGTCGTCGCTCTTGAGTGTTTCGAGGTCGTTCACGATACCATTAGCACCGATGCGACGAGGTTGCGCGCCATTTTGGTTGGCGGAGACTTGGAAGGCAACGGGGATGTTGCCATCGGCTGCCAGTTCGGGGTTGTTGCCCTTGGTGGCGAGTTCACTTGTGCAGCTTGCGAACATGAGAGCGGCTGCTGCGAAGGCTAAAAACTTCGTTTTGTTCATTGTTTTTAGTTGTTTAATTGGTTAAACTTGTTGTTAATAAAATATAGTTTTCAGGCTATATTATATTTCTACTTCAATGCTGTCGCCCTCTTGCCAGTCTGTGTCGATAGTGCCATGGATAGTGGCGCTGCCGGCAGGCAGTTCGGGCTTGTTGCCCTGTGTGTGGCAAGCGGCAAGCGTCAGGGCAAGGCCGAGGAACGATATGTACAAAAAGTGTTTCAAAGGTTATATTTGTTGGTTTCGAGTGAGGCACCCTATGTTTTTACTGTTGTCCGCAAAGCCTCTGCGGGGGCGAAACAATGAAATCAATAAAAAAGAAACACCCCCACAGAGACCTATGGACATACACAAAAAGCGGTAATCCGCTAATTGGATTACCGCTTGTTTTATATCCATTTTGAGGGACGCATGGTCATGCGTCTCTCTTGTTTTTTTTACTCTCTTGAAAGACGGTATTAATACCGTCTCTACGGGGTTAGTTCAGTGGGCGAGTGAGTTCGACCCGCAGCCCGAGAGCATGGACGATTTTAAGAAAGCTCGACACCGTGGGGTCAATCAGTCCATTCTCAATACGCGAGATGTAACTCTTGTTGGCTCCAATGCGCTTCGCCAATTCGGCTTGCGTCAGATGCTCCTCTTTGCGAGCATCTTGGAGAACAATCCCCATGTAATAACTGCGGGCAAGATTGTTATTCTCCTCTCTTTCAGGAGTTCCTACCTCACCGTATTTCTCTGCCAAAACAGCACTATAGTCTGTTAGATTAGGGTTTTGTAGCATAGTATTCCTCCTTTAATTTTATTGCTTTCTTTAGTTCTTTCTCCGGTGTCTTCTGCGTCTTCTTCTGAAAACCATTGAAAAGCACAACGATGTTTCCTTCGTCGAAGATAAAGAACACTCTATAGATGTTACTTTCATACTCTGCACGCAACTCGAAAATATCATCGCGCAGGTACTTCACAAATTTCTTGCTAACTTTATCTTGAGTCTCAAGCAACAGCAGTGCATAGTTGATTTTCTCAATCACATTCTCAGATAAAGTAGATAGAAACTCCTTAAAATAATGCTTGTAAAAGTAGATTTTCCTATTCATACCTTATTTGTGTTTGGCGAGTGCACACACCTGCTTTGCCAATTGCGCTGCAAAGGTACAAAAAGTTTCAATACTATGCAACATTTTGGTGCATTATTGCCCAAAAATCTTTTGCGGTAATCCAATATGTCAAAGAACGCGAGATAGCAATAACTATCTATGGTTGTAGATTTTTCTTAAGTTCTACATCCTTATGGTTGTTGAGTCGCCTACCTGCCATGGTTCGACGGTAACATCGAAGGGGGAGGGCAGGTTGCCTTCAGGCACTTCGGGGAGGTCGGGATATGGCAAGGGGTAGTTGATGACTATATCAAGGTCAAGTTGCAGCGTATGGTCGAGCAAGAGACGCTGGTCGAAATCGCCTGCAAAAACATCCTCTGGCAGGTTGCGGTAGCGGATGAGTTTGCCCACATCGTACTGATACTGCCACATATCGCCATTGCGCAAGCGGAAAAGCAGTGTAAGTTTGTTATCTTCCGCAAGGCGGTCTTTGAGGAGTTCTTTGCCGTGGCGCAGACCGAAGGTAGAGGTGTGACATACCATCCAGTCGTGGACGATGCCGTCGTCGTGATAGACGGAGTCGATGGACAGTTTGACAGAGTCCTGTTCGCCCTCTTCGCCAATGGTATAGGGGCTGTGTGGTGCACGCCGGCGGTTGTCGCGCTGCATGAGGTCGGAGAGAGTGGCGGTTTGCTGTTCCCACTCGTCTAACCATAAACTCCCTTCTTCTTCGGTGCGCCAGATGCGCGAGAGGTAGAAGCCATCGGCAAGACCCGTGATAGAACCTGCCAAGGCACGCATATACTCGCACCCATTGGTGCGGACATAGATATTGAGGCGGCAGGTCATGTCGTAAATAGTATCATAGAGATGCAGCAAGAACGTGTCGGGCGTGGCGGTTTCCTTGTAGGGAAGGAACTGACGATAGGTGTCGAGCTGCTCCTGCGTGATGGTGAAACTATCCACAGCCGTACCGATGATACCGGGTGACATGAGATAACTATTCTCGCGGGTGCGCGTGGGTGCATTGTGCTTGTTGGGTGCGTTATAGGCGATGTCCTCACGGATGTTAGCGCGGGCGGCCATGTCGTGAATCGACTGCGTGTTGTAGAAACTCATGGTCTGATAGTCAATCATGCTCTCGTTCATTATGAGAATCTTATAGTCGCCTGCGGAGAGGTGCATATCGAAAGAGTCGATGCGCGAGGTAACGAAGCGGTCGGTAATGGAGTCGCCGTCTTTAGCCACAAAGACGGTCATCAACTCGGGGCGCTCGCCGAGGTGCTCCCAGTCGGGATGCAGACGAACAAGGGCTTCGCCATCGTAGTAAATCTCAAGCGGGCGGCGGTGGTAGAAGTCGTACCATGGTTCGCAGCTGCTCAGCAGAATCAGAAGCAGAGATAATATGTATATGTTCCTTTTCATTGTGTGTGTGTCCGGATGGAGTTGGAGTTGCTCGGGAAAACTCAAAAGTTACTCTGTGTAAATGCGTTTCTTTTTCTCTTTTATGTTAAACATATAGCCAATGCTGATTTTGAGTTTGGTAGGACCGACATACCAAAGATGTTGGTCGCGCTGATAGATAAGATGTTCGTCATTGAACATACCTTTATAGTAGCGTTGCGGTCCGCCTACATAACCTGCGCTGACAGAGAACTCCATGTTCCAATGCGCAGCAAGGGGCAGCACATAGCCGTAGGTCAGTCCAAGCGACGAATACTCTCCCTGCCAACCTTTCTCGCCGGTCTGAATATCATAGAATCCGCCTGCACCATACAAACCAAGAAAGTGACCGTTCATGACGGGCTGACAATAGTCATTTTTATTTCTGAACCAATATCTTAACTCCACGCCACCGAGCATAAACGAGTAGGCGCGGTTGCCCATTGTGCCATTGCCCCACACATACCATGGTGTCCACCACTCGAGCATGATGCTCCACGGATGAAAACCGATGGGTATCTCCACTTCGATATTGGGTGCGAGGGCAGCATCGAAGAGCAGGTTGGTTTTGACTTCGAGAATCGGGCGACGGCGGGGAATGGTGCTGAGGCTGTCAGATTGGGCTTTTTGAATGATAGTGTCGATGTGTTCTTCTGTCAGCATCTCGGTATGCACAATGCCATGCACACACTCATAATCAATAGTATATTCTGTATAACGCAGTTTGGGGAAGAGGTCTCGCTCAAGGCGTTTCATCACTTTAGGATAGTTGCGCTCCATGGTTTCAAGGCGCACATCGGCTCCCCAATGCTTACTTATAAGGTTGAGCAACTGCTTCTTGTATGGAATATCAGATACTATAATCGAATCGCGGAAACCTTTCCAGTTCTCAGAGGTATAGCGCACATGTATGAGTGTGTCGGGTACATGATAACGCGCGTTGATATAGTTCTTTATAGTGTTCGTGCGCCCGCGCGCAAGCATGGTATTGTGAGCATACGGGCCTTCGGGCGACGCGTAGCCGTGAAGAGTGATACGAGTAACACGAATGCTGTCGTTGTTGAGGAAGCGACTGAGGTTGTTGTTGATTTTAGCCAGTTCCTCCACATTGTTCATGTAGTTGGGATAGAGAATGGTCTTGTCCCAAGGGAAGCAGACGCGGGAGATGTTGGTGTAAGTACCTACAGAATCAACGACATACTCTACCCAGGTAGTGTCAATGCGTTGACGGGTCTGCTCGCTGAAGCGAAGAAGGGTGTCGCCAGCAGCGGGACGGAGCGTGTCGATGGAATGGCAGTCGGCAACATGGGAAAAGAGCAACAAAGCGGCATTGTCCATCCATTGCTCAAACGGCATCGTCGCGCGATAGGTATATATTGTGTCTTTGAAGTAGGCGGTGCTGATCTGGTATGCAGCTGTGTCAAGCGGATGCAGGCGGTGCGACATGTTGTGATGGTGCTGCGCAGCCCGCTTGTTGAAAATGAGCATGTCGGGGAAATGTGCCGTGTCGTGCCCGCAGACAAGTAGAGGCTCGATATGCAACATCTGCTCACGCTGCTTGCGCTTGGAGAGGGGCTTGACTGCGCTCTGTGTGGTGTCGTGTGTAATGTCAGGCTTGCTCTCAATCGCGGCATTGAGGATGCTCTGGATGGAGTCGGCACGCAACAGAATGGAGAGTTGCATGCCGCTGTCGGTGCGGCAGAGCGAGACGGAATCAGGCTGCAACGAAGCCGCCGATGCAAGCATCGGAAGCGATAAGAAAACGACAAGGAAAAGGGGGAGAAACCACCGAGACGTGGCTTTGCAAATGTCAGAAAACGAGGCCCTTATGGGGGGGGTAAAATGCAGATGCTCAAACAGTTATAAACCTTATACTGTTTGAGCGAAGCACTTATATTAAGAAGTATATCTGACATGTAAGCAATGTTGGCGTTGCACAATGTGGCACTTATGTTTTTTAAATCATTCTCCAGTTATTGTTTGGAGTGATTCTCAAATGGGTTCACTGCTCTTTAGAGTTCTCAGTGAGGTGGCTCACATTTCGGAGTGCAAAATTACAAAACATCAATGAACTATGCAAGGAAAATGCGAATTATTTTTTCAGAAAAACGCCTTATGGGGGGGTAAATTACTAATTGCATGCAAGTTACATAAACATAGCCTATGCTGTAATTATCGTTATCCAATAATGAATGTGTTGATGGTCGGGCTTGGTTTTAAGGACAGGCAGCGGACGTTGAGGGTACGGTCAGAGTACAGTCAGAGTACAGTGTAGGCAGCACTATCCTACGGTTATCCTTCGGTTATCTATCGGTTATCATACGGATTTTCTTGCTGAATTATGGCTGCAAAGGTAGTACATTTTGGCGAGATATGTAAGAGGATTTGCAATGTTTTGTGCCTGATTGGGTGAATTTTGCGGGATGTTGTTGCAGATGTGCCGAAAAAGTTGTATCTTTGCGGAGTACTTTATAGGCGTGAATAACATTCACGCAATCAAAACAACGAC
Organism: Paludibacteraceae bacterium; assembly: GCA_017479885.1. GTDB lineage: Bacteria > Bacteroidota > Bacteroidia > Bacteroidales > Paludibacteraceae > Colicola. Next base: position 58,010 of record JAFVBR010000037.1, on the reverse strand, counting down.
CGAACATTCACGCAACCAAAACAACGACCGAAAATTCACGCAATCAAAACAACGACCGAAAATAACAGATGTTGTTATGTGGAAGATGTTTAAGCACTTAAGAGATGCTTAATCATTTGATACTTAAGTATAACCAAAGAACATAAAACGCTACAGAACTATGAATCCGTTTGAAGAGCCTATTGATAAGGAACTACTGAAGAAGTTGACGGAGAAGGCTTGCTTTCTGCAAGTAGATATTCCGTACTATGAGGAGGAGTCGCTGTTGCATTTTGATGACGGGGTGATGACTGAAATGGAGTGTGACGAGGATTTTGAACTGCCTGTGTTCAAAAAAGAGGACATGCTGTTTGAGTATCTCATTGACCTCAAGACAGGGTGTGTTGTCAACTGGAAGAAAGATTACGGTTATCTGCGTTTATGGGCGAAAGTGCGCGATGGCGGAACATATACCTTGCTTGATGCTGACAAGCATCCGATATGGCAGATTCGGGGATATGTGCCGAACCGTGTGCTGCCACCTTACGACGAGGGGTATGGAGATTATTTAGAATTGGCGGTGAATGATGACGGTAGTATTGACGGTTGGCGCAAAGAGGTTGATTTGTCGGAGTTTATAAAAGAAGGGAAGAAGCCTGAGATCATTCGTAGCAATAAATGGTATCGTGCAGAAAGAGTATTGATGTATGTACTCGGCGAGAGGCTTAATGTCGAAGAAACGACTTGGCTGATAGAGCAGTTGAAAAACAGATAAACCTCAGATGCTTAAAGACGGAAAAAACAGGGAATCAAAATATGAAATTCATAAACGCTACAGCCTCATAATGTTTAATTGGACTATGCAGTGAAAACATTGCATGGTTCGTAACATTATGAGAATATGAGCAGAAGTGGGAAACGGACTCCGGCAGGCACTTGGTGCTGCTGCAAGTCACAGAAACGCGGAAAACAACACTGCAACCGTAAGTTCCGTAGAATGGAGCATGTATTTATTAAACTCGGTGTGTTTGAGATGCTTCCAACCCATCAGAGAGAAGTAATGAGCCAATGGGACTTGGGAGGGGACGGGAAACGCTATTATGGCTATGCTCCCGATGAAGTGTGGTATATAAAAGCCATGAGAAAATAGAGTTTATACCATACTACAAAAAGAATATGTAAAGGACTGTTTCTAACAACCTCCGCCGGGGGCGGGCAGGCGGTCATACCAAGCAGGTTGAGAAACACGAGAAAGCATTGCGTTATTTGGTTTGTGGAAAAGAGCCGCTAACTGATGAAAGCGGATGCATAACAATAAGAATTATCAGAGGCTGTAAATATAGGTGGGAATGTTTCACAGATATGATGCCGGTGGAATACTATATTTACGATAACGATTCTTGTTTGGCATATTTCAGAGTAGATAATTGGGGAATGCAATTGCATAAGTTTGAGGCGGAAGACCATCCAGTGGGAAGGATTATATATGAAAGGGCAGGGCAATGGTATGGCTCGCTTGATGAAAATGAGATACCGTAGATGGTCATCGAAATAGAAAAAGAATTAGATAAATACTTTAACAGATAACACCTACATCGTTATGCTACAGATTGGAGACAGGATGCCGCAGTTTGCGGTGGTGAATCAAGACGGGGTGGTTGTAAGCGACAAAGACCTTATCGGGAGGCCGACAGTGATTTATGTTTATCCCAAGGACTCGACACCCGGCTGCACTGCTGAGGCGTGCAACATCCGCGACAACTACCACTCTTTTCTTGCCCGCGGCTATCAGGTGTATGGCTTGAGCAAGGACTCGCCTGCGTCACATCAGCGGTTCATCGCAAAATACTCCCTACCCTTCCCGTTGCTGAGCGACCCCACGACCGAACTGCTGCAGGCACTCGGAGCTTACGGGGAAAAGAAAATGTATGGCAAAGTGACAATGGGTACGCTGCGCAAGACCTTTGTCTTTTCGGCTGATGGTACCCTTGAGCGCATCATCGAGAAAGTTGATACCAAGAACCACAGTGATCAGTTGCTGGGGTAGTGTGCTTTGGATTCTGCGGAATCATAAAGGAATAAATTCAGAATCAATAAAATCATACAGAAACAGTTGCGATGAACAGGGAGGACATTGAGATTACAAATATTCTTACGACGGCATCGTTTGAATATGCAGGCAAAGTCTTTCACGGACTTGCAGACCTTCAGGCTGCAGCGTATGACCACTACCACAAAGAAAGGAAGACAACGAGTCCGTTTGTTGTGCTTGTGGAGCATCTATACCCGTGTTTTGATTCCGAGGACTATGCCAACGAGGACCGCTATTATCAGAATTTCTATTTCACTACCGACAGCGTAAAAGCGGAGCGAATATGTGAGGAAACGCAAGCTATTTACAGATTTTCAGGGAAACCGGTCATGTATCCGATTCTTGAACCGCGATTCAGTATGGGTAGAATAAATGAGCACCATCTGCCATATATCTATTATCATGGTGAAGGGGATGTGATGCAGATAGTGCAAAACCGGAAAGCCGCAGACGAAGAAAAGATACATTTGATTGCCTCAAGATAAGAGGTGACAGAAAAAACAGACGGTGCGCAACTCAGGATTGCACACCATCTTGTTTCACTGCCGACTTTTATTTTTTCGGAGGGTTGTTCAGTCTGCCGCCGCCGCTTGGGTTGCTTGTGCCGTTTTTTGTCGGCCAGCCGGGATTACCTTTTGCCATAGTACTATGAGTTTTATTTTGCTCCATGCGGGAGTACGCCGCCTTTCTTCTTGAAAGACGGTGCAAAGATAGGGCAATCCGTCGGTTGAACTTTCCGAACTTTCCAGCAGACGGGATATTGGTGAATTTTCTTCGGAAAGTTTGTCGGAAAGAACAAAAAACTCTACCTTTGCAATGCAAAAACAGACACAATAATGGACGAAGGGCAATCCAACATAATATCCGAGTTGAAATCGTCACTACAGGCACTGCCTGATATCTTGCTTCCTATGTCGAAGGAGCAGATGGTGAATGAGGTTGCCAAGCCTATCGTGGAATTTGAGGAAGGACTGTTGGGTGTGCCGTATGTTCTTTCTCAGTTCAAGAAGCTGGACGGCGAGCAACGGTTAAAACTAAAGAATCTTATTGAGCGCACCTATTACCAACTGCCGGAGAACACGGATTGGGATGCGGTACTGCCTCCCCGACAGCAGTTTGATATGATGCATACGGCAGTGGAATCTATCCCTCAGTTACTGGAAACGATAGAGAACCGGCTGCCTGATAACGAACATATTACCGCTGAAAAAGTAATTGAGTGGACACCTTCGCAGACAGAACTTTTCGGTATGCTGTCGGATATCTCTTTCGGCGGAATAAAACTGCTGAGTGCCGTGTATAATGAGCCGCTTCGGGAGCCGTTTGTGCAGGCGATGTGCCGTCAGGGCAGACGGAAGATGGGAGCACTTTGGACTGCCGATTTGGAAGTGAAGGCTGTGAGGTTAGTAGTGGCTGAACTCGAGAACATAAAGTGCTCCTGTGAGATGATGTCCGCTTTCGCCACTAATCTGCATCTGCCGCTTCCTGAACCATTCAACCGGTTGCTTACTGAGATGACTGAAGCCAAAACCGCTCCCCAAGGCACGGTCACTCCGCAGTCGTTGAGAGAACTGCTGCAAGTGCCTGAGTGCTACAGGCGACTGATTGAAAGGAAGAGACTGACCGATGCGGAGGCGATAGACAAATTGATGGATTCTATTGCAAAAGATATAGTGAGCCATGAGAAGCAGAAAAGCAGCCGCCTGAAGGGCATTATGCAGGCGTTGGAGCAGGAAAAATGGATTGGCTGGAGTGAACTCGGCAGAGACATGCAGTACCGATTGCTGCGGCAGGCTTTTCGTGAACAGCTGAATACAGGATTCACCAAAGATACTTTCCGCAAAGATGGGGCACGGGAAATGCAGATAGCCAAAGAGTTCAGAGAACAACTGCGGACGATGTTCGCCGACGATTGAATACAAGTATTGGCAATGATGAAATACAGTATTTTCATCAATATGATATTGTTATTGGAAAATTCTAATCATTAATATTTAGTTTATATGTTTACACTCATTGAATTGCCTTACGCACAGGATGCGTTGGCGCCGGTAATAAGCAAACAGACCTTGTCGTTCCATCACGGCAAGCACCTGCAGACATATGTTGATAACCTCAACAAGCTCATCGCAGGCACCGAGTTTAAGAACATGACGCTTGAAGAGATAGTCTGCAAAGCACAGGGCGGAATATTCAACAATGCAGGACAGATACTCAACCACAACCTGTATTTCACACAGTTCGAGTCGATAGTCGAAAGTCAAAAGTCGAAAGTCGAAAGCAATCTTTTTGCTGCCATCATGCGTGACTTCGGCTCGTTTGAGAATTTCAAACAGGAGTTCGAGCAGAAAGGAACTACCTTGTTCGGCTCTGGCTGGGTATGGCTGTCGGCTGACAAAGACGGCAGGCTCGTCATTACGCAGGAGCCGAATGCCGGCAATCCGCTGACCAAGGGACTCAGACCGCTGCTGACAATGGACGTATGGGAGCACGCCTATTATCTCGACTACCAGAACCGCCGTGCCGCCCACCTGCAAGCCCTCTGGCAGATAATCAACTGGCAGGAGATAGAGCGCAGATATGCCGGTATTTGACAACATAGAACAAACAACTCAGTCTCTGCCGTACAAGTTGGCGGAGGAGTTCTCTCAAAAGACCAACCGCTGCCTGTTCATTACCGGCAAGGCGGGCACGGGGAAGACGACTTTTCTGAAGAGACTGCGGGAGACCTCGCCGAAGAACATGGCGGTGGTGGCACCTACAGGCGTGGCGGCTATCAATGCCGGCGGCATGACGATACACTCGTTCTTCCAACTGCCTATCCGCACACTCGTGCCAACGCCCGAGTCCTACCGCCAGATGTTTGCCGAGCAGCGTATGATGCAGCGCAAACGCCAGATGCTCTACCATTTGGAGATGCTCGTGATAGACGAGATAAGCATGGTCAGGGCAGATGTATTAGATGCCATAGATGCAGTGCTCCGTCATTACAAATACCGCCGCGACCTGCCTTTCGGCGGCGTGCAGGTGGTGATGATTGGCGATCTGATGCAGCTCTCGCCCGTGGTACACGGCGATGACGGCGTGGCACTTGCCAAATACTACAACGGTCCTTATTTCTTCCAAAGCCGGGTGATGCAGGAGTTGCAGCCCGTCTATATCGAACTCGACCATGTGTTCCGGCAGCAGAATGAGCAGTTTGTCCGCCTCTTGAACGAGGTACGCGACAACCGCCTGTCGGCCGAGAGCCGCACGATGCTGGCGTCACGCTATCTGCCGGACTTCAAGAATGAGGAAGACAATTTCCACATAACCCTCACTACCCACAACCGGCAGGCTGACGATTTGAATCAACGCAAGTTGGACGAACTGCCGGGACGACTGTACAAGTTCAAGGCAGAGGTGTTCAAGAACTTCCCCGAAAGCAGTTACCCGACAGACGAGACGCTGCTGCTCAAAGAGGGTGCGCGGGTGATGTTTATCAAAAACGATGACCAAAAGCCACGCAGATTCTATAACGGCAAACTTGGCATAGTAAAACACGTCAACGGCGCTGACTCGATAACCGTGCAATGCGACGACGGCGACATAGAGGTGGAGCCGGTGACGTGGGAGAACATACGCTATCGCGAAGACGCGGAGACAGGTAAGATAACCGAAGAGATGCTCGGCGCCTTCCGGCAGTTCCCGCTCCGCTTGGCTTGGGCGATAACCATACACAAGAGCCAGGGCCTGACCTTCGACCGCGTGATAATCGACGCCGCCCGTGCCTTTGCCGCAGGGCAGGTGTATGTGGCGCTTTCGCGATGCCGCGCACTGGAAGGCATAGTGCTGTCCTCGCCGTTGCAAAATGTCAGCCTCTCAAATGACCGGCAGGTACTTGACTATGTCAATGCACAACCATCGACCGAGCAGGCCGGTATCGCGCTTGGTCAAGCAGAAAAGGAGTATAAGTTGCAACTTCTGACAGATCTTTTCAGTGTAACACGACTGCAGACGCTGATTGAGCAGATGCAGAAACATGTGGCGAAATGCGTGTCGTTCAACGCTGCTACTATGCCATTTCTGGATGAACTTAAGAAAGAGATTTGCGAACAAGCGGGTGTGTCGGACAAATTCCAGGGGCAGTTGAAGAGCCTTGTCCTGTCCGATTCCAATGACCTGCTTCAAGAGCGACTAAAGGCGGCAGCAGGGTATTTTGTCCCGAAGTTGGCGATGATGGCTGCAAAACTGAATACACATCCATGCCGATGCAAAAACAAAGAGGACGTTGGAGATTTTGACACAATGATGGGCGATCTGTTTCTTACTTTGACGCAGAAAGCTGCTCTTATGCAAGTAATGGGCAGAGATGCTTCCATTGATGCTTTCTTGAAAGCAAAAAGCCGGTTTGTTGCTCCACAGATGGAAACGTCCGCATTTGAAAAACCGCAGATAAAATCAAAGAGAACCAAGACCGCTTCTCACGGACAGAAACGTACGCCCTTACCTAAAAAACAACTGCTTGAAAAGGAGCATGATGAACCAATTACCAGTGAGAAAACATTTGAACTATACGCGGCAGGTAACACTATAAAGCAGATTGCAACGCTTAGAGGACTTACTACAGATACGGTCGTCAATCATTTGTTGATATACGTCAAGAGAGGTCAGATACTGGTGACTGACATCGTCCCTACCGAGATCTTGAACCGCATACTTGCCGCCCGGGCGGAGTATCCTTCGTTCACCACTCTGAAAGAGTTCTATGATACACTTGGCGGTGAAGTGCCGTATCCGTATCTGAAGACGGTGCTTGAAGGTTTTCGATTGTTGTAGATTACTTTCAGAAAAGAAGACCCTCGACAATTGGACTTATCTCAAACTGCAAAAGAGAATACATATTATACGAATCATCGTTATATATATCCCAATGACAGAAACCGAAATCATACGAAGACTATTTTCTGAGCAGGACATTGTCTATGCCGATTTCAACTGCAGACTGCTTCCCGGAATAGAGCGGGAGAGAGTGATAGGGGTTAGAACGCCTGTCCTGAGACAGATGGCAAAAGAGTTGGTCATGGAGGGCAATACCGAGGAGTTCCTCACCCGTTTGCCCCATCGGTATTTCGAAGAGAATCAGTTACACAGTTTCATTGTCTCGCAAACAAAAAATTTCCCTGCCTGCATTGGCCAAGTTGAGGCATTTCTGCCGTTTATAGACAATTGGGCAACCTGTGACCAACTCTCGCCACATTGTTTCCGACTTCATAAGCAAACCCTGCTGCCGCATATCGTCAGTTGGCTGCACAGTGACAAACCGTATATTATACGTTTCGGAATGAAGATGCTGATGGACTATTTTCTTGACGATGATTTTAAGTCTGAATTTCTGCAAGATGTGGCGGCAGTGCACAGTGAGCACTACTATGTGCAAATGATGCAGGCGTGGTATTTTGCCACCGCCCTTGCCAAACAATGGACAGCCGCGATTCCGTATATTGTGCAGCATCGTCTGGACCGGTGGACCCACAATAAGACTATCCGGAAAGCTTGTGAGAGTTATCGTATCAGTGATGAGAAGAAAGTATATCTCAAAACATTGCAAATTGCAATCAAATGAATATGAAGACTATTGAAGTGTCGGCATCTGCCGGCAGATAAAGAGATAATAGACAAATTGCTGGAAACAACCCTTAAACGAAATCTTCTCATGCAGATACTGTTTTCACTGCACGTTGTTTTGCTTAAACATTTCCTGTAAAAATGTGCAAAGGGACGCTTCACAGCGTCCCTTTTACTATAAGGTATTAGTCTGTTTTGATTTTAAGGTACAAAAAAGATTGTGTTGTTTTGATTACGGTTGCAAAGTAACTCAAAATTTTCGATATCCACAATAGCATTTTTTATGTTTTACAACATGCTTATTTAGCACTCTTTTGTACATTTTAGATTTGTGTGTAATGGCTAATACCTTGATGTGTAGTCACTTCCGGTCTAATTCGATAACCTCCAGGTCCTGTATTTTATGTCCGTCTATGCTCAGTCTTAGAAGTGTCTGAATTGTATGAATGCCGTATTTTCCGGCGGCTCCGGGGTTGCAAGTAAGCATTCTCAAACTCTCATCATATTGCACTTTTAGTATATGGGAATGACCGCAAACAAACAATTGCGGTTTGGTTTGCAGAATCTTTTGATATGCCAGTGGGTTGTATCTTCCGGGATAGCCGCCTATATGAGTGAGAAGCACATTAACTCCTTCTATTTTGAAACTATAAAACTCGGTCAGCGACCATCTGACATCGCCTGAGTCGCAATTGCCGAATACTGCTCTTGTCGGCTTGAATTCACGCAATTGTTGAAGTACCTCAGTAGAGCCGATATCGCCTGCATGCCATATCTCGTCCACGTCCTTGAAGTGCTCTTTTACTCTTATGTCAAGCAATCCGTGGGTATCTGAAAGTATTCCAATCTTTGTCATTTGCGTTTCATAGTCTGAATGGTGAGCAAAACAAAAACAAGACTGACTGACAGAAAATAAACAACGTCTCTCAGGTCAATCACTCCTTCCGAGATTGAAGTATAATGACTGCTCAGTCCGCACCATTGCAATGCTGCAATCATTCTTGCATTGCTCAGCATTGAGGCGAGCAAGTCAAAACCGTAAAACATAATAAAGCAGCCTGCTGCTCCTGCAATAAATGCCACAATCTGGCTTCTTGTCAGACTACTGGCAAATGTGCCGATAGCGCAAAATGCTGATGAAAGAAACAACAACCCTATGAATGAACCGAAAAATGCACCGGAGTCAATATTCCCGACAGGCTCAGCTAAATAGTAAACAAGAAAATAGTGCACAATGCATGGCAGTTGTGCTAACACCACAATAGTCCATGCCGCCAAGTATTTACCGCTAACAATTTTCCAGAGAACAATCGGTTTGCTTTTGAGCAGAGCCCAGGTGCCGCTCTGTCGTTCTTCTGCGAACAGACGCATGGTGAGGGCAGGGCAGAGCAACATGAAGAGCCATGGTGATAAGTTGAACAACCCGTCAACCTGTGCATAGCCTGATTCAGGTATGTTCCATTGGCCGGGAATAACCCATAAAAACAGACTTACGGTCAGCAGATATAACCCAATAACAATATATGCAATCGGAGTCGAAAAGTAATATTTCAGTTCTTTTTTGTACATTGACAATGCAAAGATACGGCAAATGTGTGACATCGCCAAATATTTGTTTCACCTTATCTCATTTTTTATTCATAACATCTTATGATTGCGAATATGAAAAATTGTTTTTACCTTTGTGGCGTAAAATTTGCATTGTTATGAAAAAGATATTCATTTTTCTGTCGATAGTTCTTCTCTTCATGCCAGTTATGGTTCATCCTGATGCTGTGTTCTTCGGACCTGTTGAGACTATGCCTGAGTTCCCTGAAGGTCAGCGCGCTCTGTTTCAATTCTTGAGTGAGCATGTGGTTTATCCTCCGCAGTCGGTAACCAACGAAGAGGAAGGAAAGGTGATAGCACAGTTCATTGTTGAGAAAGACGGCAGCATTGACAGCATAAAGGTGGTGCGTTCATCGGGTTACAAGGCTCTTGACCAGGAGGCTGTGAGGGCACTTGGTCTCATGCCGAAATGGACGCCCGGAACGCAAAAGGGTATAGCTGTGAGAGTGAGATACACAGTGCCTGTCAATTTCCGCTTGCCTGATGAAATAGAGGCTCCTAAAACGAAATAAAATCACTACAATATGAATAAACGTCATTTGATTCTCGCATTTGCCGTGCTGATATCGGCTGTGCTCTCTGCTCAAACCTCAGTCTATGATTTCACTGTGAAGGACGGTTATGGCAACAATGTATCCCTTGCCGGCTACAAAGGCAAAGTGCTGCTCATTGTCAATACTGCCACCCGTTGTGGCTTCACGCCTCAGTACGAAGGTTTGGAAGCACTCTATCAGAAGTACAAAGAGCAGGGGTTTGTGATTCTCGATTTCCCCTGCAACCAGTTTATGAAGCAGGCTCCCGGCTCTTTTGGTGATATACATTCCTTCTGTACGGGCAAGTATAACATCACTTTTCCGCAGTTTGACAAGATAGAGGTCAACGGCGACAATGCCGAGCCTCTCTACCGCTGGCTTAAGCAGCAGCAGAATGTGGAGAATATCCGCTGGAACTTTGACAAGTTCCTTATCGACCGTCAGGGTAATGTTGTGTCATATCACAAGATGACCGTCAAACCTGCCGAACTTGAAACTGAAATAGAAAACTTGCTGAAATGAATACCGACAAGATTTTACCCGTCAATCGTGAGCATCTTCTTCTGATGCAAGTTCTCTGTTGGCTTGCTCCCGGAATCAACATACTGAAAGTGGGGGTGAAGAGCGCAATCGAGATAGTGAATACTCATCCCGAACGTGTATGGTGGCTGTCGCTGATAGCTGTGTTTGTGCTGGTGTCGTTCCTGCTTATGTTTCGCGGGTTCGTAAGCCGCTACACCAATCGTATTCTTTCTTTTCCCGAACGCAAGAAGTCACTCTTTGCATTCTTCGATTTGAAAGGTTACTGCATCATCATCTTCATGATGTGTCTTGGCATCAGTCTCAAGTTTATTCCCGGTATCCCTGTTGATTTCTTTGCCTGCTTCTATCTCGGTCTTGGCACTGCTCTCACAGTATCAGGTATCCGCTTCTTTGTCAGTTGGTGCAAAGCAATGGCTGTGCGCCGATAGTGCAGTTACAATGCGTTTGTAATGCTGTCGGCGATGAGTCGTTGCCCGGCTGCATTGGGGTGCAGTCCGTCTTTGCAAAGGAGCGAACGGTAGTTGCGGCTCTCCAGAAAAGGTGAAGTGATATCCACCCACGGCACTTGCATTGCGCATGCAAGCCTGAGTGTTTCCAGATTGTAAAGCTCATGTCCGTTGGTTATGTTGCTCAGGTTGCCGTCGAGCCAGTCAAGTATGTTGTGCCGTTCATCATCGCTCATCTTCTGTGAGAAGAATCGGAAATAAACGGCAGGGTCTATTGGGGGCAGCGAGAGCACAACTGCCGTTGCTCCTATGTCGGTTATCTTTCGTATCATGCGCGTGTATATTTCGCGGAAAGAACGGAGTGGTGTGTGAGTGCTGTGCATTAGTTCAGGTGCTCTGGCTATGTCTTGCCAGCTGTAGTCACCATCGTTGCCGCCGTACTCTAAAAGAACGATATCATGCGCTTGTATGTCTGTCAGATGGTTGTCAACTATGCGTTCGCCCATTGTCACTGTACTTCCGAACTTGGCATAGTTCTTTTCCTCCATACCGAGGCGCTCTGAGCACAGAGCGGTCACGCTCTCATCGTTCACTTTGTAGCGCAGTCTTTCTGCCTCTTGTTCCATCACTACTCCTTTTATTATTGAGTCGCCGAAGGCTATTAGTCTGTTCTTGAATGTTGCCATAGTTGTTTTCCTTTCTGTAATGATTTGTGTTGTTTTGTCAGTGTAGATGGAGATATGTCTTTTTTGTTGTTTCCGGGTGCAAAATTATACCTGAGTTTACAACCAATAAAATTTTTGTGAAAGTATGGTATAATTTTTGATAGAATGTCTATGAATGATGACTAAAATCGGATATTTGTGACAAAATATTGTGATTCCGGGTTTCGTCACATCACCTGTAATGACTGAATTGTACCAAAAATGAAGCAGATTCCGCACCTCTTCTATAGGGCAACCACGCAGATATGGTTTTATCTTATGTTGCCTCTGTTTTTCCTCGGGTTTGTACTCCTCTATAAGCCTGCTGCCATGATAGGTTTCTTCGATGCCGGCACAGGCTGGTTGCCGTTTAACGTTACCATGCTGTCAGCCATATTGCTGGTTTGGCTCGCTATCACCCGTAATCTGATATTTGTTCTGCGTCGCCATTTGCGCTTCAACTGGCTGTCCTACACGGCTTGGTGTCTTGCGGAAGTGGTTATTGTCGCTTTCTTTATGGGTCTGTATATGACTCTCATCTCTCATGGCGCATATTCATATTTCACCTCTGTGGGCTTTTGCCTGGGTTTTCTGCTGATGGTGTTGTCATATCCTTATGTTATTATAAGTTTTGCTGTGGCTGTTTCCTACAAAGAAGCCCCCGTGAAACCTGAATCTCTCATCCGCTTTACCGACAACGTGGGCAGACTGCGTGTAGTTGTGTCTGCCAATTCTTTTCTGTTTGTTGAGGCGGATGCCAATAATGTCACTGTAAACTATCTTGACAATGATCGTGTCGCGCAATATTCGCTTCGTAACTCCATGAAGTCGATAGAACCGTTGATGTTAAGGCATGGTATTGTGCGTTGCCAGCGTTCTTATTATGTCAATCCTCGCCGTGTCAAAGTCCTCCGGCGCGAGAAAGACGGGGTGATATTGGCTGAACTTGATATCCCGCGTTTGAAGCCTGTACCGGTTTCTCCAAAATATTACGATGAATTGTCGTCAATGCTTTCGTAAACAGTTTAAACTCAATAATATCATTATGGTTATGAAAAAAAGTCTGTCATTTGTTGTTGTGTTCTTGCTCACGCTATCGGTTTCAGCGCAGACCTTGTCCGTGCAGGTGTTGAACGACTTGCGTGCTTCTTACAATGAGACTCCCGAGCAGCGTGCTCTCCGCAATGCTGCGGGAGGCAACGACCTCCGCAAACTCGCACTCAATCAGGACAATCTCACGGCTTTTGACACAGAGTTCACTCTTCGTGTTCCCAACAAAGGCATCACCGACCAGAAGCAGTCCGGGCGTTGCTGGATGTTTACCGGACTCAATGTGCTCCGCTCAACTGCCATTCGTGAACATAATCTCGACAAACTTGAGTTCTCTGAGGCATACCTCTTCTTCTACGACCAACTGGAGAAAGCCAACCTCTTCCTGCAGTCGGTCATTGACACACGCAAACTGCCGATGGACGACAAGAAGGTGGAGTTCCTTTTCAAAAATCCGATAGGTGACGGAGGCACATTTACCGGTGTTGCCGATCTTGTGAACAAATACGGGCTGGTGCCGGCAGAGGTTATGCCCGAGACTTTCACTACCAACAGCACATCCCGCTTCCGCTCTCTGCTTTCGCTCAAACTGCGTGAACAGGGGCTGCAACTGCGTGAGAGCAAAGCCGCGGAACAACAGCTTGTGCAGCAGAAGGAAGAGATGCTGCGCACCATTTACCGCATGCTGGTCACTGCAATGGGCATTCCCCCTCAGCAGTTCACGTGGAAAGGTGAACAATACACTCCGCTGTCTTTTGCCGACAAGTACGTCAACCGTGAACTTGTAACCGACTACGTGATGCTGATGAACGACCCTACGCGCGAGTATTATAAGGTATATGAAATCGACCTTGACCGTCACATCTACGAAGGACAGAACTGGCTCTATGTCAATCTGCCTGTAGAAGACATTCAGCAGATGGCTATAGCCTCATTGCGCGACTCTGTTGCCATGTATTTTTCATGTGACGTTGCCAAAGAACTCAACTCCGACCGTGGCTTGCTCGACCTCCGTAACTACGACTATGGCGCCATCTTCGGTACAACCTTTCCCATGGACAAGAAGCAGAGAATACAGACTTTTGCCAGTGGTTCGTCACATGCAATGACACTGGTTGCCGTCAATCTGCAGGACACGGTCAACTATACACAACCGGACCGTTGGATGGTGGAGAATAGTTGGGGTGAGAAGAGCGGTTGGAAAGGGCATCTTATCATGACAGACGAGTGGTTCCGCGAGTACATGTTCCGCCTTGTGGTGGCAAGGAAATATGTGCCGCAGAACATTCTGGATATCCTCAAACAGAAACCTGTACGTCTCCCTGTCTGGGACCCTATGTTTCTTCCTGAACAATAGTAAACAATAAATCACCGATTTCTCCCAATCAGAAGAAATCGGTGATTTTGGCAACTCTATTCTGGTATTATGTCAAGACCTTATTTCGCTACTACGAGATAATAGTTCTTCTTGCCTTTTTGAAAGAGAAGGTACTTGCCGTTAAGGAGTGCAGCGGAAGTGATTGGAGCAAAGGTGTCGGTGAGTTTCTCCTTGTTCATCGAGAATCCGTTTGCCTGCATCATCTTGCGAGCTTCGCCCTTGGAGGGAAAAATCTGCGTGCGCTCTGCCAGAAGTTCAAGCGGTTGGATTCCTGCGTCAAGTTCTGTTTTGCTGACTTCAAACTGTGGCACGCCCTCAAACACCTGAAGGAAAGTCTCTTCATCAAGTTTGTGGAGAGCCTCGGCGGTGGCATTGCCGAAGAGGATGTTGCTTGCCTCAACAGCTGCGTTGTAGTCTTCTTCGGAGTGCACCATGACAGTCACTTCCTTGGCGAGACGCTTCTGCAGCAGACGCAGATGAGGAGCCTGTTGGTGCTCGGCGATGAGAGAGTCGATCTCCTGTTTGTTGAGAGCCGTAAAAATCTTGATGTATTTCTCGGCATCCTGATCGCTGACGTTAAGCCAGAACTGATAGAACTTATATGGCGATGTGTAGCGCCGGTCAAGCCAGATGTTGCCCGATTCGGTCTTCCCGAATTTTCCACCGTCAGCTTTGGTGATTAGAGGACATGTGAGGGCAAATGCGGTTTTGCCGTTCATCTTGCGCATGAGCTCAATGCCGGTGGTGATATTCCCCCATTGGTCGCTTCCACCCATTTGCATGAGGCAGTTTTTGTGCTCGTTGAGCCATACGAAGTCGTAGCCTTGAAGGAGTTGGTAGGTGAACTCTGTGAACGACATTCCCTGAGAATATTCTCCATTGAAACGTTTCTTCACAGAGTCTTTCGCCATCATATAGTTGACTGTAATTAGTTTGCCTATTTCACGTGCGAAGTCGAGGAAGGTGAAATCTTTCATCCAGTCGTAGTTGTTAACCAGTTCTGCGGCATTTGGTGCATCACTATCGAAGTCAAGAAATTTGCTCAGTTGTTTCTTTATGCACTCCTGATTGTGCCGTAGTGTTTCTTCTGTGAGGAGGTTACGCTCTGCCGATTTGCCGGAGGGATCCCCTATCATTCCCGTAGCTCCTCCTATAAGCGCTATCGGCTTGTGCCCGCATCGTTGTAGATGACGTAGCATCATTATTCCGCATAAATGTCCGATATGGAGCGAGTCGGCTGTAGGGTCTATGCCTACGTATGCTGTTGTCTGTTCCTTCTTGAGCTGTTCTTCTGTTCCCGGCATGATGTCTTGGAGCATGCCTCTCCAACGGAGTTCTTCTACAAAGTTCATCGAATCAATTGTATTTGTTGAGATATGATAGTAAATAATTATTTCCTGTTATAACGTTTTTCCAATTCGCGTGCATGGAGTAATGTCTCTTTCTCTGATTTTCCGTCTGCAACCGACTTAATGTCAGGTATCATGACCACTAACCCCGGGTGTATGAGCGATGGGTTCTCTATTTTGTCGGCATTGGCTTCGTAGATAAATACCCAATATTCTTGGTGACCATACCAGCGGCGAGCTATTTGTGCAAGGCGACTGCCGGGTTTAACTTTCTCTTCGCCAATGAATTTGTCATACTTATCGTAGTTGATGTCTATGCGACTTTTCTGTGGAGCTGTGTTTACGTCTGATTGCTCCAAGTTCATTGTACTATGGGATGCAATCATGTTCTGCTCGTCAGCACCTATCGGCACTATCTCTACTCTGCGGTCTTTCGAGTATTGATGTCGTCCTTCATTGTAGCGGTATGGCTCGTTGGCTCCCAGAGAACGTACTGTCAACTGTTTGGCAGGAACTCCTTTAAGCCTCAGCAGACGGGCAACTGCCCGGGCACGTTTCATGGCTAACCGCTGGTTGTAACTATCTGTACCTATTTTGCATGCATGACCATTGATATTAACGTGCATTTCAGGGTCGGAAAGCAATGCTTTTGCCACAGTGTCTATCACATCAAAAGGTTCCAGAATAGGTTTATAATCGTCGAAATGGAACCAGATGACCGATGTCGTGAGTTTGCCGTCAAGTTTTTTTGCTGCTTTCCTGCCTTGCTCTGTTATAGTGATATTCTGCTGGCTGTTACCGGTAGTGTTGCCTCTGTTGTCACTTGTGGTGTTTCCGGTCTTGTCCTGTTCCATTTGTTCGTCCTCCTTGCGAAGCCTTTCTTCTGTCAGGTTGATATACAGACCGGGATTATGTGGGTCAGGGCAGATTGTGTCAATTCGGACAATCCATGTAGTGTCTTTCAGAAGGCTCGAACCAACGATTGTGTCATGTACTGTCATATATAATGTGTCACGCACATATATGGTATCGTACACAAAAACGGTGTCATGTAGTAGCAGAGTGTCTTTGTCTGCTGACAATTTATCCAGTTCTTCCGCCTGCTTGCGTGCCTTTGCTTGTGCGCGTTCCGCCTTTGTGCGTAGGTGTGCCTGAATACCGATTTTCACTCCTACTGACCACGGATGCATGGCACCGATATGTTTTGTACCTACCAGTCCTTCGTAAGGATTCATGAACTCAGTATGGTATTCGGGATTTCTGAATCCAAGGTCGGTTGCATCGGCAGCTTTTACACTTGAATGATTGCTTATATAGTAATCTGCATATATGCCGAGAGTGAGGTCGGTCAGAGGGTCAAGCTGTATGAGGCCTCCGAGTTCGCCAAAAATTGCGGCATTGATTTTATTGACTTTCTTATACATTGAACCCTCTTCGGCGCGAAGCAGAGGTTCCGTCTCAAATCTGTCAGGCAGTTGTTCCAACACTACATCCCATTGCTGGTAGTAGCCCGAATGAATAAGGTCCCCGCGGTTGTGTACATAACTGGCATATACAGGTATGCCGGCTTTGGCACCGACATTGAAGTAGAAGCCGCCTTTCCCAGGCTTGGCTTTGAAACTGATGGCGAGTGGGATCTCGAGCATTATATCGTGCTGACGTTCGCGCCAGTTGTTGAAATCCACTCTGTGCGTATAGTTGTCACCTTCTGTGTCAGTTTGTCCTTCCCATATCATCTGTTTGGTCAGGTTGGACTGTGAGGTATAGTACGACAAATGCACACCTGTCCCCAAACCGAGCCACGGAAGAAAGTAGTATGTATATTGTATATCGGCGGTGAATGACGGCATGTAAGCCGTAGTTTTTCCTCCTTGCAGATTGTAGCCTAATTGTCCGAGTCCTCCTCCAAACCCGAAATGCAGAAAGTTTCCTGTGTCATAGTGCAAAGGTTCGTTGGAGTAAACGGTTTCGGTTTGCACCTGTTCAGGACTCGTTTGTTGTGCCGTCAATGGTAAGGCGCAAATCAAGAGTGAAAGTATATATATGTTTTTCTTCATAATAGTTCCTCTCTAATTATCTGACAATCAACCTTTGTGCTTGCCGTGTTCTGTCAGTCCCGACAAATGAAACGATGTAAACACCTGTTTGTTTAGGAGCGCTCATTTGCAACTGACTGCCATCTGTGTCAACTGCCAGTATGGTTCGTCCTGCCATATCGGTTACCGTGATTTTGCCCTTTCCGGCAGTATTAACGATGATGTTCTCCTGTGATTCGGCGGGTACTGGCGATATGCGTAACGGAGCAATGGCGGTATTGTTGTCTATTATAGGGCGGCGTACGACTTCGCAGCTGCGGTACTTATTGCCGGCAGTGTCGGTCATAACTACGTAATATCTGCCGTTGAGACCGCCTTCTTCGTAGTACACCTGACCAGTCTCACCCTCAAGTGCCTTGCCGTTTTTGTACCATTGATACGAAGCGAATTTAAGGTCGCTGTCGCAGTCCGGATTGCAGTTCTTGTCATTGTTGTCAACTAACAAAACATCGTCCCACTTCTCCTGAAGAAATCCGCCGAGATTGGGATAAAAATGTTGTGAATATACATCACTTTCGCAACCGTTAGTACTGTTGATATCGTAAAAACTGAGTGAAATCCCATACTCCATGCGTATTATAGAAGGCATGTCAATAGTTATTGTATTGTCATCGCCCAGTTCTACGTCAGTATCTGTAAAACCTGCTTCATGGGCAGCCTCATCAAACGTGATACGGCAGTTTGTCGGAGCTCCCTTGATAATGTGATATGTTATTTGCATCTTGTTGTCGGTCTGGCATACATTGCCAAGTGAGTCAACCTCTGCTTGGGGTACATCAAGTGGTACACAACGTATGGTATGCTCATGAGGACAACCAAGTTCGGTGACATCATAAAACACTCGCTCAAGTGTGTCAGGACGAAATACGTACGTCTCAATGCGCCCGTCATGATAGGTGTAAGTTCCTGTAATCGGCAAATCGTTAATGCAATGCGACTGTTGTTCGGAAGTATATTCGTTGCGTGCCACAACGAATACAGCCTCGCCATTGCTCTCATACCAGTTCTGAGAATCTATGGTGGCGATACGTCGGATATGGAATGTGGCAGGCAATTTTATATCAGGATAATCAGACGGGGAATAAAGAAAAGTCAGATTCTCATTATCGTTTTTTATGGTGTCAACAACATACATATTTCCGTTGTCGTCAGCCGTCATCAGCAGAAAAGCATATTCAGGGGTTGCACCGAGATTGGCAGGAAACAGACTCTCCAAAACCATTTCTTTGCTTGTTTCAGTTTTGTCCATGCATAGAATTTCGTTGTAATTGCCTACTGTTCCGGCATCTTGAGCACTCGTGTCTGATACGGGAGCTACGAGTGCAAAAAGAAGAATAATTGATGATAACGCGAATATATTATGCCGCATAATAAAATCTATTTTTAAATTACCTGCAAAGGTAGTGTTTTCTGCTTATACATACAAGAAAAATGAAAAAAAAACACTTTTTTCTTACTAAAATGTTGCACAATTAAAAAACTTGCCGTACCTTTGCACCCGCTTTCGAAAAGGAGCACTGCTTAGTGGTGTAATGGTAGCACTACAGATTCTGGTTCTGTCTGTCTGGGTTCGAGTCCTGGCTAAGCAACTAAGGAGATTGATATATGTCAGTCTCTTTTTTTGTATGTTTTGAATTTAAATTTCTTTTTGTATTTCCAAGTTTTTTTATTATCTTTGCACCCAGATATTAAACCATACAATAATATAACCATATCAAACCATTCGTTATGTACGACGTATTTATCAGTTACTCAAGGAAAGACACGCCTGTGATAGACCGTATTGAGCAGGAGTTGAAAAAATACGGTATCACCATGTTTATCGATCGTGCAGGCATTGATGCCGGCACCGACTGGGCGCAGACTATCGCTCAAGCACTTTACGACTCTGAAGTTGTCCTGTTTGTATGGTCGGAAAACAGCAACACCTCTGAGAATACAGCCAATGAGATAGCTCTGGCTATCGATTATCAGAAGACTATAGTGCCCTTCAAGATAGGTGAGTTCAAAGCGGATTTTCGTCTGTCGTATCGTCTTGTCCGCTTCAACCGTATAGATGCCTTGCCATATAACGAAGGCAAAGTTATAGAATTGGGACAGAAGATGGCCAAGTTGTTCGGTAAAACACGGGTTACATCCAATCCTGCTCCTACACCTCAGATTGTAGTGGACGAGACGCCTGCCCAGCCTGACTTGTCGTATCTGGAGTTGCCGTATCAGACAGGTAGGACAGCATTCCTCGAGTTTAGAATAATAGATGCATTTCAGGACCTGACGCAACCTGCCCTTGAGAACTATAAGGATGCACAACTGATGGTTGCCGAGATAGTGGGATGGAGAAGGCGTATGGCTCATCTTAAGAATGAGCATTTTGACCCCTTCTTCAAGGCGGCAGAGCAAGGTGACGGATTTGCCTTGTATATAGCATCGCGTGCAGCATTCTTCATACAGCATGATGACGAACTCAACTTCTCACTTGCCAAACTCAGCGCCGAGCAAGGGTGCAGTTACGGTATGTTTGAACTGAGTCAGGCCTATTCTATGGGTTCGGGTGTAAAGAAAGATGTAAAGGAAGGAGAGATGTGGGTGCAAAAGGCAATACAATCAGACAATATATTTGCCAAGATGCTGTATGCCAGGAATCTGATAGAGGGCTGGACAGTAAAGGCCAACAAGCCGAAGGGTCTGGCTATGCTGGAAAAAATAGCTGAGAAATACAATTACGGCGAAGCATGGAGCAGGTTGGGAGATGTGTATTATTTTGGTGATTGCGGGAAAGAAAAAGATTATGGCAAAGCGGAGGAGTACTATAAGAAGGCTATTGAGTTGGGTTATGTTGAAGCATATTATTCGTGGGCATACATATATCTGTATAACAGCGACGGCTCAAATCGCGATGAGAAATCACAGCAGAAAGGCTATGATATACTTATGAAAGCAGCAAAACTGAATGAAGCAAATGCGATGTCCACAATCGGGTTGCTGTATTTCTTCGGCACTTGCGTAAAACAGGATTATAATGCTGCATATCGCTGGTTTAGGAAGGCAGCCGAGTATGGTGACGACTGTGCATGCGAGATGCTGTCAAAAGGCTATTATTACGGAGACCATTTGGAGGAGAACAACGAAGAAGCATGGAAATGGGCGCAGAAAGGCTATTTCTGGCGTGCTTCAGGTTGTATCTATATGGCTGGACTGATGTGCTTTGAGGGATTTGCACCCGAAGGAATGCAGAGAGTTGACTGCCTGAAGTATTTCAATCTTGCGATTGATCAAGGTGGTACAGGAGCACAGAATTCCCTTCTGAAACTCTACGAGATATATCGTCCTAACTGGTATCAGATGTATCAAATATCGGAATATAAGGAATTTGATTGGGTGGAGAAGGATCCTGAGAAGGCGGTTGCCGCAATACGCAGGGCTGCCGAATATGACAACAATGACGCCAAATATTTGTACGGAGTTATTCTGACCGATACCGAGGGTGAATATGCCGACGAGTTCCACGGAGTGGACCTGTTGGAGCAGGCGGCTGAATCCCAACCGCTGGCATATATACGTCTGGCTCTGCTTTCACTGGACGGTATAGGAAGACCATTCAGTCAGGATTATGCCCTCGATTTATGCGAGAAGGCGAGAGAGGCGGAAGTGGATGAGACGCTGATAGACTTTGTATTAGGCAAGACACTTATACAGTTGCTTGATGGTGCGGAAGCTACCAAGGATAATAAGAAAGATTTTGACGATATAATAGAGCAACTTGAGCCTTGCATCGAGAAAAAGATGATTGAGGCATACCAGCCATATTCGCAGACACTGCTTGAACTCATAGGGTTTGACGATATCGATGACACTGATCAGCCTGTTCAGGCGCATGTAAACACCTCGGAACCAAATCTGGCGTATATATTCAAGTCGTGGTCTAAATCAACACCTGCCGCTGTCTCGGTTTTGGGGTCTTACTGCACAAAATTCTTCCAAACGGCTCAGACTTATGCAGAGATGGATTTGCAGCAAGCATTGCTTGATCTGGGCGTGTGCTATGAACTGGAAGTGGGAGTCGGGAAAGACCTTGATAAGGCACTTGAATACTACCGGCGTGCAGCCGAACTCGGTTCAAGTGCAGGTGCATATAATGCCGGCAATATACTTGTGGAGAGAAACGACCGCCGCCAGGCACGGCAATGGCTTGAAAAGGCATTGGAACTCGGCTTTGACCCCGATAAAGTGAACGAGCTGTTGAAGAAGTGCTAACTCATCCTGTTTGACTATGAAACCCAATATGCCTGTTGATACCCTCTACTATTATGAGGGTACGTCTGAGAGCGTGAATGCGTTTGTGCGCACTCATTCTGTTAGGTTGCAGACGTTCATGGGCGACAGGTTGTTCCCGTATTCACTGCTATATATAGAGAATGCTCATCCACATGAAGCCGGGCGCTTCGTGTGTTTCACTCTGCCCGACAGGCTGTCTCAGCAGCAGCGTATGCTGACTTGTGAGGTGAGTTCTGTTGATACTGTTGCCGAAATCATAACTTCTTTTGCTGCTGAGGTAATGCAGGCTAATGTTTTTAGTCTGGGTGAAGAACCGGAACTCGAAGCGCCTGTGCAAAGAACTGAGGTTGCTGAATCAGTCTGGCAACCGGCACGTCGGCTGTTCAACTTTTTCGGCAAAAGTCCGCGCAAAAGCAAGTCGGTTGGAGAACTTCAGCCAAAGGAGTGCTGTTTCGACATGTCTGCTGAGCCAGTAATGTCTGAAGAAGCTTGTGCAAGTGAGGCTACAGAGAAAGAGATTCCGTTTCAGCCTGATGCTCTGTCCGCGCGGCAGCGCGCAAGGCTGATTAGGGATGAGATACTGCAACTGCAGCGAGAGCACGGACTTGACATTCTTGTCAATGAACTCGGGCAAGACTTCATCGAGTCGTTGCGCCGCGTAATAACCCGCAGCCTGGTGCCGATTGTGGTAGACAACGATTTCAATATCTGTTTGAATGACGAGACAGGCAAAAGGGTAACTATTTCTATGCCTACGCTTTCAAAAGTGGTTTATTTGCTGTTCCTTATCCACAATGAAGGAATACGTCTCAAGGAAATCTCTGATTACAAGAAAGAGTTGCTTGAGATTTATCTCACAGTGTCTCCACGTGGTGATGTAGAGCAGATGCGCCGCAGTATAGATGACTTGGTTGACCCTGAATCGGGGTCGCTTAATCAAAAGATCTCGCGTATAACTGCTGCATTCCGTCATCAGCTGCCATCTGATATTGCGCAACATTACATCATTACCGGTCCGCGAGGCGACAAACGTCGCATCATATTAGACCGTTCTTTGCTCACTCTCCCTCGTGAGTTGCAGAAAGATTAGTATTTGTTGCGAAGGCTGCCTTAATGGCGGTATAATCATTGAAAATAATAACTGCTGATATTTGTGTATCTAAAGAAAAAGCATTACCTTTGCACTATGTTTGAGAAGTGCAGAAAATATGCGTCGGTTATGCTCGTTGTCATGATGAGTTTGTTTGCTGTGGCTCTGGCATTCGATGAATATGGCGATGACCTGCGTGCGATGGCGGACTTGCAGACAGAGACATGTGTCGAGTTGCAGTCGGTGGATATGGAATGGGACGAGGACGGCACAGACAATGGTGACGGCCAACTGTGTATGAATTCTGCATTGTGTGTGGCAAATGATCTAACAGCGGCAGGGCAGAGCAGGCACGAACATAGTGCTGCGCTGCAGTCGGACAAGCAGCGCCGTGGGTTGGTGCGTCGTTATGCTCCGCGAAAAAACATAGGTGCGAACTATATACTATTAACATAACTGCGTGGTATAGACCCTTTGGGTTTATACCATTTTTTTTACAATCAATTAACAGAATATGCAACTTGTACTACAAATTATCACACTCATCGGCTCGGTAGCAATGCTGATGTATGGAATGAAAGTGATGAGTGAAGGTCTGCAGAAGATGGCAGGCAGCCGCCTGAGCAATGTCCTCGGCACTATGACCACCAACCGTTTCACCGGTGTACTGACAGGAACATTTATCACGGCTGCCGTGCAGTCATCAACTGCAACGACAGTGATGACCGTAAGTTTTGTTTCTGCCGGTATTTTGTCGCTGGCTCAGGCGATATCTGTTATCATGGGCGCCAACATAGGAACAACTTTCACGGCGTGGATAATGGTTTTGGGCGGAGGCTCTTTTGATTTGCGTTTGGTAGTTTATACTGCAATTGTTCTTGCAGTGGCGCTTATCTATACGAAAAAGAACGCCAATCTGGGCGACTTTTTAATGGGTCTGTCACTAATGCTTCTCGGTTTGACTACACTCAAACTTAATGCTACTGAGATGCATCTTGACCAGGTGGGACCTGTGAGAAACTTCTTTATATCTACTTCAAGTTGGGGTTACGGGAGCTACTTTCTGTACTTGCTTGTAGGCGGAATACTGACATTCGCAGTACAGTCATCTGCGGCCATCATGGCAATAACAATGACGTTGTGTTCGACACATGTGCTACCAATCGACATGGGTATAGCGCTGGTGTTGGGTGAGAACATAGGAACTACGATAACATCGAATGTGGTGGCTCTTTCTGCTTCAGTGCAGGCAAGACGTGCTGCGATGGCCCACCTTGTATTTAACTTGTTCGGTGTGGTTTGGGTGCTTTGCATTTTCCGTTGGTTTGTAGGAGGAGTATGCAATATCTGGGGAGTGGAATTCACCCCCGGCATACCGAGCGATGTGTCACCTGACAAACTGAACGCAATTCTTGCTACGTTTCATACGGCATTTAATGTTACCAATACCATTATTCTCATAGGATTTGTGCCCTTGCTGGAACGCTTTGTGACAATCATTATTCCTTCCAAACCCGAGCAGAAAGTAACGGACAACCAGTTGCATTTTATCTCAGGTGGTTTGATGTCAACGTCGGAACTCTCTATTCTGCAGGCATGGAAAGAGATTCATGTGTTTGCAGTCCGCACGCAGCGTATGATAGGAATGATTCACGACTTGTATCAGGAGAAAGATGACACCGAATTTACAACTATTTTCTCGCGGGTGGAGAAATACGAAGGTATATGCGACCGAATGGAATATGAGATAGCGGAATATCTGAATCAAGTAGCTGACGGTCGTCTTTCTGACAACTCGAAACACGAAGTGCACAAGATGCTGCGTATTGTGAGTGAACTTGAGTCGGTAGGTGATGCCAACTACAATCTTGCCCGTCATTTCCGCTACAAACACGATTCACACCTCGCCTACACAGAGTATCAAGACAAGAATGTGGAGATGATGCTCTATCTGGTGAGTGGTGCTGAAACTATGATGGTGGAGGCGTTGGAACGCATTCATATCACGGAAGACGAGTTCATGGAGATGACCAATATGGAGAACGAAATCAACAATTTCCGCGATGAACTGAAAATACAGAATATGCAGCATATAACTGACAAGGAGTATGACTACTCCATAGGAGTCAACTATATGGACATTATCCGCGAGATGGAGAAGATGGGTGACTATATAATAAATGTTGAAGAGGCTCTATACGAGCACAAACACGACAAATAGTATGTTGACAGAAGAATCTTCGTTG
The DNA here is from genome assembly GCA_017479885.1 of Paludibacteraceae bacterium. Classification (GTDB taxonomy): domain Bacteria; phylum Bacteroidota; class Bacteroidia; order Bacteroidales; family Paludibacteraceae; genus Colicola. The sequence continues at coordinate 33,014 of JAFVBR010000037.1, read as the reverse complement.
TACATTGTGTATTTTCGGGAAAAGCATTATCTTTGCACAAACTTTGTGTAGCGAGTATTTTTTAATATAGGAATTCGAATATTCTTATACCCTGTCAATATTTATGGATTTTCTTCCTCATGACCCTGCCATACTGGTTTCCGCAGTGAATATGCTACTACGTGACGAGGAATTTGATTCTCTCGAATCTCTTTGCTATAACTTCAATCAGGAACCTGAACAACTGAAGGCATATTTGCTTCAGCATGGTTTCGTATTCAGCCGGGAGCAACTCCAGTTCCGACCTGTAGGATACGATGACCTGATGGCAGAAGCAGAAGGAAATGAGAATCAGGTTGCCAAGTCGGCGTTGCAGATTGCATACTCTTTCTTTCATCAGAAACTGCAAGTATATGCCCATTCGACAATGGCATGGCAACGCGATGATATAGAAGTGGCGATAGCCGACTATGCCGCGCAAATGAATCCTGAGTTATACAGGTCGCTTGCAGGCGGCAGGCAGGATTTTCTGATTTCCCACAGCCGCTTCGAGGAAGACCTTGAAGCCGCAGTCGGGCAACTGGAAAAACTATTGTATGAATAAGAGAAGTATTGATATTGATATGCAAGAGATTTATTTTGCAGGAGGATGCTTCTGGGGTACAGAGCATTTCTTCAAACAGATAGAGGGCGTAATTCATACCGAGACAGGTTTTGCCAACGGCAAGGCGGAGATAACGAATCCAACTTACGAGCAAGTATATACCGACCAGACCGGATATGCCGAGACAGTGCGCGTCAGGTACGATGAGAAAAAGGTGAGTCTTGCTTTTCTTGTACGTATGTTTTTTGCCGCTATAGACCCTCTCTCAATTAACAAGCAGGGGCATGACGAAGGTACCCGCTATCGCACAGGAGTGTATTATACGTCTGAAAACCAGAAGGCTGTTATAGTGAAGGTGTTTGCAGAGAAGCAGTGCAAATATGAGGAGACTCTTGCCGTTGAGTTGTTGCCTCTCTTTAATTATTATCCTGCAGACGAGTATCACCAGGATTATCTTGACAAGCATCCTGACGGTTACTGCCATCTGCCACTGAGTTTGTTCTCGTGGGCAAAACAGCAGAAACCGCAGTAACTGTCGGCACTAAGTTGTTTGTGCTGGAATGGTTTGTCAATCAAGATGATTGATCACTTGTTCCATTTGTTCTCCCAGACCAATGGTATAGCCTTCGGAAACGAATACTACATTGTTGAATGTGTCTGCCACAATGAATACAGGCAGTTGCTTGTCGTTCTGTAGTTTCATTTTGCGAACAATATGGCTCAGCACTTGCTTGTCGGGGTCAATACCATAGATAATATTGTCAGGTAGTGTTCCATAATCTTCAGCACGGAATTTGTCGGCTTCCTGTTGGTTCTCGAACAAAAGAACAACGGGTCTGTTCCATTTGTTGAATGCATCGCGTAATTTGGCAATGTCGCGCAGTGCATGATTGGTAGGCTCCTGCCCCGGGCGAATAATGCCTACAATAAAGAATCCTCTGCCGGTCTGTGATACGAAACTCTTTGGTTGCCCGTCTCGCAAGAAACGCAGTTCGGAATTGAAATTGCCGATCATACATACATCTGTTTTCTCATGAGGCAATATCAGCGGAACAGAGGTTGTTTCTCCTTGTCGTATGTTGAAAATACGATTGGTGGTGTTGACACTTCCGTTTGCCTGCCTTATTCCCGAAACCAGGAAATATGTGCCTTCATCAAGTTGTACTCCGTTGCTGAATGTATTGCTGTAGCTCGTGCCTCCTCCCATGTCAAGGTCTCCTTCGTCGAAACTGAGCAGACGCAGTTGGCCGTCTTGTATTCTTGAAATACTGAAGTGGCTGTAATATCTGGGGTCATCGAAATCAGAATCAGGCTCGTAGGTGAGATTCAGAGTTCCCTTTGGCGCAACTTTCGACTCTTCCCCCTCAAAGTTGACATCAATCCATTGGTTGTCTTGCATATACTGAACCTTGCCTGTGACATCGTCTTTTCTTGATTTAATGTCAAGACTGCGAGCTACGTCCACAAACAATATGTCGCGTGAGCGTGTGTCAGTAATGCCTGAGCGCAGTGCTCCGAGAGGTGACTGGGCAATGCGCAATGCTTTCTTGTCGGGGTTGAGGCGGATATTCTGTTTGATCCACTCCACAAGTCTGTTTGGGTCTTGACGGAAACTATTCGCAGTTTCTTTGTCAAAGAAGCGGGCTATCTCTTGTTTGTATGGGCTGAGCACAGGCTCGTTCTCCACTCGGGTTTCAAGTTGCGAGGTATGAGCATCAAAAGCATCGTTAAGCACTTCGATAGTAATGTCTGTGAGGTCTTTGCCTGCCAATGCGGCGAGTATTCCGTATGCGCGTTGTGTGTTGTCGGCATGCTGGCAGATGAAATCCCATATCACAGGCCAGTTGGCTCTCGCCTTTGTCAGATAGGGAATATGCTTGGTGGAGTTAGTGGTCAGTTCTGCCGCCTGTTGTGCTGTAAGGAAACTGTTCTGCATGTAGGCTGTGCGGACAGAGTCTTCGTAGTCGAAACGTTGCTTGCATATATCCTGTTCGCGTTGTTTGATTGTGGGATAGTGCGGGTCGGATGGCGGTGGCAGTATGCTTAGTTTCTGCAATTCCAGCATATGCCGGGAGGTGTCTGATTCCGGATTGTGATTGAGAATGATTGTCAGTTCTTTATCAGTGCCGAACGAGGCTTTGGCAAAACCATAGTTTTTGTCTTTTGATGCCCACACCAGCATGTCACCGTTGCCGGCAGTTAGGAAAGTACGACCCTCGCTGTCGGTGAACTTGGTAACGGCGGTGAAAAACTCGGCGTAGTTGTATATCTTGAACTCTACTTTTGCATCCTCAACCGGCTCACCTGTTGCGGAGAGAATCTTAAAGTCGATTCTTGAAGTCTTGGCATAATTGTCAATTACGTTAATCTCAGTGAAGTTGGAGGTGCGGAGAATCACTTCTTCAGGTCCGCAATAGTTGCCGAAAGCTCTGGTGTGTACAAGCAGGGCGCGTGAAGCGGGTTCGTTGAACCAACCGAGATTGAGCACGGGTTCGGGTTCACATGCCCCGAGAAAATACCACTTCCCGTCTGCCCACGCTTCCACCCAAGCATGGTTGTCATCGGTATGTGCCCAACGCGGAGTATATACCTGACGGGCAGGAATACCAACCGACCTGAGTGCAGCCACGGTGAATGTGCTTTCCTCGCCGCAGCGACCTGTGGAGTTGCGCAAGGTGACGACGGGTGAAGTGGTGCGTGCATTCGACGGTTGGTAAGTGACATGCTCATGGCACCAGTGGTTGACCTCGAGTATGGCATCTTTCATGCTCTTGTTCTCCACTCTGGGCTTGAGTTGCTCGTAGAAGAAAGGTCGCGACTCATCGAGATTCTCGTTGTTGACACGTGCCGGCACAACAAAATGGCGGAAGATGTATTCCGGAATCCGTTTTCCCCATGGCATCTCTTGCCGGGCGAGAAAAGCGGTATGCACATTGTTGTAATGCAGTTGCTGCGGGTAGTCAGTGAGGTCGGCAAGGGGCATGTATGCATACATGAACATCATTGCCTCCGTCTCCTGAAGTGAATAGTCTTCCAGTGGTTGCATAGGGTTGAAACCGAGCAACTCTACACGTTGGTCGAATGCATTGCTTACTGTGTCGCGCCAGGCGCTGTCGGAGATGAAATGTTGGGAGTTACGATTGCTGCAAGAGAGGCAAAGCACAGCCGCTACAGCGGGAATGATGAGTCGTTTCATGGTGAAAAAGTGTTGTTTGTTTCTGTGACAAAGTTAGCATGTTTTCCTTAAACAACCAAACAAAATCGTCATAATCAGTTACTTTAGTATTTATGTGCAGATAAATCAAAATATGTTACATATATATAAGGTGTAGATGCCTGCAACGTTGCAAAAGTCGGCAGTGTGCAGAAGTTTGCAGTATCTTTGCACCGTCAACGAAGACAAAGTGTAAAGCAAACCAACAGTTAAACAAAAAACATTTACCATTATGAACTTCTATCATCTTATTCTTTTGGACGCAAGCGGTTCAATGGACTGCATCCGCCGCACCGCCCTTACCGGTTGCAATGAAACCATTCAGTCAATCCGCTCAATGCAGCGCAATCATCCCGAACAGGAGCATTATGTTACTCTTGTCAGCTTCAACAGTGATGCCATTACCAACCTTATCCTTGACAATGTGAAGATTACCGAAGCAAAAGAACTGACGGAGAAAGACTACGTGCCGGACTCATGTACTCCGCTTTATGATGCTGTGGGTCTGTCAGTTCTCAGCCTTGAGAAGAAAATCAGCGGCGATGACAGCTGTGTGCTTGTAACTATCATCACCGACGGTTTAGAGAATGCCTCGAGAGAGTTCAATGCAAACAAAGTACGCCAGTTGGTGGAGGAGAGGAAGAAACGCAACTGGACTTTCGCCTTCATTGGTGCCAATCAAGACGAAGTGATGGAGGCCGACAAAATAGGCATCCACAACTCAATGAGCTTTGAGCAGAGCGAGGGAGGAACAAGGCGCATGTTCCGCAAGTTCGGTTCTGCGATGGCGAAGTTCTGTGCAGAAGCACCCTGCATGACAGAAGAGGCAAGAGAAACAGGTTTCTTCTCTGAATAAAAGAAACAACATAATACAGAAAGGCATGTCTCAGGCATGTCTTTTTTGTTTGCACAATCAGAAGAATTGCATTACCTTTGCAGTCGTTATAACAAAAACTCATAGCAATATGAAACGTCTATCTATTTATCCTGACGTTGTGTCTTGCAGGATGCGGCACGACTCCTGATCCGGTTAAAACACTGGAGGGCATCAGTCTTAACAAGAAAAGTATAGAACTCGAAGTCGGGCAAGATTTCCAACTGAAAGTATGGTATGAGCCTGAAGAAGCCGAGGATACAGCACCTGCGGTGGAGTGGGAGTCCACGAAGACAAAAGTGGCTACGGTTGATGAGAACGGCAAGGTGTATGCCAAATCTGAAGGCAAGACTACGATAGTTGCCACTTGCGGCAAGTTCACGGCTGAGTGCGATGTAGAGGTAGTGCCGGAGCCAGAGCCGGTGGCAGTGGAGAGCATCTCTCTCAACGAGACGACACTGAGTCTGGAAGAAGGTCAGACATTCCTGTTGACAGTAAGTTACGCACCGGCAGAGTCGGAGCGCACAGCAGACGCAATAGAGTGGAGCAGCAACAATGAGAGCGTGGCAACAGTGACTGAAGGTATGGTTAGTGCCATTGCCGAAGGCAGTACTGTAATTACCGCCAAATGCGGCTCCAAGTCAGCCCAATGTTCGCTCACCGTGACCAAATACACTAACGAGATAAAGGTGAGCCCCGCAACCATCACATTCCCCTCGACAGGAGGAAAGGAGACAGTGCAGGTGGTTAGCAGTACACCTTGGACGGCTACAACAGATGCCGACTGGCTGACCGTCAGTCCTGATGCAGGCGAAGGCAGTCTGAGTGTGACAGTCTCCGTCAATGCCAATGCCAAGAACACTATGCTCACTGCAAGTGTTACTTTTGCCAACACCGAGAATACCACCATATTGCAAGTGACAAAAGAAGGCAAACTGATGACATTCTCTGCTGCCGCAGGAAAGAAAGTGCTGTTTGCTCCCGGCAATCTGGAAAAAACAGAAGAAGACACTTATCGTTTTGCAGAGCCGTATTCAATAAACGAGAATGCTTATTCTGCGCCTGTTCAATTGCATAACTGGAAAAACGGCAACTGGGGCAGCGATATAGAGATAAGCGGTTATGCAGCAGGCACATGGCGGATGTTCAGTTATGCAGAGATAACCTATATTGTAGAGCAGCGTGCCAATGCCGACAAACTGCGCGGAGCTGCCACGGTAGGTGACCAGTTGGGTTATGTGCTGCTTCCTGACGAGTGGGAAACGCCTGATGGAATGAGCTTTACCGCTAATAGCATGCGCCCCGGAGATAATGTATATACCACCAAGCAATGGTCGGAGATGGCAGCAGCCGGAGCAGCATTCTTTGCATATACTGCCTATGACTCTTATAATGGTGCGCCATATTGTTCAAGCACATCTGACGGCACGGGTGACAGCAAAAAATTATTTGGCTTTTGGGTAACGTCTGCAACTACAGCAAGACCGGGGCATACCATAGGTGATTTGTACTATCAGTTGAGTATGATGATGTATGACGGTGGTTACTCCCACTATTATATCAGACTGATAAGAGAAGTGGAGTAGGAATATATGAGTGACCGAAACAAGAGAGTGACCTTCCTGCAGGAGGTCACTCTCTTTGTGATATTATATAACAACCCGACTTGTCAATTGCCAAAGCTGCTGACAAAACTTGCTCCCATGTTTTGCGGGTTGTTGTCGTCATGAGGCTTTATGCCGAGCAGTTCGGGCAGATAGCAGTCGCGGATGTATGAGAACTCGGGTTCGTCACGCAGAATCTGACGGCATTTCTCGATAGCCTTTTCCTTGTTGCCGGTCTTCTCGTAGCATTGCGCAATGACCATCTGCACAGAGCGATAGTTCCAGTTGTCTATGGTGTCGCCCGTTTGACGGAATCGGTCTTCTGCCTTCTGCAGATAGTCAAGAGCCAACTTCTTGTCACCTCCGAAAGCGGATGGGCAATAGAAATAGATGCTACCGCGCAGCGTCAGTGCGTACGGGTCGTCAGGATCGGTCTTTACTGCCTTCTCGGAATAGGAGAAGGTCTTTGGGCCATTGCTCAAGATGGTAATCTTGCTTATTGATATATAGTACGATGCAGCGGCAGAGAGGTAGGTGAGACGGGTAGACTCAGGCATCTTGCCCTCCATTAGCTCTATATGCTCGTTGAAGCGTTGCAGCATCTGCTTAATGTCCTTGTCTTTTATGGAGATGCCGTATGCTATATAGCCATATTCATAGTTGAGCAGACGTTGTCGTTCCTGATTGTTCATCTGTTTCCAGTCTGCGGTAGTGACATACTGTCTCCAGAGTTGTTTGTTTTGACTCAGATAGCATTTGTACATGGCACTTTGCTCGTATTGTGCAAAGCACGATGAGGAGAGCAACGCTATCACTGCAAGTATCTTGTATGCTTTCTTCATTGTTCGTTTTTGTTCACTGTCTTTTTGTCTCCAATAATCGTGCCAACAACGCTGTCTCTTAATATTGAAATATTTTATATGAACTCAGGAACAATTTTTTTTTAGTTAGCGGAAAGAATCATGGCAATCTTTTTATACACAAGAAGCAGGATTGCTCCTGCTCCTTTGTGAATGACTGCATAATGCATTGTGTTATTTTATCACACCTTTTTCCAGCATGAGAGTGTGGGTAGGCAGGTCGCATACCTCCGAAGGACCATAGTACTGAATAGGACCCGGATAGATATACTGGTTGGTCTTTGCCCAACTGTCGCGGTGTGCCGCAAAGAACTTGAACGGTGCACCATCGAGTTCAACCAATGCTTTCTGTATAACGGGTTTCATCTTGCCGTTACGTTTCTCCATGTTCATCATCATGGTGATAGGCACGCCGCCTGCTATCCACTCTGCTGCATGAGCGGTGAGGTTCCGAACCAATGCCATATAGCCCGTCTTGCCTGCGGCGATAAGGTAAGTGGCTGTAATTCCGAGTGCATAGCAGTAGTCGGCATCGAAGTTGCTGGGAGTGGCGCAACGGCCCTCATATCCGAAGAAGTGGTTGAGTGCGGCAAATTTGCCTTTGTATTTGCCCTCGCCCTTGAGCATTGCCAGTTTCTTGGCCACCATCTCTATGAGCAGTTTCTCGGTCTCTATCTGGCTAACCTGCACGTTTCCGTGAGGGTCGCGGTCCATAGTGAGCTGACGTGCAATACCTTTCGGCAGCGAACGGTAGAGCTCGCGGCTCTCGGGAGAAAGCATGCCTTTCACGTACTGGCGCTTCTCGTCATCGGTGCCAAGAGCAACAAACTCCTCGTTGTTGGCAAGCATGTCGTTAAGTTCACGAATCAGACGTTTCATTGCAGGAATGAACTCAATGAGTCCCTCGGGAATCAGAATCGTTCCGAAATTCAGCCCTGCCTCCGAGCGTTCTACTATTACATTCACTATTCCATCCACTATCTCGTTGAGTGTCATGTTTTTCTTCTCAACTTCTTCCGAGATAAGGCAGATGTTGGGCTGGCTCTGTAGTGCGCACTCGAGTGCGATATGACTTGCCGAGCGACCCATCAGGCGGATGAAGTGCCAGTATTTCTTTGCAGAGTTGGCGTCGCGCTGTATGTTTCCGATAAGTTCGCTGTAAACCTTGCAAGCAGTGTCGAAACCGAAACTGGTCTCAATCATCGAGTTCTTCAGGTCGCCGTCAATGGTTTTGGGGCAGCCTATCACCTGTATGCCGCACTGCTTCTGTAGATAATACTCTGCAAGCACGCAGGCGTTGGTGTTGCTGTCGTCACCGCCAATGATGACGATAGCCTTGATATTGAGCTCTTTGCAAATCTCTATACCTTTGTCAAATTGCCAAGTCTCTTCAAGTTTTGTACGACCGGAACCAATGATGTCAAAACCTCCGGTATTGCGGTATTCGTCAATAATATCAGCTGTGAGTTCGGTATATTTATGCTCTATCAAACCGCTCGGTCCCCCCAGGAAACCGTAGAGTTTGCTGTCTTTATTAAGGCGTTTCAGTCCGTCGAACAGACCGCATATTACGTTGTGACCGCCGGGCGCCTGACCGCCTGAAAGTATCACGCCTACATTGACAGCGGGGTAGGCTGTCTCTTCGCCGTTTACCAACTCAAGCACGGGCAGACCGTAGGTGTTGGGGAATAATGCTTTGATTTCTTCCTGGTCGGCAACCGACTGAGTGGCAGCGCCTTCCTGTACTTTTACATTGCCTTTGAGAGCTACGGGCAACTTGGGTTGGTAGTTGCCGCGAGCAATCTGAAGTGGACTCTTTTGCATATACGTATAATGTTTTATTGTTGATTTCTTGTTTCAGCCTGCAAAGTTACGGAATATTCTCCAATTATGCAATTTATTCTTTCTCTTTCCAGTCACCGTTTTCTTTTATCAGTTTGACGAGTTCGCCTACGGCTTCTTCCCTGGGAATGTTCTTCAGGACACATTCCTTGCCTTTGTAGAGACTCACATTGCCTCTGCCTGCGCCTACGTAGCCGTAATCAGCATCAGCCATCTCGCCGGGACCGTTCACTATGCATCCCATTATACCTATCTTCAGTCCTTGCAGATGCTGTGTCGCGGCCTTCACTTCTGCTATTGTCTTCTCTATGTCAAACAGAGTCCTGCCGCACGACGGGCATGACACGTATTCCGTCTTGTAACGGACTATTCCTGCCGCTTGCAAAATGTCTTTGCTGAGAGTGTCTAATTTCTCTTGAGGAAAATTCGGATTCTCTATAACCAGCTGTTTTACAGGTCTGTCAAACAGAGGTCTCCCGAGGTCTGCTGCTGCATGAATACAGAATCTCTCCCAACTGCCGTCCTCCTCCGAGTGGTATGTCATCTTGCTCTCGTCACCGTACAATGACCGTAGTATCACCGTAGTATCACCGTAGTATGAGACTAACTCTTGTGCAACGGGTATCTCTGCTTCAGGTGCTTCCGACAGCGACACCCTTATCGTGTCACCTATTCCGTCGGCAAGCAGTGCACCTATGCCTAATGCCGATTTCAGTCTGCCGTCCTCCCCTTCGCCTGCCTCTGTTACACCAAGATGTAGCGGAAAATGCATGTCTTCTTTGTCCATCGTCTCTACCAAGAGATGCACCGTCTCAACCATTATTTTTGTTGTTGATGCCTTGATAGATATCACTACATCGGCAAACTCTTCTTCCTTGCATACCCGCAGAAACTCCATGCAACTCTCCACCATGCCGGCAGGCGTATCGCCGTAACGCGACATGATTCTGTCGGAGAGTGAGCCGTGATTTACTCCAATACGCAGTGCAGTGTGATTTTCTTTGCAGATGCCGAGCAGTCTGACAAACCTCTCACGCAGGCGCCTGAGTTCTGCCTTATACTCATCATCAGTGTATTCCAGATGAATGAATTTCCGTGCAGGGTCAACATAGTTTCCGGGATTGATTCTCACTTTCTCCACCACCTTTGCAGCCTCGTCTGCCACGTTGGCATTGAAATGCACATCTGCCACTATAGGAGCCGTGTACCCCTCCATGCGTAGTGTTTGAACGGTCTGTCTCAAACTCTCCACCTCTTTAATTCCCTGGGTTGTAAAGCGCACCAGTTCGCCTCCTGCAACGATTATTCTCTTTGCTTGCTCAACCGATGCCGCAATGTCGTTGGTGTCGGTATTGGCCATACTTTGTATCCGTATCGGATAATCCGAACCGATAAATGTGTCGCCTACTTTTGTAGTACTTGTCCTGCGGCGCTTCTTGATACTGAGGTCTATAGGTTGCATATATGGGAAAAATATGTGGTTAACAAAAACGGAGTCACCTTTCAGCAACTCCATTTCAGCGGAAGGAGGGGGATTCGAACCCCCGGTACCCTTACGAGTACGTCAGTTTAGCAAACTGGTGGTTTCAGCCACTCACCCATCCTTCCTGTCAGGCGTGTTGCCAAACCGCTTCTTTTCAAAAGCGGGTGCAAAGATAGCACATTTTTTTTTACTGACCAAATAAATTCTTCAAAAAAAATGTATTATCTTTGCAGCCGATATGAAAAAGGTAATCTCATACTCACTTCTGGTGCTCTGTCTGGTGGCACTCGCCGTTGGCATTGAGCAGTATTATCGCATGTTCGTCTCCAACATCACGGCAAACGACAACGAACAGCATCTGTTGTATATATACCCAGGTTCATCGCTTGACAGTGTATTCAATGCAATCTGTGAGACTCACGATGTTGCATCGCCATGGAATCTGAGGTTTCACTCGCGTTTGCTTAAATTCTCGCATCCCAAGCCCGGTTGCTATATCCTTAATCCAAAGGAGGGGGACATAGCTTTGATACGCAGACTCCGCGGTGGTGAGCAAACACCGGTAGAAGTGACCTTTAATCGAATACGTACCCGCTCTCAACTCGCCAAACGTCTTTCCGAGCAACTGCTTCTTGACTCTGCCGAGGTGTCAGCACGACTTGAAAGCAATGACTATATGTCGCAGTTCGGACTGCAGAAAGAGACTGCAGTCTGTCTCTTCATACCCAATACGTACCAACTGTATTGGACAATCTCTGCGGATGCGCTTTTTGCTCGTATGCAAACCGAATACAACCACTTCTGGACTCCTGAACGTGACAAGAAGGCAAAACAGTTAGGACTGACACGTGTTGCTGTCGCAACTGTAGCAAGTATTGCAGAGGAAGAAACCAACAAGGACTTTGAATATCCCATCATAGCCGGACTATATATAAACCGTCTTCGTCAGGGAATGCCTCTGCAGGCATGTCCTACCATCAAGTTCGCATGGCAGGATTTCTCTCTCCGACGTATTCTCAACAAACATCTTGATATAGACTCTCCTTATAATACATATAAAAACAAAGGCTTGCCGCCAGGACCTATACGTATTCCGCGTGCTGCCACCATGGATGCGGTTCTCAACTATACTCCGAGCACGTATCTATTTATGTGCGCTTCTGCAGATTTCAACGGTACTCACCATTTCTCATCAACTTATGCTGAGCATTCACGTTATGCAAGGGAGTATCAGGCAGAACTCAACAGAAGAAACATAAAGTAGAAGATTGATTCTGATACTACGGTGATACTACGGTGATACTACGGTGATAGTGCGGTGATACTGCGGTGGGTTATTCACCTCTCTAAAGATGGTTAAGGAACTGTCCTGTGTAGGATAGTGGACAGCGTAGAAGCATTTCGGGTGTTCCTTCAAAAACTATGCGGCCTCCTTCTGCTCCTGCCTCCGGTCCGAGGTCAATTATGTGGTCAGCGGCCATGATGACTGCAGGGTTATGCTCGATGATGATTACTGTATGTCCTTGTGCAATAAGTGCATTCAGTGCCTTGAGCAGCACTTTGATGTCGTGATAATGCAGTCCGGTTGTAGGCTCGTCGAAGATGTAGATGGTCGGCTGTTGTTTTTCTGCAGCAAGAAAAGCAGCAAGTTTTACTCTCTGGCTCTCTCCGCCTGACAGAGTTGACGAAGCCTGCCCGAGTTTGACATAACCTATACCTACATCTTGTAGCGGTTTGAGCCGTCGGACAATCTTGCCGGCAATGGTCTGAATAGTCTTTGAATTGTTTTCAGGTGTTAGTGAGAAGAATTCTATAGCCTGATTGACAGTCATATTGAGCACGTCGTAGATGTTCTTGCCGTTATATTCCACCTCAAGCAGGTCTTGTCTGAATCGTTTGCCGTGGCAATGCTCGCATTCGAGCACAAGGTCTGCCATGAACTGCATCTCAACGGTAACGAAGCCTTCGCCCTTACATTCTTCGCATCTGCCGCCGGGAGTGTTGAAAGAGAAGTGTGCGGCAGTAAATCCCATCTGTTTGCTCAGTTGCAGTTCGGCGAACAACCGTCGTATCTCGTCGTATGCCTTGATGTAAGTTACGGGGTTGCTTCTTGTTGATGTTCCGATAGGGTTCTGGTCCACCATCTCAATGTCTGAGGCAAGCATAGTGCTGCCGCTCAGTGTGCTGTAGTCGCCGGTATGGTCGGCTGTACCTCCGTAGAATTTCTTGAGGGCGGGGTAGAGAACTCCTGTTACCAGACTCGACTTGCCCGAACCGCTGACACCTGTTACCACGGTGAGCACATTCATGGGGAAACGTACATTGATGTTCTTAAGGTTGTTTTCGGTAACCCCCTGCAGTTCTATGTAGTTGTTCCACGGTCTGCGGTAGCGGGGCACTTCAATCTTCACTCTGCCGGTGAGGAAATCGAGTGTATATGAGTGCTGTTTGGGTTTCAGAGTGCTGTTCTGTACATCTTCTGTTTTGCCGGCAAATACCACTTCTCCGCCGTGTCTGCCGGCCTCCGGACCTATGTCAATTATGTAGTCGGCAGCACGCATGATGTCTTCGTCGTGCTCTACCACCACCACAGTATTTCCCAGGTCACGCAGTTCGCGCAGCACTTTGATGAGTCTGTGTGTGTCGCGCGGGTGAAGGCCTATACTCGGTTCGTCAAGCACATATAACGAGCCTACCAGACTGCTGCCGAGCGATTTGGCAAGGTTGATGCGCTGACTCTCTCCTCCCGACAGTGTGCCCGACTGGCGTGCGAGAGTAAGGTAGTCGAGTCCTACATCAATCAAGAACTGCAACCGTGACGTTATTTCAATCAGCAGTTGCTTTGCTATTTCTCTGTCGTGCTCGTTGAGAACAAGACTGTTGAACCACAGGGCAAGGTCTTTGATAGACATCTGAGTCAGTTGGGCAATGTTCTTGTCTCCTACCAGCACATATTCCGCTTCTTTTCTGAGCCTGCTGCCGTTGCAGCAGGGGCACAGAGTCTTGCCTCTGTATCGGGCAAGCATTACACGGTATTGAATCTTGGCATACTGTTGCTGCTCAAGCATGCGGAAGAACTCGTTGAGTCCTCCGAAATACTCGTTTCCGGTCCAGATGAGTTGTTTCTGTTCTGCAGAAAGACAATAGAAAGGCGTATGAATGGGAAAATCGAACTTGCGTGCGTTGTTGACCAGTTGGTCTTTCCAGAGCGACATCTTCTCTCCGTGCCAGCATGCTATCGCCTCCTCGTATATGCTCTTCGATTTGTCGGGCACAACAAGGTCGGGGTCTATACCTATCACGTTGCCGAATCCGTTGCATTCCGGGCATGCTCCGAGCGGATTGTTGAAGTCGAACAGATGTTCTGATGGCTCCATGAAACTTATTCCGTCCGCCTCAAACCTTGTGGAGAAATCCTGCACCCCCATATCTGCGGCATTGATTCTGCACATACCCTTGCCTTCGAAGAATGCCGTCTGTACCGAGTCGGCGAAGCGGTTGGCAGTGCTCTGCTCTCCGTCGCAAACAATTCTGTCAACAAGCAGATAGTGGTTCTCATCGGCTTTGTCGGAGTATGATATGTCGCTGAATCGGATTACGTTGCCGTTGTGGAACAGCCTTGTGAACCCTTGCTGCTGCCAAATATCCAGTTGCTCTTTCAATGTCCTCCCCTCAGGCAGCAATACCGGCGATAGCAGCATCACTTTTGTACCGATAGGCAGACTCATCACGTAACTTACCACATCCTGCACCTGATGACGTTTCACCTCTTTGCCCGAAACAGGCGAGATGGTTTTGCCTATGCGTGCATATAGCAGTTTCAGATAGTCGTATATCTCGGTAGATGTGCCTACGGTAGAGCGCGGATTCTTCGACGACACCTTCTGCTGTATGGCAATGGCAGGCGGTATGCCGTCAATGAAATCCACCTCAGGTTTCTGCATCCTGCCCAGAAACTGACGGGCGTATGAAGAGAGTGATTCTACATATCTTCTCTGACCTTCCGCATACAGAGTGTCGAAAGCGAGACTTGATTTCCCGCTTCCGCTCAGACCTGTAATCACTACCAGTTTGTTGCGCGGAATATCCACGCTTATATTCTTCAGGTTGTGGGTCTTGGCTCCTTGTATGTGAATCACCTTGTCGTCCACGTGCCTATTATTCGCTATTCACTATTAACTATTCACTATTCGCTATTCGCTATTAGCTATTCGCTATCCACTATTCTTTCCCCAGTATCTTGTTATGCAGTTCTCGTGCTTGCTTCATTGCCTGTTCGTTGTTGGTGTCGGTCAGTTCGGGTGGCAGGTCCGGAATGCGGAGTTTGGTGCCTTTGCCTATTTTGTTCGGGTTGGGAATACGGCTTTTGTTGGCCTCATAGATATATACCCAGAAATCAGGTGCACCATAGTATTTTCTTGACAGATGTGTGAGTCTGCTGCCTTCGCCCAGAGTCTCTGTCTTGATGAAATCTTCGTATGTGCGTGTCTCGCCGAACCACTGCTTCTGCAGTTCTGTCTCAGGTTCAGCTGGTGCTGCCTCGGTCTGCGTTTCCTCAGTCGGTTCTTCTTCTGCGAGAGTAGTGGTATCAAGAGGCGTTGTGTCGGTCTCGGGTTGGGCAGGCTGCGGAGTGCTGACTGCTTCCTGTGTGTTGTCGCGGTTGAGCAGCGAGTCAGCCCATGAAGTGAGTTTGTGCTTCAGGAAGAAGTATGCACCTATAAGCAGAATGCAGAATATAAGTATCGTTATTCCTGCCACTTTCCACGGATGAAACTCCTTGTCTTTCTTTTCGTTCTCCGGCTCTTTTTCTTCTGCCTTTGTCTCCTCCGGAGCGGCGGTCTCCGGTTCTGTCGCAGTGGTAGCCGGAGTCTCCGGTTGTTCGGGGACTTCTGTTACAATAGGAGTGACGGGAGTCTCAGTTGTCTGCTCGGTAACGGTTTCAGTGGTCGTCTCTGCAACAGGGTTGGTCTCTTCGGTTTCGGCAGTCTCTTGCGTTACTCCGAGTTCGGCAAGTATGTCTTTTATCTCTTCTGCCTGTTCTCCCAGTTTTTTCAGCGGGTCTATGCTGTCTGCAGTTACGGTTGCAGTGGCGGGCAGTTTTACGGGTTTTGCTTTGGCATTCTCATGGTTAGCCTGTTCTTTTACGGCAGGCTCGGCTGTGAACACCACCTTGTTGTAGCCGTCAATTATAAAACTCTCACCTGTCTTTATGTTGATACTCTTTCTTGGCTTTATATCTTGCACTTTGAATGTGCCGAATCCGTTGAGACGCACCTGACCGTCTTCTTTCAGACCGCTGACTATGGTCTTGAAGAAGTTGTCAAGGAATTCGCCTGTTTTGCTTTCGGGCATTCCTGTCTGTTTTGCCAGCATCTTTCTCAGAGTGGCAATTGTAATTTTCTTGTCTGCCATAGTTATATGTTTTTAATGTCTGCTTTCAGGGTTGGGTTCTGCTTGAAAGTAATCTGTTTCTTTGCAGGTGTGAGAGTGCGTACACCTGTCTTGGGGTGTACAGTGATGCGTTCTTTCTTGTCTCTGAGTTCAAAGTCTCCGAAGTCCTGTATATGTACCGGAGTACCTTGAAGAAGAGTGTCGGCAAGCAGTTGGCTTATGGCGGAAACCAATTGGCTAACTTCGGCTTTGCTTATGCCGCTTGCTGCCGCGATGTCTGATATCAGTTCCTTGGTCGTCATATATTATAATGTATTGCGATTGTCCTCTCAAATGATTCTGGCATACAGGTCGAAGGTGTCCGCCTCAGTAATCAGTGCTTCATACCATTCGCCTGTCTGCAGTTTTTTGTCTTTGGCTATCAATACCTCACAATCCACTTCGGGCGAGTCAAACTCTGTGCGTCCTATGTAGTAGTCGGCTTCTTCTCTGTCGATAACCACCGAAAGTGTCTTGCCCTCTTTCTGCCTGTTTATATCTGCCGCTATCTCCTCTTGCAGACTCATCAGCTTGTCCAAACGCCGCTCTTTCACCTCTTGAGGAATATTGTCTTCGTAGTTCTCTGCTGCGTATGTGCCTTCCTCGTTGCTGTATGCGAATGCGCCGAGGCGCTCGAACCTCATATCGCTTACCCACTGCATCAGTTCCTCGAAATCTTCTTCCGTTTCTCCCGGGTGACCTACCATCATTGTGGTTCTCAGGTGTATGCCTGGCACTTCCTCTCTTATCTTTCTTATCAGGCTGGTCTGCTCTTCGTGTGTTATGTGGCGGCGCATCATGCTCAGCATGTGGTCTGTCGAGTGCTGCAGGGCTATGTCAAGATACTTGCATACGTTCTTCTTTTCCCTTATCACCGGCAGCAGGTCCAGCGGGAATCGTGTAGGGTAGGCATAATGCAGACGTATCCACCTCACACCCTCCACTTCGCTTATCCTGCTTACCAACTCTGCTATCTTGCTCTCGCCGTACAGGTCTGTGCCGTAGTATGTCAAATCTTGGGCTATCACCTGCAGTTCTCTCACTCCTTTGCTCACTAACCACCGCACTTCGTCCACTACCTCCTCCATCTTCCGGCTTTTGTATCTGCCTGTTATCAGGGGTATGGCGCAATACGAACAGAACCTGTTGCAGCCCTCGGCTATCTTCAGATATGCATAGTGCTTCGGAGTGGTCAGCACTCTCTCATATTCGCCTGCCTTGTCATTACCCGCTTGAGGCTGTTGTTCTCCTGCGTGTACGAGAGTCTTCTTCACCTCTTCCACTATTCCCATGAAGTCGAACTTGCCGAAATACTTGTCCACTTCGGGCAGTTCCTGCTCAAGGTCGGCAAGGTAGCGCTCCGACAGACAGCCCATCACGTACAGTTTCTTCAACTGATGCTTTTTCTTTCTCTCTATAAACTGCAGTATCGTGTTTATGCTCTCTTCCTTTGCATCGCCTATGAAACCGCAGGTGTTGATTACGGCAATCTCACCTCGTGGCTCTGCCGGGTCGTGCACGCACTTGTACCCTGCAACCTCCAGCTGCCTCATCAACCGTTCCGCATCAACCAGATTCTTCGAGCACCCCAGCGTTATTATGTCTATCTCTCCTTTATTCATGTCAGCCTTACTCTCAGCTTCCGAGCTCGCATTGGAACTTTATCCTCACAAGGCGCACTTCTATTTCGGTAAAGTCGTCCTCGCCCAGTGCTTCGAGTGCCTTCTTTATGTTGTCGGTCTCCGCATTCTGGAAGTATTCGTATATCTCTTCCTCTTTGTCAGGGTCAACAACCTCTTCAATAAAGTAGTTGATGTTTATCTTTGTGCCTGAATATACAATCGCTTCTATCTCTTCAAGCAACTCCTCCATCGACATGCCTTTCGACTCTGCCAGGTCGTCAAGGTCTTTCTTCAGGTCGATAGCCTGAATGATGCTTATCTTCAGCTGCGACTTCTTGGCGACTGTTCTCACGCGCAGGTCTTCGGGGCGGATGATTTCGTTTTCTTCTACATACTCCTTTATTATATGTATAAACTCTTCCCCGTATCTCTTTGCCTTGCCTGCTCCCACTCCGGGTATGTTCTGCAACTCCTCTATGGTGATAGGGTAACTGGTTGCCATTGCCTCTAAACTCGGATCCTGGAAGATTACGAACGGGGGAACCTCCAGTTTCTTCGAGAGTTTCCGCCTGATGTCTTTCAGTATGGAGAACAGCACGTCATCGGCAGCCGAGCCGCTTGCCATTGTCGGCTCCATATCCTCATCTTCGTCGTCTCTCTTTTCGATGGGCACTTTGAATTCCCCGCCTTTCTTCAGGAACTTCTTGCCTTCGGACGTCAGTTTCAGGTCACCGTACGACTCTATGTCTTTCTTCAGCATTCCTGTCAGCATTGCCTGACGTATGATGGCGTGCAGAGTGCTCTCGTCCTCGTCTTCGGCAAGTCCGAAGTTCTCCAGCTCGTTGTGCTTGTAACTCAACACTGTCGCTGTCTCGTTGCCTTTCAGTATATCCACTATCTGCTCTGCCTTGAACTTCTCGTTGAGTTGCTGTATGGTCTCCATTATCACTTGCAGCAGCTCTCCTGCATCTATTATCTTGTAGCTCTTCTTGCAGTTGTCGCAGTTGCCGCAGTTCTCGTGTTCGTATTCTTCTCCGAAATAGTGCAACAGCAGTTTTCTTCGGCAGAGTGTCGATTCGGCGTAACTCTGGGTCTCGAACAGCAGTTGGTTGCCTATCTCCTGTTCTGCCACGGGTTTGCCCTGCTGGAATTTTCTCAGCCTCTCTATGTCTTTGGGCGAGTAAAAGCATACGCATAGGCCCTCGCCGCCGTCCCTGCCTGCGCGACCTGTCTCCTGATAGTAGCCCTCAAGCGACTTGGGTATGTCGTAGTGAACCACAAATCTTACGTCGGGTTTGTCTATACCCATGCCGAATGCTATGGTTGCCACTATCACCTGAGCTTTCTCCATCAGAAAATCGTCTTGGTTCTGTGTCCTGACGGCAGTCTCCATGCCCGCATGATAGGGCAGGGCGGCAATGTTGTTCACCTGCAGTGTCTGGGCAAGGTCCTCCACCGTCTTTCTCGACAGACAGTACACTATGCCCGATTTGCCCTCCATTGAGCGGATGAACTTTATCAGCTCTTTGTCCACATCGTCAGTCTTGGGCCTTACCTCGTAATACAGGTTCGGACGGTTGAACGACGATTTGAACACCTGAGCCTTCAGCATACCGAGGTTCTTCTGTATGTCGTGCTGCACTTTCGGAGTCGCTGTCGCCGTCAAAGCTATGATTGGTGCTCTGCCTATGCGCTTCACTATCGGAAGTATCCTCCTGTACTCAGGGCGGAAATCGTGTCCCCACTCCGATATACAGTGGGCCTCGTCAACTGCATAAAACGATATCTTCACGTTCTGAAGGAAATCCACGTTGTCGTCCTTGTTGAGCGATTCGGGTGCTACATACAGCAGTTTAGTCTTGCCTGCCAGTATGTCGTCTTTCACCGACAGTATCTCTGCCTTCGAGAGCGACGAGTTGATGAAGTGCGCTATGCCGTCCTCCTCCGAGTAGTTGCGCATCGCATCCACTTGGTTCTTCATCAGCGCAATCAATGGGGAGATAACTATGGCTGTACCCTCCATCAGAAGCGACGGCAACTGGTAACACAAACTCTTGCCGCCTCCCGTTGGCATCAGTACAAACGTGTCATTACCTTCCATCAGGTTGCTTATTATCGCCTCCTGGTTTCCTTTGAAGCCGTCAAACCCGAAATGTTTCTTCAGAGCGGCTGTCAGTTCTTCGTGTCTGTTCATAGACTCTATAATAAGGTGATATGTTGTGATAAATCTTATTCGGAGTGCGAAATTAAAACTTTTATTCCAATTGTGCAAGTCTTTTCCCCTAAAAATGTTATTGAATCGCATAATTCCGCACTTTTTTTATCCTCGTCTTTTGTCCTTCAGCCACTTATGGCTGCCTTGCGGAATATACGTGTCACATGCGTGGAATTTGTGTTGCTTATGCGTTCAGTACTTTTTACTGCCTTTCAACCTTACTCCTCATCACTGCTTGTTATTCATTTCACTCATCTCTTTTACGTAAAAAAGACGTAAAAAGGACGTAAAAAGGACGTAAAAAACACGTAAACAGATTATATATTTCCCTTGATTATTATATTATTATCCGGCATCCGCACCTTCATTACTGCCTGCTTCGGCAAACTCTATGCAAACATCGATGTTGACGATTTATTAGAAAAATATTCAAAAAATTTTGCTCTTTTAAATAAAAGTTGTAACTTTGCGGGCTTTTAATAACGAAATTATGCCAACAGAAAAACGCAATTTGTCCCTTGGACAGCTTTTTAACCTGAGTTTCGGCTTCTTCGGAGTGCAGATAGCTTATGCCCTCCAGAGTGCCAACATCAGTCGTATCTTCGCCACTCTCGGCGCAGACCCTCACCAACTTAGTTTCTTCTGGATATTGCCGCCTCTCATGGGTATGATAGTGCAGCCGCTTATCGGTATCCTTTCCGACAAAACGTGGTTCGGAAAATTCTTCGGAAGACGTAAGTTCTATCTGCTTATCGGAGCCGTGATTGCTGTTGCCGTTATGATTCTTCTGCCTAACGCGGGCGATTTCTCTTTCGAGCAGAGGGTGTATCTCGGACTTAATTCGGCGATGTGGTTCGGATTGTTCTCCCTTATGTTCCTCGACACCTCTATTAATATAGCCATGCAGCCCTTCAAAATGATGGTGGGCGATATGGTTAACGAAGAACAGAAGGGTACTGCCTACGCCATTCAGTCCGCACTCTGCAATGCAGGTTCGCTCGTTGGTTATCTCTTCCCCATCTTCTTCACTTGGATAGGTATTGCCAACACTGCTCCCGAAGGTGTCATCCCCGATTCCGTCAAGTGGTCCTTCTATATCGGCGCTGCCATACTCATTCTCTGCGTGCTCTACACCTTCTTTGCTGTCGAAGAGATAGACCCGCAGGAGTATGCCGAGTTCCACGGACTTAATAAAAAGGAAACAGAAGAGGTAAAAGGCGAATCCAACACAGGTTTCATCGTACGAGCTTTCCTTACCGTCGGACTTGTCCAGTTCTTCTGCTGGGCTGCTTTCATGTACATGTGGACCTATTCCAACGGCGCTATTGCTACTCAGTGCTTCGGTTGGGATGGCGCTTCCACTGCTGACGCTGCTTTCCAGTCTGCTGGCAACTGGGTGGGCGTTTGTTTCGCCATTCAGGCTGTCGGCTCTCTGCTGTGGGCAATGTTCCTGCCTGTGCTTGAGAAGTGGACAGGCAACAAGGGCGCTTATGCCATATCTCTCTTGGTCGGCGGTATTGGCTTTGCTTCTGCAATGTTTGTCACCAACCAGTATGTGCTTCTTCTCAGCTATGCACTTATAGGCGCGGCTTGGGCTGCCATGCTCGCACTGCCGTTCACTATCATCACCAACGCCATATCCGGCAGCAAGTACATGGGTACTCTGCTCGGACTCTTCAACTGCACCATCTGTCTCCCGCAGATTATAGCAGCCCTCTGTGGCGGTGTGCTCCTTCAGTATGTTTGTGGAGGTAGTCAGGTTATGATGCTTGTCGTCGCAGGTGTCCTGCTTGCCCTCGGCGCTTGCTCTGTTATCCTTATCAAAGAAAAGAAAGAATAAAGAAAACTTAATAATCTTAAGACACTTAAGCAACTTAAGTAACTTAAGCAACTTATTCCCCTCCCTTAGAAACTCAAAAACAAACACAATAATATCAACTTAATTAAAATCACAATGAAAAACAAAACATTCTCTCTCATCCGTGTATGGGCTCTGATGTTGCTTTTGCTTCCGGCAATGGCTGTCTTCGCTCAGACCACGGCATCGGGTGTTGTGGTTGACGCTGCTAACGGAGAACCCATCATTGGTGCAAGTATTCTCGAAGTTGGTACTACCAACGGTACTATCACCGACTGGGATGGCAATTTCTCCCTCAACGTAGGTGCCAATGCTCAACTCCAGATCTCTTACATGGGTTACAAGAGTCAGACTCTCCCTGCTGCCGCTAATATGAGCGTGCGCCTTGGCGAGGACTCCGAACTCTTGGACGAAGTGGTGGTCGTAGGTTATGGTGTCGTTAAGAAAAACGATGCTACCGGCTCTGTTACCGCCATCAAACCCGATGACATGAACAAAGGTCTGGTCACTAATGCCCAAGACATGCTCTCCGGTAAAGTGGCAGGTGTCAACGTTACCACTTCGGGTGGTGAACCGGGTGCAGGTTCTACTATCCGTATTCGTGGCGGCTCCTCACTTTCTGCAAGCAACGACCCGCTAATAGTTATTGATGGTGTGCAGATGGATAACAATGGAATTCAGGGTGTAAGCAACCCGTTAGCTATGGTTAATCCAAATGATATTGAGACTTTCACAGTGCTCAAAGACGCATCTGCCACTGCTATTTATGGTTCTCGAGCCAGCAATGGTGTCATCATTATCACCACCAAGAAAGGTGCAGCAGGTAGCAAACCTAAATTCTCCTACGAGGGAAATGGTAGTGCCAGTATCCTCACCAATCGTCTGCAAGTAATGAATGCTGACGAATATCGCACATTCCTCACTCAGAATGCTAAGGCTTATGGTGATATAGCCTCCGGTCTTGGAGACCTCACAGGAAAAGGCACTGATTGGCAAAAAGCGCTCACGCGTACCGGCTTGGCTACCGACCATAACTTCAGTGTTACAGGTGGTACAAAACACATGCCCTATCGCTTCTCGCTGGGATATACATATCAAGATGGTACTATCAAAAAGTCGAATATGCAACGTGTTACGGCTTCGGTTAACCTCAATCCCACATTCCTTGATAAGCACCTCACATTCAACTTGAATGCAAAGGGAATGTATATTCATAATGTTTACACCGATGGTGGTAGCTTGATAGGAGCTGCTCTCGCAATGGACCCCACTCGTCCGGTATATAGCGATGCACACCTCACGGAATATGGTCCCTACTACCAAACAGAGTCTGCTATCAAACCGGATGACCAAGGCCGTTATTTCGATACAGAGTGGCGCTACATGATAGACACCAATGTACCCAACAACCCTGTTGCTACTCTCGAAACGAAAGACGACAAAGCACACGCAGGCGTGTTTATGGGTAATTTGGAAGGTGACTATCAGGTGCACGGATTAGAGGACTTGCATCTCCACGCCAACTTTGCTGCTAACTACTCATATGGTATTCAGAATACGGTTATTGGTCCTTACTCATCATCAAACAACTACTATGGTTGGGACGGTTATACCAAGAAGACCAAGTATGACATTGAGTTCTCGACATACGCTCTTTACACTCATGACTTCAATGAAAAACATCACTTCGATGCTCAATTAGGTTACGAGTGGCAGCATTATAAGAACTGGGGCAATACGGAAGGTAATGGTCGCTATCGTGACACATACAATGATGCCGAACTCGGAACACACAACGCAGGACAGATTTACAACTATTATCTCTCTGAATGGGCAAGCGAAAGCTATCTGGTTTCTTTCTTCGGGCGAATCAACTATATTGCTCTTAATAGATATATGCTCACAGCCACAGTCCGTGGTGATGGTTCTTCACGTTTCGCAAAAGGCAAACAATGGGGTGTGTTCCCTGCCTTTGCACTCGGATGGAAGATTAAAGAAGAAGCTTTCTTGAAAGATGTCAACTGGCTCTCTGAGTTGAAACTGCGTCTTGGTTATGGTATCACAGGTCAGCAGGAAATCGGTCAAGGCGATTACCCCGGTCTGGTTCTCTACAGCCGTAGCCGTGAGCACGCTTCATATACTTTAGGTGAGATAGACCCCGCTACAGGTGACTATATTTACTATCAGAGCTATCGACCTGAAGCATTCAACACTGACCTGACATGGGAAAAGACCACCACTTATAACGCAGGTATTGACTACGGATTCCTCAACGGGCGTATCACAGGTGCAATTGAGTACTACTATCGCAAGACCACAGACCTGATTTCTTACGTTGATGTGGCAGCCGGTATGAACTTCAAGAACCAAGTGGTAAACAATATCGGTTCTCTTAGCAATCAGGGTGTTGAGTTCTCTATCAACGCTGTAGCTATCGACAGTAAAAAACTCAAATGGAATTTGGGCTTCAACCTGACTTACAACCAGAACAAGATTCTCAAACTCACCACCGGCGAGACTGTTGACCCGAATAAGCCGTATTTTGTTGAGACGGGTGGCATATCTGCCGGTACAGGTAACACTATTCAGCGTCACCAAGAAGGCCTGCCTGCAGGTACGTTCTTCGTATATGAAACCACTAAAAATGAACAAGGTTACTATGAAATTGTTGACCTCAGTGGTGACGGCAAGATTGACGAGAATGACCTCAAGCCCTATCACAACTCTATGGCTCCTGTTACAATGGGTCTTCAGTCAAAATGGCAGTTCTATAACTTTGACCTCGGTATTACACTCCGTTCTAACATAGGTAATTATGTATATAACGATGTGCGCGCAGGTCGTATGAACGGACTTCAGACTCCTGCACGTTCGGGAGGTTATACCAATGTGCTCAAAGGAACTGAAACCGAATTTGCACGTATTTCCGGCTCAAACACCGTCTCAGTTAGTAGCAATGCTTACAAAATGGATATTTGGGTAGAAAACGCTTCTTTCATGCGTATTGACAACATCACTTTTGGCTATACTTGGGATAAACCGCAAATTCGTGCACGTCTGTATGGCTCTCTCTCCAACCCCGTAGTCATTTCCGGATATAGTGGTCTTGACCCTGAAGTGTTCGGAGGTATTGACAACAATATTTATCCCAGAAGTATGACAGCACTCGTTGGCGTAAGTCTGCAATTTTAATCAACTCTATAAAAGAATACAGATATGAAAAAGATATTTTCAATAATATTAGGAGTTGCGATGGTAAGTCTGACTGCTTGCGTTCAGAACCTTGATGTTGAGTCTATTGACCCAAACACCAAGTCAACTATCGACATGAATGAACTCTTTGTGAAGTGCTATGCAACGATGGCACTCACCGGTCAACAAGGACCTGATGGTAATGGTGACGTAGCCGGTGTGGACGAAGGTACTTCTTCCTTCTATCGTATGATGTTTGCCCTCAACGAGTATTGTGCAGACCAAATCTATTGGATATGGCCTGACGTAGGTGTGGATGACATTCGTAAAGCAACTTGGACTTCTTCCAACACTCTTATCAAAGGTGTGTACTCACGTTTCTATTTCGACATCACTCTTTGCAACCTTTTCATTGATAAGTTTGCAGAAGAAGCAGGAGCACGCAGGACTGCCGAAGTACGTTTTATACGCGCTTTGAACTACTACTACCTACTCGATATGTTTGGTAATGTGCCGAAAGTATGGGAATCTGGTTTGCACGAACTCCCCGAACAATACACTCGCGCTGAACTTTATGCTGACCTCATTGCCGAGATAGAAAACTTTATGGAAGACCTTGCTCCGGCAGGACAACGCGACAGTTACTATCGCGTTGACCAGGCTGCTGCATGGCTGCTTCTCTCACGTATCTACCTCAATGCCGAAATCTATACCGGCAAAGACGCAGCTGCATGCAAGGAAGACTATGATAAAGCTGCTTTCTATGCAGATAAAGTAATCAACACTACTTACGACTTGGCTACTGAGTATCGTTATCTCTTCATGGGCGATAACGACAACCTCTCCGCTGTCAACGATGCTTACAAGGAGATAATCCTGCCCGTTGGTCAAGATGGTATTGAGATTCAGTCGTGGGGTGGCTCTCTCTTCCTTATCGCTTCCTGCTATACAAGCGGAATGCCGGCATCAGGTACTACAGAGGCATGGAAATGCATTCGTACTCGTGCACAACTGATTCAACTTTTCTGTCCCGAACTTGACCGCCCGAAGACTGCTAAAAGCAAAGAGCAGGCTCAGGAAGTATATGGCAAGTATTTCGGTGGTGCAAAAGAGATTACCACAGCAGCTACTGATAGTCGTGCTATGTTTATCAATTATGGTGGTGATAACTATATCTGCAACTTCTGGACTCAGAATAAGGACGATGAGTTCCTTTCCGGTTGGGGTGTGGTTAAGTATAGCAACCTTATGGCTGACGAGAATAGAAATGCTCACGACACCAAGTTCCCTGACACTGACCTTGCCCTTATGCGTAAGGCAGAAGCTTATCTGAACTATGCAGAGGCTGTCCTCCGTGGAGCAACTCAACTCACCATGACCACAGATGAGGCTATAAATGTAGTACGTCATCGTGCAGGTGCCGCAGAGAATAGCGGATATACTCTTGACGATGTGCTTGACGAGCGCGGACGTGAGTTCTATGCTGAAGGATTCCGTCGTTCCGACCTTATCCGTTTCCATAAATTCACAGGCAAAACCTATGCATGGGAATGGAAAGGCGGAGCCATACTCGGTGCTCAAGCAAATATAGAAGATTTCCGTATCCTCTACCCGCTCCCATTGGCAGAGGTCACAGCCAACACCAAACTTACACAAAATGAGGGATATTAATTAAAATGACAATCAATTGGCATATTTTTTGACGAAAGATTATGCCTAATATGATAGTAAACAATCAACTCAATCAACATTATTAATCAATTAAAAATTTCATTTTTATGAAAGCAAACAAAATTTTCTTCGCTACTATGATGGTAGCAGCACTCGGATTTGTATCATGTAACCCCAGTGAAACTGTAAAACCTGACATCAAATCCGACACTCCTGATGTCACTGCAACTGAAGGTGCAGTAACAGTTGTTTGGAACATTGCTAATATCGATGAGATGTGCGATGTTGAGTATGTATTTGCCGGTAACTACAATGACTGGAAAATAGAACCCTCTGAGATGGCTCATTTTGAGGCTATCGCAGATTACGATGGCTGGTATAAGGCTGTTATTACTCTTGATGGTGTAGATCATCTTGAAGGTAAACCTTGCGCTCTTGCAAAAGACGGCACTTTCCCCTCAGGTTGGGATTATCAATGGATTGGTATAGAAGATCATCCTTGTGAAGTTCTCAAAGGTGATGCATCACTGGAAGTTGAATATGACGTTGAAAGCAAACTCGTATGCGGCGAAGGTGCAGATGTGGTGTTTGTTAAATCTTATGGTTTCAAGACAAACCCCTGTGTTGACGCAGTTTACGATAATGTTACATTCAACCTTACCGTTACAGTTCCTGTAACCGCCGATGGTACTGTATATATCGTTGGTGATGCTTTCGAGAAATCATGGGATGTCACAGCTTATCCTATGGAAGGTAGCGGTAGCAACTGGAAAATAACTCTGCCCACAATCGTTGGTAAGAACTATAAGTTCTGCGTAAATGCAGACTGGGATAACGACCAGATGAATGCTCCTGCTGAAGATGGTGGTTGCTTCAAGAAAGCAGGTAACATGACTGTAGATTTTACAACCATGAACGATGTGGTTTACGGTTTCTTGAATTATGGTCTTGATCCTGATAATGTATGCGATGATGATGAAGAAGAGCCAGGCGGTGATGCTGTTGAAGTTAAAGCAGGCGACCAACTTGTAGTCAATGTGAAACTTGCCGATGACCTTGATCTTGGTGAGAATAAACTCTACATTTGGAGCTGGGGACAATCAGATAAAGATAAACCTCTTGCACTTGAAGCAGCTACTACATTTGAAGGTTATACCTATACTTTCACCGTTGATGAAGCAGATGTTGAAAAATGGGCAGATAGCGGTATGCTCTTTGTTGCTACTGTTCTTAATGAAGATGGTTCAATGAACTGGGATAACAAACTTGGACAAACCGGCGATATTAAGCCTATTCAAGCAGGCACTTGGACAATCGATGCCAATTGGGATATTACCAAGGAATAATAGTTAGCAAGTTATTACAACAATCTGTTTAGTAAAATAACCAGGCGAGAGGGTGTATCAAAAAAATAGTGATGCACCCTCTTTTTTTACTCGTTTGAAGGCATGAGTAGAGGCAATATCTTCCTCAGACTCAGTGAAGTATCTTCCTTAAACTCAAAGGAATATCTCGCTTTGACTCAGCGGAATGTTATCAAAAAAACGACTTTCCGCAGAGTTTTGTTTTGTGGATTTCAAAACTTATTGTATCTTTGCAACACTATATAAAAACAGAATATATAACTATTAAAGCTTATGCGTAAGGTATTTACTCTTCTGATGCTTACAATTGCTGTAAGCAGTTTTGCAGCCTACTATGTGGCAGGCAATGGTACAAGCGGCAACCCATGGTGTGACGGCAAATCGTGGGTAGTGAACGGTTCGGTTATGACTACAGATGCTACAGGAGTCTGGTCTGTTACCTTCAATTCCGTACCCGTAGGCTCCTATGAGTTCAAGGTAACAAATGGTTCAAACACCTGGCTTGGTTACGACAAGTTTTCCGGTGATTGCTCTAATCTATATGCTGTTTCAGTGGGTAACGATGCCAACATCGGTTTCTCACTCCAACAGGCACAGAATGTAACCATTTCTTACAACGGTAAAACCATCTGTCTCAGCGGCTCTGTGGGCAACAATTATCCTGACCCGTCTAAGTATGCAGAGGTGGGTGTGCCTTCTGAATATGAAGGTGTGATGCTGCAGGCTTTCTATTGGGACTCGCATACCAAGACTACATTTTCCAACACTAAGTATGCCACGTTGCAGAACTATGCCGACGAGATTGGCGAACACTTCGACCTCGTGTGGTTGCCGCCTTCTGGCTATGGCGGAGGAGTAGGGTATTACACCAAGTGCTACTCCAACCTTAGCAGTGCATGGGGCAATAAAGATCAACTTCAGACACTTATTGCCACTCTGCACAGCCACGACTGCAAGGTGATAGCAGATATGGTCATCAACCATTTTCAGAGTTCCAACGGTTGGGCGAAAGGGTTTAGCACCAACAACTTTGGTGACTATGGTTCATTCAAGATAACCTCGGAATACATTTGTTCTGGCGATGAGGCATCTACAGATTCCTCTTCCGATAGTCGCTCTCTTACCTACGGTAATGCAGACACCGGCACTAATGATACGGGTTGTCGCGACCTTGACCATACCCAGGAATACGTGCAGCGGATGTGCGAGGCATATTGCAAGTGGATGCTGAACGAAATCGGTTTTGATGGTTTCCGCTATGATATGACCCGTGGCTATGGCGGCAACTATCTCTCTCAGTATAATCTTGCATCCAAGCCTTTCTTCTCGGTTTCGGAGTATTGGATGGATGATGTGGCGTCTGTCAAGACTCATCTCGAGTCGGTCAGTTACAACACTCTTGCCTTCGATTTTCCTCTCAAGAAGAAGATCAGCACTTGGAAAGGCGGCTCAGTATATTCCAACCTCAAGAACCAGGGCCTACGCTCGGAGGGACTCTCACGCTTTGCAGTAACTTTTATTGACAATCATGACACATTCCACCGTTCCGATAATCAGTCGGGTGAGTTTCTGGGTTATAACACCAATCTGACCACCAAACGCAATGAGATACTGGCAGCCAACGCCTATATTCTCATGCTGCCCGGAGTGCCTTGTGTATTCTGGCCTCATTGGTACACTTTCCGCAGTGAGATAAAGACGATGATAGCCATACGCAAGGCTTTGGGTATTCACTCCGAGTCGGAGGTTACGGACGAATCTTCTTCAACCAACTCATATACTGCTACTATCACGGGTCATAACGGCAAGGCTATTCTGCGTATGGGTTCTGCCCGTGATACAGCAGTGCCTTTGGGCTATATCCTTGTTTATCACGGCGAGTTGTTCGACATCTATTCCACCGTATATGTTACCTCAATCGACCAACCCGTTGGTGCACAACCGGCAGCAAAGAAACAGTTGGAGAACGGCATTCTTTACATAGAGCGCAACGGTCATCGTTACACTTTACAAGGCACAATGGTGAGATAATCTTTCTGCAGCAACAGTGCGGCAGCAGAAAAAAATAAGGGGGGGCAAAAAAACAGACCTATAGGTCAAATAACAACGGGTATCGACTGATACCCGTTTGTTGTATATCACCATGCTGCATTGGTTTGCACCGGTGGTTTGTCAATCTTCGGATTATTTTGTTTGTCAGCCTTCGGCTTACTTGGGCAGTTCGGTGTTATAGGCGGCAACGATACTGTCGAACTCGGCAATCAGTTTCTGTGGTACAGGGTCAACAGAGGGACTCTCGAGTGTGAGAGGATTGACCGGTGTGCCGTTTTTCCATACGCGGAAATCGAGGTGCGGACCGGTGCTGGCTCCGGTGCTGCCTACGTAACCTATCACCTGCCCCTGGTCAACATGTTTGCCCACTTCTACTCCCTTGCCATATTTGGAGAGATGCAGATAAGCAGTGGTGTAAGTGGAGTTGTGACGTATCTTGACGGTGTTGCCTCCTCCGCCTTTGTATCCTTTTTCGATGACAGTGCCGTCTCCGAGAGCGACAACGGGCGTCCCCATGGGTGCGGCATAGTCAACTCCGGTGTGAGGTCTGACGGTTTTGTAGATAGGGTGCTTGCGCGCATAGGTGAAAGTGGAGGAGATGCGTTTGTAGTTGAGCGGTGCTTTCAGGAATGCTTTTCTTAGTGACTTGCCGTCTTGATCGAAATAGCCGTGGCAGTCATCGTCGTGGTCGAAACGGTAGGCATAGAGAGTGGCACCGGCGTGCTGACACCGAGCGGCATAGATAGTGCCGATGCCAATGCTAAGGTCGTCAACGTACTGTTCGTCGTATATGACATCGAACCTGTCTCCCCGTTGGAGCCCGAAGAAATCGACAGTCCACTGATAAACCTCCGAGAGTTCGAGTGCCAGTTGCGGATTGACGCCTTGAGAGGAGAATGCATTCCATAGCGACGATTCAATGGTGGCGGAGGCGGTCTTGCGTTGTGTGATTATCTGCTTCTGCTGTTTCTCTACATGCAGTGAGTCAGCGAGGTGGAACACAACTGACTGAGTGCGGCTCTGCTCATAAACGAAATACTCGAGCAGGGTGTCAGCGGCATAGAAAGCCATGTATTGTTTACCCTGACGTATTTGTCTGACGTCGAACAACTGTTTGTCAACATTAGCGAGTTGGTTGACGGCGGAGCGTGGTGCACCGAGCCGGTTGAGTATTCCGCTCAGCGTCTCGCCTTGCTGTACGGTCCCCGTCTGAATACGGAAAGAGTCGACAGGAATACCATATTCATATCGAATCTCTTTGATAGCCTGTTCGTCGTTCTGCGTGTTTTGTTTGTTTGCCGAGTTGCAGGCAATGATTAGCAGGGGAACGATAAGTAGGAAGAGTCGTTTCATTGCAGTTGTTTCTTGGGGTATTTGCGGAACCAAGAGTCAATTTTGAGTCTGACAACTCCAAGCAAAGCCTCGGAGAATATACCTCCGGACATTTTGCTTGTACCGAGGACACGGTTGATGAAGATGATAGGCACTTCGGTGACTTTGAATCCGCATTTTATAGCAGTGAACTTCATTTCAATCTGGAAAGCATAGCCTTTGAAGCGTATTTTGTCAAGTTCGATAGTCTCGAGCACTTGTCGGCGGTAGCAAACGAATCCTGCGGTAGTATCTTTGATTTTGATGCCGAGCACGGTTCTTACGTATTTGCTGGCGAAGTATGACATGAGCACTCGTCCCATCGGCCAGTTGACAACGTTGACTCCTGTTATGTATCTGCTACCGATAGCGACATCAGCGCCCTCGTTGGCGCATGCGCCGTAAAGTTTGAGCAGGTCTTGGGGGTTATGCGAGAAGTCGGCATCCATTTCGAAGATGTAGTTGTATTGGTGCTCGATTGCCCACTTGAATCCGGCAATATAGGCGGTGCCGAGTCCCTGTTTACCTTGTCGTTCGATGATGAAGAGTCGTTGCGGGTGCATGCTAATCATTCGTTTGACGATGTCGGCAGTTCCGTCAGGCGACCCGTCGTCAATAACGAGTACGTGGAACTCGATAGGCAGGTCGAAGACGACATTGATAATGTTTTCAATGTTTTCTTTCTCGTTGTAGGTTGGGATAATAACAAGTCTTTCCATTTGTATGTGCGTGTGTTTTTGGTTTGTAAAAGTGAATCAGAGCAGTCGTAGTGTGATTTGTGTGTTGTTGACGAGGTCGTAGATGGGTGATGCATTGACCCTGTCAAGGACAGTAAGCGCAAGGTCTTTGCCGACCTGTTTTCCTGCGTCCTCGAGATGTTGTTTGACGGTTTGGTAGGCTAATTGCGGGTCGTTGTTTTCTTTGCTGATGTGGCAGAGCCAGACGTTTTTGAGTTTGGCTGATGCATGTTCAGCGAGCAGTCTGCCGCAGGTATTGTTGCTCATGTGTCCGTTGTCGGACAGGATTCGCGACTTGAGATAGCTTGGGTAAGGTCCGTTGAGCAGCAGTTGTTCATCGTGGTTGGCTTCAACGACGAGGTGCTCAGCGGTTTCGACTGTTTGTTCGAGTGTATGGTCAACGCATCCGACATCAGTAGCAATCATGAATCTGGTGCCGGCGGCATCGATAATGTAGCTGACGCACTGAGTGGAGTCGTGCGAGATGGGAATGGTGTTAATGTTCATACCGCAGAGAGAGAAGGGTTCTCCGAGGTTGAAGTATTTGCGGCTGGTGCGTAGTTTCTCCTGCACTCCGTAGTTTTTGTCAATACCGGCATGAATGAGTTCTGTGCCGTAGATAGGTATGTGCAGTCTTTCTCCGAGCGTTCCGACGGCTCGAATATGGTCAGCATGGTCGTGCGTGATGATTACAGCGTGAATATGCCTGAAGTCGAGTCCCATTTCGATGAGATTGCTTTTAATGGCACGTGCAGAAATGCCCGCATCGATAAGAATGCCGTCATGCCTGGTGCCGAGATAGTAGCAATTGCCGCTACTGCTGGAGGCGAAACATCTGAAAATCAGTTCAGCCATGTGTTGTGTTGTACTAATAAAGATGTACAATCGGGTTCAATCTGCAAAGGCGGCGGTTTTGCCCTGTGTTGCGCGTGGCCGCTCCGTGTGACAGCAGAAAATATAAAAGGGGGTGGGAAAAAAAGAAAACAATAATCAAGCGGAGCGTAGCGACACCGAATTAGAAACCGCAAGACAAGAGGAGCGC
>JAFVBR010000003.1 GCA_017479885.1 Paludibacteraceae bacterium | reverse complement strand
TTCTCCTTGCCAAGGCCGATGTTGGTGGTGACGAACATACCCGGACGGAGCAGCAGTTTGTCGTTGGGAATCTGAATCTTCGCTTGGAAAGTGTGCGACGAGGGGTCGATGGTGGGATAGACCACCTCCACGGTCGCAGAGAAGGTCTGCTCAGGATAAATCTCGCTTGTCAGCGTCAGTTTCATGCCCTGCTTTATCTTTGGGAAATAGGTCTCGGGGATAGCCACCAAGGCTTTGAGTTTGTTAATCTGCGTGAGTACCACAATGGGCTGACCTCCGTAGAGTTCGCCGTCCTCGTAGGTTTTGGCAGAGATGACACCCGTAAACGGCGCTTTGACATAGGTGTTCTGCTCAAGGAAGTCGAGCTGCTCTTTGGTCTGGTCGTACTGTGCCTTCAGTTGGTCGTACTGCTGCTGTGTGGCGGAGCCTGATTTGAGCAGTTGCTCCACACGGTTGAGTTCTACCGACAGGTTGCCGAGAGAAATCTTGGTGGTCTTGTACTGCGTCTGGTCCATGCGGACAAGCATGTCGCCTTTGTTTTTCTTGTCGCCCACTTCGCAGTAGATGTGCTCTATCTTGCCCGTCAGAGAGGGTGCCACATTCTGTGTGAGATAGCCTTGCAGGTTGGTTGAGACGGAGATTTCGCGCTGAATCTCGCGGGCCTGCAGTACGGTGGTGCGTACCTGCTCCACGCGCTCCTGCTGTTCTGCGGTGGCGGTGTCGGTTGCTGCTTTCTTGCTGCACCCTGCCAGCATCAGTACGGCAAGGGCGGTAATCATAATCTTTTTCATATCTGTGTGTTATTTATTATTCAAAAACTTTTCCAAATCTACTTGTGCGTTTGCCAGCGTGAGTACAGCCTGAACGTAGGTTGACTGTGCTGAAATGAGGTCGTTGCTGGCATTGGTTAGTTCAAGGTTGCTTGCAGCACCCCACTTGAATTTGTTGGTTGTTGACTCAAAAACCCGCTCGGCGACCTCTATGTTCTCCTTTTCGTTCATATAGGTCTCGAAAGCGTTCTGCAGGTTGAAGCGCAGTTGCTGGTACTGTATCCCGAGGTTTCCGGTAGTCTCAGCCAGAGTGTTCTTTGCCTCTTCGTATGCTATCTTCTTCTCAATGACTCCCGCTGCCCGTTTGCCGCTCGACCAGAGAGGCATTCTGACAGAAAGTTGTACCAGATTCGGCGGGGTCATACGCATACCGCCGTCGCCATAGTACTGCTGGTTGGTGTAGTTGTAGGCAAGACTTATGGTAGGTCCGTAAGCCCATGCTGCCATGTGCACGTTGGTTTTGGCAAGTTCGGTGCTCTTCTGCAACATTTGGTAGTTGAGATTGTTGCTGATATTGAAGTCTTCGCCAAGCAGTTGGAGTATGGTCTCGGCTGAAAGCAGTTCGTCAATGGTCTGGGTGAGAACAAGTTCGGTTTCGGCAGGTACTGCGAGCAGTACGCGGAGCGAGTTGATTGCGAGTTCTGTGTTACGCTTGGTGGAGTTGATGTTGTTCTTCAGTGTGTTGATACGTACTTTTATCTGGTCAGCTGTGGTCTGTTCTGCAGCACCGGCATCAACAGTTTTCTGGGTTATGTCGGCAAGAGCCTGAATATTGCTGAGACTGCTGTCAAGCAACTGGCTGATATCGTTCATAATCAGTACGGAGACGTATGAGGTGGTAATGCTTGAACGAATATTGGTTTCAGATTCTTCGAGCGACAGCTTCTTCATGTCTATGGCAATGTTGTTGAGCAGTGCACCTACAACGCCCTGACCATTGATTCCTACACTGGCAGTAACACCGAGTGCACCTACATTGGGCATGTTAATGTTGAAACTACCCATTGCGGTTGACATCTCTGCGCTATAGCCGAGATAGTTGCTATAGGTGTAACTGCCGTCAACCTGTGGCAGCATGGCTGCAATGGTCTGCCAGCGCTGTGCGTATGCCTCCTGCACGGCAAGAGAAGCATTCCTAAGCGAGCGGTTACCCTCTACTGCATAGTCTTGTGCTTCTTTCAGCGAGAGTGTGAGTGAGGAAGGCACTTCTCTCTGCTGCCGGGACTTGGTGGCTGCCATTACGTGGTCTTCCGCCTGCAAAGTGCAGGGAGTATGAAACAACAGGCAGAGTACTGCTGCAAAGAGTTGGGTCCTGATTGATTTTACATTCTTTTTCATACCTTAATTTGTTGTTTTTTTATTATTCATTGTTTCCCGTATCTGGCGGTTTCCTTCGTCTGATACTATGCTTCTGACGAAGCTCTCCATTGTGAACTGGGCGAGTCGGCGGGGATTGACAGTCTTCATGTCGTCTTCGTTGCGAATGAAACTCTGTTGGATAAGTGAAAACATGATGGCACACATCTCCACGTCCAGATCCTTTCGGTAAACTCCCTCTTCAATACCCTGCCTCAAATGCCTGACAAGTATATCCTTCGTACCCTTATGCACATTGCGGATATGCTGTTTGTATAGTTGGGGATAGTATTTTTTGAGGTCGTAAAGCATAGGTGGCTCCTTGTGCACATCACTGACCTTCTCGTGCATGTTCATCAAAACACGAATGCACTCGAGAGCCGACTTGCCATGCATGTACTTGTCAGCTCCGCATTCCACGTCACGGTTCATTTTGTCAAGCACTTCGGCCACCAGTTCGTCTTTACCCGGAAAGTAAACATAGAATGTCTTTTTTGACATGCCCATATCGTGGCATATATCGTCAATCGAAACACTTTTTATGCCGTATTGCTTGAATTTCTCAAGAGCCTTGTTGATAATCAGTTGCTTTTGTTCTTCCATATGTTCTTTTAAATTCCAGCGGCATATAACTTGATTAAGGGTACTTCTAAAAATTACCTTTGATGTCGTTTATGCCCAAAAACGGCTGCAAAGATAATGCCAAAAGTTGATATACACAAGAAACTCGGAAACTTTTTTCACCTTTCAAGTTTCCGAGTCGGCTAATTCCCGATATAAATATAATCTCCGTTATATTAAATAGGGGGGATGCGGTTTAGTACAATTAATACAGCTTGTTGTGAATACGGAGGAAGCCGTCTATCTCTATTTTGCTTATGTTGCTTTCAACAAAGCAATGCCCGAATCCGTAAGTGGGTTTGTGGAAATCGTAGAGATAGAGGTCGTTGTTGCGTGTGATGATTTTGCCTTCTTCATCGTGAATATAGGTGGGCTCGTTGTAATGCTCTATTGCCGTGATGAAGATGTCGTAGTCGCATCCCCAACCTTTCATCCTGTCATTGAAACTCAGTTCGAATGGTTCCAGTTTGGAATAGACAATGCTCAGACCTTTGCCGTCAATATATTGTTCCTGTGGAAAATACGATACGAAATACGGTACTTCGCACCCTACACAATATGCGAGGTCGTCGTTCAAGCGGATAATCAAAGCTACATCAGGGTTGTTCTGAGTGTCTGCTTCGCGAACAACAGCCAGCATCTCATTTGCAAAACTCTTCATCTCCTCCAGAGGAATGTCGTTAAGCAGTATCCGGCGCAGAATAATGCCTTCGATATTCTGCGAAGCAGCGTATGAAGGCTCGTCGCCGTCGTACATCTCTATCCAGCCGTATCCGTATTCGTTCGTCTCCCATTCCACATGGTAGCGATGATTGGGAATGTCGCTCATGAAATCAATGGCATACAGTATCTGCTGTGAGAGAAATCTCTGAAAGTCTTTGGGGTAGAACTCCACAAGTTCTTTAATCACTTGCTTGGCAACGCGCATTCCGAACTTGCGGAACGTCTTGTTCTGTAGGAGCTTGCTGTGCCACAGATTTTTGTAGCCGCTTACACTCTCAATCTCGTCGTAGTCCCTCGGAATTGACTGCAGGCTGTAAAGCAGTGGTGCGCGGTAGGCATAGCTTGTGAAAGCGTCAAGGGCATCGCGCATATTGATGTAGGTGCACTGCTGGTCAATCTTGTTCCCCTCCTGCCAGTTGAGGGCGGCATATTTCACGGCAAGTTCGAACTCTGTCCTGTCATACATGTACTTGTTGTCATTGTATAGTACGTTTGTACCGGTTTCCACCCCTCCTGCCGAGAGAGAATATTCCCTCACAAATGTAGCGGTCGGCAAGGCGTCTATGTGCGAAATCCTGCTTTCTATACTTTGCCCGAAAGCAAATGTAACACCCGTCAAAACGAGCATCAGAAAGAAAATCTTTTTCATAATAGTCTGTTTGTATTGGTTATACTTTTCATTTGAAGATGTACTGCTCTTCTCCGATGCAAATGTACTGCTTTTCTACGAATCCCGCAACTCTCCTCCTTCTTTTTTTATTTTACCATGTGCAAATATTCACTTCACTCCTTGCAACTTTTTAATTTCAGCCCTTGCAGATTCCGATATTTTAGCATACCTTTGCACCCGATTACACGCCTTTGTTTCTATATAATTATTGTGTAATTAGTATGTGATTAGTATGTGATTAATATGATTATTGTATAATATGTCCCTGTATATGTCTTATAATTAAACTCTTACACCTATGGCTAAAGTTGTATACAACGAATTCATCAAGGAAGTTCATGGCGCTGTCGCAAAAGGCGGTATCGTCAACCGTCGCAAAACTTATCGCGACGAAAACGGACGTGCCATTCATGAGGCTGCTCCGGAGTCATACAAAATCCTTCATCCGCGCGATTGGAAGAAGAATCCACCTCAGGGGGAGGAACTTAAGAAACTCGAACGGTTCCGCGAGGCATGCAGGCTTACTGCCGAAATACTTCGCGCTGGCAGCCCCGACTGCAATCCGGAACCAGAACAAATCGCTGCTCTCAATAACTACAAACAGCGTTTCAAGGCACAACTCGGCAAAAAAGCCGACCCAGAGGCTCCCTTAAACCCTAAGACGGGCAAACGCAAACAATACTACCGCCTCGACAACTTCATTCGTGCTCTCATCCTTGTGCAACTCAAATCCGCACAATAACCTCATCTGCAAATCATTAAATCTTCAAATAGCGTCAACGCTAAAATCTCTTAATCTCTGTCTTATGTCATACATAATTCCCGTGAGAGGCTTCACTCCTCAAATCGGCAAGGATTGTTTCCTTGCTCCTAACGCAACCATCGTTGGTGATACCGTCATTGGCGACGGATGCTCTGTCTGGTTCAATGCTGTCCTACGCGGCGATGTCAATTCTATCAGAATCGGCAATCACGTCAACATTCAAGACGGCTCCGTCCTTCATACCCTCTATCAAAAATCAACTATAGAAATAGGCAACTATGTCTCTGTCGGTCACAATGTTACCATTCATGGCGCTCATATCCGCGACTATGCCCTCATCGGAATGGGTTCCACTCTGCTTGATGACGTTGAAGTCGGCGAAGGAGCTATTGTGGCGGCGGGTGCTCTCGTCCTCAAAAACACTAAAATAGGACCTTACGAAATATGGGGTGGTGTGCCTGCCAAGTTCATCAAGAAGGCTGACCCTGAGCAGACCGCCGAGATTAACCGTAAGATCGCGCACAACTATGCCATGTATGCTTCGTGGTACACGGAGGAATAGTTATCAAAAACCCGTTTATATATATTCTCGACCTCTTCTACCCGCCGCTGTGCCCCGGTTGCGGCAATGTGTTGGAGGATGCGGCGCTTGTGGTATGCCAAGAGTGCCGAAACTCATTGCCGCTGACTGAACATGCTGTGTACCCGGACAACAAAGTGTCTGGCTTGTTTACTGATATTAACAAGGTGGAGAAGGCGGCTGCTTTCTGTCATTATGACCATGACACGGCTTTCTACCGAATGATTCATGCCTTGAAATACTACAGGCAGCCGCAGATAGGAGTGTGGTTAGGCAAAGAGGCTGCAAGACATCTCATGAGCGGGAATCCGCAGTGGTTCAGCGGTATAGACGTCATAGTGCCGATACCATTGCACAAAAAACGTCTCAGGCAGAGACGATACAACCAGTCAGAACTGATAGCGGAAGGAATTTGCAAGGAAACGGGGATTGCTGTTGACACCCGGCATTTGCTGAGAGTGGTCAACAACCCCACCCAGACACAGCGCACTACAGACGAGAGAAGGGCAAACACAGAAGGAATATTCGCTCTGAGATATGGCGAAGAGTTGCGCGGCAAACACATACTGCTTGTCGATGACATTGTCACTACAGGCTCCACTCTTCGCAGTGCACTCTCTGTGCTGACACCTGTAAGAGGACTGCATGTCTCCATCCTCACAATGGGCGAAGCGGGAAAATAGAGGGGTATTTGTATATTTCATTATTTTGCATTATCTTTGCCCCGCAAAACCTGAAACCTGAAACCTGAAACTTGAAACCTGAAACTTGAAACCTGAAACTTGAAACCTGAAACTTGAAACCTGAAACCTGAAACCTGAAACCTGAAACCTGAAACCTGAAACTTGAAACCTGAAACAACAATTATATGTACAAACGAATTCTTCTCAAACTTAGTGGCGAGAGCCTTATGGGCAAACAGCAATATGGCATTGACGAGGTGCGACTCCAGCAGTATGCCGACCAGATAAAGGCAATAGCTGACACCGGTGTGGAAATAGGCATTGTAATCGGCGGAGGCAACATCTTCCGCGGACTTAGTGGCACTAAGCGTGGTTTCGACCGCGTGAAAGGCGACCAGATGGGTATGCTTGCAACTGTCATCAACTCGCTTGCACTGCAGTCTGCTCTCAATGCCGCAGGTCAGAAAGCCCGAGTTCTCACCTCTGTCAGAATGGAACCCGTTGGAGAACTCTATCAGAAAGACAAGGCGTTGCGACTCCTCGCCAAAGGCAATGTGGTTATCATCGCAGGCGGAACCGGCAACCCGTATTTCACTACTGACACGGCATCTGTGCTGCGAGCCATCGAGATAGAAGCCGAAGTCATGCTCAAAGGTACTCGCGTGGATGGCATCTACACTGCCGACCCCGAGAAAGACCCTTCTGCCACCAAGTTCAAGGAGATAACCTATGATGAGATTCTCAGCCGCAACCTGCGCGTAATGGACCTCACTGCCACTGCTCTTGCCAAAGATAACCTGATGCCCATCTATGTTTTCGACATGGACACGGTAGGCAATCTTGAAAAAGTGATAGCTGGCGGACAGATAGGCACTCTTGTAAAACCATAATAATACGAATCTTCAAATCATAATAATTATAACCCATGATTGAACCAAAGAAAATTCAGGCAGATGCAGAAGAAATGATGCAGGCTGCTGTTATGTATCTTGATGACGCATTGGCACATATACGTGCAGGCAAGGCAAGTGTCAGAATCCTCGATGCTGTGAAGATTGACTACTACGGCTCTCTCACTCCTCTCGCCAACGTGGCTACTCTCCTCACGCCCGATGCACGCACCATCACCATACAGCCGTGGGAGAGAAAACTCCTGCCCGACATAGAGCGTGCCATCATCAATTCAAATATCGGACTCGCTCCTTCCAACAATGGTGAGGTCATTCGCCTGAGTATCCCTCCTCTCACAGAGGAGCGCCGTCGCGAACTTGCCAAGCAGTGCAAGGGAGAGGCTGAAAACGCAAAAGTCAGTGTGCGCACTGCCCGTCGTGATGCCATTGAGACCCTCAAAAAGCAGATTAAAGATGGACTCAGCGAGGACAACGAGAAAGACGCAGAAGCTGAAGTACAGAAACTGCATGACAAGTACATTCGTCAGATTGATGAGGTGTATGCAAAGAAGGAAAAAGAGATAATGACAGTCTGAGTCTGTTCTCTGCCTTTTGTTAGTGATGCAAGGACTGGTAGTCAAGTCAACAGGTAGCAGTTATCATGTCTCCTTCAGGAATGGAGACGTGATTGAATGTCATGTGAAGGGCAATTTCAGAATCAAAGGCATTCGTTCCACCAATCCGGTTGCCGTCGGAGACTATGTTGATGTCGAGCGGCAGACAGACGGCACCAACTGGATTACTGACATAGAAGAACGAAAAAACTACATCATCCGCCGTTCTACCAATCTAAGCAAACAATCTCATATTCTTGCAGCAAACATTGACCTTGCAGCACTTATCGTCACCCTGCGTCATCCCGAAACTTCACTCACTTTTATTGACCGTTTTCTTGCCACTGCTGAGGCATACAGCGTGCCCGCATGTTTGATTTTCAACAAGGTGGATTTGTTGACAGATGAAGAACTCTGCGAGTTGGAGAAAGTAAGGCAACTATACGAAAGCATAGGTTATCAGACTATTGACACCAATGCTAAAGACCGTGAGGCTACACAGAGGAAACTACTGCCTCTGTTTCAAGGAAAAATCACTTTGTTGAGCGGTAACTCCGGAGTGGGCAAGTCCACATTGTTGAATACTCTTTTGGGCGAAGAGCGTGCCAGAACAGGGGCAATATCGTCGGTTCATGACAAGGGTATGCACACTACAACCTTCTCGGAGATGTACCCGCTCGATGTCTCGGAGACAGAATCCGTCAATAACCCGTCAAATTCCCCATCGTGGATTATCGATACTCCCGGCATAAAGGGCTTCGGGTCGCTTGATATGCAGAAGGAAGAAATTTCTCACTACTTCAAGGAGATTTTCCTGACTTCGCACAACTGTCGCTTTGGTAACTGCACACATACCGGTGAACCCGACTGTGCCGTCCTGAAGGCTGTGGAGAACGGTAATATTGCACCTTCCAGATTCAATTCCTACCTCTCCATGCTCGGCGATGCAGAAGAAAGCAAGTACCGTTGAAACCCCACCGTAATCTCACCGTAATCTCACCGTACTATCACCGCAGTATCACCGTACTATCACCGTACTATCAGAATACATCTTCCTTGTAGAGACTTAACATGTTAAGTCTCAACTCTTTTGTCCCTAAGTCTCTGCTCTTCTGTCCCCAAGTCTCAGCTCTTCTATCCCCAGGTCTCTGCTCTTCTATCTACAGGTCTCTGCCCTTTTATCCCAAAGTTATAGAAACAGCGAGGAGCTGTCTCTTTGACAACTCCTCGCTTGTGATCCATGCAGGATTCAAACCTGCAACCCCCACATCCGTAGTGTGGTACTCTATTCAGTTGAGCTAATGGACCCTTCGCTTTCCTTTCAAAAGCGGGTGCAAAGGTACTGCAAGTTTTTCAATTGTGCAAGAGTTACCTTCAAAAAAATGCATTTAGCCCTACTTTTTTCTCCTGAAAAGACGCTTTGCAAGACTCAGTCCTAAAGAAAATGTGTTGACTTTGGGCATAAACGACAATGCCAGATTGCCTACAGCAGAACCCACAGTTTTCCAGCGTTGCCAGTTATTGTTGATTTTCTGCATGTCTTTGTCAACCTGCTTCTCCTGTTTGTACAGTTGCCTGAGCAAATAGTTGCGGTGCTGCTCAATCTCACGTGTGCTGGTTATTTCATACAGTTGTTTCATTGTCGTCAGGATTTATGGTCTCGTCCTCGTCCTTGGGTGTAAACAGACTCGAAGACAACAGTTTGACAAACGGGTCGATGAACAACTGCCTGCGCAGCAGATAGATGGCGAGCAGAATTATCAGCAGCACTCCACCCAAAATGCAGCATGCCACACTTACCGGCATGCAGGCGGCCATCCAGCCTACCAGTGCTACCGAGAAATATGCTATGGCAGCAAGCAGAATGAAGAGTGCCACAATGATGAGTACAAGCAGACCCAGAATAAGCGACAACTTGTCCAGCAACTCAAGGCGCAGCAAGTCATATCTGGTCTTCAGATATTCTTTGCTGTCCTCAAGCAGTTTCTTGTAGTCTTCTTTCATGTCAGTCGGCTTCTACGTTTTTCTCTTTGGCGCCGATTTTCTCTAATACCTCGTCAACTAATTGCTCCAGTTTCTCTTTGGAGATATTAGGCATCTTCTCCTCAATGAGGGCTTTTACTTTTGCACGTGTCTCTTCTCCGCTTTGCGGGGCGAACAGTATTCCGAGCAATGCACCTGCTGCAAGTCCGCCGAGTAATGAAAATAAGTTACGCATAATCGTAATTTTTTTGTAGGTTAATATTGTTGTTATGTTCGAGAAGTATATTGCAAAAACTGTTCCAATGTGGCAAATTTAGTGTTACTGCCATAATTGCAGTCATAGTTTATGCAGTGCAAGATTCTCTTTGCGGGTCATCTCGGCGTGTGTCTCAGGTGTCTTGTCGCCCTGGCCCGTCAGGTGAAGCACTCCGTGGATGATGATTCTGTGCAGTTCGTCTGCGAACTCGGCACCTACCTGCTCGGCATTGCTGCGCACCGTGTCAATTGAGATGAAGATGTCGCCGGAGATAGTGGGGAAACACGAGTAGTCGAAAGTGATGACGTCGGTATAGTAGTCATGCCCCAGAAACTCGCGATTCACACTGAGTATCTTCTCATCATCGCAGAAGATGTACGTGATGTTGCCTACGTGCTTGCCGTAGTCGGCAGCCACTGAGGTAATCCAGCGGCGCAGTTTCTGCTCGTCAAGAGCAGGCATTTCTGTGTTGTCGGTAAGAAATCGTATCATTGTTGTCTCTTAGTGGAAAAACATGTAGCCTATCATTATTGCGGCAATAACGCCCGCAAAGTCGGCAAGCAGGCCGCAAAGAACGGCATAGCGTGTCTCTCGTATGCCTACGTAACCGAAATAGACTGCAATGATGTAGAAAGTTGTATCTGTGGCCCCCTGCATGATGCACGCCAGCCTGCCCACAAACGAGTCGGCTCCGTATTGTGTCATAGCATCAACCATCATACCCCGCGCGCCGCTGCCCGACAACGGTTTCATCAGTGCTGTAGGCAGGGCGGCGACAAAGTCGGTGTTGAGTCCTATGGCGGCAAACAGCCAACCCATGCCGCTCACCAGCAAATCCATTGCACCTGAGGCGCGAAACATTCCTATGGCAACCAGTATGGCTATCAGATACGGAATTATTCTGACAGCCGTGTGAAAGCCGTCTTTCGCACCTTCTATGAAAGCGTCATAGACATTTACTTTCTTTATCATAGCGGCTATGATGAAACTCACGATTACTAAAAGCAGCACTATGCTTGCTATTATGGTTGACCATCTGGTCAGTGTTTCCTGACTGAGAAAACTTGCGCCGAAAAGAATGCCGCCTATTACCAGTGTCAACCCTACTATGGTCAGCAGAATCACAGGGTCCCAAATCTTGATTTTCTGTATCAGGCATACCGACAACAAGCCAACCAGTGTTGAGAAATATGTCGCAAGGAGTATGGGCAGAAAGACATCGGCAGGATTGGCGGCACCCAGTTGCGCACGATATACCATCACGGAAACAGGAATCAGTGTCAGCCCCGAAGTGTTGAGCACCAGAAACATTATCATGGCATTGCTTGCTTTGTTTTTGTCAGGATTGATTTCCTGCAGTTGCTGCATAGCCTTGAGCCCCATCGGAGTGGCGGCATTGTCCAGCCCCAGCATGTTTGCGCTGATATTCA
Source organism: Paludibacteraceae bacterium (assembly GCA_017479885.1). Taxonomy (GTDB): domain Bacteria; phylum Bacteroidota; class Bacteroidia; order Bacteroidales; family Paludibacteraceae; genus Colicola. Next base: position 6,723 of record JAFVBR010000003.1, on the reverse strand, counting down.
TGAACATACTGCCGTATGCAGGATGACCTTTGGGCACCTCGGGGAAGATGCGGCCGAAGAACGGTTGCACAACCTTTGAGAACCCTTCCACAACTCCGCCTTTCTCGCCTATCTTCATTATGCCCAACCACAACGACAGAACGCCCGTCAACCCCAGACTGATTTCAAAGCCTGTCCTGGCAGAGTCGAATGTTGAGTTCACTATCTGGTTGAAAATCTCGGCATTGCCGAATGCTGCAGCTTGAATAATGCCGACAATTACGGCAATCAGAATCAGTGCTATCCAAATATAGTTGAGAACCATGTTGATTGTTTAATGTGTATTGTGAGTTGTTTCGCTTTGCAAAAATACAACAATTATTCCGTTTGACAAAAATCGGTATTCGGCTGCGGCTTATCCTTTCCTTTTCAGTAGTTGTTGCATCTTCAGCATTTCGTCTCTCAGCCGCGCCGCCTCCATGAAGTTCATCTCTTTGGCTGCATGCAGCATGTCACGCTTGGTTTTCTCTATCGCTTTCTCCAGTTGCGGCAGGGTCATTTGGTCCACAACAGGGTCAGTTATTGCATCGAAAATCTTAGTCACTACGTACTTGGGTTCACTCTCCGATGCCGTCTGACTCAGAGCGGAGAGAGGGTTGTCCGTTCGCTTGCGGATAGCTGTCGGTGTAATACCGTTCTGCTCGTTGTAGGCCATTTGTTTCTGCCGTCGGCGCATGGTCTCGTCGATAGTCATCTGCATCGAGCGTGTTATCTTGTCTGCATACATAATAACTTTGCCTTCTGTATGACGTGCGGCGCGTCCTGCTGTCTGTGTGAGGCTTCTGTGGTCTCGCAAGAACCCTTCTTTGTCGGCATCGATGATGGCGACCAGACTCACTTCAGGCAGGTCGAGTCCCTCGCGTAGCAGGTTGACGCCAACCAGCACGTCGTATAACCCTTTTCGCAGGTCATCCATTATCTGTACCCTGTCAAGAGTGTCGATATCAGAATGTATATATGCACAACGGACTCCGTTTTTGCGGAGGTAGTCGTCAAGTTCCTCCGCCATGCGCTTGGTAAGTGTAGTGACCAGTACCCTTTGGTCTTTTTCGACCCTTATGGCTATCTCCTCCAACAGGTCGTCAATCTGGTTTTTCGATGGGCGGACTTCTATCTCGGGGTCAAGCAGTCCTGTGGGACGAATCAACTGCTCCACCACTATTCCGTCTGATTTCTCCAGTTCGTAATCGGCGGGGGTTGCACTCACGTATATTGTTTGTGGTGTGAGCGCCTCAAACTCCTCGAATTTGAGTGGTCTGTTGTCTCTTGCCGCCGGCAGGCGGAATCCGTACTCAACGAGGTTCTGCTTTCTTGCCGCATCTCCTCCGTACATTGCATGTATCTGGGGCACAGTGACGTGGCTCTCGTCAATCACCAACAGAAAATCTTTTGGGAAATAGTTCAGCAGGCAATAAGGTGGTTCTCCCGGTTGCCGCTGGTCAAAATATCGGCTGTAGTTCTCTATACCCGAGCAGTAGCCCAGTTCCTGAATCATTTCGATGTCGTATTTCACGCGTTCCTCTATACGCTTTGCCTCTATCGGGCGTCCTGTTTCGATGAAATAACCGATTTGTTTATCAAGGTCTTGGCGAATCTGCTCAATAGCGCGTGATGCTGCCTCTTTGGTAGTAACGAAAATTGCGGCGGGGTAGATGCTGAACTCCTCGTACTTGTCCAGCACAGCGTTGTTTATGGGTTCGTACGTGTATATCTCGTCTATCTCGTTGCCCCAGAATACGACTCTGACAACGTAGTTGGCATAAGCAAGAAAAATATCGACAGTGTCACCTTGCACCCTGAATGTTCCTCTGGTAAGTTCCAACTGGTTTCTTGTGTACTGGCTGTTAACGAGTCGAAGCAGGAAATCGTCTCTGACGACTGTTTCTCCGCATTTGATTTTAATAGCACTTGCATCGAACTCTTTTGGATTGCCTATGCCGTAGAGACAACTGACCGAACTTACTACAATCACGTCGCGTCTGCCTGAGAGTAGGGCGGCTGTTGCACTCAGCCTCAGTCGGTCAATCTCTTGGTTGATGGCGAGGTCTTTCTCTATGTAAGTGTCGGTTGAAGGTATATATGCTTCGGGCTGATAATAGTCGTAATACGATACGAAGTACTCTACTGCATTATCAGGGAAGAATGCCTTCATCTCGCTGTAGAGTTGGGCAGCCAGTGTCTTGTTGTGACTGAGAATGAGTGTAGGGCGCTGCAGTTCTTTTATCACGTTGGCAACGGTGAATGTCTTTCCTGACCCGGTGACACCAAGTAATACTTGAGCGGGTGCTCCTGCCTCCACGCCTTCCACCAACTGTTTTATTGCTTCCGGCTGGTCGCCGGTGGGGGAATATGCGGACTCGATATGAAACTCGTGATATGTCATGTCGCCTTAAAGATAATCGGTTTGCAAAATTACTGCAAAATTTGCGTATCAGCAAATAATAATGTACCTTTGCGGAGAAAAAAGAATGAAGTATGAATCGTCGTAATTTTCTAAAGAAGAGTGTGCTATATGGTTCGGCAGCAGTATTTGCGCCGTCATTGCTCAGTTCTTGTGCGGAAAAGAACAGCCGTCATCCGGATATCCGCCATAATTCTCACAAAGGCAAGATGAGTCTGAGTTATTTCAGTTATGATTTGCAGCTGCGTCATACGTTTACTGTATCCGGTTATTCAAGGAATACGACTCCCGATGTGCAGGTGAGGATTGACTATGAAGGTTATACCGGTCATGGTGAGGCGTCTCTGCCGCCATATTTAGGTTACACTGTAGAAGGCACGATGTCGTTTCTGGAAAGAGTGGATCTCTCGCAGTTCGCTTCTCCGTTTCTCTTGGAAGATATACTTTCGTATGTGGATGGTCTTGCTGATGGCGAGACTCCTGCGAAGGCGGCTATAGATATAGCTTTGCACGATCTTATTGGTCAGTTGACGGCTCAACCGCTGTATGCGTTGCTCGGTTTGAATCCCGAGAAAGTGCTTGACACATGTTACACAATCGGAATTGATACACCTGAGGTGGTTCGTGCGAAGACTCTTGAGTGTGCGGGCTTGTTCAATGTGCTGAAAGTGAAAGTGGGTTATGATGGTGATGAGGAGATGGTTCGTACTATCAGAGAAGTGACTGATCTGCCTCTTGTGGTTGATGCCAATCAGGGCTGGCATGACCGTAGCGAGGCATTGGAAAAGATATGCTGGTTGTCTGAACAGGGTGTGAGAATGATAGAGCAGCCGATGCCGAAAGAGAGTTTGGACGATATAGCGTGGCTCACTCAGCATAGTCCGCTGCCTGTTTTTGCCGACGAATCGGTTCAGCGTTTGTCGGATATTCGCAGTTTGAGAGGTGCTTATACGGGAATCAACATCAAACTGATGAAATCGACGGGTATCCGTGAGGCGTTGAAGATGATCAATTATGCTCGTGCTGAAGGGATGCAGGTGATGCTTGGCTGTATGACAGAGACATCGTGCGCAGTTACGGCAGCGGCATCGCTCTCCCCATTGGTTGATTTCGCTGATCTTGACGGCAATCTGCTTATAAGTAACGACCTGTATGAGGGTGTGGGTTTGTGCGATGGTCGCCTTTGTCTCCCCAATCGTCCGGGGCTGGGGTTGATAGGGCTGAGTTGAGCCCGGTAAGTTAGGCATGCAGTATGCCGCTTTCGTAATATTTCGTAACATGTCAGATAACAGAGTGTGTAAGTATGTCTGTTACAGCATGTTCTGTAAACTTTTCATTCGAGATATTTCGTTTTGCATAAAAAATGAAACGTTTTGTTTTGCGGGCAAACATCAAACTGTTATCTTTGCACCGTAATAAATATAAAACAGGAATGAAGAGATTAGTTTCCTTTTTGCTTTGCTTGTTTGTCTGTTTGTGTGTATGTGCATCGCGGATAAGTTACACGGCTGACGACAAGACCATTTTTCCTAATCCGGAGCGTGGATTCACCGAAGAACTCAACAAGGTGGTCACAGTGAAGAACCCGTACATCATCAAATCAAACGAGAGTTTCTTCAGCAACACAAGCAGTCTGCGCAAGAGTATGAGCCTTGTTGTTGTTCTTTACAACTATCGCAATTTCAAGTCGCAGGACTTGCCTGAGGAGATTCTTCTCGGTTTCGATGAGGATATGCAGATTCTTCGTCAGAAGGGGTGGAAATGCGTGCTTCGTTTTGCTTATACTGAGACCGAGAGTGACAATGTGGACGCTACGCCGGATTGGGTAGAGCGTCATCTCTCTCAACTCAAGCCTTACATAGAAAAGAATGCCGATGTGATATACGTCATGGAGGCAGGCTTCGTTGGAGTATGGGGTGAGTGGTATTACACCGAGAATTATGGCAACGAGAGCCAGCACATGAATGCGAACCGCCGCAGGGTAGTGGATGCGCTCATGGCTACAGCACCTAAAGATATGTTTGTCTGCTTCCGCTATCCTATGCTCAAACAGGAGTATTTAGGTGACAAGACTCCTCTATCATCGGAGGAGGCATACACAGGCACCGTGCGTGCACGCATGGCACACCATAATGATGCGTTTCTTAACTCGTGGGGAGATATGGGCACTTATGCCAGTAGTGGCAGCAGCGATGACCCCAATGTGCGGCAATATATCTCCGATGAAACACTATATCTCCCCAATGGCGGAGAAACCAATATAGAAGAGTCAGCTGATGCAGAGAAACGTGCCACCTATGAGAAAACCATTGATGCGTGTAGCAAATACCACTGGACTTTCTGCGGTTCTTCGTACGCTCAGGCGACTACCGGCAAATGGCGGAGAGAGGGCACCTTTGACGAGATGAACCGACGTCTCGGCTATCGTTTTCAACTGCGTGAGACCACTGTTTCCGACTCGGTGGCACCAGGTGGCAAGTGCAATGTTACGATGCTAATCAAAAACAACGGTTTTGCTCCGCTTTACAACAAGCGTGTTGTATATCTGGTTCTCAAAAACGGTAGCGACATCTATCAAATACCACTGCAGTCAGACCCGCGCCGATGGTTACCAAACGGTTGCACCGCACTCATCAACGAACAGGTAGATATTCCGTCAGATATTGAGCAAGGCAGATACGACCTCTATATCTACATGCCCGACGCACATGCATCTATAGCAGGCAACCCGCGTTATGCCGTTCGTTTTGCCAACGAAGATATATGGGATGAAGATACGGGTATGAACAGTCTGAATGCTACAATTGCTGTGAGTGCTGATGCACCTCTTGACCCGGGCCAACTACCTGAAATAACCGGACTTGACAATCTGCATAACATGACACAATCTGATGTATGCTACGATTTGCTTGGACGAAAAGTGTCTCCCGACTGCTCGGGGATAGTAATTTGTAACGGAAAAAAACTTATGCTCCGCTAATCTGTTGACAATTCACCATTCATTCCATTACAACCCGCTGCATCTGTTCAGCACAATTCTCTTGTTCCTCGAGTAAGCGGAGTTGTGCTCGTGTGCGTACCAAGTTGTGCTCAGGGTAGAGAATCTTGTAGTAGGTGTCGCCATTGAGCCAGTCGGTGAAGAACCGCACAGTCTGCATATAACTGAGCAGTCGGCACCCGTATGGCAACATGTTGCGCTCTGTCGGTGTGAGAAAACGTGCCTGACTCAGGTATCCCTTTGTGTAAGCGGCAAAGACCTGCATATTGACGTGAATGTTATTCAAGTCGGAATCGTCTTCAGCACCGGTATTGGCGGCGGTACGCATAAAGTCACCGAAGTCGGAGAATACGAAGCCCGGCATGACGGTATCCAAATCCACTATGCACATAGGTTTGCCATGGTCGTCAAAGAGCATATTGTTGACCTTTGTGTCGCAATGGTTGATTCGCTTTGGCAGCTTGCCCTCGCGGAACATCCTCTCGGCAAGACACATATCCTCGGCACGTTTCTCCAATTCTGCAAGTATGTCTCTGCTGCTACTGAGTCTCCCCGCAGCATCGGTTTCCACTGCTTCCCGAAGTTGTTTCAACCGAAACTCTATGTTGTGGAAATTGGGTATTGATTCGCACAGTGCGTTGTGGTTGAGATCTGACAACTGGTTTTGAAACTCTCCGAATGCCACTCCTGCCAGATATGCCGACTCTGCATTCACTTGTTCTACCGAATGCCCTGCCCCGATGTAGTGGTACACGCGCCAATAGTCGCCTTCGGCCGTTTTGTAGTACAACTTGCCGTCTAATGTGGGAATAAGTCTCAGCACATGGTTGTCAATGTCGGATACTTGTTTTTCTATCAGTTTTTTGCGGATATGGTCAGTGACAGTTTTTATGTTCTGCTGTAAACCTTCGACATCGGTGAAGATATGGTGGTTGATACGCTGAAGGAAATAACTCTCGCCGTTGGTAATAGCAGCGGGTAGGATGAAACTGTCGTTGATTAGACCTGTTTTGAGGGGACGAGGTTCGCCTACGGAGTTCGTCAGGCGAAAATGAGATATAATGTTTTGCATAGGTATTGTTTTTATATGTTTTTACCTGTTGGCGGAATTAAAAAATGGTGTTCTTTGACTTAAAATAAGCGGCAAAAAAGTTGCACATATCGTTGATATTTAGTAACTTTGTAGTGTACTAATCAACAAAGTTAATCATCTTCGTTATGCGCAACTTGAATGCAAAATTCCGAAAAATTCTTGACATATGCAAGTTTTTTTCAAAAAATCTGG
>JAFVBR010000036.1 GCA_017479885.1 Paludibacteraceae bacterium | reverse complement strand
CCTGCCAGAAACTAAACCTGCAGGTGCCCTTTTCCATCAACGAGTCATCAGTCTGCTCAAAGAACGCTGGATAGCGTACCACATAATCATAGTCCTGATCCTGATACTCCAGCATCCGCGTGAGCCTCATCGCCCGTTCCACCTTTTGGGGAACAGTCCGATGGTCTTCCCTCTCATAGGCTGAGAGGATGATCATTGCCATGAGGAATGCTGTCATACATAAAAGCAGAAATCTCTTCATATCTTGCAATTTTGACCGCAAAGGTATGAAGGGATTCCTAAACGAGCAAATTTATTGTCTGACATTTGTCTGACAATTGTCAATCTCAGTCTCTTTTCCCTTCCATCTTATCGATGAAAGTCTGATATATTAGCGGATATGCCTGTTGAGCATCATACCTGATACCAGGTCGTAGAAGAGCCTGCAAATCGCCAACGAATTCTGCATCGTTAATTTTCTCTTCCATGTTATTAACAAACTGCTTATATGATGGAACTTTTCCCACTACAAACTCCATATACTTCTTGTAACATTGCAAGACTTTCTCAATATCCACTTCTTTTTGCTCCAATGCAATGTAGAGATCAAAGAGATCACGGCCTTTTTTACGCTGATATAACGCACGCAGTTTCGTGCCCAGCAACTCCTCAAATTGATAGGTAGTCAGTTGCGCCTCACCTGTAAACCATGAATTCTGTACACGGAAAGGAACCTTTGTCAGACCTAGAACAGAGAAATGCTCATAACAGTTGATTTCCACCTTCAAACGCAATTGTACCGTAGGGGGTACTTCCGATTCCAAGCGGAACAACATCGTATTGTTATACCTTTTCTGCTTCGTTACCCTGTCTGGCAAGAAGTTGAGCACCTCGCCAAGCCTGAACAAAATGGGCTTGATGGGGCCAGGATTAATCTGTACCAAGTCTATGTCTTCGCTATAGCGTGGCTGTGGCTGCAAATAGAGTTTATGAAGTGCCGTACCTCCACGAAATGCTAATTGTGATGCGAGAAACTCATCGCTAAAAATAGCCACTAAGGCTCTTGAGATCAATAGGTCTTGTTCAACCATCGATGGTTCTGACCAAGGAAACTGTTCGCTCCATGCAATAATAGATCTTCTGTCTATCATATCTCGTCTATTTCTATTTCTACATTCATATTTACCTGCCAACGATTGCTTTGTGCATCATTGTTTAATGGGTGTGCATTGCTTAATAAGATCGTATTCCATTCCCTGCCTTGTCCTCTAATGATGTCATACAACTCATCAGACTTTTTCTGTTCTTCGAGCACACACTCCAACAAGCAGCCCAATCTACGCAAGGTTGACTTAGTCGTATAGTCTTGAACGTCTCTCATTTTTGATATATCCACCGTTTCAGTTAACTCAGCCAAGACCGTTGCTACTCGTTGATAACCACCCACATGTCCGGCAAATTGCACTAAGTCAACTGCTGTAAGTTCTGCTGAGGAATAACGTACTACGCCTATTTCTCCGTTCTTCGTAAGAATCAAATTCTCAGGAATGTTTTGACGATAGTGCCACTCTAAAAGTGGATTCTTTCCTGATGCCTTTATTCTGGGTTCCGCTGTCATTACTTGTGTGAGCATTGGACGTTGATGGGCAGCGCCATACATGGCCGCAGCCGATAGCAAACCTATGTAATATGGCTTGCCCACATAAGCCATCAACTCATCAATATAGTAATTCGGCGGCACAATGCCCTGAAGTTGATATTGAATGGGAATAACAACATAAAATCCACGGTACACTGATTGTATTCGCCCCTTAGAAGACAGTCGTCTCAATGCCGTTTTCATCCCCTTTTCTGAGTTTGCAGGGAATGCTTGTCGCAACTCCAAGACAGAGAAAGTCATATATCCTCTAATCTCACGTTGATGTATCCATTCGTCTATCGTCATACACTATAATGTATCCAAAGTAAGCGTCATAAGCTTACTTTTGCAAGTTTTCACTGCAAAGATACATGAATATATTGGAATATCCAAATAATTATCCAAAAAAGATTATCCAAATCGGATAAAAACTTAGGCTATGGCCTGAAATACACGCTCAAAAGGCATTCGCGGCCTCGGATGGGGCATGACTCGGAGAGCGACATAAGTTCGGTGTATGTGGTGTAGGCATATTCACGGGTGTTGAGGATGTTACGCAGGGAGAGGGTCAGTTCGAGATTGGAACGGAGACGGCAGATGGCTTTGGCATCCAGCAGGAAGTGGTCGGTGTATTGATGGGACTGCCTTTGGTTGTGGTAATACTCACCTATCAAGGAGAGGGAGAGTTTCTTGAGTGGAGCGTAATAGAGCGAGAAACTATGCTCAAAGCCTTGCAGGGTGCGAGGTTCATTGTTGTCGATACGGAGGGAAGTAGTGCTGTATTCGAGTTCGTATTTCCAATTGAGTTTGCGGAAGAGTGTGCCGTTGAGGATGGCATCGAGGGAGAAGGAGGTGTTTCTATAGGGTGTCATCGTGCCATCGGTCTGCATTTGCCGATTGTGCTGCATCCAGTGGGCAAAGAGTTTCAGCATACCGCCGGTGAGTGGCAGCAAGGTTTCGAAGTTGCCATTGATGAGCCATGAGCGGCTGTGGTTGGGACTGAGCAGGATGCCGTTGATGAGCCAAGTCGCATCGACGCTATCGGTTTGGAAGGACTGGATGGAGACGTAGGGATTCTTGTTCCACATTCTGGTGATGGTCAGGAAACCAAACTGCGCGTGTGCAGAGTTCTGATAGGTGGCGGTGAAGGTCAGTGTCTTGCCCACGGCGGTGCCGTATTCCGTCGTGCCTTTCGTCAGCGTACGGTAGTTGGTCAGCAGCAGGCCGTCGTAGTGGTTGCTGATGTTGTAGGGATTCTCTGCGATGCTAGCCAATAGGGAGGTCGTCAGGTGTGGGATTCCACGATAGGACACGGACAGCGTTGT